>JAQYCV010000015.1 GCA_028724525.1 Clostridiales bacterium
GATGTTATGCTCTTGGATGAAGCTACCCAGGTCCTCTGGAAGGCTGGCATCTATGCAGAAAATGGTATGGGTTGCACAGGACCTGTTATTAAGGTTAATGATGCTAAGCTGGAGCAAGCCCATAAGATCTTGGTTGATGCAGGCTACGCCCAATAAAGGCATGCTTAATCACTAACGACTATTCAAGGGGCTGTCTCAGGACTTTGAGACAGCCCCTTGCTCATGATAAAAGCGAGGAAACCCTCTTGCGATGAAATATGCAGTGATCGATATCGGCTCAAACACGGTACGCCTCAATATTTATGACCTGGATCAGGCGGGGAGGCTTGACCCTCTTCTCAGTAAAAAGCATGTGGCCGGCTTGGCATCTTATGTAGACAATGGCCTGCTCTCTCAAAAGGGCATAGATAAGTTGATCCGCATCCTAGGCTCTTTTCAACGGATCTGCCAAACTTTTGCAATCGATAAAGTGATCGCCTTCGCTACAGCCTCCTTGCGCTATGTGGCTAATAGGGATGAGGTTATTGCCTCTGTCCAACCCTTAACAGGCCTCACCATAGAACTCATCTCTGGTGAAGACGAGGCCTGGTACGGTTACCAGGGCATCCTGCATGACTATGACATCCATGAGGGCATCATTGTAGATATAGGAGGCGGCTCCTGCGAACTCACTTTAATTCAAGACCGGGATGTGGTCTATGCCCAATCCTTAGCGGCGGGATCCCTTTCGCTTTACAAAAAATTCTGTTCCCGCTTACTTCCCGCCCCGGAAGAAGTGGAACAAATTTCTAGCTATGTGCAAGGTCTGCTTGAACAGAGTGGCCTGCCTCAGCCTGACCACAGGCTCCCTATTTATGGAGTAGGGGGAACCCTGCGGGCGACTGGTAATCTTTGTCAAGAATATTTAGGTCTGGAGTCTAGTCAGCAGATCAGCCAGGATGATATTAAGGTCTTGTCCAAGGCCCTTCTAGCTGAGGAGAGTGAAGCTATGAGAACCCTCCTCCAGGTCTCACCGGAGCGGGTGCATACCATTTGCCCAGGTATCCTTATGTTGCTAGCTATCTTGACCTATTCGGGAGCCCAGGAGCTATTGATTAGCGACAAGGGGGTGCGGGAAGGGATCCTGCTTTCTAAGCTAGCGGCAGGCTACTAATCTGCCTACTCATAGCGCAAGGCGTCTATGGGATGCATACGGGCTGCTTTCTTGGCGGGGGCTATACCAAAAACTAGGCCGATCGCCGCAGAAAACAGCAAGGCAGCAACAGACCAGGTTGGGCTAAAGAGAGGCCTGATCTTTAAATACATTGCGAGCACTTTAGCCAGCAGTAGGCCAAGTCCCAAGCCGATGAGACCACCTAAGCTGGTCAGAATAATAGCCTCACTTAAAAATTGTAGCTCTATATCAGCAGGTGTTGCTCCCAGGGCCTTACGAATACCTATCTCACGTGTGCGCTCTGTGACATTCACCAGCATGATATTCATCACCCCGATTCCTCCAACAATTAAGGAAATAGAGGCCACAACAGAAATAAAGGCTGCCATCAGGGTCATGGTTGAGGTGAATTGGTCCACCATCCCGGACATGGACCGCATCCTGTAGGCCCCCTGGCCCTCACTGTTGTGCCTGCGCTCTAAGATCTTAACCGCCCGGTTACCCACAGACTCAGACAGGGCGGGATCTTCCGCCATGATAGCCAGGATACTGATGTTGACCTCAGACCCGGTGATCCGCGCCACACTTTCCAGGGGAATAAACAGACTGATGGGGGCCATGTCCTCCTTGCCTTTCAAGCTCCCAGTCGTTAAATTGGTGATGACCTCCAAGCTGTCAAAAGTGCCCACACCCACGATATGTAAGCGGGCGCTGGAGCCTCCATACAATTCGATATTGATATCTTGTTCTAAGGCTTGAGAGGGGTCACCAAAAACGGTGGTAGCCGTATAGGCATCAATTAAAGCATTGGTCAGGCCATCCTGATAATCCAAAGGACCGAGAGAACGCCCGTACTGCATATTCGGGGTCAACATATTAAAGCCATCATTATCGATGCCGTAGAGGTTCAGGGTTCTGCTGGGGCCGGTTCCCACTTTAGCGGATCCTAAGTGGTAGCTGAGAGGTGCTGCATAGCGGATGTTGGCGACCTCACGCCGAATGGCCTGGACATCTGCCAGACTAATTTCGGCGCCTTTTTCTGATAAAGAGAAGTCGGGCAAGACTAAAACGGTAGAGGCGCCAATTTCTTCGAAATTTCCCAGCATAGCCTCTTGGGCTCCTTGCCCAACAGCGACAATGCTGATGACAGAGGCAATGCCCACAATGATCCCCAACATGGTGAGGAGGGTCCGCATATAATTAATGCGGAGGGAAGCAAAGGCAAGCCGCATGCTTTCTTTGAGCTTATTCATGCGGTGCCTGCCTTTTGATGTCCTCGAGAGGGTTTCTTCCAGCTTGCAAGTAAGCCTTGTCCAGCTTCGTATAGCTTTGATCAGATGTGGACATTTCTTGAATATGACCATCCAGAATGCTGAGCCGGCGGCCAGCCCGGGCCGCCGCGCTTTCATCATGGGTAATCAGGACAATTGTACGGCCCCGAGCAATCAGCTCGTCGAAAAAGCCTAAGACCTCTTGAGCGGAGTGGGAGTCCAAATTACCTGTAGGTTCATCGGCCAAGAGCAGGGCGGGGTCATTGATCAAGGCCCGGGCAATGGCCCCTCTTTGTTTTTGCCCGCCGGATAGTTCTGTCGGCTTGTGCCAGGCATAGTCTGCAAGCCCCACTTGATCGAGGAAGTCCAAAGCCTTAGCCCGCCTTTGCTGCTCGCCTACATTGGCATAAAAGAGGGGGAGGGCAACATTATCCAAGAGGCTGAGGTCTGGCAAGAGGTTAAAGGACTGAAATACAAAACCGATAAAGCGGTTACGATAATGGGCCTTGGCTTCTTCACTGAGGGTGGAGACATCTTCGCCTGCCAGCTTATAGCTACCCTGATCTAAGCTATCCAAGAGGCCGATGATATTCATGCAGGTCGATTTGCCGGACCCTGAAGGGCCGACAATGGCGACATATTCCCCGGGCCATACCTCTAAATTGAGGTCGGTCAGCGCCTGGTAGACCACTTGGCCCGTGCGGTAAGTCTTACCCACTCCCTGCAATTGAATGAGCGCTTGGCCACTCGCTTTACTCATGGTCATGAGTCTCCATCAACTTGACTTTTTGTCCAGGTACCAGGCCAGACAAGGCATTGAAGACAACTTTTTCACCCGGTTCAAGACCTGATTGAATCTCTACTAGATCTTCCCCAATCAGGCCAATGCTAATGGGTTTCACGCAGATTCTGTTGTCCTCATCTACATAGTAGACCTGGTATTGATCACGATCCTGGAGGAGGGCTTCCACAGGGATGGCAAGTACTTGATCAACATGTGCGACCTCTACCTCACAGCCAATGTCAAAACCGATAGTCAGCCTTTGAAGGTCCGGCCCCTCAAGACTCATGCGGATCAGGACTTTGGGATCATTGCCTGCTATGCCGGATGCCAAGCTACCTAACTGTCCGGCCAAGCCCAAGTCGGCACTCAGTTCACCCAAATTTGCTAATTTGGATTCATCTGTGGCAATAGCGGACTTATAAGTAAGCTCACCATAGAGATTGAGGTCCTCATAGACAAAACGGACCTTTTGGCCAACTTGCAGGCGGCCAGCATCTGCTTTGCCCACCCGGCAACTAGCCTCCAGGGTCTCATTATCTAGTAGCAAGAGCTCAAGACTCCCTGCTTCCGGCTTATCTCCTTTGGCGATAGGCAGGCTGGCGACTAAGCCATCTATCTCTGCCTTGACGGTATAGGCTTTTTTGTCCACCATCTCTTGCAGGCCCGCTATGCGATCTTCCAAGTCAGCCTTTTTAGTTTGTCCCTGTCCCTGGCTCATTTGCAAAAGCGCAAGGAGCATAGCAGGATCGGGACTATCACCAGGGGCCTCTCCGGTAGCAGCAGGGTACTTAGCCAGCACTAGGGGATGGTTGGCCAGGGACAAGGCCTCTGCGTAGGCGGGGCCAGGATTGCTTAGCTGAATAGGAGGAAGGGCTTGATCTTGTTGGGCCTGAGGGCCCTCCTCTGATTCTGAACTTTGATCTAGAGCTGGCTCAGACTCTCCATCCAAATTCTGGCCTGACTCGGGATGATCTGCTGCATTATCAGGACCTGCCGGGTCAGGCTCTGGATCCTCCTGGCCAGGGTTTTCTTCTGGCGTTTGGGGGTCGGGATTTTGCTCTGGCTTTCCAGCAGGATCAGGTTCTGGCGCTTGTTCTGCTTCGGAGGGATTTGGCTTCTCAGGAGGAATGTCAACGGAGGGGATATCGGATGCTTGGCTGTCATCTTCGGGAGGGGTTGGCAAGGGGACTTCAGGCCACCCGCCCTTCCCAAGCTGGTCCAAAATTTCTGTTAGTTTTTCCAGATACTCCATCTGTTTTAGAGCCTGGTCTCGGATGCCTTCCAGCTGCTTACGATCTATATCGCTCAGTCCCTCGGCCTTCTGTAAAAGCTTATTTGCCGTGTCCAAGATATTGGATACTTGCTGGTAAAGAGCGCGGTTCTGGGCAAGCAACTGGTACAAGTTAGCTGCTGAGAGCTCGGTGATTCCTGAGCTTGAAAACTGGAAGGCCAGACTGGTCATCTCGTCCATTAGGGTCTTGCTGGAGTCGAGGCTTCCATGCAGGGACTTTAGAATATCCGGAATTTGTCCCTTGTCTAAGCTTTGTTTGGCTAGGGCAGACCAATCCTTCACTCCCTCTGGTAGGAGGGAAGCGATGATCGAGTCAGCAGAAGGCATACTCATCCCCAGATCTTGCCCCAAACTGTGGGCAAGATCAAGGAGAGCATCCTGATAAGTCTGTAACCTGGCTTCTTCGTCTTCCTCTATTTTCTTGAGGTCATTTTGGGCCTTGCGGAGTTGCTGACGAACATCCCGGCTACTGTAGCGGAAGAGGGGATCTCCCTGCTTGACCTGGTCGCCTTCTTTGACCATGACTTCTTCTATTTCTAGCCCCCAATCTGAGCTAATAATTTGGCTAGATTTGGCCTCGACCTTGGCAGTGAGATTGAGGGTGCGGTTGAAAGAAGCAGGCTCCGCCTCCACCAGGCTAACTTTGGGTCTGCTGTTATATTCCTTGACTTGTTTATAGCCTGTATAAGCCCCCACAAAAAGGCAGATGATTAGAATAATGGCTATGTTCTTCTTAAGTTTTGTATCTGTGCCTCTTTTGATCGTTTCATTCTGCTTATTTTCACTATTCATAGGGTGTAGCCTCCTAGTCACTGGGGTAAGCTATGTTCCTAATAGGGTCCCGTGTATAAGGTATAATAATTAAAGTAAGTCTTTTCCACCAGGGACAATGGGGGGAATTTGTGAGAAAGGTAAGCCTATGTCTAAATCATGTAGCTTGAAAAAAGATTATTGGGGTGACGGCCCTATTAAATTAACTAGCTTAACCAAGGCAGGGGGCTGAGGGGCCAAATTAGGACCGGAGGTCCTATCTGATATCTTGTCCGGTATCCCCAAGATTCCAGATCCCAACTTGGTTTTGGGTTTTGAATCTTCCGATGATGCCGCCGTTTATCGCGTAGAAGGTGACCTTTGCCTGATCCATACGGTAGATTTCTTTCCCCCCATCGTCGATGACCCCTATGAATTTGGCCAGGTGGCCGCGGCTAACTCCCTCTCCGATATTTATGCCATGGGGGGGAGACCTGTCTCTGCCCTCAATGTCTTCTGTATTCCTGGAGATATGGACCATGAGCGGGTGACGAAGCCCCTGCTCCTGGGTGGAGCAGACAAGGCAGCAGAAGCTGGCATTAATATTTCTGGCGGCCATACCTTAGAAGATACCGAGCCCAAGTACGGCTTGTCGGTGGTCGGTGTGGCCCGTGAAAGTGAGATATTAGCAAATGGGGGTGCCCGTCCAGGTGACCTCCTGATCCTGACCAAACCACTGGGCTCTGGCATCTTAACAACAGCGGACAAGGTGGGTCTCTTGACCCCTGAAGAACATAAGGATCTGGTGGCCGTGATGGCTGCTCTCAACCGTTGGCCCGCCGAGCAGATTAAAGGCTTGGACGTGACATCTTGTACGGATATTACGGGCTTTGGCTTGGTTGGGCATGGGGCGGAAATGGCAGCTGCTTCGGGCTTGACCTTCGAAATCTATACAGATTCCCTCCCCCTGCAAAGGAATGCCCTGGAAATGGCCCGAGATGGCATCATTCCGGCGGGAGCCTACAAAAATCGTCAATTTATGGCAGGCCGCTACAAGACGGATAAGGGGATGGACCTAGCCTTGGAAGATGTTTGCTTTGACCCCCAAACCTCGGGTGGCCTCCTCTATTCCATGAGTAAAGAAGCCAGTTTAGTTTTCCTGGACCGCTGTAAGACAGCCGGCCTTGGTGCCTGGATTGTCGGTCAAGTGCTGGAGCGGGAAGATGTAGATATTAAGCTGCTGGCCTGAACTAGCTCTTAGGGCAGATTTTTTTCAGGGCTTGCAGGCAATAAGTCACTTGCTCTTGGGTATTTTTGGGGCCAAAAGAAAAGCGGACGGAGGCTTCAGGGAAGCTCCCCAAACTTTGGTGGGCCCGGGGGGCGCATTGGAGGCCAGTCCGGGTCATAATGCCGTATTGGCTTTCCAAAGCGAAGGCAACCTCCGCATTATCTAAGTCTAAAAAGTCCAGGGATACCACGGGAAAACGCGGTGGCAATTCCCCGATGTGGCTGAGGCCCGCAGCCCTTGCTTGTTTTGCCAAATCCAGGGAGGCCTGGCAGGCCTCAGGGCCTAAGCCCAGTAGCTTTACCTGGCTGGGAGACCAGAGGGCTTGGCAAGCCTGAATAAAATCTTGGGTCAGCTGCATTTCATGCTCAAAAGATTTAAAAGGGTCTTCCTGTTTCAAAAGCAGGTTCACCGCATAGCCTAAGCCTAGTATTCCCGGAAGGTTTAAAGTGCCTGCTTCAAAGCGGTCGGGCAGGTGAGGAGGCATCTCTTCTGAATCTGAGAAGGAACCTGTCCCTCCTGCAATGAGGGGGTCCATGACTGTAGCGAGTTCATCGCTTAAGAGCACGCCGCCAATCCCTTGGGGTCCCTTGAGCCCCTTGTGGCCCGTGAAACAAAAGGCATCTGCCTGGAAGGCTTGGGTATCGAAGGGGAGATGGCCGGCAATCTGTGCCGCGTCAATAACATAGAAGAGGCCATGCTGGCGGGCAATTTTTCCTAGTTCTACCAGGGGCAGGGCCGTACCGGAGACATTAGAGGCTCCGGTAAAGACGAGGGCCCGTGTCTTGGGACTGATGAGATCCTCCACGCGAGCCGGATCTAATTGGCCATTTTCTTGACATTGAGCGATTTTAACCTTTACCCCTTTTGCCTCTAGCTGGTACAAGGGCCGCATCACGGCATTGTGCTCCATGGAAGAGCAAATGACCTCGTCTCCTGGGCGTAAAAAGCCCTTCAAGACGAGATTAAGCGAATGGGTCACGTTATTGGTAAAGACTATATTGCGAAAGTTAGGGAAGTTAAAATAGTCTGCTAGGGCCTTGCGGGCACCCAGGACTCCCATCGCCGTTTCTTCGGCGCCTGGGTAATGACCGCGGCCAATATTGTAACCTCCTGCCTCAAAGTAGGCGGCAATCACCTGGCCTAAGCCTTCCGCTTTGGGCGACGAGGTAGAGGCATTATCAAAATAGATAGACGCCTTGCAGGCTTCGCTCTTGTCTTGCATCATAAATCACTCCTTAGCCCGATAGGCTTCACTTTCTTTATATTTTAAGCTATCTGGGCATTTCTTGCTGGACCCAAGGTTGGCCATAGATTATTGCTATCAAAATGCCATACCTATAGTTTTTTGCGATATATAAGGCTGAACTTTCTGAGACTAGACTAAACTTAAAGAGCCGTCAATATGACGTATAGGAGGTTTTTATGTCAAAATCTAAAGAGACTGTGAGCCTAATTATTACCGGCGCACTCATAGGTATTATTGCGATTGTCTTGATGATCAATGGCAACCCCGGCAACATGGGTTTTTGCATCGCTTGCTTTATTCGCGATACAGCTGGCGCGCTTAAACTGCACTCAGCACCTGTCGTGCAATACCTGCGCCCTGAAGTAATTGGGATCATCCTCGGTTCTTTCCTTATTTCTTTAGGCACTAAAGAATTTAAGGTACGTGGTGGTTCTTCTCCTGCTATCCGTTTCTTCCTGGGCCTTATGATCAGCATTGGCGCCCTCGTATTCCTGGGTTGCCCCCTGCGCATGGTCCTGCGGATGTCTGCTGGTGACCTCAATGCCTGGGTCGGCTTAATCGGATTTGTAGCGGGTGTCTATGTGGGAACCCTCTTCCTCAAACAAGGTTTCTCTCTCAACCGTGCCCACACCCTCTCCGTAGCTGAAGGCGGCGTTATGCCCCTCTTCCAGCTGGTCCTCCTGGCAATCCTCGTATGTGCTCCTGCAGCCCTGGCCTTCTCTGAAAAGGGCCCCGGCTCCATGCATGCTCCTTTAGCCCTTTCTCTGGGTCTCGCCTTAGTCGTTGGCGTAGTGGCTCAGAGATCTCGTATTTGCCAAGCAGGCGGTATCCGTGACGTCATCATGTTTAAAGATCCTACCCTGCTCTGGGGCTCACTCGCCCTCCTGGTTGTTGCCCTCATCGCCAACATGGTGAATGGCAGCTTTAACCTGGGCTTTGCGGGTCAGCCTATCGCCCACACCGAATGGCTGTGGAATATCCTGGGCCTCTTTATTGTTGGCCTGGCCTCCACCTACCTGGGTGGCTGCCCCATGCGTCAGCTGGTCCTGACCGGTACAGGCAACACAGACTCTGCCATCACCTATGTAGGTATGCTAGTCGGCGCCGCTTTCGCCCACAACTTTGGCCTGGCTTCCTCTGGCGAAGGCACCACAGCCAATGGCCGTATCGCTACTATCTGCATTATCGTTATCCTCTTAGCCCTTGGTTTCTTCAACAGCAAGAAGGCTAAAGCCTAAGCTCATCGCTTATCTGGAATAGCCTGGCCTTTTCAAGGCCTTGGCAAAGAAAGAAGGTTTATATGAAAGAAGTAGATGCTCGTGGTTTGTCCTGCCCCCAGCCAGTTTTACTTTTAGCGGAAGCCCTGAAGGGTTCTGAAAAGGAAATTACAGTTTTAGTGGATGACTTCGCCCCCCTAGAAAATGTTTCTCGCTATGCACAAAATCACGGTTGCACCGTCAAACACAACGATAAGGGCGACTATACAGAAATTATCTGCCAACGCTAGACTTGCTTTAGCCTGCTGACTGATATCCCCATGCTTAGCCCTTAAGCATGGGGATATTTGCTTTATGGCAAGCCTTGCCTACAGTCCGCTGGCTTATTAAATGTTAGAATAAGAGCAGATGATGTATTAGAGGAGGTCACCAACTTGTCCGCGCCATATATTGCTAGCTTTTTTACGGAACTGGGTGCCTTAGAATTTAAGGACTGCCTGCATTCCTTGCAGGACCCCGAAGCCACCATGATGCCAGTTCCTCGCCAGATTTCTGTTTCCTGCGGGACCGGTGTCCGCTTCAGCTTGGACTTTGATCCGGATAAAATGAATAACCGTGACCTCGACTCCGTCTACCTGGTCCAGGGCGACCAATACAAACTGCTCTGGTCCCAAGATGGGGGCTGGCAGGCTAATAATAAGTAAGGATACCTATATGCAAGATAAAAACGCTCTTTTCCGAAATATTCCCCAAGTGGATAAGCTCTTGCAAGAAAGTGATTTTCAGGACTTGGCTAAAGACTGGGGCTCCAGTCGCTTGGCCACTGCCCTGCAAGAGGCGCTAGATGAACTCCGGGCAGATATAGCCGCAGACCAGGTAACCCAGCCGGCAGAGACCCAGAGTCCGGCTATCCTAGCCCGGGTTTGGGCCAAGTACCAGGAAGCCCAGGAACGCTTGGTTCGCCCCCTACTTAATTGTACGGGTATCAGCCTTCATACCAATTTAGGCAGGGCTCCTCTTTCCGCCTCGGTGATGGCCAAGGTCAGCGCGGTTGCGGAATCCTACTCCAACCTGGAATACCGTTTGGAGGAGGGGAGACGGGGTAGTCGTTACGATTCCTTAGAGGCCTTGCTATGTGACCTGTGTGGCACGGAGGCCGCCTTGGTGGTCAACAACAATGCAGCGGCGGTCATGCTGATCCTGAGGGAATTTGCCAAGGACCAAGAGGCCATTGTCTCCCGCGGTGAGCTGGTAGAAATTGGCGGGAAATTCCGGGTCCCGGATGTGATGGAAGAATCTGGGGCTAAGCTGGTGGAGGTGGGCACCACCAACAAAACTCGACTATCCGACTATGCCCAGGCCTTCACAGAAGAGACCGCCTGTATTTTGAAAGTCCACCGGTCCAATTTCCGCCTGGAAGGCTTCCAGGAAGAAGCAGATCTTTCGGAGCTTTCCGACCTGGCCCATGCCCAAGCTAGCCTCCTCATCTATGACCTCGGTTCTGGCTTGCTCCATCCCGACCCGCCCGCTATCCTCCGACAGGAGCCTACTGTAGCCCAGGCGGTGCAAGCAGGTTGCGACCTGATCTGTTTTTCTGGGGATAAACTCCTGGGTGGTCCTCAGGCAGGTATCATCATAGGACGCAAGGCTCTGGTAGACCGGATCAAGACCAATTCCCTTACACGGGCCCTCCGCTGTGATAAATTGACCCTGACTGCCCTGCAGGAAACGCTCAAGCTATATCCCGATGTAGATCGAATTAACCGCGAGATTCCTCTCTTCCGCATGCTGACTATCTCAGACCAGGACTTGGCAAATCGTGCGATGAAGTTGCAGGATCTTCTGGTGGCGGGAGGACTCTCTTCTGTTATTTGCCAGCCCCAGGCCGAAATTGGTGGCGGATCTGTGCCCGGTGTTTACTTATCTTCAGTTGGTCTGGCCCTAGAGGCCGAGCACTTATCCTGTAGCCTGGCCGTGCTGGAGGCCGAACTGCGCCGAGGCCTGCCCCCGGTGATTGCCTACATTCAAAATGACCAGTTGATCTTTGACCTGCGGACCCTAGAGGATGCTGATATTGAGATCTTGGGCCAGGCTATCCTTGCAGCCTATGACCGCGCAAGAAGCTGCGGGAAAATTAGAAAGAACTAAGATAGATGAAGCACGTCATCATTGGTACAGCGGGACACGTAGACCATGGCAAATCCAGTCTCATTAAGGCCCTGACCGGCCTGCAAACGGACCGTCTGGATGAAGAAAAGAAGCGGGGCATCACCATTGACTTGGGTTTTGCCTGGCTAGACCTGCCAGATGGTAGCAAGGCGGGGATCGTGGATGTGCCTGGCCATGAGCGCTTTGTCCACAATATGCTGGCAGGCGCAGGTGGTATCGATTTAGCCATTTTAGTGGTTGCTGCAGATGAAGGTGTAATGCCTCAAACGGAAGAGCACTTGGCCATCCTGGACCTCCTAGATATTAAGCAGGGCATCATTGTTATGACTAAAATCGACCTGGTGGATCCCGACTGGCTGGACTTAGCGGAAGAGACTGTCCGGGAAGCCGTCGCTGACAGCTTCTTTGCCCAGGCACCCATTTTCCGGGTCTCTGCTTATACAGGCCAAGGGATTGAGGATCTTCGCCAGGCTATCGTGAAGGCTGTCCAGGACCTACCAGAAAAAAATCCCGACCTGGACTTCCGTGAGCCTATTGATCGGGTCTTTTCCGTGGAAGGCTTCGGCACGGTAGTCACGGGCACCATCTTTGAGGGCCAGGTCCGGCTAGGGGACAAACTTATGGTCTATCCCCAGGCCCAGGAGGTCCGTGTCCGGTCTCTCCAAGTCCACGAGCAGGATGTGGAAGAGGCCTTTGCTGGCCAGCGTACAGCCATTAATCTAGCTCAAATTGCTAAGGACCAGCTGGTGAGAGGCCAGGTCTTAGCTAGCCCAAATAGTTTGGAAGTCAGCCAGATCTTGGATGTTGAAATTCGAGTGCCCGCCAACTCTCCCTTTGCGATTAAAGACCGGTCCCGCCTCCACTTTCACTATGGCGCAGCTGAGGCACTTTGCCAGGTGAGACTATTGGATGCAGAGAGCTTAGATCCTGGTGACAAGGGCTTAGCCCGCCTCAACTTCCAAGAGGACGTCTGCCTGAAATATCATGATCCCTTTGTGCTCCGCTTTTTCTCCCCGGTGGTTACCGTAGGGGGTGGGCACGTTTTAGATCCCTGTCCCCGGACCTTCCGCATCAAAAATCCGACTTGGCAAGACCGCATGGAGCGATTGAGCCAGGGTGATGAAAAAACCCGCTTACTCTTAGCCATTGACTCAGGTAGCCCCCATTTTGACCCCTTGACCAAGGCTGTCCATCGGGCAGGTTTGGACCAGCTGACACCGCAAGCTTTGGATCAGCTTTGCCAAGACTTGGTGGCAGACCAGGAGGCCTTCCAGCTGAACGACCAAATCTACCTGTCCACGGCTTTTCTCCACAATCTAGCAGCTTCCTGCAAGCGTATTTTAGAGGCCTTCCACCAGGCTCAGCCCCTCAAGGCTGGCATGAGGCGGGAAGCCCTGCGCACGACCCTCCTGTCTGATGTTAAGCTAGACTATACAGACAAGATTCTGGACTATTTCCTGGCCCAGGGGCTCCTTAAAGACCAGGCTGGCCTCCTGGCCCTGCCCGACTTTAACTTCAGTCTCAGCCCCGAACAGGAGAAGATACATGCCCAGATGCTGGCCCAGTATCAAAAAGCAGGGTTTAGCCCCCCGGAGACCGCAGAAATTCTAGCAGCATTTTCCAAGCAGGACCGCCCGGAGGATTTGCTTTCCAATTTGATTGATCGGGGAGACCTGATCCGCCTGGATGACAAGCTCAATCTTCACCCTGACTTTTTGGCTGAGGCTAGGACTTATGTCATCAAGGAGATCGAAAAAAATGGTAGTCTCAAGCTAGCAGATTTCCGTGACCATATCCAATCTTCGCGTAAGTATGCGGTGGCTATTCTGGATTACTTTGATCGGATCAAGCTGACCCGCCTCAAGGGGGATGTCCGAATCCTCCTGTAATTTCTAACCGTATTTTTATCGATCCCCAGGGTGTGACCTGTGCTTGTAAGCGTTGCAATTCTTGCGGCAACATAGTAACATTTCAAATATTCATGGGGATATAGCTCAGTTGGGAGAGCGCTGTCTTCGCATGGCAGAGGCCACGAGTTCGACCCTCGTTATCTCCACCAAATAAGCCCCTGGCCGGATGGTCAGGGGCTTATACATATCTACAGCATGACCTTGATGGCCATTCAGCCATCATTTCCTCACCCCTGTCCAGCATTGTATAGGCAAAACGCCTTTTCTCAGGCTAGGAGGCTCCCATGGCTAAGAGTAAAAGTAAATTCTTCTGTAAAGAGTGCGGTTATGAATCCAGCGGTTGGTTGGGTAAATGTCCCTCCTGCGGCCAATGGAATACTTTTGTGGAGGAGCGGGTAGAGGCTCCTCCCAAAACCCAGGCGGGCTGGCTGGACCTGGCCTTAACTGAGGAACAAGAGGGCAAGACCTGGCAGTATTTATCTGACCTCTCCTCTTCCCAGGAAGAGGTCCGCTATTCCTCTGGCCTGCCAGAACTAGATAGGGTCTTGGGTGGGGGCTTTGTCCAGGGTTCCCTGGTCTTGGTAGGGGGTGACCCTGGTATCGGCAAGTCAACCTTGCTCTTGCAGACCTCGGCCCGGATGGCTAGCCTGGGCCAGGATGTCTTATATATTTCCGGAGAGGAATCTCCCCAGCAAATCCGCCTGCGGTCTGACCGCCTTGGCCTGGATCCCCAGGGCATTAAGCTGATGACCTCTACGAATTTTGAGCAGATTGCTGAGGAGATTAAGACCATGAAAGCAGATTTCGTTGTGGTGGATTCTATTCAGACCATTTATTCCCCTCAGCTGAGTTCTGCCCCGGGTTCGGTAAGTCAAGTTCGGGAGTCCACTGCTGGCCTCCTGCGCTTGGCCAAGGGGCTCAATGTGACGATTGTCCTCCTGGGCCATGTGACCAAGGAGGGGGCCATTGCGGGGCCCCGCGTTTTGGAACATATGGTCGATACCGTACTCTATTTTGAAGGCGAGCAGACCCAAAACCTCCGCATCCTCCGCTGTGTGAAGAACCGCTTTGGCAATACGGATGAATTGGGTATCTTCGAAATGCGGGAGGAAGGCTTAGTTTCTGTAGCAAATCCCTCCTTGGCCATGCTGGCCGGTCGTCCTCTAGCTATGCCCGGGGCGGCCATTACAGCTTCTTTAGAAGGGACCCGGCCCTTAATGTTGGAAGTCCAAGCCCTCATGAGCCCCAGTCACTACCAGACGGCCACCCGGATGAGCCAGGGCCTAGACCGTTTGCGACTGAATATGCTTCTGGCCGTCATTGAAAAATTCCTCAAAAAAGATGTGGCGGCCTATGATTGCTATCTCAATGTGGTGGGCGGTCTTAAAGTCAAAGAGACAGCCTGCGACTTGGCCGTAGCCGCTGCCATCCTGTCAAGCTTGGAAGACCGTAGCCTGGCGGAGGATCTTTTGATCTTGGGTGAGCTGGGTCTGTCTGGAGAAATTCGCCCAGTTAGTTTTCCGGAAAGACGGGTCGGGGAGGCCCTTCGCCTGGGCTGGAAAAATTTTGTCCTCCCCGCCTCAGCAGAAGACCGCTTAACGGGTCTGGTCCAAAAGTCTAATGCCAATTTCTACTATGTCAGCCTCTTGGATGAGGCAATGGATGTCATTTTTCAGTTGCAATCCAAACTTGAGCCTTAGATAATAAGTTCAGACAAGCCCTAGATAAGAGAGAAAAAGGAGGGAGCATGATGAGAGCAGAACGCCATATGCGCGCTAAGATCTATGCCATTATTGCTGCGGCTGGGCAAGGTAGCCGCATGGGTAGGCCTGGCGGCAAGCAGCTGATTGAGCTGGAGGGCAAAAGTGTCATTCGCCGGACCTGTGAAGCCTTTGAGGCCAGCTCCTATATTGATGCTTACCTTGTTCTTGCGGATCCTGCTAACCTGCAGGCCATGCAAGAGGAGCTCTACGAGCTCAAAAGCCAGGGCAAGTGTCTGGCTATCATTCAAGGTGGAGACAGCCGGCAAGCCAGCGTCATGGAAGGCTTGCGCTACCTACAGATTAGCCTAGATCGGCATTCGGGTGGTCGCTATTCCCAGCAAAGCCCGGAAGATCGGATTGTCTGCCTGGTTCATGATGGTGCGCGTTGCCTGGTCAGTCCCCAGTTGATTGATCAAGCTGCTGTCCTGATCTTGGACCAAAGAGTAGGTACAGCTCCAGCCCTGCCCGCAACGGATACGGTCCGTATTCTCCACCAGACGGGAGGGACCAGCGAAACGCCAGCCCGCGACCAAGCCTTGCTCATGCAGACTCCCCAGGGAGCAGACCTAGATGTAATGCTGGCTGCCTACTATAAGGCTGAAGCAGATGGACTGGTGCTCACAGATGATATCCAAGCCCTTGAACATCTCCCTTACCCCTTACATTTTTATGAGGGAGACCGGAAGAATATCAAACTCACGCGGCCAGAAGACCTGGACCTCGCCCGTTTTTATCTTCGCTGACCGGATTTTTTCTTGTGGAAGTCGTATAAAAGCGCTAAACTAGCCTATATATTGCTTGTAAAAACAAGCCATATGTTATAATGTCACAAACACATAAGTAACAGGAGGCGAATTATGGCCAAAAATTCTCGTTACGTGGGTTCGAGACTCGCGACAACTGTGAATGCGAGATACTATCCGGACGAGAAGGTAATAGATGCCTACTATCTGGATAGCCGTTTTACCCCTAATACCGAAAGTCGGGCAGTTAGAGATAAAAGCAACTACGAAGATCGGGGCTTTCTTTTTGCCCTCTTTGCCTATCCCGCTGAGGAAGGCCGGGCAGTCGACCAAACTTCTTTTGCCAATTCCGTCCAAAAATTAAACCAAGAAATTAAGGCTGGGACTACTGCTATTGATAGCAAGATTAATGACCTGGCCGATTGCGCGATAGATGTTGGCGGCAAAGCCACACTTGCTCAAGAAGGTGTACGCCAATCCTACTTTGCTGGCCTCATTGTCCAGGAAGGGGAGATTGCTGCGGTCACAACGGGTGCAGGTTGCGCTTTTATTTACAAGGGTAATGTTCTTTATCCCTTAACTGCAGGCGAATTTGAATTAGAGCCCATTGACCTCAATGGCAATCCAGTCCAGCACCTCAATAATTATGCTGCTGGAGTGGCTGGTACTATTCGTTATTCCAACCTGGCTCAGATTGAAGCGGATGATTGCCTGATCCTCTGCAATAAAGAAGTTCTGGACATCCTGGGGCAAAGGGAAATGCTCCGTATTCTGGCAGAATCTGATCTTCAGGAAGAAGCTGCCCAAAATTTAATCACGGCTGCAGCCGCCAAACAATCTGGTGTCTCCCTGCAAGTCATGCTTTCTCTCGTAGAATCTGTGGGAGAAATGAGTGACCAGCCGGCCCCCCGCCAGCAGGTACCTGAAACGCCAGTAGCTCCTGGCCACCCAGCGCCAGCTCCCGGTCCTCAGACGAGTCACTTGATGCGGCATGACGCCCAAAATGGCCACTCCGCTCCCGTCCGCCAGGATACGCAAATTTATTCTTCCCAGCTGGTCAACCAGGCCATGCAGAATGCTTCTCCAGACCAAGCCTATGCCTACCAGGCTCCACAGGGGCAAGACCAGGCCTACGTACCACAGGGACAAGCGCCTTACTCTGATGCCTATAATGCAGGGGCCAGCTACGCCCAAGAGCCTGTTGCTGGTGAGTCTTATGCTCAGCCCTATGACCAGGCAGGAGATCAGCCTGTAGATTATGGCAATTATAGTGATCAGCCCTATGCTGACCAAGCCTATAGTGACCAAGCCTATGACGATCAGTATGGCCAAGAAAGCTATGATCAGGCCTATAGCAACGAGCCTTATCAGCAAGATTACAGCGCTGATAACTATGACCAGAACTATGCTGCCAGTGACTACGACCAGTCCTATTACAATCAGGACCAGGATCCTTATGCCAATAGTCCTGAAGGCTATAACTACGATCAAGGTCAAGGCCAGTCTGACTATGGCTACGACGACCAGGCCAACTATGGCTATGATCAAGACCAAGCTTATGATCAAGGCCAGGGCTATGAGGATAACTACTATGACCAGGATGGTTATTATGACCAGAATGGTCAGTATCCGGAATATCAAGATGGCTACCAAGACCAATATCAAGATCAGTACTACGATGAGTACCAGCAGAACTATCAAGATGGTGGCTACGATGATTACTATGAAAATCAGGACAATGAGAAGGTTAAACGCATCATTTTCTATGTCGTGTTAGCTGCGATTATTCTCGTCTGTGTTTTCATCCTGGTTCGCTTATTGGGTGGAGGTAAAAAGACTCCAACGCCCACTGAAAATCCTTCCGTGGAAGCGACCTCAGAGGAGTCCACTTCGGATCAGAGTAAGCCAGAAGCCAGCAAGCCTGCGGAAAGCAAGAGCTCTGAAGATTCAAAGCCTAGTGCCAGCAAAGATAATTCTGAATCTCAAAATAATGGTGAAAAAGAAACGTCTGAAAACGGTGAGGCGGCTAAGCCCTCTGATAATACAGATGCGGAACCTGCAAGCCCGACTCAAGGCGGCCAGGCTAATACTGGTCAGGGGCAAACCTACACGGTCAAGGCTGGTGATACTTTCTTCGCTATCCTCAATTCCTACTACCAGAGCTATGATCCTTCCATCCAGCAACTGGTTCTTAATGCCAACCCGGATATCACCAATCCTGATGATATTCGCCTAGGCCAGGAGATTATCCTGCCCCCAGCACACTAAGCCGAAGCAGGAATGGGAGCTTAACAAAGTCTTCCCTGAAGCTAACAAACAAAACAAAAGGCCAGCCTTCTTTGAGAAGACTGGCCTTTATAATGTGTGCTTGCTGAGCGCTTGTTCGCCTAGTATAGGACCTGATAGGCCTAGGCCTGGGCGGCAGCCGCAATCTTCTTAGTGAGGTCTACGCCGGAGATAAAGTGGAAATGCAGGTGGAAGACTGATTGGCCTGCTTCCTCGCCACAGTTGCTGATCAAGTTGAAAGAACTGGTGCCGTAGAGCTTGCAGAGGGCCTGGGTGGCCTGGAGGATTTCTTCCATAAGCTCTGCTCTTTGGGCAGAGGTCGCCAGGTCATTGAGATCAGCCAAGTGGACCTTGGGGATAATGAGCACATGGATGGGCGCCACAGGATGAAGATCCTTAAACGCTATAACCTTGTCGGTTTCATAAACAACTTCTGAGGGGATTTCGCCCTGGGCAATCTTACAAAAAATACAAGAGGACATTTGGCTTCCTTTCTAGTTATATCTCTGGGAGCTTAGATCTTGGGAAGCGCGCCTGCGCCTCCCAAGGCTAGCCCTTAAACGAGAATATTTCTGATTTCTTGGTCTAGGGTCTTTAAGGCTTCATCTACCTTGCTCTTATCCTTGCCACCGGCCTGGGCCATTTCAGGACGGCCACCACCGCCCCCGCCCGTAATTTTTGCGGCTGTGCGGATCAAGTCGCCGGCCTTGAGACCAGCCTTTACTGCTGCTTCTGAGGCCATGGCCAGCCACAGGACTTTTTCGCTACCGCTGCCAGCTAAGAGGATGAAGCAATCACCCAGCTGATTTTTGAGGCTGTCTCCCGCTTCTCTCAGGGCAGCTGGGTCTGCTACAGGCAGGTTGGCTAGGATCAGCTTAATGCCGGAGACCTCTTCGGCTTGGCTGACAAGGTTAGAAGCTTGGCCAGCGGCCTGCTTAGCATGGATTTGGTCAATTTCCCGCCGCAATTGCTTTTCATCGTCCAAGAGTCTAGCCACGGGCTCTGCTACCTTATTATCATTCAGTTTAAGGTGCTTGGCCGTATCTAGAAGTTCCTGGTGCTCATCTGCCGCATAGGCAAATGCCTGAGAGCCGGTCACGGCTTCAATCCGGCGCACCCCGGAGGCAATACCGGTCTCGGAGAGTATTCGGAAATAGCAGGCTTGGGAACTACGGCTGAGATGGGTTCCGCCGCAGAATTCTTTAGAAAAAGAACTGACGGAGATGACCCTTACTCTTTGGCCATATTTTTCTGTAAATAAGGCTTCTGCTCCCGTGGCCTTGGCTTCCTCAATATCCAAGACTTCTGCAGTAACAGGATAGTCTGCCAGGATGGCTTGATTGACAATAGCCTCTACCTGCTTGATCTCCTCCTGGCTTAAGGCGCCAAAATGTCGGAAGTCAAAGCGCAGGTAAGTCTCATCTACATAGGAACCTGCCTGATCCACGTGTTCCCCTAAGGTTTCCTTGAGGGCTTTGTGGAGGAGGTGAGTAGCAGTATGGTTGCGCGCAGTTGCCATGCGGAGTTCTTTATCTACGGCGAGCTTGTAGCTTTGGCCCTTTTCCAGACAACCATCCAGGACTTCTACCTGATGGAAGTAGAGGCCGTCACCGTCTTTTTCTGTGCTGATGACTTGGACCTGGGCATTATCACCCAAGATGAGGCCCCGGTCTCCAACCTGGCCACCGCCTTCTGCATAGAAGGGGGTCTGGTCAAAAATTAAGAGACCACTTTCACCAGCCGACAGGCTATCGTGCTCCTGGAGTTGGTTTTCAGACTTGACCAGGATATGCAGGAGCTTGCCTTGGCCTTGCAGTTGATCGTAGCCGATAAACTGGGTTGCCTGGCTCCGGTCTACACTTTCAGGCAGGCTGATGCTTTCCCAGGCAGAGGCGGCCTTCTTGAGCTGGGCTTCCCGGCCTGCAGCCTTTTGCCTGGCCATGGCTTGGTCAAAACCGGCCTTATCAATATCTAAGCCCTTTTCCTGGGCAATTTCCCGGGTTAAATCAAAAGGGAAACCATAGGTGTCGTGAAGGCGGAAAATGACTTCGCCTGCCAATTTGCCTGCCTTCTGGCCCTGAGCTTTCGCGATCTCTCCGTCTAAAATATTCAAACCCTGTTCCAGGGTCTTATTAAAGCTGGCTTCCTCACGGTTAATGTGGGTCAAAATGACTTGGTGGCGTTCTTCCAGATTAGGATAGGCGCCTACAGATTGGGCGATGGCGACATCTGCCAGGTCTCCCAGAAAGGCCTGGGGCATATTGATCTTGCGGCCAAAGCGTACGGCCCGGCGGAGTAGGCGGCGCAAGATATAACCACGGCCTTCATTGGAGGGCACAACCCCGTCTGCAATCATCATGGTTGAGGACCGGATATGGTCTGTAATCACCCGTAAGGCTACGTCAGTTGCTTCACTCTCCCCATATTTCACGCCAGCGAGCTTGGCGGCGGCTTGCAAAATAGCTTGAATGTTGTCCACTTCAAAAAAGTTGTCTACGCCTTGGAGGACGATGGCAAAGCGCTCTAGTCCACCGCCGGTATCAATATTTTTATGCTCTAAGGGGAGGTAGGAACCGTCTTCTTGCCGATCGAATTGCGTGAAGACCAGGTTCCAAATTTCCATATAGCGGTCGCAGTCGCAAGGGAAGTGGCAGTCGGGACCGCAGGCGTATTTTTCTCCACGGTCATAAAAGATCTCTGAGCAAGGACCACAGGGGCCTACGCCATGCTCCCAGAAGTTATCTTCTTTTCCCATGCGGGCAATGTGGTCTGGGCCAAGCCCAATTTCTTCATGCCAAATCTGATAAGCTTCATCGTCATCCTGGTAGACACTCACATAGATCCGGTCAGGCTCTAGTTCAAAGACTTCCGTGCAGAGCTCCCAAGCCCAGGGG
This sequence comes from Clostridiales bacterium, assembly GCA_028724525.1. Classification (GTDB taxonomy): domain Bacteria; phylum Bacillota; class Clostridia; order Saccharofermentanales; family DTU023; genus SFFI01. The sequence continues at coordinate 20,766 of JAQYCV010000015.1, forward strand.
ATAGCCTCTTGCTTAAAGTAGTCTCCAAATGAGAAGTTGCCCAGCATTTCAAAAAAAGTACCATGCCGGGCTGTTAGGCCTACTTGGTCAATATCGGGAGTCCGGATGCACTTTTGGCAGGTGGTCACCCGTTTGCGGGGCGGGATTTCTGCTCCCGTAAACCATTTCTTCATGGGGGTCATGCCCGCGTTGATCAAAAGGATGGAGGGATCATCGTGGGGGATGAGGGAGAAGGAGGGCAAACGTAGATGGCCCTTGGATTCGAAAAAGCTTAAATACTTTTCGCGAATTTCATTAGCAGATAAGGCTTTCATGTGATCTCCTTTATATATGTTTTGCAAAACATTACTAGAATCTGATTGCCATTTTCAGGGACACTCAAGCTCCTATTATAACCTCTTTAAATGAGAGGTGGGGGGAGTCAAGAAGGAGGAGAGGAGAGAGAAAAATTTTACAGCAGATCGATAGCATTTTGTTATACTTGAATTATTACTTAAGAGGCTACTTGGTCATAAGCGAAAGGAGCATAGAGTATGAAAAAGTTACTTATCTTCAGCTTGATAAGCTGCTTCTGTCTGAGCCTGATCCTGGGTCCCCAGGTTATGGCCCAAGCTGACCTTTCAGATGTCAGCAACCTAGACCGCTTCCAGGGTTTTAGCCCGGACCAGATGGATCGCCTGGCGGAAAATGGTTTTTTAGTCCTGGAGCAAAATCCAGATCAAGCTGTGGACTTTCAATTCCACTCCATTTATGAACAAAATGAGTACCAACGCATTCCCAACTTTATTACGGTAGATACGGCTCTGCATCTGTACCATGTCTTTTTTGACAATGCCCTCAAGTCGATTGAAGAGTATAACTTGATGGCTGATTTAACAGACATGACGACTGAGGCCTTCCTCAAGGCGCAAAGCCTTTACGATGTCAGCTCAAACGCCGAGTTGAAAGAGGCGGCAGGTCGCCTCCTGGTCTATTATGCCGTGCCCTATAGCTTGATTACAGGTGAAGAGGTAAAGTTAGATCCCGACCTGGAGGAGAGTTACCAGACCGAATTGGCGAAGATTGCTAGCGCGGAAGCCTATGCCAAGAATACCTTGACCGGGAAAGACCTCAATTACATGCAGTTCAAACCCCGGGGCCATTATGCTGGCCAGGATAATCTAGAAAAGTATTTCCGGGCTATGATGTGGTACGGTCTCTTAGGCTTTCCTTTGGAAACGGAGACGGGCGACCTGGACTTTCCTAATGCCTCTTTTGCCCTTGCTGCCTCCTGGATCCTCCTGGACGATGAGGATCAGGATCAGGTGGATCTTTGGGACCGCATCAATCGTATTACCGCCATTTTTGCGGGAAACTCAGACGATCTGAACTTGAGCAATATGGCCCAGGTCATTGATAATGTTTATGGGGACCAGGCCAGCTTGGCTGCCTTCTATGATGAAGCCTACAAGGACCAGCTCGCTAAGGCTATCGCAGATCTGCCGGCTCCCCAAATCGTTGGCAAGCTTATCATGTATACCGTGGGAGAGGGTCCAGAAGTCCCTACAGACAAGCAATTTCGCCTCATGGGCCAACGCTTTACTTTAGATGCCTTAGTCATGCAAGAGCTCATGGAGCCTCTGACTCGTCCTGTCCCCACCGTCCTAGATGTTGCAGCCGCAGCGGGTTCCGACCTAGCGAGAGATCTAGCCTGTGCTGACTATTTGGACAACATGGAAGAGGCGGATTATCAAGCGCGGTCCCTAGACCTTCAGGCCAAACAAGAAGATCTGCCTGAAGATTATTGGCAGTCTAACCTTTATAATGGCTGGCTTTGGGTCCTACAAGCTTTGGTCAATTTTGAGCATGAAGATAAGACAGACTACCCCGCCTTTATGAAGAGCCAGGCCTATCCCTACAAAACACTTAATACTGCGGCTGGCAACTATACTGAGTTGAAGCACGATACCATCCTCTACAGCAAGCAGCCCATGGCAGAGAAGGGCGGCGCTATGGCTCCCACCTATGATTACTACTCTTATGTGGAGCCCCAGCTAGAGGTCTATAACCGCCTGGTATGGCTCCTGCAGTATTCCCAGTCGCAATTGGATGATTATGGCCTTCTAGACGAAAACTGGGAAATCCAATACGCTTTAAATTCTTTGGAATCTACCTTCCAGCTTTTTGCTGATGTTTCCGAGAAGGAGTTGGCGGGGGAAGTAATCACTGAAGAGGAGAACTTCCAACTCTGTGAAATCGGCGGAAATTTGGAAAGCGTGGTGAGTTGGCTCACCAGCCAGATGATGGTAGCAGCCCAATCCCCTGCAGTGATTGCCGATGTCGCGCAGATCACGGATGTGGGCGCGGCATTAGAGCTGGCTACAGGCTTTCCCGATATCATGTATGTTGTCTTGCAACGCCCTGATAATGGTGATCTCTACCTGGCCAGGGGCCCTGTTTACTCTTTCTACGAATTCCTAGAGGAGGGTCCGCCCCTCAGCGACCAAGACTGGCGGGGACGCCTGGGTCTTGATACGGTGGAAGATGAATATGCCAGCTACTACAAGCTGGATAGTCAAAACTTCAATAAGGATGTCCCCCCGCAACCCGCTTGGGTGGGCGAGTTTAAGGACTTTAGCCCCAGTCATGTCGCTTTAAATCAGATAGAGTATTGAAAGCAGGCCGGCCAAGTCTCCCCCTCTGGGGAGGCTTGGCTAGCTGGCCTTCATGACCAGGACAAGCTAGTCGCTGACCTAGATGGCGACGGCTTCCAAGAGCAGGTGCAAATTTACCGTCGGGCGGGCCAGTCCTGGCTTCTTATTGACCGCTTACGCCCTGAGCTGGCAGGACAAGAAAGTTCGTTCAGCTGTGAACGCCTTTACGCGAAGGAGATAAGTGTTTTAGACCCCCAAAGCCTGGATATCTGTGACTTGGAAGGAGATGGGGTGTTAGAGCTCTTTGTTAAGGTGAAGAAGTCGACGACTTATCACCCAGAGTGTATTAACCGGCCCTTCTTCTTCAATTTCCACGATGATGGCCTCTATGCCAAGTGGACGGGCTCCACCTTTGGCGATCCCTTCCAGGATGCCTATTTTTTTGACTACTTCGAGGATGGCCGCGACTTGGTCTTCATTGTGGGCCTCCTGCCCGATGGCATGCGGATCTCTGCCCATGCCTGGCAGGGCTTTGGCTTTCAATTCCTAGGCGAAAGTTCCATCTACCCTTGGATTGGACGCTTGCACAAGGGTGAACGGGGTATCGTGGCAGAACTTGAGGGTGGGAGCCAGGAATTTATCCTTTATGGTCAGGGTAAGGATCGGAGTTTAGTCGAATGGCCCCTTGCAGAAAACTAGACGATGACTTATACTGACCTTCGGCATTGAGTGAACTTAATGTACTTTAACAGGACTATATCCGTTGCGAGGGGAGTGAAAAAGAGTGGCAGAAATTCGCGTCAAAGAGAATGAAACCCTTGATAGCGCCTTAAGACGCTTCAAACGCAGTTGCGCACGCTCCGGCATCTTGGCAGAAGTCCGCAAACGTGCTCACTACGAGAAGCCTAGTGTCAAGCGTAAGAAGAAGTCTGAAGCCGCCCGTAAGCGCAAACGCTAAACAGGCTTTAACTTTTAATCATTAAAAGGCTGAGGGTGAAAAACCCTCAGCCTTTTTCTCATGTATAATAATCCGCAATAAGTGCAAGGCCTTTGCTTACTAAAAGCAGGGTCGTAAAGGGCAGGAAAATGAATCACTTAAACTACAAAGACTGGCAAATCACAAGTGATCTCCAAGTTAGCAGCTATGAAGACTTGGAGGACTTACTCTTGGCCCGTCAGGCGATCGGACCTGAGGACCATAGGGCCTTTTTCCAGCCCCAGTATGGTGACCTGCCTGACCCCTTTCTTTTTCAAGATATGGCCTTAGCGGTCGAGTTGATTCTGGGGGTTAAGGCCCAGGGCGGTTGTATCCATATCTATGGAGATTACGACTGTGACGGTATTTCTTCTACAGCTCTCTTGATGAACTATTTCAAACAACTGGGTATTCGCACAAGCTACAGTTTGCCCAGCCGCTTGGGGACGGGGTATGGCCTCAATGACCAGGTTGTTGAACAGATCCTAGCTGACCGGCCTGACCTCTTAATTACGGTGGATAATGGGTCTTCCGCCCAATCCGAGATCAGCCAGTTTATGCAGGCAGGCTTGCCCGTCATCGTCACGGACCACCACCAGCTGCCCGCAAATCCTCCCCAACCCTTAGCCTTCCTCAACCCCCACAGACCAGGAGATTCTTACCCCTTCAAGGATCTAGCAGGGGTGGGTGTAGCCTTGCAACTGGCCCGGGCTGTAGACCAGAAGTTAGGTCTCCAAACTGACCCCAGCCCCTGGTTGGCCCTAGCGGCCTTAGGGACCATCGCAGATTCCATGCCCCTTTTGGGCGACAATCGCGTCATTGTGAGCCTTGGCCTCCAGGCCTTCAACTTTGCTGCCCCCTTGGGCCTGCAAAAACTTGTCCAACGTCTCCAAGCGGAAGGCCGTGTGACCGCCGAGTTTCTTGCCTTTTCCGTTGCTTCCCGCATCAATGCAGCCGGGCGGCTTAATAATACGGAGCCAGCTATCCAACTCTTGCTGTCGCAAGACGACCGGGAGATTGACCGTCTTCTAGATGAGCTTGAAGGCCTTAACGCGGGACGGTCCAGTCTGGAGGCGGATATCCTCCAGGCTGCCCGTGCCCAGATCCACGCCCAGACGGAGGAGGAACGAGGCCATATCTTGCTGGTTGCAGATCCCTCCTGGCACCCCGGAGTGATCGGGATCATTGCAGCGAGGCTGGTGGAGGAATTCAACCGACCTGCCGTTTGTTTTGGCGGTACAGGAGGGGAATACCGGGGATCGGCCCGGAGTATCGGTGATTTTGACATCTTATCTGCCCTGCGATCGGCAGGTCCATACTGCGAGAGTGTAGGCGGCCACCGCCAGGCGGCCGGGGTAACCCTTTTGCCGGATAATTATGCGGCCTTTTCTGCGGCTGTGCGCGCCTATACCGCAGACCACGCCGCTGAACTGGCAGAGGAGCCTGGGCTGACCGCCTTTGCTAGCCTAGACCACAACTTGATCAATGAGGACTGCCTTGCCCTCTTACAGCGTTTTGCTCCTTTTGGCAACAGCAATGAAAAGCCTATTTTCCTCCTGAAGAATCTTAGGGTGCAAAGTATGCGCCGGATCGGAGATGGATCCCATTTAAGTCCAGTTCTCCGCTTAGAAGATGGTCGGGAAATTCGTTGTATCGCTTTCCGCAAGGGCGATTGGGTGGATTTATATAGGGCAGGCGACTCTGTCGATGTTCTGGCAGACCTGCAAGAACACAGTTGGAAGGGGAGAAATTCCCTTCAACTACAAATTTTAGACATGCAGCCGGGCCAGGACGACCTTCAGCTTTACCGGGCAGAAGACGAACTCGCCCGACTCTGGCTATCTGGCACCCCTCTGGAAGAATTGGCAGATCCGGGCGGTCCTGACCAGCCCTGCTTGTGCCTGCCTATCCAGGCCATGGGACCTTTCTGGCTTTATTTGGCGGATATGCTCCGAGACCAAGAAGCCATCTTGCTTTATCCGGCTTATTTAGCTCGGGCTTTCCAGCGCAAATCGGGGATCAATTTTTCTGATTTTGCCTGCCGGCTTGCTCTGGTTATTCTGGCCGAAGCGGGCCTGATCAAGTTGACCCCCAGGCCTGGAAACCGGCTCCGTATCACTGCCCAAAGGCAGGGTGATAGGCCCACGCTCAGCGCCCAGGCCAGCTGGCAGCGCTTAGATGCAGAAGGAGGTCTTAAAGCATGAAGACAGAAAAAACCGAATTAGAAAGCATGTATGAGACCTATCTCAGCCGGGTGGACAATATTGTTGAATTATATGTTTCCTATTCTGGCGATGAAGACACGGCTGTCATCTACCGGGCATATGAAACAGCCCGCCAGGCCCACTCCAAGCAGTTCCGCGCTACAGGAGAGCCCTATATTGTTCACCCCCTGGCCGTTACGGAGATCCTCAGCGAGCTTCACGTCGATAAAGAAACCCTTGTTGCGGCCCTGCTCCACGATACCGTTGAGGATACAGACCTCACCCTAGAAGACATTTCAGAGGCCTTTGGCGACCATGTGGCCATGCTGGTAGATGGGGTCACCAAGCTAGGTAAGATTAACTATTCCTCTAAGGAGGAGGCCCAGGCCCAAAACTTCCGCAAGATGTTCCTGGCCATGGCTAAGGACATCCGGGTGGTCTTAATTAAGCTAGCAGACCGGCTCCATAATATGCGGACCATGAAATATAAAAAGCCAGACAGGCAGAAGGAGATCTCTCGCGAAACCTTGGAGATTTATGCCCCACTGGCGCATAGACTGGGTATCTACAAGATCAAGTGGGAATTGGAAGACCTTTGCCTCCGCTATATTGATCCCGAAGGCTATTACGATTTGGTTGCGGCTATTGCCCACAACCGTGCCGACAGGGAGGCCTTCCTTGAAAAAATCGTTGTCTCGCTCAACAACCGTATTGCAGAAATGCACATTAAGGCAGAGATTGAGGCCCGGCCCAAACACTTTTACTCCATCTATAAAAAGATGAAGGCCCAGAATAAGACGATTGATGAGATCTACGACCTCCTGGCTTGCCGGATCATCGTACCCACAGTCGGGGACTGCTACGCGGTCCTAGGCATGGTCCATGAAATGTATAACCCCCTGCCGGGCCGTTTTAAAGACTATATTGCTATGCCTAAAAATAACGGTTACCAGTCATTACATACGACGGTTATTGGCCCCCAGGCAGTTCCTTTCGAGGTCCAGATCCGGACCCAAGAAATGCACCGGGTAGCGGAATATGGTATTGCGGCTCACTGGCGATATAAGGAGGGGGTCTCCTCTAAGCAAGATGCCGTAGAGGTCAAGCTGACCTGGCTTCGCCAACTCCTAGAATGGTCCTCTGACATGTCCGAGGCTACCGATTATCTGGACTCGCTCAAAGAAGGCTTGATCGAAGATGAGGTCTTTGTCTTCACCCCCGCTGGTGATGTTGTCTCTCTGCCGGCAGGCTCCATTCCCATAGACTTTGCTTACCATATCCATAGTGAGGTGGGACACCGGACAACAGGTGCCAAGGTCAATGGCCACATGGTTCCCTTGGACTATCCGTTGCAAAACGGTGATATTGTGGAAATTATCACCTCGGATAATTTAAAGGGCCCTTCGAGAGACTGGATGTCCATGGTCAAGGCTACTACCACTAAAAACAAGATCCGGGCTTGGTTTAAAAAGTCTATGCGGTCGGAAAATGTGGCGCGTGGCAAGGAAATTCTGGAAAGTCGGATCAAAAAGGAAGGCTTTGGCCCAGACCTTCTCCGCAAAGAATATATTCAAGAGACTTTAGACCGCTATACTTTCAAGGATCTGGATGACCTTTATGCCAGCCTGGGCTACGGCGGCGTTTCTATTAATCGTGTTTTTCCCCGCCTCAGGGATTCCTATATCCGAGGTATCAGTCCTGAGGCTAGGCAGGACCTGGGCTACTACGTGTCCGAACATGGCAATATTGTTAAACTGCCAGAAAACAGACTCAGCGAGGACGACCTTCTCAAAGCGGACCATGGCAATATCCTGCATGACAACAATAACCGTAAACGCAAGCTGGGCCAGCATGGTATCCAGGTCCGAGGGATGTCCAACTGCCTGGTCAACCTGGCTAAATGTTGCAACCCCTTGCCAGGTGATGACATTGTGGGCTTTATTACCCGGGGTAAGGGGGTTACCGTCCACCGAACGGACTGCCACAATATTAAATCGATAGAAAAGCTTGCGGCTAATTCCAGCAAGGACGCGGAACGCGCTTCTCGCCTGATAGAAGTGTCTTGGGGTGATGAGCGGGATGATAGTAAGTTCGAGGTCATGCTGACGATTCACGCCCGGGACCGTAAAAAGCTCCTCGCAGATGTAACAGGCACCATTTCGGAAGAACAAATCCCTATTATTACTGGCCGTATGTATTCGGGCGGACCCGCCAATGCCCGCCTGCAAATGCTGATTGAAGTGCCAGACCAGGCCAGTCTTGAGCGGCTTTGCCAGCGGATTCAGCAGATTGAAGGCGTGATTGGTATTGAGAGAGGGGCCTAGCTGTAAGCCCTCTTTGCATAAACTATAATAGTTCGAAAAAGAGCCAGCCTCAGGCTTGAGGCTGGCTCTTGCTAATGCTTGTCTTTGTCGCTTCGAGCCGAAGCGAGGCTTAAATGTCAATGACCGAGATAATCACCATAGGCCGGCGCTTGGTCGCTTTATAGATTTGGCTGGAAATCTGGTCGCGCAATTGATTTTGCCGTAAGGCTTGGGCCAAACTATTTTGCTTTTTCTGGGCGACCGAGGCATATTGTTCTATCTTTTGGGTGATTTCGCCCACCAGTTTATCATCATCCTGGGCGTACATGAGCCCTAGGGCTTGAATGATTGGCTTGGCCGCCAAAACATTCTTGCGGCTGTTGACGACCATGGCACAAGAGACCACTCCGTCATCGGCCAAGAGTTTACGCTCACTTAGAACCAAGCGATCGACATCGCCAACCCCTAGGCCGTCAATCATGAGGCCGGCCGATTCTTCAATGAAATCTGTAATAGAGGCAGACTTGCGGTCAAGGTCTAGAACGTCTCCATTGTTGAGAATGAAGATCCGATCCTCAGGGATACCCTGGCCTTTGGCTAGCTGGGCATTTTTATGGAGATGGCGATATTCCCCGTGGGCCGGAATGAAATACTGGGGCTTGCATAAACTCAGCATCAGTTCTAGTTCGCCTCGATAGGCGTGGCCTGAAACATGGATATCAGCCAAGGATTCATAGATCACATCCGCCCCTATCTTGAACAGTTCATTAATAACCCGGTAAATGGATTTTTCATTACCCGGGATGGCAGAGGAAGAGAGAATAACGGTGTCACCCTTCTTAATATTGACCTGCTTGTGCTCAGAGAAAGCCATGCGGGATAGGGCGGCCATGGGCTCGCCTTGTGAGCCAGTCGTAATATAGACCAGCTGCTCATCTGGGAAGCGTTTGGCATCCCAGATCTCAATCTTAGAATCGGGCTTGTAATGGATATAGCCTAAAGAATCAGCAGCTTCAAAGACCTTATTCATCGAGTAACCCAAGATCACAAATTTGCGATTGTGGGCCTCGGCCGCTGAAATGATTTGTTGGACCCGGAAAACATTAGAGGAGAAGGTGGCGACAAAAATTCTGCCCTGGATCTGGGAAAAAAGATTCGCAAAGGTTTCACCGACCATGGTCTCTGAAGGGGTGAGCCCGGCTATTTCAACGTTGGTCGATTCCATGATGAGGCCCAGGACTCCTTCGTCCCCCAATTCGGCAAAACGATTGAGGTCGATGGGTGTTCCGTTGGGCGGGGTAAAGTCCACCTTGAAGTCACCAGAATGAATAATCATGCCTAAGGGTGTCTTGATCGCAAGCGCACAGGCATCCGCGATCGAGTGATTCACGTGGATAAACTCAACCTGGAAGGCTCCCGCCTGGATATGGTCTCCTGGTTCCACGACTTTGAAGCGGGGATCATTCTTCGCATTCTTGCTGGATCCTCCCCGGTCTTGGTCTAGGAATTTATTATTCGCCAGTTGGATAGTCAGGGGCCTGCCATAAATAGGGCAGGAAAATTCCTGCATAAACCAGGCAATTGCGCCAATATGATCTTCGTGGCCATGGGTGAGGAAAACGCCTCTGAGCTTATGAGCTTTTTTGCGGATATAAGTAAAATCTGGGATGATGCTATCAATCCCCGGCATATCTTCGTCTGGAAAGGCCATGCCGACGTCTACCACGATGAGGTCGTCGCCATATTCCAGGGCAGTCATATTTTTCCCGATTTCCCTCATGCCGCCCAAAGGGATAATCCTTAACTTGCCAGGGGCCAGGGCTTTATAGTCCTCGTAGGGACGTTTCTTGGCCTTAGCTTGCGGGGCTTGTTTGTTCAGCTGAGGATCGGGCTTAGAAGCTCTGCTGGTCTTTGCTTTCGTGGCCTGGCCCTTACTCGCTTGCCCTTTTCCAGTCCTTGCGCTTAATGTTTGGCCTGGGCTTGTTTTCGCCAAGCTGCCTCCGGCTCTAGATGTTTTTGTACTTGTTGCAGGCTTCTTTGCTTTGGCCTGGGCTGTTAATTTCGAATGGTTCTTTGGAGTTTTGTCTTGCTTATTTTGAGTATTCGTCATAATTTCCTTCTAAAATTGTTTGTGATTTATATGAAGCTAGAAGAACATAAAACTCTAGCTTAAAGCCTAGAATCAGCATCTAAACATTCAGTTTAGATGTTTTCCAATTATTAATTTTAAGCTATTGCGTCACAAATGTCATGGCAGTTCGGTTAAATCGGCATATAATTAAGCAGGATTTGATTAAGGAGGCAGGCATATTTTGAAAAAGCTTACACTAAAAATCGACGGCATGATGTGCGAGAACTGTGAAAACCATGTTAACCAAGCTATCCAGGAGCATTTTCCTGTTCAGCAGGTGGAATCCTCTCACGCAAGAGGGGAGACTCTTATCCTTACAGACCAAGATATACCTGAAGATCAGTTAAAAGCAGTCGTAGAAGAAGCAGGTTACCGTTTTCTTGCCATGAAAACAGAAGAAGACCAGAAGGCCAAGGGCTTTTTTCGAAAAATTTTCGGATAGCTTGCACGTCGGCCTTTCTAATGCTATCATACTTTAGCGTTTGCCAAGCAAACACAATATCCGGCGCAGGAGGTGAGACTAATGCCTAATATTAAATCAGCTATCAAGCGGATGAATAGCGACAAGAGAAAAGCCGCTTATTCCAAGAGCAAAAAAAGCGAACTGAAAACCAGCCTAAAGAAGGCAGAGCAGGCTATCGAAGCTTCTGCGGATAATGCTGCCCAACTGGTTCAAGTGACGCAACGCAAGCTGGACCAAGCTGTAGCCAAGGGCTTAATCCATAAGCACAAGGCTTCCCGTGCGAAATCCCAGTTAGCCAGAAAACTAAATAATATCTAATGATCCTTTAGGCTGTTCCTTCAGCCATACAGCTGAAATACGGTTGGCCACTATGCCTCCCTGTTTCAGTATCTGCCTGCTTAGCTCAGTTGGTAGAGCAGCTGATTTGTAATCAGCAGGTCGGGGGTTCAAATCCGTCAGCAGGCTCCAAGCAAAAAGCCCTGAAACGATAAGGTTTCAGGGCTTTTGTTTTTATGCATTGAGCGTATAAATTTATTTTTGGTAGCAATTTTGCTAGCAATATCTCTCAAATCTACAAAACCCGCTCCATGTAGCTGACAGCTTTCCTCTCTATTAGATAAACTCTACAAAATCAAACTTAAACGCATACTATATGTTTTTTCCCGTTTTCCTTTTTTAATTCTTCTAGGTAGCTTTTGCTAGGCGGCAATGTTGGTGGGCAAGGTCAATGAGTACCTGGGTTTGTTCTTTCAGTTGCTGTATCATTCCCTTTTCAATTTAACATTCGATTAGGGACTTTTTCAGGTATTTTGACAGGTGGGTTCACAGCAAACCATAAAGTCACAGGTCACAAGGGTAGGGATTTTCCCTGTGGATAAGTCCAGGGCATGCCTGGCGCCTGGGATGTTTTAGCTGCTCCATAGGTACCTGCGCGCTCATTTTCTGGCAAAAGTCATAAAGATTTTAACAATTTTTTGGAAATGTTGTAGATCTAACTATATTTACTGATCAGTACGTGCAATAATCTTGATAAGGTGAGTACTCAGTCGAAGGAATTACAAGGTACAAACGGAGCTTCACCAAGACAATGCTACCGTTAAAGAAAAGAAAGAATGTTGAATGGAGGAAAAATTTATGACCAAGAAAATGAACCCTGATTTCAAATTTGTTGACAGCTATGGATTTAATGAGGAATTACTGAGGCAAGCATTTGACGAAGCCAGGAAGATTTACAAAGAGCGCGGCTTCATGCGCGAGATGGGTGTAGGTATTGCCCCCGCAATCACCACCGTTGACATGGCCAAGGCCTGGATGAGTGAAGGTCACCCCTTTACCTGTGATAAATCCGAAGAGGTCTGCGCTAATGCTCTGAAGGTACTGGAAGCCGGCCGTAAAGTGGGTGTTCCCATTTTTCACACCACCACCGGTTACACTGGCACCAAACAATGGGACCTGCCCCGCTGGGATGAAAAGATTCCTATGAGCGCCTTAACCGATCCAAGTGAATGGATGGAGATTGATCCCAAGCTCAAACCACAGCCCGAAGAGCCCGTTATCCACAAGAAATATGCCTCTAACTTCTTCGGAACCCACCTGGCACAGACCCTGACCTTCTTGGGCGTTGATACTGTCATCGTCATGGGTGCAACCTCTTGCGCCTGCGTCCGCCACACCGTCATGGATTCTACCGGTTATGGCTTCAAGACCCTGGTTCCTCGCGGAACGATCGGTGACCGCGTACCTGGTGTTATTGAGTGGAACCTCTTCGACATGGAAGCCAAATTCTGTGATGTTTGGGATGTTGACAGAGTTGTGAAATACCTCGAAGGCATTGACCCGAGTGTATACAGAAAACACGAGAGAAAATTTGACAAATAAAGATACCACGTAAGTGCGAACGTTAGAAATAAGTGAAGCGAATCATTGCTTCACTTATTTCTTTCAACGAATTGGTTTTATGGCTGAAAAGATGTAAATTCAGCGGAACAGAAGGAGTTTGATATGGGTTTATTAATAAAGAATGGAACAATCGTGTCGGATTCTGCTGAATGGATTTCGGATATTCTGGTAGAAGGCGAAAAGATAGTCAGCATTGCTAAGGACATCCCTGTGGAAGGACATGAAGTGGTAGATGCCACCGGGAAGTATGTCTTCCCTGGTGGTGTGGACGAACATGTTCACATGGGTCCTTTTGATTCATATTCTTTTGAAACATCTCACGCAGCACTGGTGGGTGGAACTACCACACTGGTAGATTTTTCTCCTCAATACAAAGGCATGGGAGTTATTGAATCCCTGCATAAGCATAATGAGGAAAATGCCGTGGGCAAGGCCAGCCCGGACTATTCCTTCCATGCCATGATCATGGAAAATTCAGATAAGGTATTAGACGAGATTCCCCACATGGTGGATGCAGGTATCGTCAATTTGAAATTGTTCATGGCCTATAAGTACACCCCCTTCATGGTAGAGGATGATCTGATCTTCAAGTGCATGCAGGAGGCCAAAAAGTACGGCATTACCATCATGGTGCACGCAGAAAATGGCGACCTGGTGGATATTCTGCAAAAGGAATTACGCGCTCAGGGAGCAGAAGCCCCGATCAACCATTCCTACTCCAGACCTCCCCTGGTGGAAGATGAAGCGACCAGCCGGGCCATTTATATGGCGGAATTAGCAGATTGCCCCCTGTTCGTGGTGCACGTAACCACCAAAGGCGCCTTCCGCCGCATTAAAGAAGCGCATGAACGCGGTCTCCCTGTCTATGGCGAAACCTGCACCCATTATCTGGTTCTGGATGAATCTTACCTGGCAAAGCCCAATTTTGAAGGTGCTAAATATGTCTGCGCTCCGGCTCTGCGCACCAAAGACCACGGAGAAGTCCTCTGGAAGGCCGTACATAATGGAGAACTCCAGGCTATCAGCTCTGACCATGCGGCAGTAGTGGGTGGATTTGAAGCCAAGAAGCGCGGCATACATGACTTCACCAAAATCCCGAATGGTGCTCCGGGCATGCAGGACAGGCTGCACATGATCTGGACCCAGGGCGTAGAAAAAGGCCGCATTACCCGTCAGGACTTTGTGCGTCTCTGCATGACCAACCCTGCCAAGGTTTGCGGTATTTTCCCGCAAAAAGGCGCTTTGCTGCCCGGATCTGACGCTGATATCCTGATTTTTGATCCCACTTATCGTGGCACGATTACCCTGGCTGACCAGTATGAGGGAACCGACTATGCTGCTTATGAAGGATTCGAGAAGAAGGGCATCGCAGATAAGGTCTACCTGCGCGGTAAATTGATGGCTGAAAGAGGTAAATTCGTTGGTGAAAGGGGACAGGGACGCTATATTAAGCCCAAGCCCTACACCAAGAGCTATGATGAGTATCACAAAAAGAAAGATTAAAGGTTAAACATGAACAGGGAGTGGATGGTTGTCAGTAATAATCCCCTAGTCAGAGATCACACAAGCTCTTGTACCTGGGTCGACGGCAATTTTGCCGACGTGCTGTTTAAGGTAAGAGACCTGGTCTACGATGGCTATAAGTTGATAACGCATCCACTTCCTGCTTCGATTGGCATGTTCTATGCGCCTGTACGCAGTATTATCCTTGCCCCGGATAAATCCCCGGATAAATCAGAACAATCCATGATCTTGATTGCCAAAGCGATCGACCAATACCGGCGCACCGTTAGGCCAGACCACCCCCAAAAAGGATCATGCGTTGATTACGAAATGATTGACTATGATTTGTGGCAGCAGAGCTTGTCAGAATGTAGAAGAGGAAATTTCAAATGAAGTTAGAAGTGCAAAATAGTTTGATCAAAGATATCAAATTTTCACAGACTACACAAATCATTGACCATGTGTTTTTCCTCAATAAAGACGAGATGATCGCCGAATTGAAGAAAATTCAGTTTGTGCGTGATGTCAAGATTGATGTAGCCAAGCCGGGAGATAAAACCCGTATCATCCCGGTAAAAGACTGTATCGAGCCCCGCTACCGTGTGGACCGTCCCCAGGGTTTTCCCGGTGTTACGACGGATTCGTTCCAGGTCGGAGAAGGCGTGACCAAGGTCATGAAAAATGTCGCAGTTGTCACCGTAGGTGATATCGTGGGCTTCCAGGAAGGGTTAATTGATATGTGGGGAGAGGGTGCTAAGTGGACACCTTTCTCCAAAACTTTGAATGTGGTGGTTGATATTTCAGTCGAACCGGGACTGGATCCACATGAGCATGAACACTGTACGTGTCTAGTAGGGCTCAAGGCTTCTGAATACCTGGCGCTGGCCCTGAAAGATGCAGAAGTTGACGAATGTGAAACCTTTGAGCTGCCTGGTCCCGGTATAGAACAAGAAGACTTAAAAGGTCTGCCCAGGGTCATTTATGTACAAATGATGATTGCCCAGGGCTTGCTGCATGACGTCTATATCTATGGATCGGATGCCAAAAAAATCTTGCCCGTCCTCCTTCATCCCAATGAAGAACTAGATGGTGCGGTCATCAGCGGAAACTGTGTGGCTGCCTGCGACAAGATTACGACCTATCAACATCAAAATAACAGTGTGGTCAAAGAGCTATACAAGGAACATGGCAAAAGCCTTAACTTCATCGGACAAATTTTGGTTCCTGAACTCACTACCATGGATGGCAAATTTAAGATGTGCGACTATGTTGTAAAACTCTGCCGGATGTTGGGGGCTGAAGGGGCCGTGGTCTCGGAGGAAGGGTATGGCAATCCCGACTCTGACCTGGTCATGATTGCCAAAGGCCTGGAAGACAACAAAATTCAGACCGTACTCATCACGGATGAATGCACCGGATGGTTAGGTGATTCCCAACCCCTGACAGATACGAAAGAAGAAGCAAAAGCGGTCATTTCGACTGGGAATGTTTCGCATCTCGTTCATCTGGAACAAGCGGATACGGTGCTGGGCAATATAGCGGCTATTTCTAATATCGCTGGTGGCTGGGAGGGAAGCTATTCTTCAACGGATGGTTCTATAACCTGCGAGTTGAACGCTGTGATTGGCTCTACCTCAGAAATTGGCTATCACAATTTAACCGTCCGCTTGCATTAGGGAGCTTAACATGAAAAAAGTTGTATTTTATTTAAACCAATTTTTTGGGCAAATCGGCGGAGAGGATAAGGCAGACTACCCACCTCATCTCGAGGCGAAGGCTGTGGGAGCTGCTGCGGCGTTTTCCAAACAATTAAAAAGTGCGGAAGTTACCCACACCCTAATTTGTGGAGATAACTACTATAACGAAAATAAGGACGCTGCCAATGACTTCATCCGCTCTGCCCTGGAGGAAATCAGGCCAGACCTGCTGATCGCAGGCCCAGCCTTTAATGCCGGCCGCTATGGCATGGCCTGCGCCGGCGTGACCGAGTTAGCCCACAAACTTTCCATTCCCGCCATTAGCGGAATGTATGAAGAAAACCCTGGCGTAGAGATGGCCCGCAAGTATTGCCTGATTGTTGCCACGGCAGACTCCTCTTCCCACATGCGTGAGGCACTTAAGGATTTAGCAGCCCTCGCCCAAAAAGTGTTGGATGGAGAGGACATATCCCCTGAGCGCGACGGCTATCTGGCGCAGGGCTACCGCAGAACCGAGTTTAGCGATAAAATTGGAGCGGAAAGGGCTGTGGATATGTTGCTGGCTCGCCTGCAGAACAAGCCTTTTGTGACAGAGCTCCCCATGCCCAAGTTTGATGCGGTAGAGCCTGCCCCGGCGATAAGCGATCTCAGCACGGCTACCATCGCCTTGATTACCACAGGCGGAATTGTTCCCCTGGGGAACCCTGACAAATTACAGTCTGCCTCAGCCCAGAAATGGCTGAAGTACGATGTGGACAAGCTGGATCAGCTGCAAGGCACATATTGCACGATCCATGGGGGCTATGATCCTGTCTATGCGAATGAGAAGCCGGATCGCGTTGCACCGCTTGACCTGCTCAGGCATTTGGAAAAAACTGGTGTGATTGGCAAAGTCTATCCTTACTTTTATACCACAACGGGCACGGGAACAGCAGTAGCCAATTCTGTGACCTTTGGCCAGGAAATTGGCCAGGAGCTGAAAAACGCAGAAGTAAGCGGAGCTATACTGACCAGTACCTGAGGAACCTGTACACGTTGCGGCGCAACGATCGTTAAGGAAATTGAAAGGTACGGGATCCCCATTGTCCACATGGCGACCATTACAACCATATCAGAAGCAGTGGGCGCGAACCGCATTGTTCCAACCGTAGCGATTCCCTACCCGGTAGGAAATCCGGACCTGGGTGAACGTGAGGAGGCGATCCGCGAAGATCTTGTCAAGCTGGCCGTCGATGCACTCGGTACTGCTATTAGTAAGCCTACTATTTTTAAATCGCTAAAATAATGCAATTCAAGAATAGTGCTAGATAGCTGAATGCAATCTTATCCTAGCCGCTCGGTTTTTGCCTGGAAAAGCCGAGCGGCCCTGGCCTGTTTGCAAAAGGGGGTACTTTTTCCGTGCAGAATTTTCTAGAATCTGAGATTTTCCATGCAATTTCCCCAGAAAGTATTCGTAAACTTCAACAGCTTCCCGTCGCCTTGCTATCCTACCCTGCCAAAGAACTGGTACGACAACAGGGTTCCCCCCTCTCAGATTTTATGATCATTAAAAAGGGCTGTCTGAAAGTCTGCGAGTTCATGATTGATGGCAAGGAGATTGTCTCGTCTTATTACTTTGAGGGAGACGGTTTTCCTCTTTATTTGCACTTTGGTGATGTCCATGTTTTTCCTTATAACGTCTTTACGGTTTATCGCTCAGACGTTTATTTTTTGCCTCTGGCTGATCTGGAAGCCATTATCAGGTCGGATCCAGTCTTTATGGAGAATGTCCTTCGCTTCGTTGCCCGCTATACCTGTTTTAATAAGCTGATTTTGCGTTCTACCCAATATAACAGAGTTAATCAGCGCCTGGCCTACTGGCTATTGAACCTGGACCAGGTAGACGCCTACAAAATGCCCTCAACTCAGGAGATGCTGGCAGACCTTCTGCACGTAAACCGCAGTACCCTCAATCAAGAACTGAAGAAATTGGAGACTTTAAAAGTCATTGAGATTAATGGCATGGACCTCCGCGTTTTGAATCCAGACTACCTGGAATCCCTCATTACTTAAGCACACCACAGCTCATACTTGAAGTATGGATGCTCCTTCTATTTATTTGCCTTTCTGTTCCAGGCCTGAGTCTCCTTAGGCCTCTATATTTGTGGATTTGCTTATAAAATGTAGGGGCTGCCGCTGGCATAGTGGGCATCTTGGGGAGAATTTTTGCCTTTAAACACAAGTGAACACTTTCAGGGTAAAGTAGAAGAATCTATTGCCTAGCAGGATGCTCTCAGGAGTCGAGGAAGGAGTCACTTATAATGTATATAGATTTACACAATCACCTGGCAGGCTGGTCTCCCGATGCTGCCCAAAGCTGGGAAGATCTTTCGGCGGGTATGGCTCGCGCTGGGCTCTTTGGCTTCGGCATTTCTGACCACTATGACCTGGGTAGCTTTACC
>JAQYCV010000016.1 GCA_028724525.1 Clostridiales bacterium
CGAGCCTCTTCCAGCTGCAAATCTGTTGCCGCTAAGGCCTGACGAACTCCGGCAAACTGGTCATCAATAATACCCGACAAAATGAGATAGGCCCCAGTTGCCAGATACCGGCTATAAGTAGAGGCCAGATCGATGTGGAGCTTGGCGATCAAGTTGGCCACCAGAATGTCATAGGGGCCCTCCATATCAGCCAGCTCGCCCGCCGAAACTCGGATACGGTCTCCAACCTGGTTGTCCGCAAAATTTTCCTGGGCAACAGCCACCGCATCAGGGTCGATATCAACAGCCTCAATCTGGCCTGCCCCCAGCTTGGCCAGGGCAATAGCCAAAATGCCAGACCCCGTGCCGAGGTCTAGGCAGCGGGCCTGGGCAAAGAAGTTGGACTGGTCGGCGGCCAGGTCATCCAAGGCCTTGAGGCAGAGTTCTGTGCTTTCATGATAGCCAGTGCCGAAGGCCTGGCCTGGATCGATCTTTAAAATCATTTCCTCTGGGCCAGCCTGGTAGGATAGCCAGCTGGGACAGACGGTCAGCCGGCGGCTCAAGCGGAGGGGCTGGTAAAACTCCTGCCACTTGTGGTTCCAGTCTTCATCCTCAATAATTTCCGCCCCCTGGTAATGGCAAAAGCCGCCCAAATTTTCCCGAAAGCGGTCGACCTCTTTCTGCAAGTGGGCGAGGAGCTTTTCCAAGCTCAGAGGCTGGAGATAGGTGGGCTCATAGAGCTCCCCCTGGTAGTCGCGGTCCAAGTCCACTAAGACTTCCTGGTCTTCTGAGACAGTCTGCCAGGGGCGGGCAGGCTTAAAGTAGCCTTCTATGCGCGCCTCTTCAGGCAGAGAAGCCAGGTAATCATCCATGGCGTAATTGAGAGCGGGCCGTCCATCGTAGAGGGCAGCTAATTCTTCCCGGTCTACGGTAGTCACGCCTTCCGCTCCCAAAGCGGATAAGCTATAGGCAAAAAGTTCTGCCAGGCTATGGGAAACTTGAAAGATGAGCTTGATGCTTTGCATGTAAACACCTCCTAAGTCCTAGGCATAGAAAAAACCGCCCCCGGACCCCTGGCCAAGTCTGCCAGGGGATTCCAGAGCCGGTCTTGTGAATTCTGATTTTTCTTGAACTTCAAGCAGTCTGCCTGCTCCTGTCTAGTTGTTCTTATTGGCGAAGAGATTTTTCAGCTTGGCAAAAAAGCCCTGCCTCTGCTGGTAGTGGGTCTCCGTCACCGTATCATCAAACTTGCGCAACATGGTTTTTTGCTCGTCGGAGAGGTTTTTCGGCACTTCAAGAATCACTTGGAACTTGTGATCCCCTCGGCCTGAACCTTGAATATAGGGAATACCCTTGCCTCGAATGGTGTAGATATCACCGGGCTGGGTGCCCTCATTCAAGCGAAAATTGACCTTACCATCGATGGTAGGCACCTCAATCTCCGATCCCAGGGCCGCCTGGGCGAAGGTAATGGGGACCTCGCAGAAAGTATCATTGTTATGCCGACTGAAGATAGGGTGGGGCTTGATATGGATAGACACATAGAGGTTACCAGCGGGGCCTCCCCGGTAGCCAGGTTCCCCCTCCCCTCTCAAGGTCAAGAGTTCATCCTCGTTGATGCCCGCAGGCACCTTAACCTGGAGGCTCTTGGTTTTTTCTTGCCGGCCCGTTCCCCGGCAGCCCTTACAGGGCTTGTCAATAATTTGCCCGGTCCCGTGGCAACGGGAGCAGGTCTGGGTCGACATCATTTGGCCAAAGAGGGTTTGCTGGCGGATGCGGATTTGCCCGCTCCCCTGGCAGTCAGGGCAGGTTTGCACCTTGCCGCCAGCATCTGCCCCGGTACCATGACAGACATCACAAATATCTTCTTTGCGGATCTTAATGACCCGCTCAGTCCCGAAGGCTGCTTCCATGAAATCTAGGTTCATGCGGTAGCGCAAGTTGGCGCCAGGCAAGGGACCAGAAGTCTGACCTCCGCCCCCAAAGCTCCCAAAACCGCTAAAGCCACCAAAGCCCGCGTCACCAAAGAGGGAGGCGAAGATATCTTCTAAGTTGATGCCAAAAGCGCCGCCCCCAAAGCCTTGGCCAAAGCTAGAGGGATCGAAGCCAGCAAAGCCGAATTGATCATATTTTTGACGCTTATCGGGATCTGAGAGAACCTCATAGGCCTCGTTGGCCTCCTTAAATTTCTCCTCAGCCTCCTTGTCGCCAGGGTTGACATCCGGGTGATATTTTTTGGCTAACTTCCAATAAGCCCTTTTGATTTGTTTGTCGTCTGCGTCTTTCGGGACGCCTAGAACCTCATAATAATCGCGTTTTGCCGCCACTTAGAGATCCTCCTTCCCTTACAACAAGCTCTAAACGGGAAGCACCCGCCCCCCTGAGGAGGGCGGGATTCATCCTATGTTTCCTGCATATTGTAAAGCTTAAAACTTTGTTTGTGGTCAAATTTAGTCGTCGCTACCCGCATCCTTGAAGTCTGCTTCATAGGTACCAGGTTCTGGATCCTGTCCAGGATTTTGAGCCTGAGGACCTGCCTGACCTTGACCAGCCTGTCCGTCTGCGGCTTGAGCCTGCTGGTAGAGCTTTTCAGAAATCTTATAGAAGCTTTGTTGCAGGGCCTCTGTCTTTTGCTTGATATCGTCAGTTTGGTCGGACTCCATGGCCTTCTTCAGGTTTTCAATGGCCCCTTCGATCTCTTGCTTTTCGCTGGCATCCAGCTTATCGCCGAGATCTGTCATAGCCTTCTGGCTTTGATAAATCGTGGAATCTGCCGTATTCTTGGCATCCACCAAGTCCTTAGCCTTCTTGTCATCAGCTGCAAATTGTTCAGCTTCTCTTACGGCCTTATCAATCTCGTCCTCGGACAGGTTGGAGGAAGCCGTAATGGTGATGTGCTGCTCACGGTTTGTGCCCTTGTCGATAGCCGACACGTTGACAATGCCGTTGGCGTCGATGTCAAAACTGACTTCGATCTGGGGAATACCACGCGGTGCGGGGGCAATCCCATCTAGGACAAAGCGACCCAGGGTCTTGTTGTCTTTGACGAACTCTCTTTCGCCCTGTAGAACATGGATCTCAACCTGGGTCTGGCCGTCAGCCGCAGTAGAGAAGATCTGGCTCTTCTTTGTGGGGATGGTGGTGTTGCGCTCAATGATCTTGGTCATGACGCCGCCCATGGTTTCAATACCCAGGGACAGGGGGGTGACATCCAAGAGGACCATGCCTTTAACGTCTCCGGACAGAACGCCTGCTTGAATGGCCGCGCCGATGGCGACACACTCATCAGGGTTGATGCCCTTGAAGGGTTCTTGCTTAAAGAAAGTCTGGACTGCGTTTTGCACAGCGGGGATTCTCGAAGAACCGCCCACCAGGAGAACCTTATGGATATCCGAAGGCTTTAGGTTGGCATCGTCCATGGCCTGTTTAACCGGCCCCATGGTCTTGTCAACCAGGTCAGAGGTCAACTCATCAAATTTTGCCCGAGTCAGGGTCAGGTCTAAGTGCTTAGGACCAGAAGAGTCTGCCGTAATGTAAGGCAGGTTGATGTTGGTAGAAGTCACCTGAGACAGCTCGATCTTGGCTTTTTCTGCCGCCTCCCTTAAGCGCTGCATGGCCATCTTGTCCGTAGACAGGTCAAGTCCCTGGTCTTTCTTGGTTTCTGCCACCATCCAATCCACTATGCGTTTATCAAAGTCATCGCCGCCCAGACGGTTGTTACCCGAGGTCGCTAGCACTTCAAAGACACCGTCGCCAATTTCCAAGACAGAGACATCGAAGGTACCACCGCCCAAGTCGAAGACTACGATCTTTTGTTCGTGTTCCTTATCCAGGCCATAGGCCAAAGCAGCTGCTGTCGGCTCATTGATAATCCGCTGGACATCTAGGCCAGCAATCCGGCCAGCGTCCTTGGTGGCCTGGCGTTGGGAGTCACTAAAGTAGGCAGGAACTGTGATGACAGCCTGATCTACCTTGCTGCCCAGATAGGCTTCGGCATCCGCCTTCAGTTTTTGTAAAATCATGGCCGAGATTTCTTGGGGAGAATAATCCTTGCCATCTATATGAACCTTGTGGTCGGTACCCATTTCCCGCTTGATGGACTGAACAGTCCGATCAGGGTTGGTAACAGCCTGACGCTTGGCAATTTGCCCAATCAAGCGCTCCCCATCTTTAGAGAAGGCCACAACAGAGGGTGTCGTTCTGCTACCTTCTGCGTTTGGGATAACAACCGCTTCGCCGCCTTCTAATACTGCTACACAAGAGTTTGTAGTGCCTAAATCAATACCAATAATGTTTGCCATAATATATTTCCTCCTGCAGTCTCTACTGCTGTATCTTTCTTTATTTATTAGTTAGCAACCCGGACCATGGAATGGCGGATTACTTTGTCATCTGCTTGATAGCCCTTGAGCAGGCAATCAATAATCGTGTTTTCCCCATACTGGGGGTCTTCTAGGTGTTGAACCGCCTCGTGCAAGTTGGGGTCAAATTGGGCATCCTGGGTAGGGATTTCTTCTACCCCTAGTTTAGCCAAGCAATCTTGACCCTGGCGTACCAAGAGGTCCATCCCTTCCTTCAGTTGCTGATAGTGGTCTTCTTCCAGCTTTGCATAGGAATCTTGCGCCCGATCCAGGGCATCTAAGAGAGGCAGAAAATCACGCACCAGGTCTAACTTAGCCAGGCTATAGCATTCTTCCTTCTCCTTGCGGCTACGCTTGCGGAAATTATCAAACTCCGCAGCCAAGCGGAGGTTTTTGTCCTCCAAGTCCTGGACCAGGGCCAGGGCGTCAGCCAGGGCCTTATCACTATCAGACGATCCGGCCTCTGCCGTCTCTGCGGCCTTTGCCTGATCAGAGCTCGGATTCTCCAGGTTCTTGGCCTGGTCAGCTTCTGCCCCGCCTTCCGACTGATTGGAGAGGTCAGGCTTTTGCTGGTCGCTTACTTCTTCCGGTGTCACATCCGCTTTAGGGGCTTTCTCAGCCTCATTCTTATGCTTCTTACTCATCTTTGCGGTCTACTCCTTTATCTTCAATCGCTTGAAAGTCTTCTTTACCAATACGCATCCACTCCTGAATCTTGTGGTTGATGGTTTTTTTCACAAAGGCAATTTCGGAAATGATCTGGGCGTATTGCATACGCTTGGGACCAACCACCGCTATGCGGCCAGAGACCTTTTCGCCTATCCGGTAGCTCGTAGTAACGAAGCTACAATCCTCCATGCCGGCCAGGCCAATTTCTTGGCCAATCCGGATAGCGAAGGCAGGGCGTGTCTGGCTACCACGGCTAGTCGATTCTACAGAATCCATCTCTGACAGATAGCCGGCCACCAGGCCATTTTGGCTGATGGTGTCTAGGACCTTATGGGCTTTTTGGCTATCTGCAAACTCTGGCTGCTTGAGAAGCTGGTGGGACCCCTGCATGTAGACATCAATATTCTCTGCCTGCTTAATCGCAACATAGGTCTCAAAGAGGACCCGGTTGAGCAAGGCATCGGGTATTTCTTCCTGTTGACCGGCGTCTGACACAGCCAAGAGGGTAATTTCATCTAGCTT
This sequence comes from Clostridiales bacterium, assembly GCA_028724525.1. GTDB lineage: Bacteria > Bacillota > Clostridia > Saccharofermentanales > DTU023 > SFFI01. The sequence continues at coordinate 5,532 of JAQYCV010000016.1, forward strand.
TTGGCCCGCCAGAGAGCTTTCTACAGCCTGGGCAATACTCTCAAGCTGCTCTTGATTGAGGGCATCCGGTATGTAGATCAAGCGGTCCCGTACCACGCCCACAGACAGGACTACAACCACGATCGCCTTGCCAGGTTCAATCATGAGGATCTTGACCTGCTTGAGGGTAGACTCTCCATAAGTGGGGGTCAGGACCAGGGAGGTCAACTGGGTTGTATCCGCCAGGCTGTCCCCCGCAGACCGGATCAAGTCACGGAGTTCATCTGTAGATTGGTCCAGGGCCTTACGAAAGTAATCTTGCAGTTCAGGACTAGGCTCATGGATCTGCAACATATCATCCACATAGGCCCGGTAGCCCTTATCGGAGGGAATCCGGCCCGCTGAGGTGTGGGGTTGCTCTAAGTAGCCTAGCTCCTCAAGCTCGGCCATTTCATTGCGAACGGTGGCTGAACTAACCCCCAGGCGGTGGCGGGAGAGGAGGGCCTTGGAACCCACGGGTTCATACAGGGCCACATAGTCTTGAATAATCGCCGAAAGGATAGCCCTTTTGCGGTCATCCAAAGGATGCGGATCGAAAGCTTCCAGTTGCTTGCTCTGGTCTTGGTCTAGTGACTCAGGATCTTGACCCTGGCTAAACTCTTTATGCATATCCGTCAAAAAGCTTCCTCCCTTCCAGCTTTAGCACTCGTCATCTTTGATTGCTAATCCACTTTAACACCCCGAATAGAGAGGGTCAAGCAAGGCAGAAGGAGGGAATTTGAACTATTGTGAAGTTAGGTCGACCATTGGGCTTTTACTGGAAGGATGGTTAAAATAATCAATAAGAAATACTAATCCTAAAGAAAGTTTATGCCGGAACTTATGAACCCTTTTGCCCTGGAGCCCCCCTCCGCCTTTTATCTACATGTGCCCTTCTGCCATCAAAAATGCCGCTATTGCGACTTCTATAGTTTTCGTGCGGATAAGCAGAAGCTAAGGACTTATGTCGAAAGGCTGACCCAGGAAATCATTCTGACCCGGCAAAGTTATAAGGGGCCAGATCCCCTCCTCCACTCGGTCTATCTAGGCGGGGGGACTCCCAGCCTCTTGGAGGCCGAGGATGTCGGCCAAATTTTGCAAAGCCTCCGGGATCAGTTTACCCTGGCCCCAGACTGTGAAATCACCCTGGAGGCCAATCCGGAATCGGTGAATTTAAGTAAGCTCCAGGCCTACCGCCAGCTGGGGATCAACCGCCTGAGCCTAGGTCTGCAAGCCACGGACAATCGGCTCTTGAAAATACTGGGCCGGCTCCACAGCTACGAGGACTTCCTTGCGGCCCTGGCCGCCGCCCACCAGGCCGGTTTTGACGATATTTCCGTAGATCTCATGTTCGGCCTGCCCGGCCAAAGCCTGGAGGGCTTCCAGGCCAGTGTAGACCAAGTGCTGACCCTGCCTATCCAGCACCTGTCCTACTACAGCCTGCAACTGGAGGAAGGTACTCCCTTGGGAAATTATTTCTTACAAGATCCTCCTACCAGGATAAGGTCAGGCTTCGACAGAGAGAAAGACAGCTTACCCAAGTTGAAGTCTGGTAGCAGTCCCAGCTACCCGCCCCTGCCTTCCGAGGAAAGCGAGCGGGCCATGTACCACTACCTGCTGGACACCCTGCCCCAGTACGGTTTCCAAGCTTATGAGATTTCTAATGCAGCTAGGCCTGGCTATGAATCCCGCCACAACTCCCTTTATTGGGAGGCCAGGCCTTATTTTGCCTGCGGGCCCAGTGCCGCCTCCTATGTCGGCGGCCTCCGCCAGACCCGGGTCGCGGACTTTCACCAGTGGGCCAGCGCTATTGACAGTTGGGAAGAGACAGGCACTTGCCCAAAGCAGCTTTTTGCCGACCAGGAGGCCATAGACGGTCCCGACGCCCTGGCCGAGTTTTTTATGCTGGGCTTTCGCATGATCAGAGGCGTCTCCCTTCCCCAATGCGACCAATTATTCGGTCCAGGGGCATGGAAAACCTATCAAAAAGCCTTGCAGGGTCTTAGTGATCAAGAACTAATAAAGCTCAGGGGTGAGTCTTTTGCCCTCACCCGTCTGGGCTTGGACCTGGCCAATCAGGTCTTCATGGCTTTTGTCTAACCCTGAGAAGCCCTGCGGCTATCTCCTTCTGCCCGGCTTAAGATAGCATTGAAGCGCTTGAGGAAGAGTTGGAGGCTGGGGGATCGGTTACGCTGGGCATCCATAAAGGGCGCTATCCTCTGGGCCCATTCACTTTTATAAATACCTACTGCAGGATAACCCAGCCGGATCAGCTGCTGGGCCTTTTTCCGACCTTCTAAGACAAAGGCCAGTTGCTCCCAGGTCCCACAAATAGAGTCCTGCTGATAACGCGACCAGCGTTCGCGGTCTGCCTGGGGATAGGCCTGCTGAATGGCGACAAAATCTCCCATGAGCCAAGATTCCAGCTCTTCTACGGCGATGCCAATGACAAAATAATGGTCGGGACTCAAGCGGCGAAAAAGATATTCCAGTTGCTGATAGCAGGTATCCGGATTTTTATCATCCGAATCATGGACGACCACAATAAGCATTTTTAGGTCCGGCGCAAGGGACTGGTAGGCCCGGAGTTTGGCGGGCAAGAGGTCATATAGGCCAGTTTGGCTAGCCAGGGGCCGGGCCTGGAGGTCAGCCGGCAGGAAGCCCAGGCCCCGGTGGGGATGGTAGTAGATCCTGTGGTCCTGACCCGAGGGACGTTGGTCTAGTTCGGCAGCCAAAAGCTCTCTTAGAACAGGCACAGAGGACTTATCTTCGCAGAGGACTTCAATGCGCATGGCTCAACTCGTCTGGTCCAGGTAGCCCCCATACCAGAGCATACCCATATCCAGGCCCTGCTCATACATGGCTGTAACGACAGGGTCTGAAGCGACAGACCGGGCCTGGCTAGCAGCACGGTCCGGTCTTTCCAAAAGCCAGACTTCCTCGGGCCGCAGAGCCTGTAAAAGGCCGGGGTTGTGGGTCGTGTAGAAGATCTGGCTCGTGGGATTGCGGAGGCTATAGTCTCGCATCTCCTTCATGAGGGCCTCCTGCATGGGGTAGTAGAGATTGACATCGGGTTCCTCCAAGCAAAGCAGGGGGAAGTGGTCACGCAAGAGGACCAAGAGTTCAAAGAGCTTGAGTTCACCCGTACTCATCTGGTCTAGAGCTAAAGCCTTATGACTCCCCTGATAACCGGGAATCTTAGCTAGGCTGTCTTGGAGCCAGCGATCAAAAGCGGGCTGGTCTTTGGCGGCCATATAGTCTAAAACATTTTGCAGATTATCCCGACGTTCCTTGAGATGCTTGTGTCCCCCCTCTTCCCTCTTGTGCTGAGTGACCTCCATGCTGGCCTGGTAAACAAAGACGCCTCGTAGTTGCTGCAATATAAAATGTAAATCTGGATAGGCCCGGTCTAAGCCCCAGAAGGCGAGGCCGGGGCTTTTGGTCTCGTAACGCTGGAAGCTTTGAAACTTGCCTTTACCCGTCCCTAGCTGGAGGGCATGGCCCTCTTGCAGGAGGATGACTTCCTCCTGCCAGCGACTCTCTGTTTGATTCAGTCGACTAGCTTTTTCGCCAGCTAAATAAGGCCGCTGGTGGCGGTCCGCCTTGATCTCCAGCTCGTAATAAAAATAAGTAGATGCCAGATGAGGGATCGAGTCCTCTCCCTCCTTGTCAGATAGCAGGTCAGCAGAAGCCGGCTCTGTTAACTCCTCCGTATTCTCTGGCCCTAGGAGGAGAAGGGCCAGGCTCAGGCTATCCTGGGGTGAATGAGCAAAGTCAGACCGCAGGCGGGCGAAACCTCCCCGCTGGTCCAAGACTGCAGCCTGGGCTACCCCGTAGAGGATAATATCCCGCAGGAAAGCCAGGCTCTTAAAGAGGGTAGTCTTGCCCGACGAGTTAGGGCCGATAAGGGCCACTAGGGGGCCCAGGGGCAGGACCTGCTTAACGGGGTCCGTCAAGAGCTCTTCGCGTGTAAGTCCTAGGCTAAAGTCCTGGAGCAAGCTGAAATTTCGTATACGCAAGCCCGCAATCATAAATACCCCCCACTTTCTCTCATCTTTCAGGTTAAAAAGGCCCTCCTAAGAGGGCCAGACCAGTCCCACGACTGGGGTGGAGTAGGTTTAGATCATCCGGGAATCGTGTAGATCTTCCGGCAGGCGGCGCGTGGGGGCCGCTGGGGCAGGGCTAGGGGCCGACTGATCAGCTTCCGGCAAAACTTTTTGAGGATCTGTCACGAATTCCTTGAGGGAAACAGCCAGACCAGCTAGGCTTTGCATTTCGGAAGGAATAATAATCTTGGTCGCCTTGCCATCTGCGACAGCCGCCATGGTGTCCAGGGCCTTGAGGCTGATGAGGCCATCGTCTGGCTGAACGTCCTTGATCATCTTGAGACCCTCTGCCGTCGCATGTTGAACTTCCAGGATGGCCTCTGCCTTACCTTGGGCTTCCAGGATATCTCTTTGCTTTTTCGCATCAGCTCTTAAGATTTCGGCTTCCTTTTCACCTTCTGCTACCAGGATAGCCGCTTCTTTTTTTCCTTCCGCCAAGAGAATTTGCTCCCGCTTCACGCGTTCGGCCTTCATCTGCTTTTCCATGGCATCTTGGATTTCCTTAGGCGGGATGATGTTCTTGAGTTCAACACGGTTAACCCGGATGCCCCAGGGGTCTGTCGCTTCATCCAAGATAGTCCGCATGGTGCTGTTAATATGGTCGCGGGAAGTTAGGGTTTCATCCAGTTCCAGGTCACCAATCACGTTACGTAGAGTAGTTGCAGAGAGATTTTCAATTGCCGCGATGGGGTTTTCAATTCCATAGGAATAAAGTTTGGAGTCCACCACCTGATAGAAGATAACCGTATCGATTTCCATGGTGACGTTATCCTTTGTGATCACAGCCTGGGGCGGGAAGTCGGCGACTTTTTCCTTGAGAGAAACCCGGCGGACCACCTTGTCGATAAAGGGCATTTTAGCATGCAGGCCTGCCTGCCAGGTTGTCTTGTAAGTACCCAGGCGTTCAATGACATAGGTGTGGGCCTGGGGGACCACCCGGATGTTGCGGATAAAGGTCAAAAGAATAATGACCAAGATAATAATGACTGCAATGAGGCTGGGGCCCATGAGCGAAGCTTTTAAGAGCATTGTGTTCTCCTTTTCTGAGGCCGGGTAAGGCCAAGTTTCTGACGAATCTAGTAACGAATTAAGTAATATTTACAAGGGGCGGACGACCGCCTTAACCCCCGACAAACGGACGACGATAACCTTCGTGCCTGCCACTATGCTGGCGGCCGGATCTTCTGCCGTGGCGGACCAGGTTTGACCGCAGACTTGAATGAGGCCAGGTTTTTCATAAGGGACAATGGCCTGAAGGACCTGGCCCTCTTGGCCAATCACTCGGTCAGCATTGGTGGGTATACTTCTGGCCTGGGCATCCCGCATTTGGGGTTTAAAGACCAGGATAAAAATCAGCAGGCCCAAGCTAGAAACTCCAAAAAAGAGGATGATTTGAAGCAGGAGAGAGAGGCCAGCTAAGCTAGCAAATAAGGAAACAATGGCGCCCACCGCAAACCAGATGCTCACCAGGTTTACTGTGACAACTTCGAAGAGGAGGGCAAGTAGCATCAAGGCAAGCCAAAAAGTCCACATACTTTATCCCTTCTAAGGCTTCAGTCAGCAGATCACTAAGAATGCGGATCATCAGGATGAAGCCTAGATTAAGTATAGCATGTAGGATTTAAGCTTTAGGTAAAATCTGCCAAGACTTAGCGCTTAACCTGCCAACCCAAGGGGGCAGAAGAAGCGAGTTCGCTCATAATAAAAGCCAGGTTATTAATCCGGATTTCCAAGGCATCCGTTAGCTCCACATAGGACAAGGATTCCTTAGTCGTCGTAGACTCTTCCTCCGGCTGGCTATTCCCCTTGCCAAAAAAGTCTGCCCGCTTAATCTGGCCCTCCGGGACAAAATACTGGAGCAAGAGCTTGCTGGAATCGTAGGGCGTACCGGCAATCATGCCGCCTGTAGCTGAAAAACTGGGGTCATTACTTTCCTTGACCGGGACTTCGCAATTTTCCAAATTGTAGTCAGCTGACTCAAAAAAGACTACAGGCACACCCATATTGTCAAAGGGGGTATGGTTGCCCTTAGTCTCAGTCCATTCCCGGTAAATGCAAGACCCAACCCCTGGCAGATCTTTGCGGCAGCCTGCCTGGTTGGTAAAGAGGGCAAAGCCATTGTTAGTCAAAAGAAGATTGTTGTAATAAACGTCCGTGCATAAATAGAGGGGGTAGCGGAGGGCGTAATTCTTCTGCTCTCCTCCCATCACAGAGTTTTGCCCGGCATGGGCATAGACCTTGTCGCCGGCGTAAATCCGCTCCAGATTTACCATGGCCTTAATGTTTTGCTGGTCCTCAGGACTAAGGCTCTGGGCATAGGCCTTAGCGCCCGCATAGTCATCATGGCCTGCACCAAAAAAGACAAGACGGACCGGAGACCCCGCAGCTTGGACCTTGAGCTGGACGGCCAGGGTTAGGAGGCTAGCGACCGCCGCGGCATTATCATCCAGGCCATCTGCTCCCAACATGGGGGGCAGCTGGGGCCCTGTATTGATGGGGTTGCCATTCTCGTCCACCTGGGCCTCTGTGGCCTTTTGGTCATAGGCTTGGGCCTCTGACCGGCTGTAGGCCGTGTCGTAATGGGCGCCCGCCAGGACATAAAGGTCCTGAAGGTTAGCAGGAACTTGATTATAGCGGGAACCAGTAAAGGCCTCTTCCATCGCCTGCTCGCTCTTCTGAAAACCCCTGCCGGGGATATTGACAACAATATTCTGGGACTGACGGGTCTGACCCTCCGGGCTCGTATAGGAAAACTTCTGCACTTCAGGCTGGTAACCGTAACTCTGGAGCTCTTGCACGATAAAATCTGCCGTTTCAGCTTCTTCCGGACTACCCGGCGCCCTGAAGGGGTAAGCTTCAACTAGGCGGAGGGCTAGATTGCGGCCGCCTGAGCCATAGCGGGCAACTTCCTGGATCTCTTCCGTCCGAAAAGCATCACAGGCTAAAAGGGGCAAGCTGAAGGCCAAAAGGCAGACCAAGGTCAAGACCAGGCGGGCCTGGCACCGGACCACTTGTCCCAGCCTCGCTAAGCATAGTTTTAAGTGAGGATATAAGCGCATTTTCATGGCCTCAATTCTAGCTTTTCGCTGGGGGCGAGGCAAGGCCTACGCGCTTTAGACCCGGAGAAGAAAGTCGGCCGCTGCCCGGTCTGGCAGGCGGAGGGGGATGCCCTGCCAATGGAGGAGGCTGGCCTTGGCCTGGACCAGGCCAACCGGCTGACCAAAAAAAGCCGCCAGCTGGTCTAAGCTATTCCCCGCTTCCGCCAGGTCTAAAAATTCCTGGTCCGGAATGAGAAGGTCAGCAGCAAAAAGATTAGCCTCAATTTCTGGCTGGGAGGCCATATCCATAAAAGTGTGGTCTTGCAGGATTTTAAGTCCGGCTAGGAGGTCTTGGTGGAGGAGGTGGTGGCCTAACTCATGGGCCAAAATCAACTGTCGGTGGGACCGAGGCAGGTCCGCCTTAATAAAGACACAGGGCCGGTCTTCTACCCAAACATACATACCCTTGAGCTCTTGAAAGTCCGGGCAGGTGTAAAGAGACAGGCCGAGCGGCTTATAGAGACGCTCAGGATCCCGGCTGGCATACTGGGCCAAGATTTCTTGGGCAGTAGCGTGACTCCTTTGGAAGCTATAGTCCCATTTCATCGTATGAAAATCATCTGGCAGTCTAATGAAGCGGTCTAACAGGCTTAGCGGGCTTTGCAAGCCTAACCTCTACTGGCCTTACGGCCATCCCAATAGGCCCTTTGAATAGCCTGCATGGCAGCATCCCGGTCTTCTTCGCTGAGCCGGCCTCCTGCAAAGAGAGCCGTAAGTTCTTCGACCAGGGCGTCCGCACTACGAGACTCCCCGCCCGCCACCTGCATGCCCGGCTCATCACTCAAGAGATAGTCGGCTGTTACACCTAATTTTTCGGACAGTTTAGCGACAACGGAGGCCTGGCGGGGATAGCATCGACCCGTTTCATAGTTGATGAGGCTGCGGGTAGATACCCCTATGGCCTTGGCCAGTTCTTTTTGAGTCAAGCCATTCTGTATACGTAGGTCTTTCACCTTTTCTCCAAAGCTCATATGCCCCTCACTTCTTTAGTGCAATAAGTTGCATTGACACCTGCAAAAAACTTCACTATGATGCAGGTGAATTATGTTTCAGTTGTCTTGTATTATAAGGTCCGGCCAAGACCAGGTCAAGTGCCTATTGCAGGGCTTTTACGGGATTTTTGAGGTGATTAAGGTGAAGGATACCTGCATACTGCATTGCGATATGAATGCCTACTATGCTTCAGTTGAGATGAAACTCAACCCCCATCTGCGGGGAAAGGCGGTGGCCGTGGGCGGGTCCCAGGAGGACCGCAACGGAGTCATCTTAGCTAAGTCCCAACTAGCCAAAGAAGCAGGGGTCAAAACGGGAGAAATCATCGCAGAGGCCAAGGGTAAATGCCCCAACCTGATTGTCGTGCCGCCCCACTACGATGCCTATATTGACTATTCTCATAAAGCCCGGGAAATTTATTACCAATATACTGACCAAGTAGAGCCCTTTGGCCTAGATTAATGCTGGCTAGATGTGACCGGGTCCCGTCAGCTTTTCGGGCCTGGTCCAAAGATTGCGGACGAACTTCGCCGGCGGATACGGGAGGAGCTCGGACTCACCATCTCCGTTGGCGTGAGCTTTTCTAAAGTTTTTGCCAAGCTGGGCTCTGACCTCAAAAAACCGGACGCCACAACCATCATCCAGGAGCAAGACCTCAGTCGCGTGGTCTGGAAGCTACCCGTAGGCGATCTCTTGGGCGTCGGCCCCGCCACCGAGGCTAAATTGCGCGACCGGGGCCTTTTCACGATTGGCCAGCTAGCTCAAGCTTCACCCAGTCAGCTCCAGGCCAAACTAGGCATCAACGGCTGGCGCTTGTGGCGCTGGGCCAATGGCTGGGATGAGGGGGAGGTCCACCGCTGGGGAGAAAGGCAACCCGTCAAGACTATTGGCCACGGTTTGACCCTCCGTCGGGATATCTATAGCAAATTAGAACTCAAGTCCGTCTTTCTGGATCTCAGTCAAGAATTATCCCGCCGCATGAGGGCGGAGGGAGTCAAGGCCGGAGGGCTCCAAATCTCTCTCCGCACCGCCTCCTTTAACTATCGAGAAGTACAAACTCCCCTGCCCTATCCCAGCCAGGCCGCCATGTATCTGGCCCGGGCGGCTTATGCCCTGGCCGTCCAGTCCCTCCACTTTAAGGAACCCTACCGGGCCGTGGCCATCCGCGCCATCCATCTGGTCCCAGTAGACCAGCCCCTCCAGATCAATTTCTTTTCCGATGCCCAAGACCTAGACCGCTTGGAGCGGGTGGAACTAGCTTTTGAAGACCTGCAAAAGCGCTATGGCAAGGGCATCGTCCATTGGGGCTGGCCAGACTACCGCCTACAGAAAGCCCAGGTCACCCCCTGGGAAATTTGCCCGCCGGGCATGCCCTATTAAAGGCCAGAAAAGGACCTGTGAAATCTTGTGTTTCCTTATTTCACAAAACTCCCGACCTGCCTAGCTAGCTTGGACAGTAAGGTCTGACTTAGGAAAGAGGCTTCAGGGCATGCCGGAGATAGAGCTCGTGGGCCAGCTGCTGGGCTTCGATCAAGCCTTGCCGCTTACGGCTTTCTTCGGTGTAGGAGAGATTGCGCAAGCCCTGCAGGCTCACAAAGAAAATATGCAGGGCTAGAAGGGAGATCGCTAAAAAGAGGAGGCAGGAGTCCACCGCCACTAAGGAAAAACTAACAAGAGAGAAAACTAAACCCCAGACAGTGTCATAAGCAGAGAGCAGTATTTCCAGGAGGCTGGCGCACACAATCAAGAACACAAGGAGAGATGTCGTCATAACTGGTCCTCACACTCAGTCCGGGGGTAAGGTTTTGCCCGGAAGTTAGGCCTGGGTCGTCTGTTCGTGGATGGCCAGGAGCTTTTGCGCATCCTGGGCGTCCAGCTTACCCGCGAAAGTGAGATCTTTGAGGGCTTCCACAAAGGCATCTTGGGCCTCTGTTTCAGCCTCTTGAACCTTCACAATCAAGCGGTCCAGGCGAAGGCGGATCGTAGGATAAGAGAGATCGTAGATGCCAGCCAGTGCCTTGAGGGAACCAGAATTAAGCAGGAACAATTTCAAGAACTTTAAATCTTCCTCATTTAAGGCATAGAGCCATGAAGGCAGCTGGCGGTCTTGCATAGAGTCTCCTTAAACTTTTTTAAGATTATACCTGAAGAAAATTAAAGTCAATAGTCAAGTTTATTTCAATAAAGTTAAAATCCTGAAATTCCATCGGGAATTCAGTTTTATATTCCACTGCTTTTTGATGCAAATGAGTACTGCCGATAGGCCTGCAAATTTGCAAGTGATGGGTGACCGGAGGCCTATTCTAGTTCGGATTTTTGGATTCTCCGGCATTTTTGCAAATAATGGGTGGGCTCCCCGGGCAAATTTGCAAAAAGTGGATGGTTACGAGGGCAAATCTGCAGCTAATGGGCGCTTTGGCCACCGGAACACATCCATTACTTGTAAATTTGTCCGAAATCCAAGAAATCCGAAATAGTTGGTCAGACCGGAGAGCGGTAGAAGGGCCAAGATATTCCAACTTGGATTAGCTGAGTGAAATATCGCCTATTCCCTAGCTGGGGCTGTAAGGCAATCGCCTATTCTCCAAGCTGAGGTTGGCAGGGCAATCGCCCATTCCCCGGCTGGGGCTGGCAGGGCAAAAGTGTTAGACTATAAAAAATATGTATAGAGGAGGCTGCCGCATGTACATAATCAGGCAGGCCATGGCTGGCACCCTGGAATCGAGTGATGTTCTAGTGGAAATAAGCCCCGCAGACCGTATCAGTATTGACTTGGAATCTCCTGTGAAAGCTCAATTCGGGGATTCTATCTTGGCTACCACCCAAGAGGTCTTAAAGGCCCAGGGGGTGGAAGGGGCCCAGGTCCGTTTACAAGACCAAGGAGCTTTGGATTGCACCTTAAGGGCAAGGCTGGAAGCCTGTATTGCCCGGGCTAGCGAGGAGGCCGACCATGCGTAGGTCTATGATGTTCCTGCCTGGCAATAGCCCCCGCATGCTCATGAATGGGCCTGTCCTACCGGCAGACAGCTTGATTTTCGATTTAGAGGACGCTGTAGCACCAGACCAAAAGGATGCCGCCCGGGTCATGCTGGCCCATGCCCTGACTAGCTTAGATTTTGGCCAGAAGGAAATTGTCGTTCGGATTAACGACTTGGCCTCCCCCTACTGGCAGGCCGACCTGGATAAGGTCATGCCGGCAAGGCCGAACCTGATCATGCCGCCCAAGGTAGCCAGGGCCGAGGACATTGAAAAGCTCGCGGCTTATTTGGATCAAAAAGAAGCCGACTTGGGTATTACCGCGGGTAAGACAGGGATCCTCCCCCTTCTAGAACTGGCTTTGGGGGTAGAAAATGCCTTTGCCATCGCCCAGGCCAGTCCCCGGGTAGTCGCCCTCTTTCTGGGCGGCGAGGACCTGTCCGCCAACCTGCGGTCTCCCCGGACCAAGGACGGCTGGGAACTCTTCTATGCCCGGACCCGCCTGGTTAATGCGGCACGGGCAGCCGAGATCGACGTCATAGACACGCCCTTCACCGATACTGACGATTTAGAGGGCCTCCGCCAGGATGCGGAATTTGCTAAGAGCCTGGGCTTCTCCGGTAAGTCGGTCATTTCGCCCCGTCACTTAGACATTGTCAATGAGGTCTTCTCCCCCAGCCAGGCAGAAATTATCTGGGCCCAAGAGGTCATGGCCGTGATTGAAGAAGGCAAGCGCCTGGGCAAGGGCGCCGTCTCCCTCCACGGCAAGATGGTGGATAAGCCCATCGTGATGCGGGCAGAACAAATTCTGGAAAACGCCAAAGCCATGGACTACCCCCTCTAGGAAGGAAGAGATCAAGATGGATAAACTTGTTAACAGCTTAAAAGAAGCCCTCAAGGCAGCCGGACTCAAGGATGGCGCCACCCTCTCCTTCCACCACCATATGCGGAACGGGGACTATGTGCTCAACATGGCCCTAGCTGCGGCAGCGGACTTAGGCGTTAAGGACCTGACCATCAATGCCTCTGCTATTTTCCCCGTCCACGCCCCCTTGATCGACCTGATCAAGCAAGGGGTGGTAACAGGCCTGGAATGCAACTACATGTCTGGCCCAGTCGGCGAGGCCATTTCCCAAGGTCTCTTAGATAAGCCTGTCATCTTTAGGACCCATGGGGGCCGGCCAGCCGACATTGCCTCAGGCCAGTCCCCCATTGATATCGCCGTCATCGCCGCGCCTGCGGCAGATAAGATGGGCAATATCTCCGGTAAGTTCGGCCCCTCCCAATGCGGGTCGCTCGGCTATGCCTTCGCCGATGCGGAATTTGCCGACAAGGTCATTGCCGTCACCGACCATCTCATGCCCTATCCCCTGGTGGAATACTCCATCCCCGAAACCCAGGTAGATTATGTCGTACAAGTCGAAAAGATCGGCGATCCCAAGGGGATTGTCTCTGGGACCACCAAGATTACTCGGGACCCCATCGGCCTCCTCATGGCCCAATACGCCACCCAGGTCATAGAAGCCTCCCCCTACTACAAGGACGGCATGTCCTTCCAAACCGGGGCAGGCGGGGCCTCTCTAGCCACGGCGGCCTTCCTCAAGGACCGGATGCTGGCCCGGGGGATCAAGGGGTCTTACGGCATGGGCGGGATCACCTCCTACCTGGTTGATATGCTGGAAGCGGGCTGTTTTGAGTCCCTGGTCGATGTTCAATGCTTTGACCTGGGGGCTGTAGAGTCCATCCGGACCAACCCCAAGCACCGGGAAGTTTCTGCTCTCCACTACGCGGCCCCTCGCCCGGCTGTGGCCTCCTCTCTGGTCGACAACCTAGACTTTGTCATCTTAGGGGCCACAGAGATGGACAAGAACTTCAATGTCAACGTCCACACCAATTCCCAGGGAATCATCATGGGCGGATCAGGCGGCCACTCTGATACGGCTGCCGGAGCCAAACTCGCCATGATTATCGCCCCCCTCACCCGGGCCCGCATGCCCTTGATCCTCGACCAAGTCACCTGCCTATCCACCCCGGGCGAGACCATTGACATCCTGGTCACCCAGTACGGGATTGCCATCAACCCCCTCCGGGAGGACCTCATCCAGGCCCTCAGCGCAAGCAAGTTGCCCCTCCGGTCCATTGAAGACCTGCAAAAGACTGCGGAAGACCTGGTGGGCAAACCCAAGCCCCTGCCCCACGGCGACAAGGTCGTAGGCAAGGTCCGCTACCGCAGCGGAGAAATCATTTCGGAAATTTATCAGCTTAATTAAAGCGAATAAGTGCAGGCTGCCTGCTAAAGGCAGATCAAGACAATTGCCTGAACATAAAAAGCTTGGTGGTGGAAGGATCCGAAGATCTTCTTCCCGCCAAGCTTTTTCTATCCAATAAAAGATATCTACCAAAAGAAAAAGCCCTGAAACTCTATGTTCCAAGGCTTTGGTGGATCCTATTGGGTTCGAACCAATGACCCCCTGCACGTCAAGCAGGTACTCTAACCAGCTGAGCTAAGGATCCAAACGCTTGACTAATTTACCCTATCAAGGATCTTAAGTCAAGCCTTCGTGCTGATTTCGTCACCAAGACCGTCGCACACTCTTACGCTTCTGCCGCCAGGCGGTTGATGGCAGACCCAATTTCCACCAGCAGGGGTTCATAGGAGACCCCCCGTTCTTGATAGCCTTCCTGGTAGCGGGAAAGTTCCATGGCCTTCACCAGCATTTCACCAGCCAGAATCATGGCCTGGTCCAGGTCAACTTTTCGGAAGTAGGCTGAAGCCACAATAGAGGCAAAAAGATCCCCCGTGCCATGAAGCTTGTAGGGCAAGAGAGGGTGGGCACTTTCGCAGTAGGCCTGCTTTTCCCCCTTGAGGGCATTCACGATTTGACCATCTCCCCGCTCTATACCCTTGAGGATCACATTTTTAGCCCCCAGGTCTAGGAGGGCATCCAGGATATCTTCCGCCTCCCGGCGACTAAGATTCTGTTTGGGATAGGGGCGGCCCAAGAGGATAGCCGCCTCTGTCATATTGGGCAGAATCAAGTCAGCCCGCTGGCAGAGTTGGGTCATTTGCTGGCACATTACATCTGTGTAGGTTTTATAGCGTTTGCCGTGGTCAGCCATGCAGGGGTCAACGACCAAGTCCCAGTCGGGATGGCGGTCAAAAAGTTGGCTGAAAATAGTGATTTGCTCGGCAGAGCCCAAGAAACCCGAGTAAGCGCCTGCCATTTGGACCTCTAATTGGTCCCAGACGGCCAAGTACTCCCTCAGATGGGGTGTGGTATCCACAAAGGAGTAGACAGGGAAAGCGGTATGGGCCGCCAAATAGGAGGTTGGAACCGGACAGACCTCCAGGCCAGCTGCAGAGAGAACGCCTAGGACAATCACCAAAGAACAGTTGCCGTAACCACAGAGGTCGTGGATGGCGGCCACGCGCGGAATCACTTTAGATTGGGACATGTTATGTTGCGACATGCTTTTCTCCTTAATTCGATAGATATTGGCCGGCTCACTTTTTGGCCACGGCCCTGTAACGGGCCTGGAGTTCCCGGCGGAAGCCCCGCCAAAATTTTTTCCAAGACCACTGATAAGGAAAGTGCTGGAGCTTGCCGCTAGCCTGGGCCTGAAACATCATGCGGATTTCTTCCGGGCTAAGTATCCGATTGCTGTGCATGAGATAAGACTCAGAGCCGGGATAGGGGTCGTACGACCGATACCAGGCGGCATAGGCATCTCCCAGGCCCATGGTGTGGCCAAACTCATGGGCTGCCTCCCGCTTAAAAACTTGGGGAGACCGAGAGCCTGCCAAGCGGATAAGGCCTGGCCAGCGGTAATGCCAGTTAAAACCTAAGCTGATTACCCGGCCATCTCGGAAGATCCCCCAAATCTGCCTGGGGAGCGCAGACTGCACATGGGATGACCGAAATTTCAGGTCTTTAACATAGACCAAGAGGGGGCGGCGGCCAGCGCGGAGGACCTGCCAGGCAAAATGCAACTGGGGGAACCAGCCTCGGTAGGCATCCTCACTCACAAAGATTTCCAAGGTCATGCGGGGAACCAGGTCTCCCTCTGGGAGTTCTGCCTGGGCCTGGGCCTGGGCCAGGTCCGCTAAAAAGCCAGGGAGGGCCTCCGGGCATCTGGCCTGCAAGCATTGCACGATGGCCTCCTGCATGGGATCATCCACAGGAAAGCTAGTCTTCCATTTATCCTGGAGCCCAGACCGGACCAACTGCCTATAGTGGTCAGCGCGGGCCCGATAGCCTTTACTCGGACAAATTAAAAGATGAGCCTCCAGGCGGAAGACTCCCTGCTTGTAGCTGAGCCGGATGGGTTCTTGACCTATTTTCAAGACTTAAAACCCGGGCCGGGACGAGAAGGCTGATTGGGGCTAGCAGCTAGAGGGCGGGCAGGGCCCGGACCTTGTGGAGGGCGACTGGGCCCAGGTCCTGGGCTGGGCCGCATGCTGTGCTGCAAGATCAGCTGCCTTTGCTGGCGGTAGTAGTAACGGTCCAAGAGGCTTTGTTCACTCTGGTCTTGGGGATAGAAAAGCCGGCCGTGGCAAATATCCAAAATATAGGGCATGAGGACACAGTGGCTGGAAAGCTTGGGCAGATAGTTCACAGCAGAGACCGCAGATGACAACATCTCGGTATCTGACTCCATATCTGATATCAAGAGGATGGCATTGCGGCGGATCCGCGTTTTAGACTGCAAGACATAGGCTGCGGCTTCTTTGAGATGGCGGTCCGCAATCAGGACATTGAGCATGGGCTTGTAAATGAGGATAAAGCGTTCCTCTTTACCCGCGCCGGTGTTCTCCAAGACGATACCAAAGGATTGGCGGCTGACCTCGCGAAAACCAGACCGTTTCAGATATTGCAAGAGGGAAACCAGAACTTTGACCCCCTCTACATTCCCTGCGGGCGGAAAAGCTTGGTAGCGGGTGAGCCTGGCTAAATCTTTTAGGCTCTCAGGGTCTGCCGGATCATAGCGTTTAAAAAGGTAGCTAGAAGACAGACTGCGCAGGGTCTCGATCAAGAGGCAAAGATACAGGACCAAGGCCAGCCAGAGGCCATAGCGCAAAAAGCTCAAGGGGCCCAACTGACCTAAGGCGGCCCGCTGGCGCCACAGATAAATTAAGGCCAGGCCTAGGACCAGAAGGACAGCCGCTTGGTTAAAAACTTCACTAATGAGACTTCTTTTCTTTTTCATATGAACTAGTTACCTGAGCTTTGATAAATAAAGAGCTCTCCTAATTGGGCCTGTAAGAAGGCCTGAATGGCGGGAGCATCCGCTTCAACCTGGCCTTGGAATAAGCCCAGCCTTCCCCCGCCCTGGACCTTGAAGGTCGCTTTAAAGGCCTCGTGCAAGGGCCCTAAATCCTGATCCTCCGCCGAGAAGACATAGCGATAGGAGTGGGGCACTTCCGCCAGGGGACAGAGGAGTAAAACCAGGCTAGCGCCGCGCTCTCCAATCCACTTAGCCAAAGTTTTCTGGCTCTGCTTGTCTAAGAAATGATCAAAGACCAGGAGAGGACGGCCAGCAGCCTGGTCCGCCAAGAGGGTCAGGAGCTGGCGATTACGCCACTTTAGAGTCTCCGCATCTTGGGCCATTTGGGCCAGGGGTTGCTCCAAGGCCGGCAAGAGCTCACGCGACTTGAGCGAGTACAGTTGGGATAGGGCCTGAGCCTGGTCTTGGAGGAGGCTATAGTCCCGCAGGGCCCGCCGGCCGCACAGGGCCGTGAGGCGGACGCCGCCCTTGTAGTTGACACTATCCATAATCTTAATGAGACCGATCTCGCCCGTCCGGGTCAGGTGGGTCCCACAACAGGCACAGAGGTCAACGCCTTCCACCTTGATCAGGCGGACAGGCCCCTCTAGAGCCTTCTTAGACCGGTAGTCTAGGTCTCCCAGTTCCTCCAGGGGAGGAAAGACAATTTCCACAGGGAGGTTGCGGAAGACAATCTCATTGGCCTCACGTTCTATTAGGGCAAGGTCTTGTGGTCTCAGGGCTAGGTTAAAGTCCAGGGTCATCTCTGTTTCATTGATATGGAAACCAACATTGACGGCGCCAAAGTGTTGTTTGGCTAAGCCCGAAAGAAGATGTTCGCCCGTGTGTTGCTGCATGAGTTCAAAGCGGCGGGCAAAATCCAATTCGGCGGGATAGGTCTCCCCGACTTCCAAGGGCTGGTCGGTAAACTGGACCTGCTGGCCCTCAACAAAGCGCGTATCCACCACCTGGGCCGGACCAATCTTGCCACGATCGCCCGGTTGACCTCCTCCTGCAGGGTAAAAAGCCGACTCTTCCAGGATAATCTGGTAAAGGCCGTCCTGGTCTGGTCCACTGACAGCAAGGACCTTGGCCGGGAATTGTGACCGGTAGGGTTCACGGTAGTAGAGGGCTTGAAAATTGATCGACATGGTGTCCTGGGCTCCTTCTCAGCAGTTAGCAACTATTGTAGCAGATGGCTTCCCGCCTGCTGGCAGGATTCTAGCAAAAGCCAAGCTAGCGGGCCGGGGTAGACATCACCAGGACAGCACCCGGGAGGATGGTATAGGTCTTCTGCCGCCAACCTGCGGTTTGATAGGACAAGAGCTGCCCATCCCAATCATATTCCCAAATTTGTGAGGCTTCCGGCACGGTATCCCGCAGGCGGAAGAGTTCGACCTCCTGGCCCAAATTAACGACATAGAGTCTGGTCTCCTTGCGACTGGCAAAGGCCAGGGCCAGCAAGGACTGGGGCTCCCCCTCTTCGTAGCCACTAATCTTGACCTTGTAGGGAGTGTGGCCAGCCAGGCCTTGGCTGGCCTGGGTCAGGGCAGTCAAAATCTTGGGTGGCAGGCCGCTAGCATCCCGGGACATATTGGGCAGGGCCATGACAGCTTCACGGCCCAGACTTTGCAGATTTTGGGCCAGATAATCTGCCAGGCGCTGGCTCTCTCCCCCCTCGAGGCTGCGGTAAAGGTCTGGTCGGGAGGCAGCCAGACGGAGGGGGTCCCGGAGGAAAGTGGCCAAGCGGTCTTCCCTGACCTGGTCAAGCTCTTCCTGATTAGCAACCGTTACAACCGGGCCATAATCCGCCGCAGAAGCATCTGCCAGGGAAAGTAGGCTACCCTCCTGGTAATGCATGCCATCTACAAAGACCAACTGGTGACTCACTAATTCATATTCCGGGGTTGAGCTGATCAGGTCAATGGCCCAATCCACAAAGGCAGACCGCTCACGGTCTGTATTAAAGTTGCTGAGCGCATCTTCCGTAAATTCTAAATAAATCGTGTCGAAGACTTCATTCCAGCGGGAGATAGACCCGTCCTGGAGCCGCCGTAATCCATATTCTGATTGCCGAGACCCAAATAAATACTGCATGAGATGACGGAGCTCAGTCTCTTCGATATTAGAGGAGAGGCAGATCCAAGGGCTGGCCTTAGCCTCTTCTGTCACCTGCAGGGCTTGGCGCAGACTACCAGCATAGACCGGAACCAGGCCCGCCTCATCCGTAAAGAGATACTGACCTTCTGGGGCCAGGTAATATTCCGTAGGTAGGCCGGCCTGGCCCAAGGGCAGGTAGGCTAAACGGAGGATCGAGGGTTCGAGCTCTGCCAAGCGCCGGAGATCGGCTTGGTAGGGGCTATCTCGGTCGGCTTTGACCAGGCGGACAGAATCCAAGTTGAAATGGTCAGCCTGGCTAAAATCAAAATTCAAACGCAGGTCAGAGTTTTCTGCTACCGACCAGGGGATGATAAAGAGGACAGAATATTGGGCCCAGTCTTCCGTGAGATAACGGCGAACCGGGTCAGAGGGCATGTTGGGTCCAGTCAAGTCGGCCTCTACATAAGCATCGGGACTGTCTGCTTTGGCCCAGAAAGTCAGTTCAAAGGCTGAATTACCTTGCATGAGGCCCAAAGATTCCGCGGTTAAGGGCTGGCTCAGCCGGAGATCCTGGAAGTTAAACTTACCGGTATCAGGCAGGAAGCTCCCCGAGTAGATGCCCTGGAGTTGACGCTTGGAGGGGTTGCCAGCCGATAGCTGGTCAGGACTGAGGCTAGTATCTCCCGCCGGGTCGGAGGCGCTCACAGCCTCAGCATGGCGGGCAAGCGCCAGACTAGCCTGGCCGCCCAGAGGAGGGACCTGGTCTAAGACCGGCTGGACAATGGCATTGGGAGATCCGTACCAGTCACCGAGTACCACTTCCGAGTCCTGGAATTTTTGCTCCTGGCTAGACCGGGCCTCCAGTTCATGTTGACGGATACGGTCCCGGGGCAAGGGGGACTGTTGCTCTAGGCGGACCAGGTCACCTGCTGCATAGCTGGCCTCTTCCAAAGGAGGGTCGGTGAGAATTTGCACCCCCAGAATAGCCGAGGAAAGAAGGCCTTGATCCTGGGACAGAATAAGATTGGCATCTGAACTTAGAAAAATGTTCCTCACGCCGGATTTCCGGACCTGCCAACTCTTGCCTGCATCTGAGCTTTCATAAAGCTGTCCCTTCTGGTCTACAAGAAGCAAGTGCTGGTCTGAGATCATCAGGCAGTCAATAAAATCCGGCAAGGTTCCTTCTGGGACAAGCAGGCGTGGATCGAGGGTCACTTTCAGATCAGTCTGAGGATCCCATAATAGGGCTTGGCCTCCCCATCCTCCTAGAAAAAGCTTGCCCTGCCAGCTACTAAGGCAGAGCCAGTCCTGGGGAGCCAGCTGCTTCATATCAGGAGTCTGAGCTGTGAGGAGTTCAGACCAAGTTTGGCCATCCGCCGACCGGTAGAGGCCGGGCGCTTCAGTCCGTACATAGACATAATCATCAGCCTGAAACATCTGCTCGACTCTTTGGTCCGCAAAAAAGTCCAAAGGCTGAAAATCCGCCTTACTAGCAGGGGACCCATAAATTTGGCCTCGACCATTGAGTGCCAGGATCATCGTCTCTGCTTGATCCTCAGCAGAAACCCGCAAGCTCACCAGGCTCTTGAACATGGTGTCCCGCGCTTGCGGCCGTCCTAGGGGACGTAAGGGAGGACAATGCGCAGGCAAGTCCCCCTTGCCCTGCTGAGGGGCCCGGCCGTAGAAAGAGTAAAGGCTGGCCGCTGAGGGCTTTGCGGCAGGGGCATTAGCTTTGATATCTGGCTGATAAAAGTCTGCCAGGCCCTCCGAAGTCAGCTGGTAAATACAGCCAGACCGGTCTAGGGCCAAGGGGCCCTGGTCCCCCGCCGCCAACTGGATAAAATCCTGTTTGCTCTCAGTTTGGAAAAGCTGGGCATCCCCGCGGGGCTGGGTCAGAATATAGCCCTGACTGCCAGCCAGGTACAACTTCCCCTCCTGCTCCAGGCAGTCTTGCCAGGAAAGATCAGGACTGGCGGCTAGGGGGAGATCATAGCTATGGAAGGCGGAAATTTGTTCAGGCAGGCAGGAAATAACCTGACCGCTATGCTTGACTTGGACCTGACCTCCTCGGTTGGACAGGACACGGAAACTAGCACCGTCAAAAAAACTGTCCAGGGGAATTTCCGCTCCCTGGAAGGCATATTGGTCGCCCGAGGCGATCAAAATTGTGGAAGCATCCCCACCAGCTGCCAGAAGGTCCTTGCGATAGACCAGGGGTTCAAAGCCCCCATGAATCAAGAGATTATCCGCTCCCAGACTGGTGAGATTGATGCCCGTGCCAACCACCGCCTGGCGGCTGGCCTCCCCTCCTATGGCAATTTCAAAGACCCGGTCGCCAGAGGCCGGCCCCGTGACAAAGCGAACCAAGGCCAGGGCAGGCAGGGTAACAGCCAGGAGGCAGGCAAAGAAAATCCAAAGATAGCGCTTTTTGAAAGGACGTTTGAAGATCAGCTGCCACATAGACTAAGACAGCCGAGGTCTGCGGACCAGACGAAGGCCCAAGTAGATCAGAAAGCTAAGCAGAGCCAGGACTTCCAGAATAAAGACGCCTTGGACCAAGGCAGAATCCTCGCCAACCAGTATGGGGAGGCCACCACCCAAGAAGTTAAAGAGGACATGGGAGGCGATCGACAGGAGGATACTTTGGCTCTTGTAGTAGATATAGCCAATGACCAGGCCCAGGACAAAGGCATAGACGGATTGAATAAAATTCGCGTGGATCAGGCCAAAAATGGCGGCCTGGATGAGGATAGCCGTCCGATCTGAGCAAATCTGCCTCAGCTCCCCCATCACCACGCCCCGGTAAATCAGTTCCTCCATAATCGGGACGAAAATGCAGGTCGCCAGGAGGGCGAGACCGACATTAACCTGGTCATCCGCAATCATGTTCATGACCTCTTCGTAGACTTTCACGCGGGAGGCTATAAAGGCAGAATACTGGGAAGCCCAATCTAGGAAATGTAGCCAGGCCATCGCCAGGCCCTGGGCAGCCAGGAGGGCCCAGAGAGACCAGGCCCAGGCTGGGCTTTGGGGCTTTTCTGTCATAATGGCATAGGGATTGGACTTGCGCCGCTTCCGCAAATAGAAGCTGGTAAGGGGGATCAGCAGGCAGGCAACAAGCAGGCTGGTTAAGGCTGTATGGTCCGCCGACAGCATCTCTACTTGGATTTGCTCCCAAAAGGGAGATCCAGGCTGCAAATCGGGCAGGTCGCCCGGCGTATTTGCCGAGAAACGGGGCATAAACAAGGCGACCGTCAGAAGCAAGAAGGCCAGGGCCATGACGACCTGGTGTAAGAGGATAAAGCCCAGGGCCCGCAAGATATTGCGAGTGGGTGAGACCGCCACCGGCCCTTGGCGGGGCGGAGTCTCCTCCAAGCTGTCGTGCTGGTAAAGAGGCGCAGAGCCTGCAGTTGCTTGCGGAATATCTTGATCTTTAACGGGCTTGAGCGGGTCCATTTTGGAGTTCCTTTTGGGCTTCCTGATAGCGTTGGAAAAAGAGCTCAAAGACTAGCTCCAATTCCTGAGGGTTACGGATAGAGCAGAAATACCGGGAGCCGTCCTCGCCCCGGTAGCTCCGCATCAGCACAATCTCGGGCTCTCCCTTGCGGTTAAGATCCGCTTGGTAATGATACATGACCCCGTACTCGCGGTTGCGGAATTCGAAGACGTCAATAACCGAAACATAATATTCCCGGCCGTTGGACTCATCCGTAATCACGGCCAGGACATTATCTTCCGCTTGACTGGAGGGGGAGAAAGGCTGTTTAGCAGGCGACATGCTTAGTCCTCGTCGTCCTCATCCTCGTCGTCATCATCTGCGAAGAATTCATCAAGAATTTGCTCGTAGGCATCGTAGATCTTGTCAACTTCATCTTCCGCCAGGGTCTCGATGTAGGCTTCATCATTTTCATCAAAGCCCATGCGAGCAATGAAATACTCATCTGCCTCTTCATCATCTGGCACTAAAACGGCGTAGTCCTCATCTTCAAAGTCAAATTGGTCCGCTAGGAAAAAACTGTGGATTTCACCGGTCTCGGGATCCTCAAGTTCCAAGATGGGGTCAGACTCATCTATATCGCAGTCGTCACAATGGTCGTGGTCACAGTGAGGGGCACCACACTGGTGGTCATCATGGTTAAAGAAGGGATGTAGGTAAAAATGCATAGGAATCTCCTATCTCCGCGCTCTGGCGCGGCAAGCTTATTTGCCGGGTTTGCTAGGCTGTCCCAACTAAAGAAATTATAGCATAGGGGGGCCGACAATTAAGCTTAGAGGCCAGGATCTCCTGAAAGTCTCTGGCCATTTATGTTAGAATTTATTTGATCAAACTTGTAAGGGAGGCCGCTATGAACAATAGTGAAACTGCCCGCTTCGTTTTAGGCGGTGACCGCAAAAAGCAAGCTGGAGAAATTATGTCAGAGGTCATGTCCGCCCTGGAAGAAAAGGGTTATAACCCCATTAACCAACTCGTGGGTTATTTTGTCTCTGGCGATCCGACCTATATTACCAACCATAAGGGAGCTCGGGCCACCATCCGCCAAATGGAGCGGGACGAACTCCTGGAAGTGATCATCAGCGATTATATCGAAAAACTCACGAGTGGCAACTAATTATTCCCGTATTTTAGCTTTAGACTATGGCACTGTCCGCGTGGGCGTTGCCATTTCTGACCCTTTGGGCATGCTGGCCCGCCGTTTAGAAACCATTGACCGCCAGGGCTCAGATGACCGGGTGATTGCCCGTGTCCAAGAAATCTGCCAGGCCTATGGGGTCAAACAAATTGTCCTGGGCCTACCTTTAAGAACAGATGACCAGCCTGGAGAGCGGGAGGCAGATACCCGCCGTTTCGGGGCCGACCTGGCCGCGGCAACTGGCCTAGAAATTATCTGGCAGGATGAGCGTTACACCTCTATCCTGGCCGAGGAAATCATGCGACAAACCAAGGTCAAAGAAAAAGACCGCAAAAAGGTCATAGACCAAATTGCGGCCGAAATTATTCTCCAAGATTATCTCAATAGTAAAATTTAAGCTTTAGCTGGAGTCCAAGCGCTAGCAGGGCCCAGCCTTAGCTGTCCTAAGCGTCCGACCGCTTATAGGCACATTTCATCTGGTCGGAAGCAAGCCCCAGGACCTTATCGAGCAGGTCATAGCTGGCCTTTTTCGCTTCCGCCGCAATTTCATCATTGGCCTTGGCCAAATACTCACGAGTTGTTTTCGTGTCCCAGGTGGGATCGTAGCCCTGGTCATAGCGGTGGATGATTTCCCAGCCCTTGGTCTGGAGCTTCAACTGATAGCGCTCAATGAGATTGCTACAGTCGCTGTAGTGGGCATCTGCTATAGCCGCAATCAAGCGGTTAACCCAATAGAAGCTTTCTGTCGTGACCAAGTGGTCGGTCTGGCCCAAATAGTCGGGAGTCCTGTCTACATTGGCATAGAAGGGCAAGAAGGCATTAAAGATATTAGAGCCCAAGGCCAGCCATTCCAGGCACTGGATTGCTTCTGGCTGATAGGGGCGGATGTGGCCCAGGCCCAAGAAGTTATTGCGGTTGATTCCAATGGGGCGGTACTTGCCCTTGGTATCTTCGCTGCCGTGCTTGCCATAGGGGTCATAGGGAGTCCCTTGGAAGTGGTGAGACATGGTGTACTTGATATCTTCCACCGTAATCAGGCGATCGGGTTCCAGGCACCAGGGCAGGTCATCAGATTCTGGACGGTAGTCGGCATCAGGGCCATCCCAGAGGGCGGCGCTGGGGCTCAAGTAGCGCTGGAGAACCCAGGCCCGAGGTGTATTGTAGACGTGGTCCGCGTCGCTGTGGGAGCCAAAGGCATCTCGGGGATTGAGGCTACCGTCTAAGGAAAGGTCCAGATGGTACTGGTCAATAAAGTCTTCCAGGTCAGCCGAACAGAGATACTCCACCTGTTCGCCAAAAGCATCATCCAGGTCAAAGTAATCCAGACCCAATTGGTTGGGCATAATGACATAGCATTCATCGGGCACCTTGCGGGCAATCCAGTGATGGCCACCAATAGTTTCCAGCCACCAAATTTCTTCCACATCCTGGAAGGCAATCCCATTCATCTCATAGGTACCGTATTCTTCCAGGAGGCTACCTAGGCGGAGAACGCCTTCACGGGCAGAGTTAATGTAGGGTAAGACCAGACTGACCATATCTTCTTCCCCGATTCCGCCAGCTCTTTCCGGCTGGTAGTCTGGGTCTCCCTCCTGGCCTTGGGCCTTGCGGTAGGTCACCAGAGGATCTGCGCTCAGAACTCGCTCGTTGGAGGTCAAAGTTTCTGTCGCGGTCATGAAGACATTGGCATCATTAAAACCACAGGCCCCCCAGATCCCTTCTTCCGGGGTCGCATTGGGCATGAGGGTGTAGCGCTGAGGGTTATCGGGCAGGTCCAACTCCAACTTGGAGAGGACAGATTTGTAGCGGCGGGGCTGGTCTTCGGACTGGACCACCCGGAAATTTTTGGGGTTATAGGCGCCTGCGCCGGAATCTTCGTTGCGGGCCACCAGGGTAGATCCATCATAAGAGGCCAGTTTGCCTACTAGAATCGTCGTACAAGGCATGTCGTTACCAACTTTCTAAATCCCGCCTCTTTCCGCAGATGTTTTGGAGAAAGGAGACGGCCTGCTGCGTGTCTATAAAAATTTACAGCTGGTCTTATGATAATACTTTATGCCGGGAGGGGCGAGCCGATCAGGTCCAGGGGTCGGCAGATTAAAAGCTCACCTGCCAGGTCTTCTACCTGGGCCCACCAGAGTTGCCCTTGCTGGCCTTGGGAGCCGGAATCCTGCTTCGAGAAAAAAACCTGAGCGGGCAGATAATGGGCCGTATAGCCCGAAAAAGCTAAGCTGTCTTCCCCCTTTTGGGCCTGGACTAAGGACTCCGGACCTAGGGGCTGCTCCAAGATCACTTCTACTTCCCTCCCCAGATATTTGGCCGCATTGCTAGCGGCTAGCTCTTGAGCCAGGGCCTCCAGGCGGTCAGCCCGGTCCTTCTTGACCGCCTCCTCCAGTTGGGGCAGGCGGGCTGCAGGCGTATGGGGTCTGGGGGAGTAGCGGAAAATATGGATGCGGGCAAAGGCGATCTCCCGGGCAAAATCGTAGCTGGCCTGGAAGTCCTCCTCGCTTTCCCCCGGGAAGCCCACCATAATATCAGTTGTGATAGCGGGATTAGGGAAATGCTGGCGCAGGGCCTCCACGATCGCGCGATAGTCGGCCTGGCTATGGCCCCGCCCCATCAGTTTCAAGATCTTATCACTGCCAGACTGGAGAGAAATATGAAAATGGGGGCAGAGCTTGGGATTCTTACCCAGGGCCGCGACCAGGTCTTGGCTGATGGCCTGGGGCTCCAAGGAACCCAGACGCAGGCGGCCTAGGCCAGGCAGGTCGGCCAAGGCTGCTAAAAGCTCAGCCAAGGCCAGACTATCTCTCCCCTTATCGGCTTCAAAAGCTGTAATGTTAGTAGCTGTAAGAACCAGCTCCCGGTGGCCTGCCGCCAGGAGCTGGCGGGCCTCGGCCAAGATATCCTCGCGGTCTCGGCTACGGAGGGGACCACGGGCTAGCCGAATAGCACAGTAAGTGCAGTGCTGGTTACAACCATCCGCTATCTTAATTTGCGCCCGGGTTTCTTTTTGTTGGGCTAACTGCCCCAGCTCTTCATAGGCCTGGGCCTTCTGGGGGCCAGCTTGGCTAGCTTGGCCAATATTCCTCGCAGGAGAGCCTAGACCCTGATTGGCCTTGTAGCTGGCCAAGGCCTCCTGGGCTAAGGCGAGGCGGCCGTCGGTCCCAGCCCAAAAATCTGCCAAGCCTTCATCGGCTTCCAGCTGGCTATAGCAACCCATCACGACCAAGCAGGCCTCCGGGGCCTCTTTTCTGGCCCGCCGCAGGGCCTGCCGGGCCTTGCGCCCTGCCTCCGCCGTAACGGTGCAGGTATTAAAAACGATAATATCCGCTTGGGCATTGGTCTGGACTTCCCGTCCCCCCTGGCCGGCATAAAATTGGCCAATCGCTTCCGACTCGTAGGCATTGGACTTGCAACCAAAGCTGTGCAGACAATAGCTAAAACTCTTTTGTTCTCTATCTGGATTTTTCATATGGACCTATTATAAATGTTTAAGCCTCCCAGGAGCTGGGCTTTTGATTGAGAAACAAGTGCAAGCTAAAGGGGCTTAGAGATTTGCAGAAAAGCCCTTCTAGGGCTAAGCTATGGAATACCATATCTTAGTTAATGCGGAGGACCAAACCGTGATATTTCATGTATTGTTAGACACCGTAGACAAGGTCAAGAGATTCGTGCAAATTTCTTCCCGCTATCCCTTTGAAATTGACCTGTCCTCCGGCCGCTATGTGGTAGATGGCAAATCCATCATGGGTATCTTTTCTTTCAACCTGCAAGAGCCGGTTGAAGTCCGGATCCTGGCCCAAGACCAAGAGCAAATCCAGGCCTTCCTAGCCGACATAAAGCCGCTCATCGTGGACCAGCCCCAGCAGCCGGATTAAGCTTATTTTCGCTTCCGGCCCTGGCCCCGGAGTTTTCTTTGGCCCCGGCCCTTTTTCCGCTTACGCCCAAGCTTACCGGCTCTTGAGGGGCCGGTTTTTTCTTGCTGGCGCGACCGGCGCCGGTGCCCCGCCTTGCCGCCCCCGCCATGTAGCGGAGTTTCCGTATGCTGGAGGAGCTTAAAGTCTAGAAAACGCCGGTCCAGGTCGACCCGGGCAATCTGGATCTTAACCAGGTCACCCAGCTGGTAATATTCGCCGGTATCACGGTTTTGGGCCAAGAGCCGGTCCGGATAATACAGGATATAGCCCGTCTCCATGCTGGCGTAAAAAACCGACCCCTCCACCGTATTGGCCAGCTCAACATACATACTGGCATTGGAGAAACCAGAGATCTTACCGGGATAAATCTCACCCAACTTGTCCGCATAATATTCGACCACTTTCTGGTCCTGAGAATCCCGCTCAGCATCAACGGACACCCGCTCCATTTCCGAGATATGGCTAGCGATCTGCTTGAGGTTTTTGGAGCGTTTTCTAGTCGCTGTGCCCTCGAGCTGACTCTTAACCGCCCGGTGGACCAGGAGGTCTGCATAGCGGCGGATGGGAGCCGTGAAGTGGCAATACTGGGGCGAAGCCAGGCCGAAGTGGCCCAGATCTGCCGTATCATAGCGGGCCTTGGCCAAGGCCCGCAAGAGCATCTCAGACAGGGTTGTCCCATAGGGTTCAGACTTCATTTTGCTCAGGAGCTGTTGAAGGGTCTTGGGGCTTATATCCCTGGGGATCCGGATGCCCAGGCCCAAGTCTTGAACATAATCCAGAACCAGGTCCATTTTCTCTCCGGGAGGATCTTCATGGACCCGGTAAACCGCAGGCAAACGATAGCTATCACAGAAAGCGGCGACATACTCATTGGCCGCTATCATGAAGGACTCAATAATATGGTTGGCCTCATCCTGCCATTCTCCATAAATTTCCGTCACCTGACCCTCGGCATCCAGGACCAGCTTGGTTTCCGGGAAGTCAAAAGCCAGGGCCCCCCGACGGGTGCGCTGGGCGGAAAGCAGGGCTGATAGGTCCCGGGCCAGGCTGACAGATTCTAGGAACCAGTCTGGTAAGCCCTCGGGAAGGCGGCCTGCAAAAATCTCCCGCAATTCTTCGTAAGAGGACCGCAACTTAGACCGGATCACGGTTTTGGCCAACTGGCCTTCTAGAAGCTTACCCTGGTCATCATAGTCCAGGCGGCAGGACAGGCAGAGCCGGTCTTGGTCGGGATTGAGACTGCAAAGGCCATTGGAGAGTTTGGGCGGTAGCATGGGCAGGACCCGGTCAACCAGATAGACTGAATTAGCCCGTTTAAAGGCTTCTTTATCTAGCTCTGTCTGAGGGCGGACATAGTGGCTGACATCGGCAATGTGGACCCAGAGCCGGTAGCCCTGACCCAGCCTTTCCACAGCAATGGCATCGTCCAAGTCTCGAGCGTCCAGGCCGTCTATAGTATAGCTATGCTGGTCCCGCAAATCTAAGCGGCCCTGAGCAATTTCAGCCTCTATGACTGCGGGATCTGGATTGGGCGGGAGGGGGGCTACTTCTCTGAGAACTTCCGGTGGAAAGGCTTCCCGCAAAAGATAGGACCGGATAATTCCGGTGATGGCTACATCTCCCTTGCCAGGGTCACCCAGGACCTCTATGATTTTCCCCTGGGCCATTTCCGGGGACAAGACCGCCGTAAGGTCTACCACAACCTTCATGCCTAGAGGGGCACCATTTAAGTCCGGCCGGGCAATTTTTATCAAGCGACCAAAACGGGGGTCTGGCTTATCCAAGACCACATAGTGGTCCTGGCCCTTGGCCTCTAAAATCCCAACATAACCCCGCTGGTTTTCTAAACGGATTTCATAGCCCTGGGGCAGGGCGGCAAACTTGTCCATACGATCTCCTTTAAAAATCTGCAGAAAAAGAAAGACTGCCAACAGGGGGCAGTCTCATGAGTCTAGGTTTAGGGCCTGCGGCTTAATCACTAAGCAACCCGGCCGGTGAGCAAGTAAAGGATCACAGACAAGACCGCAAAGGAAATGGCCATGATGCTGGTGAGCTTCTGAAGCTTTTCTTCAAAGCTACCGCCCTTGGACTTATCCATAAAGGTTTCAAAGTTACCTGCTAAGCTACCCAGGCCAGTCTCATCCCCTTCTTGCAGGGCGACCAGAGCAACCAGGCCGATACAGACGATTATATCTACAACTGCTAAAATTACGATTAAAACTTGCATTGATCTCTTACCTCCGAAACACGGTCTATCTTAACACAGTATTTTTCGGCTTGCTAGCCTTATTTCTGCTTTTCCTGCTCAGCAAGGTCAGTCCCTGCCTGAGACAGCATCTGGCCCAGGAAAGAATTGGGACCTAAAACGACTGTTTTATCCCCTTTGAGGCTTTCCTCCAAGGCATCCAACTCTAGGGTAAAGCGGTAGAAATCCGCCTTGCCCTTGTCTCCATAAATCTCTTTGAGGACGGCCATATACTCTTCTTCTGCCTGACCCTGCAGACGGCGGGCCTGGGCCTTGGCCTCACCTAGGGTGATATCGTAGGTCTTATCTGTTTCATTCCGCATTTTAGCGGCTTGATAGTCCCCATCCGCCTTGAAGGATGCGGCCATTTGCTGGCGCTCCGAAATCATCCGATCATAAACGGCAGAAAGGTTATCCTTAGGTAGGTCATAGCGGCGAATCTCTACCCGCAGGACCTCTACGCCATAATTGGCTAGCTCCTTGCCGGCAAAGCGGGTCACCTGCTGGTTGAGGGAATCACGGGAGCTTTCATCATCAGTGATAATTTCCGACTGCTGGAGCCGGCCCATAATATTTTTGATATTGGAATAAACTGAAGCGTCTATCCGCTTTTGCATTTCAGCTACATTGGCTCCCAGGGTCCGGATAAAAATAGGGGCATCATCAATCTTCCATAAAACATAGGAGTCAACGATCATGGCCTTCTTATCCGCTGTCAAGACCTCAGAGGGATTAACATCGTAGTACATGATCTTGTCCGTCAAAAAGTTAATATCTTGGACAAAGGGCAATTTAAATTTCAGGCCAGCATCCCGGCTGGTGGAAACAATTTTGCCAAACTGGGTGACATAGGCCACTTGCCCTTCCGGCAGGATATAAAAGCAATTAAAGATCATAAAGAGGATCACGGCCAAGGCCAGCAAAAAGCCGATGAGCTTGCGAGGAGGCTGAGGCTTGGCCTTATCATCTTTGGCTGGGTCCTGGGCCGGGGCCGCCTGGGGCTGTTCGGGGGCAGCCTTCTTATCTGCCTCGCCAAAACCAAAGGACCAGGAAAATTTCTCGTCCCCCTGCTTATGGTCTTTTTGAAAATCATCAGGATTCCATTTAGCCATCCTACTTGCCTCCTTTGCTAGTCTCTTGCTGAGCTTCCTGGTCTGCCACTACATTGTCCAGAGTCTCTCCGGCCTGCAGGGGCAGGTATTTGGAAACCTCCCCACTCTCATCCACAATCACCTTGATGCCGGGCAGGGTCCGTTCTAAGACCTCCAGATACATACGGTTGCGGCTGATCTCTGGGAAATTTTTGTACTCGTTATAAATAGCCAGGTAACGGTCGCGCAAGCCTTCCGCTTCGGCGACTCGACTAGCCTTGTAGGCCTCTGCATCTTTAACGAGACGGTCCGCCTGAGATTTGGCTTCGGGCAGACGGCGGTTGCGGTATTCTGCCGCCCGGTTGATCGCCATCTCCATCTCTTGCTTGGCCGTCTCTACGTCCCGGAAGGCTTTGGCTACCTCTTCTGTAGGAGGCTCGGAATCATTCACTTTGACATCCAAAACCTGGACCCCAATATCATTTTCCATGAGCTTTTCTACCATCATATCCTGGACTTCATTTTGGATCTCATACTTACCCGAGGTCAGGGCATCATCAATCGACTTGGTCCCGACAACCGACCGGACAGAGGCCATGAGCAGGTTGCGCAAGATGGCCTCCGGCTCTTCCGAGGCATAGAGATACTTGAGGGGGTCAGAAATCTTCCACTCCATAAAGAAATCAATATTGACCACGTTCATATCGCCCGTGATCATGAGGCTGTCATCCTCTTCAGAGTGGTAGGTCCCGGTATCATCCTGGTAGTAGCCCAGCTCCATCTTTTGCGTCCGCTGGACCTGGAGGATGGTGACCTCCTGGATAGGCCAGGGTAGCTTCACATGCAGGCCAGGGCCTGTAGTTGCCGTATACTTGCCAAAGGTCTGAATAACGGCCTGTTCACTTTCTCTAACCGTATAAATCCCGGTAGATACTAGGTAAACGGCCAAGGCCAAGATCAAGACCAGAACAATATTACGGCCCTTAAGGGTAAATGGCTTATGAGTCTTCTTCTTAAACATAGACGTCCCTTTCTAGAGATGGTCTTATTATAACGGATGAAGCCAGCTTTATTCAAAAAAGCCTGCATAGGCTTTTAGGGGCAGGCCCCGGGCTTCATTCTTGTCCATAATCTCTTGAATCCGGGCTTGGGCGGCCTTCAGGTCCGCCAAGGCCTGGTCTGTAAGTTGCCAGGCTTGCGCTTCTTGGAGCCCCTGTTCAATCGGGAGAGCCAGGGCCTTGGTGTAGGGCCGGTCTCCCTTTTCGGGATATTCCTTATACACGGTGTGGGCCACATAGCCAGCACGGTCGAGGGCTATCTGGCCATCCAACCCTCGTTTAAAGGAGGCCAGGGCGATCAAGCCATCCTGGGCCCGGCCCTCCGAGTTTCCCGTGTCAAACTGCTGGTTGGAGACACAGTTGCCAATGGAATAAAAACAAAGCATGGTGTGGTCGCCTTGCTCTGCAGGAACTGCTCGGATTTCCTGAACGACGTGGGGACCACATGCCAAAACCAGGTCTACCCCACTATTTGCCAGGACCTGGGCATAATAGCCCTGGGCCTGGTCGCGGCCTTGGGCATACTCTGTGCCCCAATGCATAAAGAAAATGACGACTTCCGCCCCAGCCTTACGCATCTCCTTGACCCGGTCCTCAAGCCGGGCGGCATCTTCCTCCCAGAAATCAGGCCAGTCATGGCTGACATAGAAGGAGTCAATGAGCTTGGAATTCTTAATTGAAATAGGCACATTATTAAAACTGCGCAGGGAGAGGTCGGCCCCCTGGCGGGGAGATTCATAGGTGAAGGCAGAAATTCCGACCTTAATCCCCTTGATTTCTTGAATAAAGAAAGTGGGATCATCGTAGTCTTCCCGAGTTCCTATGGGGATAAGGCCTGCCTCTTTGCACACGCGGGCCGTTCTCTGCATGGCATCCACATCAAAATCCATGGCGTGGTTATTGGCGGTAATTGCGAGGTCAAAGCCGACTTCTTTGAGGTTAGCCGCCAAGTCTTCCGGCACGGAGAAGGAGGGATAACCAGAATAGGGCGCACCCCGGAAGACCCCTTCCATATCAAAAGCCGCTAGATCGGCCTGCTGGATGATAGGTCCAATGCGGGTAAAAAGAGGGCGGAAATCGTAGCTGCCATCCTCCTTGGCCCCTGCATTTAAGAGGGCATCATGGATGAGAACATCCCCGACAGCAGCAATCGTAAAAGCCTGGTCATCCACAGGTCCGGCTTTTAGGCCTGCCTGGTCTGCCTGGGCGGTAGATCCCAGGTCTTGGTCTTGACCCGGTCGCTGAGCCGCGGGCTCTTCTCCCCCAGTGGAGGAGTCCTGGCTAGACTCTCCATTCGCCCCCAGACGAGCGACATCTGGCTGGGAACCAGGCCGGAGGGTCCGGCTTTTGCGGTATTGACCCACTAAGAGTAAGAGGGCAAGCAGGAGAACAAATAAGACCAGGGCAGCCAGCTTTTCCTTTCCCGAAAAGCCCGTCCGAGGCCTCTTGGCCCGAGTATTGGCTGTAGGGTCTGCCGGCTTTTCCCGCCGAACGGGGCCCTTATTCCGGGGTCCGACCGGTCGATTTTGCCTATTCAAGCCCTGGGCTGGCCGCTTTCGCCTGTCATTTGGCTGAAAAGTCATCTCTTCCTTCTTCCTTCGAGAGCTGCGATTTATCTCTATAAAGACGAAAGACGAGAGGAGTGATCCTCTCGTCTTCGTGGTGGGAGTAACAGGGCTCGAACCTGTGACATCTTGCTTGTAAGGCAAGCGCTCTCCCAGCTGAGCTATACTCCCCTTTGGCTCGCTAGAGCAAAAGCTTTCGTATAGTAACAAATATCTTTAGGGATTTCAAGCCTCTCTTCAAAGATACTGAGATCCCTGCTTGTCCGGTCTTGGTTAAGACCTATGGCCAGGTCCTTAGTCCTGGTCCCCCGCGATAGCCATAGACTCCACATAAACAGAGGGAATGTAAGAATCATAGCTACTGAGTTTGGCATCCGCCCCAACTTCCTTTATACCCGCTAAGAGGTCGAGGAGATTGCCAGCAATTGTAATCTGCTTTAGGGGCCGGCCCTTCTTGCCATCCTCGATGGCAAAACCCTTAGCAGCCAGGGAGAAATCCCCACTGATGGGGTCCAGGCCGGAGTGGAGGCCCGCCAGGTCGGTGATCAAGACCCCTTGGCCCACTTCTGCCAGTAATTGGTCAAAGCTCTTGTCCCCTTCCTTCATGTAGAAAAAGTCTGCCCAGGGGCTAGCCTTGCCCTTGTAGGACCGAGACCCTGTCCCAGTAGGCGCTGTTCCGTCTTTTTTGGCCGTTTCCAAGGTGTGGAGATAGGACTTGAGTACGCCCCCATCTACCAAACAGAGATCCTGGGTCGCCACGCCTTCATCATCGAAAGTATGAGGCGCAGGGCAGGCAGGGTGCAGAGGATCTGAGTAGAGAGAGAATTGGCTAGAGGCAATCTGTTGGCCCATCTTCCCCTTCAGCAAGGATACCCCCTTTTGCACGCTCTCCGCCGAGAAGGCTGACGCCAGGGCCATGAGGAGGGAGGCAAAGCAGTCATTCTCAATAACCACCGGATACTGGCCAGAGGGATAGCTGGTTCCGCCAAAGTTTTCTTCCGCCTTGGCAACAGCTTCTTGAGCTAGGTCCGCTAGCTTGACTTCCTCTAGGTCCGAGAAGACGCGGAAGGCAAAACCATTTTGCATCTCCTCGCCCCGAGCCAAAACGACATAGACGACGATCTGCCCTTGGCCAGCTTCGCCACTCCGGTCCAGGCCCTTACTGTTGTAAATGAATTCTTCACCAGCACTGGACCCTAACTCCAGAGTAATCATCTTGGCTTCCGAGGTACACTTTTGCACTTCCTCTTGGAGGGCCTGCAGGCTGGCCATCGCCTTCTCTGTATCCAGCTGGAACTTCTTCTGGTCTGGCAGGGGGCGGAGCGTATCCTTGCCCGTGTAAAAGCCCGGCAGGTCTTCCGCTGGCTGCTTGAGGTCTAAAATCGCCTGGACCTGGTCCAAGAGATAATCGATTGAGGCTTCTGTCAGCTCTTCTGTATAGGCCAGGGCTTTGACCCCATCCTGGATGACGGCTAGTTGCAGGCCGCGGGAATCCGCTATTTCAAATTTTTCTAATGATCCGTTATAGAGTTCAATACTAGTCGCCGTAGACCCTACGTAAAAGACTTCTGCTTCTTGGTAGCGATCCTGGGCGGCTGCGAGTAGTTTTTCCGCAAATTGACGTTTTTCCATATTATTCTCCTATCTGGCCTGTCTGCCCTATCTACCACCAACAGTAAGCTTGCTGATCCGTAAGGGGGGCTGGCCTAAGGCCGCAGGGATAGAGCCAGAAGAGGCTCCACACATGCCCTGACCCAGGGCAAAGTCATCGCCCACCATATCGATTTTTTGTAGGACTTCCAGGCCTGTCCCAATCAGGGAGGCTCCCCTTACAGGCTTGACAATCTTGCCGTCCTGGACCAAGTAACCTTCGGCTACAGCAAAGTTGAATTCACCCGTTGTGACATCTACGGAACCACCGCCTAGACTCTTGGCATAGAGGCCATACTCCGTGTTGGCAATAATGTCTTCCCGCGTGGACTCGCCCGGGGCAATAAAGGTGTTATTCATGCGAGAGGTAGGGGCATAGCGGTAGTTCTGCCGGCGGGCAGAACCCGTAGAGGCCAAGCCCATCCGCTTACCGTTCAGACGGTCTACCAGATAGGACTTGAGTACGCCTTTTTCAATCAGGAGATTACGTTGGGTCGGTGTGCCCTCATCGTCATAGCCGGAGGACCCCCAGCCGTTGAGCAGGGTGCCATCATCCAGGGCAGTCACCAGGGGGGAAGCAATCTGCTGGCCTAACTTGCCCGTGTAGACCGAGACACCCTTGGAAACAAAGGAGGCTTCTAAGCCATGGCCGCAAGCTTCATGGAAGAGGACGCCTCCAAAGGCATTGTCCATGATCACCGGCATAGCACCAGAGGGTGCGTAATCTGCCTTAATCATAGTAGTCGCAATACGGGCGGCCTCGCGGGCGATTGCGTTGATATCATGGTCTTCAAAGAATTCAAAACCCTGCGAAGCACCCGGACCCATAAAGCCCGTCTGCATATCCTTGCCATCACTGGCCACGGCGCTCACCATAAAACGGCTGCGGACTCTTTGATCTTCCACCCAGAGGCCCTCCGAGTTGGCGATCAAGACCTTTTGGTCCTCGTCCATGTACATTGCAGAGGCTTGAACAATACAAGGATCGTAATCCTTGGCCGTATGGAAGGCCTCCTTACAGAGGTCCAGCTTCTTACGCAGGCTGATCCCTCCAGGTAAGAGTCTAATGATATTGACCTGACGAGTAGGTTGATCTTCAAAAGCCATGACCTTTTGGCCAGACTTGCCACTCAAGGCCTCAGCCGAAGACTTGGCCAGGGCTAAGAGCTTTTTCTCGCTTAGATCGGAGGTAAAAGCATAAACCTGCTCAAAGCCTTTGATCAGGCGCAGGCCCAGGCCAAAATCACGGCCTATAGAAATAGAATCTAATTTATTATCCAGGTAACTCAGCCTGGTGTTGTCCTTGTCTTCCACAAAGACTTCAGCAAATTCCGCGCCACCCGTCAGGGCAACCGCTAAAATGCCTTCCACTTGAGATTTTTTGAGCATAGGACACCTTTCTATTCGTTCGGAACCAAGGCCAGGAGTGGCCACAGTTCCCATCTACATAAGCCCATTAGATTGAGCCTGTAAAGTTATGCTAATGCGGTTAATAAGATTCATTCTAACAGCTAGACCACCTAGATTGCCAGAGCAACTGGGGTGGCTGTCTATTGACATGCAAATTTGCAAGTAATGGGTGGTTTGGATGCTGGCGCCCATCCATTACTTGCAAATATGTCTGAAATCTAGTCAAAGACCGTTTGC
Source organism: Clostridiales bacterium (assembly GCA_028724525.1). Classification (GTDB taxonomy): domain Bacteria; phylum Bacillota; class Clostridia; order Saccharofermentanales; family DTU023; genus SFFI01. Next base: position 41,895 of record JAQYCV010000016.1, read on the forward strand.
CAAAACTCCTGGCTATGGGCCTGGAAGCAGAGGTCAATTTGGTCTGGGGTAACCTTGGAGACCGCGAGCGGGGGCAGGTCATCTTGGGCGAAAAAGTCAGCCTGCAAGGTTTCCAGATTTGGCTGGAAGTTTTGGCTGATGAGGTCACATTCCACAAAAATCTTGATAATGCCAAAGGCAGAGGGGCGGGGGTTGTGCTTGCGGCGGTCCAAGACTGCGAGGATGCGCTTGGCTTCTACAAGGGCGCCGGCTTCTTCCCTGGCCTCTTTTTCTGTATTAGATTTTACCGATTCCATCACATCGGTCCAGCCGCCGGGTAAGGACCAAAGGCCATCATTTTCCTGAACAAGGAGGATTTTGCCCTCTCGGAAGACGGCTGCTCGGGTATCTAATTTGGGCGTTTGATAGCCCCTTTCGCAACAAAAAAGGTCGGTCACCTTATCCAGAGGCAGCATCGTTTGCTGGGAGAGCATTTCCACGCTGATTTGCCGGATCCGTTCAAAGCGCTCGCGATCAAAAGGATTGGTCGTGTAGGCCAAGCCGTTTTGGGCCAGGGCTTGGAGCTCTATAGCCCAGGAGAGCCAAGGCTGGGGCTTTTGTTCTTTAGTCATTACTCCACCTCTTCAAATCTGCGGATGCTGCAGGTTGGCCAGAAAGGCTGGCCGGGCAACAGGCGCTAGGCTAGTAGCAGTAAGGAACCGGCTACTAATAAATGTGGTCCAAAATGATGGGGTCCAGAGCCGGGGCTTGGTCGCCCAGGATCATGGCGGCCTCGAGAGCGGCGAGGGCGGGGGCAAAGTCTTGGACGGTGGAGGATTGCAGGCGGCAAATGCGGTCGCCCTTGGTCAGCTTTGCCCCCAGCTTATGGTCAAAAATAAGACCAGCGGTAGGATCAATGACATCGTCTAATTTTGACCGGCCGGCACCGAGGAGGCGGGAGGCTTCGCCAACCAGCTGGCAGTTCATGGCCTGCAAATAGCCATCCCGAGGGGCGCAGAAGTCGGCCGTATAAGTAGCAGGCAAGAGTTGGTCAGGCTGGGTGAGATAGGAGCTATCACCGCCTTGAGCTTCGACCATTTCGACAAATTTAGCCAGGGCTTGGCCCGTGCGAATCTTGTCTTCCAGCTGGGCCCGCAGGTCTTCCCTACTCCCCTTGTCCGCCAAGAAGGCCATTTCCACCGCCAGGGCCAAGCAGAGTTCATGCAGGTCTTCGGAGCCTTGACCCTTCAAGGTCTGCACTGCTTCGTAGACCTCCAGGCGGTTGCCTACCATGAGACCCAAGGGCTGGTTCATATTCGAGATAATGACGTGGACCACCAGGCCTGCTTCCAGGCCAATACCATACATGACTCGGCCCAGGTGCTGGGCGTCTTCAAGATTTTCCATGAAGGCCCCAGACCCGCATTTAACATCAAAAACGACCTTATCAGCCCCCGCGGCAATTTTCTTGGAGAGGATGGAGGCGGCAATAAGAGCGGGGCTTTGTACAGTACCCGTAACATCCCGCAGGGCGTAGAGCTTTTTATCGGCAGGAGCCAGGTAGGCTGTTTGCCCCGCGATCGCTAGGTGGACATCCTTAACTTGGCGGATGAAGTCAGGCAAGGCAAAACTGGTGGTCAAACCGGGGATTGACTCCAGCTTATCAATGGTACCGCCCGTATGGCCCAGGCCGCGGCCAGACATCTTGGCCACGGGTACGCCCAAGCAAGCCACCATAGGGCCAATAATCAAGCTGGTCTTGTCCCCCACCCCGCCGGTTGAGTGTTTATCCACCTTGATACCAGGTATGGCAGACAGGTCTAAGTGGTCGCCAGACTTGGCCATGGCCAGGGTAAGGTCGGCTGTTTCTCGGTCGGTCATGCCCTGGAAGCAAATGGCCATGAGGAGGGCAGAAACCTGATAGTCGGGGAGCTCGTCCTTGCTATAGGCTTGGATAAAATAGTCGATTTCAGCTGTAGTCAACTCTTGACCGGCTTTTTTCTTGAGGATGAGGTCGAGAAAACGCATAAGATACACTCCTTTGATAAAGGTCCTCTGCCCTTATTCTGCCCTTAAAAGGCAGCAATAAGAGAGGGCTTAGTTTGGGCTGGTGGCCAGAATACCGGAGACTTGGCAGAGGGCTTCCACCATTTCCAGAGAGGAAAGGCCGGCAGAGCTCGAGGCCAAGGGATCCCGGTTTTCTTCTATAGCTGTGAGAAGGTCGCTATAGATGGCAGTGTGGGGATTTTTAAGAGCCCAGAGGCCTTTCAAGCCTCCTTGGCGGATGACCCGGCCCAAATACCGGCGCAAGTAGGACCAGCGCAGGTCTTTGCCCTGGGACCGGATGGAGAAATGAGCCTTCTTACCGATCAGGCCAGCTCGAATATCCGCCTGTTCACAGCAGATAAAGAGCTCGACCTGCTGGCGGTCAGGCTGGCTGGAAGTTGTCCCCTCATAAGAAATATAGCGGTCACCAGCAAAATGAAAAACACCCAGACCCAAGTCTTCCGACTCCATCTCATGGCTCTGGGTAGCAGCAAAGCCCTGGGTCTCTAGGAGGGGCTGATTTTCCAGACCCATGAGCCAGCGGAGGAGGTCAAAGGCATGGACAGATTGATTGAGGATCACGCCCCCGTCTGCCGCCCGAGTCCCCACCCAGGGCGCCCGGTCGTAATAGGCCTGGTCGTGGCCCCAACGCAGGATGACGGACCCATAATAGACTCGGCCAAATTTTCCTGCTTGCAGGTCGCTTGCCAGGTCGGCCATGCAGGGTAAATAGCGATATTTATGGCCTAGGGCCAGCTTCTTGCCGGCCGCAGCCGCGGCCTCGGCCAGGTCAAGGCCATCCGCATAGGTCATGGCCAGGGGTTTTTCGACCAAGATATGGCAACCCGCTGCCAGAGCCTCCAGGCCCAAGTCTTTATGGGTTCCTGAAGGGGTCGCAAGCGCCACCAAGTCTGCCTCCTCCTGGGCCAGACCAGCAGTTAAGTCAGGGTAATAGGCCACATGCTTATGCTTGCCCTTATAGTGCTTTTGTAGAAGGGCTTCTGCCCCTACTTGGTCAGGACCACAAATGGCGACTAAACGGGCACGCCCCTCCTTCTCCAGGTAGGAAATGGCCTGGACATGGTGGTGGGCCACTCGACCCGAGCCTGCCAAGATGATGCGATAGACCTTGCCTGTTTTTTGTTTGGACATTGCTATGACCTTGACTTTGGGAGTTGCACCAGAAACTTAAAGGCTCAAGCCCAGGCGGTAGCCAGCCCGTACGGCCTCCTTGATGGTGGCAGGCCGGAAGGCATCACCCAGCTTATGGATTTCCGGAGCACAATAATTGGCGACCAGACTATCGTAGAGGCTGGTCCGGCTTTCATTGCCCACCGCGAAAACAACCAGGTCTGCAGGAATACTCTCTTCCCGGAAGTCCTCGCCGAGCGGTTTAGCCAGGGGGTTGACCACATTGTCTGGCAGCAAGGGGGTCCAGGTCACCCAGGGATCTGGCACGGTCTTGGAGACATTACGACGGACCTTGACTGCCCCATCTGTAATTTCCATGATCTGGGCACAGAGCATGATCTGAGCCTTTTTCTTCTCCAAGTAATGAATGAGATAGGTCCGATTGGCCGTGCAGACCCCCTTCATAACATAGGGGGTGGCTTCCACCAGGGTTACCTGGCGGTCCGGCTCATCTGCCAGGAGGAAGGCCAACTCTACGCCCACGGAACCGGCACCGACAATAACAATCTTTTGCTTGCCTTGGGCCAGGCTGGGATCTTGGGCCAGGTCCATGCCCGTAATCGCCAGGTCACCGCCTGGCAATTCCAGACGCCGGGCCTTGGCCCCTGTCGCGCAAAGGATGGCATCGTAGCGCTGGTCTTCTAAAAGGCTGACAGAGGCAATCGTGCCAGGCAGGTAGTGGAGGCGGGGATTGGCCAGGGCCTTGTCCAGCCTATGCTCATACCAGGTCAAAAGGTTAAGCAGGTCCAGCTTGTTGGGTGCCAGAGCAACAGTCCGCAAAACTCCACCCGGTTTGTCAGCCGCGTCGTAGAGGGTTACCTCATGGCCGCGGTCCAAGAGGGTCAGGGCGGCTTCCAAGCCAGCGGGGCCAGCACCCACAACACCCACCCGCTTGGGCTCTAGACTAGGTTGGGGATGCAAGGGGAAAAGGGTCTCAAAAGAGCAACGGGGGTTGACCGTACAATAGGGACGGCCCCCTTCCACAAACTCATTAATACAAGCATCCTGGCAACCAATACAGGGGCGGATGTCCGCGACCCGGCCCGCATAGGCCTTTTGGGCCCAATAGGGGTCGGCCAAAAGGGGCCGGCCTAGCATGATCATATCGGCCTTGCCCTCCTGGAGGGCCGCTTCGGCCAGGTCTGGATAGCCCAGCTTGCCTACGGCGACAATAGGCACATCCAAGCCCTGCTTGGATTTAATCCCTTGGTCAGCGAAGTATTTCTTCGCCGTAGCCGCCACCTCGACAAAGGGGGCAGGGGGCATGAAGGTTGGGGGATGGGGTAGCCACCAGTTATCGTAGCAGCCCAGGTCCACGTCGAAAATATCAACACCCGCCTGGACCAGGTCCTTCATATAGGCCAGGGTCTCCTCTACACTACGCTCATTTTGGAATTTTTTGAGGATCTTGTCGGTCTGCATCCGGTCGCCGTAAGTCGCATGGAGAGCCAGAGACAGGTCGATCCGGAACATGATGGGATAGCGGGGGCCTACCCGGCGGCGGATTTCTTCCACAATCTCCAAGCCAAAACGGCGGGGATCTCTATAGCGGCCAAGTTTTCTCCGATTAAAGGCCCGGTTGGCCATTTGCTCCATGAGATAACCCTCATGCGCATGGAGATAGACGCCATCCAGGCCCATAACCTGGGCATCGGCAGCCGCTTGACCCATATTTTTCACGATCCGTTTGAGCTTGCGGTCGGATAGGCGGGCTGAGGGAACAGACGGCAGGTAATAGTTGGGATTCCAAGAGGCTGAAACCGGCAAGCGCTTATGGACCATAAGGCACTCAGGATTGCCAACCCGGCCAAGACCAGCCGTCAGCTGGATAAAGAAGTGGGCGCCCTGGGCGTGGCAGGCATTGGCGATATCCCGCCAGCCAGAGAAAAAAGTGCGGGACCCAGAAAGCCTAGGGAAATAGGTCAAGTTCCCCTTCTCCAGGACGGAAGGATCCTGGCCTTGAGAGACCGGGATAAGGCCGGACGTCAGAAGGCCCACCCCACCCTTGGCCCTTTCTGCAAAATAGGCCACCATCTCGGGAGAAGGGCGGCCATTTTCTTCACACATATTAATATTGCCCATGGGGGCCATCACCAGGCGGTTCTTCAAGTGGACCTGGTTCACCTGGATGGGCGAAAAGAGGGTCCGGTAGGGATAAAGGTCGGAAGACATCCGACCTTGGGCCAGGCGGTCAGGATCTTGATACCACTCTCCAAAATCTTGGCCCAAGCGGTCAAGGTCTAAAACGGACATCTGCTCTCTACTCATAAGGACCTCCTCGCTGTGCCTGGATGGCTAATTCAGGCAGTTGATACTTATTCTGGAAATTCTGGTAATAGCGTTTATATTCCGCGCTGTTTTGGGCAATTCGCATTTTATACTCGTGCCGGTCGTAGGACCCTTCCTTAACATCATTAATGTAGAAAGAGATATTGGCGCAGTGGTCAGAAATTCTTTCCAGGGCCGTTAAAATATCCGAGAAGACAAAGCCCATTTCAACCGTGCAGGCATTGGCCTTGAGCCTTTGGATATGGCGGTCATGGAGCTTGAGATTGAGTTTGTCAATCACCTCTTCCAGGGCCTCGATTTCCTCTCCCCGATTCGTTTCTCGATTCTCAAAGTAATAGATGGTCAGCTCCAGGACTTCTTGGACCGCATTCATGATGATATCCAGTTCGCCCTGGGCTTCCTCAGAAAAGGCAGAGTCGGCATGAACTTGTTTGAGATAGGCTTCCGCGATGTGGACGGTGTGGTCCGAGATCCGCTCAAAGTCGTTGATGGAGTGCATCATAATGTTGAGCCTAATACTGTCTTCATCCCCCAGCTGGCGTTGACTCAAGTGGAGGAGATAGGTTTGTAGCTCATCTTCAAAACTGTCAATGAGATTTTCCCGGCGGATGACCTTGGCCAGGCGTTTTTCCGTGGGCTTGTGCAACATCTTGCAAGCAATGGAAAAGCCCTCATTGGTCAGCTCGGCCATAGCATTAATCGCCTTAGTCGCTTGGCCCAGAGCAAAGCCCGGCGTATCTAAGAAACGGGGGTCCAGGGTGCTGAGCAATTGGGCCCGCTCGTCTTTGAGAAAATCTTCTTCCTGGTCTTCATCACTATCCTGGGCATCGTCGTGGACGACGAGAATAGACAGCTTGACCAGCTGGTTATGGAAGGGCAGGAGCATGGCGGTCACCGCCACGTTGAAAATCGTATGGAAGAGGGCAATACCCGCCATGGGCACGGCATCCTGCAAGAAGGAGAAGGGACGGATAAGGTGCCAAGCGTAGAAGACCAACATGAAGAACAAGCTACCGATGGCATTGAAGAGGAGGTGGATAATGGCGGCCCGCTTGGCGTTTTTCTTAGCCCCGATAGCCGAGAGGAGGGCCGTGATACAGGTACCAATATTTTGCCCCATGATGATAGGAATGGCCGAGGCCCAGGCCACCTGTCCGGTAGCAGCTAAGGCCTGCAAAATACCAACGGAGGCCGAAGACGACTGAATAATTGCGGTTAATACGGCCCCGACCAGAACCCCTAAAATGGGGTTCTCAAACATGACAAAGAGCTTTTGGAAATTGGGCGAATACTGCAAGGGAGAAATGGCAGAGGACATGACTTCCATGCCCATCATGAGGAGGCCAAAACCGAATAGCACCGTCCCCAGACTCACCCGTTTATCCCGCTTGGAGAAGAGGATGTAGCTGACGCCGATGACGGCCAGAATAGGGGCGAAGCCGGAGGGATTGAGCAGGCGGAGGAAAAAAGAGTCCCCCTGGAGGCCGGTCAAACTGAGGATCCAGGCCGTGATCGTAGTGCCGATGTTGGCCCCCATAATGACCCCCACAGCCTGGTTCAAAGTCATAATCCCGGAGTTGACCAGACCAACCACCATAACGGTCGTGCCCGAAGAGGACTGGATAATAGCGGTAACCGCAGCTCCCAAAAGGACGGCCATGGGCAGGGTCCCGGTCAAGCGGGAAAGCAGGCGTTCCAAATTATCCGAAGCCGTGGCCTGCAAGCCTTCACCCATGATGTGCATGCCATACAGGAAGACAGCCACGCCGCCAGCCAAAGTGATTAAATTAAAAATATCCATCCAACAAGCTCCTCATAAAGTCCAACCTGCGACTCCATTTGTGCAGATCCGAGCAGGTTAAACTTATAGCTAAATTATAGGGACAAGCATGGCGCCTAACAAGCTATTTGAGCAAGCGAAATGATTAAATGGGCAAGAAAGCTAACTGAAGCGGCCAAGGAACCTGGGCCTTAAATATCCTTAATGGGGCAAACTAAAGTCTCCTCATCCAGTAGGTAGTAACGGTCTACCTGGGCCAGAATGGTTTTTACCCCCACCCTAAAGCCCTGAGCTTTTTCCAGAACAGACATGTGCTTGGTCATTTTTATATGTGGCAGGGCAGCCTGCTTAATTTCGATAGGATAGAGGACACCCGACTCTTCGATAATCAAATCGATTTCTCTTTGGTCCTTATCGCGGTAGAAATAGATGGGATAATTGATTATTCCTCGATTGCTATAGGACTTGAGGATCTCGGAAACACAGTAATTCTCTAAAATAGCTCCGGAATAGGCACTATTTTGTAGATTTTGCGCTGTCTTCCACCGGCCTAGATACGCCGCCAAGCCTGTATCAAAGAAGTAGACAACCGGGGCCTTCGTGATCCGCTTCAACTGGTTATTGGCAAAGGTGGGTATGAGATAAATAATTCCACTTGCTTCCAAGATCCCGATCCAAGCTTTGACGGTCTTCTGATCAAGCCCCAAGTCCTGGGCTAGATGGGCATAATTCAGTTCTTGGCTGGTCCGCGCTGCTAAGGCCGCAATAAAGCGGCTGAACATATTCAGGTCCTGGATAGCACTGATCTGCCTAACATCCCTTTGGATATAAGTAGAGACATAAGAAGCGTAGTAGCTTTCCGGGTCCAGAGAAGGATTGCGGTAGAGCTCCGGCATAGAGCCCCGATGAATAATTTCCCACAAGGCGCTATAGGAAAGATCGGGTGGGTCCGCGTGGAGGAGGTCCAGGGATGGCTTGAAGGATGTGTTTTTTCGATGGCCTAAGATTTCACGCGTGGACAGGGGCTTGAGCTCCAAAATGCCTACCCTACCCGCCAAACTCTCGCTGACATTTTGCATGAGAGAAAAAGTCTGAAACCCGGTCAAAATATACTGGCCTGGATCATCTTTTTGATCCACCAACCGTTTGATTTCCATAAACAATTCCGGGCAATACTGGACTTCATCAATGATCAACTTGCCAGGATGATTGATGAAAAAAAGTTTGGGATCAGCCTGGGCCATCTGCAACTCCAGCATGTCATCTAGAGTGACATAGCTGTAGGCGTCCCCGTAAACTTGCCGCAGCAAGGTAGACTTTCCTACCTGCCTGGGCCCGGTTATCAGAACCACCTTGAAGGCATTCACCATCTTCTTGAGATTGTCTTCTACTTCACGATTAATGTAGGCCATATTGCTCTTGCGGTCCCCTTCCCTAGTTCTTCTAGCTCTTGTCCAGCCCTCTTATATTCTCTTCTAGCTCTTTTGTTCTCGTCATTTCTGGAATCGCATTCCATTTTGGCCGAAATTAAGAATAATTTCAAGAGTTCTCTTTGGTTATACGAATAGGCTGGAGTATGGTGCCCTATTTCACGACCAAGCGTTTTATTCCAAACAGTAATAGGACAAAAGCTCCAAATGATATATAAGCCAAGTAGTCAATATGGCTATTAGGAAAAAGTCTATAGAAGGGGAATCTTATTTGTGAAATAGGATACACGACATTCATGACAGTGTAGGCCAATAAGAGCAGATAGGCATATTCAGTATGCTGAGTCAACGCACAGATGTAAAAGGCAATCAGGAAATAAAAAAATGAAATAAAAAGGATATGCAGGCAAATATCGAATAGTAAAAGCTTAAAGCTGTATAGAAGGGATAATGAAACCGACAATAATAAGATGTCTGCTAAAATAATCCAGCATAAAATAGCTCGAATCATTTTTTGGGCCTGCGCCTGCAAAAAGATCTGAGAAAAGGGATAGTCTAGCGTATATTGCATAAAAGAAAGAGGCGCAACGATGAATAAATACGGAAAGGTAATTTGGCAAAAGAAATAGCTCAAGTCAAAAAATTGCTCGGGGTTTTCTAAATGCATTTTGACATAAAATAAAAAGCACGGGAAAAATAGCAAATAACACAGTGTTACCAGGCTGTTTTGCCAGGAAGACATTTTCCACACTAAATTGAATAAACCTTTATTGTTAGCCATCATGATGGATTGGTGAAGCAATAGGGACTCTGATCGCAAGAATGAGCCTCCCTGATACGCACTATGTATGCATCTTCTACCGTAGGATTTGCCAAAGTATATTCTCCTGTAATAGCTCTATCGCCAGATGGCATAAAAACTTTCTTTTGATCTAATTCACGACGAACAACAAAAGCATTCTCAGGTAGATGCTGACTATCATTCAGATAGTAGATTCTGTTATAAAGGGGGGCCACAAAATCTTGCTCACTACCTTGGAAAAGTACAGAGCCATGATCCAAAAGGACAACATCCGCGTTGAGTTGCTGGACATCATTGGCAATATGCGTAGATAGAACGATATTTGCGCCTCCATCATAATTTCTTATACCTTCAATAATCCTTAGTCTTTCTTCGGGATCCAAACCAACAAAGGGTTCATCCAAAATGATCAGATCTGGGTCCCCCAGAAAAGCTTGCGCAATCCCAAGTCTCTGCTTCATTCCTCCAGATAAATGCTTAACTAGGGTATTGGAGAATGATGATAAATTCGTAAGCTCAAGGCAGTGCTGAATATTAGCTACTCGATCCACAAAATAAGGATACTGGATCGTTAAAAAGAGCTCTAGGGCTTCTCTTACCGTCAAGGTCGGAAAGATGGAAAAGAATTGCGGAAGGTATCCGATATGATTCTCATCTTGGTCATTAATGAGAATGCTACCTTTATAGTTACGATAATAACCCACCATGCAGCGAAATAAGGTAGTCTTTCCCGAACCATTTGGCCCCAGAATAACTGTTCTCTTGGACAATAAGGTTAAGCTTAAATTTTCAAAGACAGCTTGTCTGCGGAATTCTTTTGTTAATGCCGTAATTTTAATCATGAAATTTACCTTCTAAAGTGGCAATAAACTCTTCAGGTGTACGCGCGTCATTATTATCGAAAATATAACGACGGATGATTGCGATTCGTTCGTCGCGATCCTCTTCATTCTGTTCAACAAATTGATACAAATGATAATAATTGTTTTTATTTTTTTCATATACGCGAGCCCGCTGGTGGTACTCTTCATCGTTCTTTTCAGCATATTTAAGAAATAGATAACTTTGATATTTTGCAGGATAAAACTCCCAAATCGCATTAATCAGATCCCAATAATCTTCAGGGAATAGAGAGCCGATCAGGGTAAAGTCATCTGTATCTATATATCTTTCATAAGGGCTAATTGTATTGATTGCATCATCTACAACAATAAGCCGTTTCTTGCTTGGAGAATGCTGGCAAAGAACATTTTGATAGAAATCTACTACTTTGTTGGAATTTAGGTTTGGATCTAATGCTGGATATAGGAGCGTCGTATCATCCACTTCCACCTTGCTATAGAGCCCGGAAAATAGAGCCATTGCCTGCGAGCTACCCTCAGCATGTCCATCATTCGATAATGAAAGATTGCTGTAGATGGGCCACTTGTAGTTGATTTGGATATCAAAGGTCGTCTCAACAGCAGGAGCAAGCGGATAAAAACCATTCAGAGAAGAATAATAAAGCGGGTGCAGATCAGGCATTGGATAATAGGGAAAGCCCGATGGCAAGAAGATCGCATTGTTATTAGAAACATAGCGACCGCCGTGACCTTGATAACGAATCGTTAGCGTACCTGAAGATGGGATACTATCTAAGATTTTGATCGTATCGTCCACCTGTTGAAAGTCGATTTTGTTCTTGCCGCACCAAATATCTTTAACCTGGAAACCATGATACAAAAGCAAATTCATCGTTTGGGATTCTAAGTTTGTATATTCCAATTGCAAGTCCGCTCTTAAGCAATCAGAAATTGAAATTGTCCCAGAGTATTTCAGTATTTGAAATGCGCCTTCCTTGTCAATGGTTTCGTCTGACGCAAAAGTATCTTTATTAATACCCATATAATACTTTTGATCGATTACAGGTCCTTCCAAATCAATATACTTGGAATTAGGCAAGAAAGAATAGGGCTGGCTAGTTTGCCATCCCAAACAAAGTACAGAAGAGCACAACACTATCATTGTTATGTTCTTCTCGGTAACAAGGCGCTTATTGCCCGACCCATGCTTAGGTATAGATAAGTAATGCGATAAAAAAATAGCAAAAAAAAGCCATAGCAAAAGAATGTTAGTTTTTTCTTGATCAATCTCCAATCCATATGAATATGGCGTTGGCATGTATGGAGCATCAGGCCATAGATTAACATAGTGAAGCAGTTTAACGATAACTGGGGATGCAGTTAATGCGAATAGCATTTGGGGAAATGGAGAAAATAGGATAAGAAGCACCAGTAGAATTAAATAGCATACGTTCTGATTCTTTATGAATGAAATCAAAACACCTAATTGGAAACCAACCGCAGGAAGCAAAAAGAAGTATTGAATTGCATTCAATACAATTTGTATTCTCAGACGCTGAAGTGCAAAATCGCCTCTCAATGCGGCAAGGCTTACAGCCAAGTAAAAAGTAAAACTGAGTGATGAAAGTAGCAAATTAATCTTAATTGCTTGATTATAATGTATAAGTAAGCCTCTAGGTATGGCATATAATCTTTCCCAGAAGGCATGCCGATGGATACTTGAAAACAAGAAAAAACCCAAGAGCAGGTAGCTCATCATGAGTATGATAGCCGATTGATTGAGTTGTTGAATACTATCGCTAATCCCCAAATTTCTATGGAGTACCTTTATAAATAAATAAAGATAAGCACCTAGAATCGCCAAGGCGATGATAGTCATCAAGCGAACTATTGCCGAGCGTGTAAAAGCCCGGCAATAGTTTGCAAAAATGAATCGAGAGCTACTTCGCTTCTTCATTTGAATTAGTTTTGCACTAACCAAAGGTATGTTTCAGCATCAACGTCTGGTCTTTGAAAAATATTATGGCTAGCAGATAATTTTAAATACCATAAACACGGGGTGGAGTACGTATTCGTAACCTCAGCTCCCGAACTATCTCCAGGTGCCACAATTATAGTTCTATCAATCCTATAGCCACTACCATTATTCGCAAATACGTCTGCCCTTGCATTTTGACTAGAAGTAGTAAAATTATTACACTCAAAGCCTTTCCATAGACCTGTTGTAGTTCCAGTAGTTGTGCTTTCAATTCCACTTGAGAGATAGATGTGGAAAGCTGGGGTTTCATATGCATAAACAATGAGTGAAACAGACATTGTGACAACTATTAGTAAAGCAAAAATAATAGTTGTGATTTTTTTGGTACAGGTATTCATACTATCCTTCTGAAATAAAGCTTACAGAAGCGGCATTTGTAAATGTTAAAGCCGATCTCTTGTGTCAACTCCATTTTTGCAAGTTCATAACACTTTCTTAGCCTCTGCGAACCATAGCACTAGATTAGAATTGTCTAATTTATCGATGCTTGGTTGTTTGAATTGTTTCATCTTCCTCTCCTTCCATGAGATTAAGACTATACGGCCCAGAGTTTGCATCCCATGTTTCGTTTGCTTGGACAAGTACAGAAAGATTAATTAAAATTAGACAAATAAAAACAAACCGTACCAATATCTTTTTCATAGCCTACCTCCTATATTTTCAAGCTTCACTTAAGCTTGTTGCTACCATCTGCATTACTAAGATTCTCTGAAGCTTAGCTTCTGCTACTTCCTGTTCCAAAACTACGGTTCTCCAATAGTCACTATTTCCTCTCGTACGGTGTGTGCTATCCCACTTTTTGCGCTCATATACCAGTAGCGGACAAAGGGCATTAATAAAAACAAAAGAACAGCAATAAGAAATAATAAAATTCCAAAATGTGCGTACCTTTTTAATGTTTCAATTTGTTCTTCATCACGCAACATTTTTTCTGCGTAAAGTTCATTGATGCGAGATAATTGAGATGCTATCTCTTGGTTCGTTAATGGCTTTTCAGGTACTGCAGTCTGTTCGTGATTGTTGGGATCGTTCATCTTCCTCGTAACGTTATCTACATCCCCTAATAAAGAACCAACAGAAACGTGTAAAACATCTGCAAGCTTTTCAAGAGATCTCGCATCAGGAACAGTAATACCTTTTTCCCAGTTAGCAATAGTCTGTCTACTTACATATAGTAATGAGGCAAGTTCTACCTGAGAAATGCCAAGCGCTTTCCGAGTATTCCGTATTTTGTCGTATAAACTTTGATTATCCATATTCATTCTTGCGAGATCTTGTCTCCTGTCACACATGCTTGTTTTAACGGTAAACAGGGTATAAAAATAAGTCAAGAAAAAATAATATATTAAGTGTCAAAGATTTTTAACATTGCAAAATATATGTAAAAGAGATGCTAAAAAATTTCGACATTTCAGCGCAGCTTGAAAATTTGTGGAATTTGCATAACGCAAATCCCACAAAATATGGAACTAGCAGCAAGGAAATAAAGAGGTCTTGCACCTCCAGGTTAGTACCCATGTAGGGCGTACCGCAAAAAGACGGCCCCTGATGAGGAGGCCGTCTTTTTAATGTGCTTTGGAATGACTGGAGCTTACTTCTTCAAGAGAAGGCCCCAGGCGATTAATCCCAAGCTGACCATAAAACTAAGGCCAGAAGCCACACTACCCGTTGCAGGCAGTTGTTTTGCTTGGTCTACGGGCATTTGCCCAGCAATACTCTGGCTGGTAGGCAAGGGCGACGTCTCGTCAGGCTGATTGAGCGGAATCACCACAGTAGATGCAGGTTCTATCGGACGAACGATCAACTCTATGGGGGTTTCACTATAATGTGCCGTGAAGGTATGGTTGCCTTCTACGGTATATTTATCGCCTGGATAATACTCAGAGCCCTCCCAATATTGGAAGGAAGAGCCTGACAAGATGGTTCCCTCTGGGATTGTGAAAATCTCACCCAGCTTGACGTCGTAGACCTTAGGCTCACTAGAACCATCTGCCCAATGGCCCTCAGCGGGATCAAATGTGAGTTGGTAGGTCTCTAGTGGCTTCCATTCCGCTCGCAGGAGAAAGATCCCGTCATAGAGCGGATCAACATTTTTCGAGTTATAGGATATCCAATCGCGATTATAATCACTAAAATACTGTGATGAATTCCAATACCTACGTGTCTTTGCTGTACTTTCAACCCATTTAGGAAGGGACATGCCTTCGAACATTTCCCGATATTCATCAATATCAGGATACTCTGAGTACCAACCGACAAAGCTATAATTATCTTTCGTGGGATCAGTTGGAAACTCTACAGTATTATCTTTATTGACAGTTTTAAGAATGGGGTCGGTGTTACCAGACCAATTGCCACCTTGAGGATCAAATTTTACATCCATTGACCCTAAGGGCATTCGCACCAGCAGGTATGGAACATTTGCATTGCGATTAAATTTAATCTTGAAGGTGCTGTAAGGCTTGCCGGATACTGCAGTCCAAGCATAGTCAGCATCATCATCTCTATCATTAGATATATGATACCCCTCCGGAAGCCCGTCATGGTCTACTATAACTGTGAGTGTTTCACCATCTCTATAATCACCACCGTAGCGGTAGGCACTCTTATCATCATCCGGCCGTTTGAACACATCAACTGTCTCTTTATCTGATTCGTGAACATGCCCTTCTTCGTCTACCACCGTGATAGATAACTTCGTCCACATGTTTTTCATGTCAGCAGAAAGGGTGCTAAACCCGGGAGTAGTATGGCCCTTACCTTTTACTTCAGCATAGTTCAGCATAAAAAATAGAGGGTATTTGTCATCGGCCTGCTCCTCTTGAGGAGACGCCTCCAGCAGTTCAGTATCTCCTTGGGCTTCCACAGGATAAGTAGAAAGCGCTGGAGAAAATAATACCCCCAAGGCCATGTGTCTCCTCCCAAATCCCCCCTAATATTAACTTTATGATTGACATCGTAAACCATATAGTCTATTCTTAAAGAAAAAGGAGTGGATTCTATGTCAAGAGTTCCCACACAAATTCGTATTGAAGCTGAAGTCAAAAAACAAGCAACGGAGCTTTTTGGAGAGCTCGGCATGGATATGTCTAGTGCAGTTAATATTTTCCTAAAACAATGCATACTGCGCGGCGGCCTGCCTTTTTCAGTAGAAGTCCCTCAGTATTCCCCGAAGCTCATCCAGGCTATGGATGAAGCTCTTCGAATTTCCCGGGACCCCAATGTTGTAGGTTATACGAATATGGATGATCTCCGAAAAGCACTCGAGGAATAAGTGCTGAATTTCCAAGCATCAAAAAAGGACGCCACATGTGTATGTTGACGTCCTCTTTTGGTGCCCAGAGTCGGAATCGAACCAACGACACGGGGATTTTCAGTCCCCTGCTCTACCGACTGAGCTATCTGGGCTTAAAAACCTACCGGCCCGTAAAGGGCCGGTAGATGGCGACGCAGATGGGGCTCGAACCCACGACCTCCAGCGTGACAGGCTGGCATTCTAAACCAACTGAACTACTGCGCCAGGTGCGTTTTGAAACGCTTGTGTATAGTAGCAAAGAAATCAGACAAATGCAAGGCTTTTTATTGCGCGGCTTTTAGCGGGGGCTTATTTAGCTTGTGAGCTCCTCCATCTCTACTATTTTACAGGCCGTTTGCTCTAGCAATTCTTGGGTATGGCAGGTCATGATTAAGGTCCTATCCGGGCTAGGAAATTCTGCTAGACAAGTCAGGAGGATGTCTATCGCTTTTTTATCTAAAGCATTAAAAGGTTCATCTAATATTAAATAGCGAGGATTTTCCATGAAGGCCTGGATAAGGCGCAGTTTCTGCCGCATACCCTGGGAGTACACGCGGTAAAGACGATCAATGTCTTTGTCCATACAGAAACGGCTGACCCAGGCTCTTAGTTCTGGGGCTTGAACTCGCTTTCTCAGGGAAGCCAAGAAAACTAAGTTTTCCCACCCGGTCCAGTTTTGCATAAATTCTGGTTGGTTAATGCTAATACCCGCTTCAGGAAGAAAATCAAAATTCTCACCCAAAACCTGATCATCCACAATAATTTTGCCCTTATCTGGTTGAGAGAGACCCGTAATGAGCTGTAAAAAGACACTTTTGCCACTCCCATTGGGCCCCACCAGGCAATAGCTTTCACCTTCCTCGAAAGTGTAATTGACATCCGATAAGATCGTCACCTGTTTAAAGCTTTTTGTGACATGGTCTAGCTGAATCATATATAAGCTCCTTCAATACTTTAATTTCCTCATCCTCTTCTCATTACATCTTTAAATTTTCTTAAGCTGAAAGCAAGCCCCAAGGCTAGCTAGGGCTGTGCCCAGGAGGGCAAGCAAGAGAGATATCACTTGCCGATTATCGTTGAAACAATAGCCTAAACCTGGAAATAGTGGATGCAATTTCTGAACAAATACAAGCAGTCCTAAAACCAAGCTGATATAGAGCAGATGGCGGCTATCTTCATGGACCAAGTTAGCTAAAGAAAGGTAGAAAGCAAAATTAAAGGCCCAGATGGCAAGCTTGAGCAAAAACAACAATAGATGCGGTACAGAGACAAGCAGGAGGGCCAGACTTTCGCTAGCAGGCGCTAAAACATACATGCCTCCATACACGAGACTAAAGGCAAGTAAAGTGCGCCCCATGGCTTTAGCTGCCCAAACTAGACTGAAACGCGCCATCATGACAAAGCCTTGATGCCAATGCTTAAAGCGGCTAAAAATGAGGCTAGCGGTAGCTGAAAACTCAGAAGCCGCAAGCCAAACTGGCCAAAAAAATATAAAAAGAAAGAGCAAAAATTTTAAGCAGTCCCAGTAACTTACAGCGCTGGCAGCCGTTTCCTGCATATAATCTGTACAGAAAAATGCTTGATAGCAATATAACTGTGCCCGGCTTAAACCCAAGGGCTCCAAACTAGCGCTGCCCAGGGCAATGAATAAAAAATACAGGCCCAAGCAGCAGGTGTATCGCAGACTACTCACAAGATTGTCACGGCGGCATATTTTTCCCCTTGCAGTAGGCTGAGGGGCAGAATATTTTCTGACCACCCCTTGAAATCGGCCACACTGCCAAAGTTGCCAAATATAAATACCTAATAAGTGAACAACATAGGTCATCGCCAATTGTAAACACAAGTTCATCCCACCATAACGGCTTAAGGAATAGGGCGCGGCCCAAATATTCCAGCCCTCGCGCGGTAAAAGATAAAACATTATGATAACCAAGGCGAGACCTACAAGTGCCACATTACTATGCCCATCTTGTAGCGATACACAATAATACACGTAGATTAAAAGGCAAAGAGCATGCATCGAGAAAAAATAGATGACCAAGCCATCAAAGACAAAATGCAGCTGAAAGACCCAAGTAAAAGCAGCGGTTCCCAAGAAGACTAGACTTAACTGCATCGCATACAGGTTGAAATACTGATAGATATACAAAAGGAATATCCGATTTAAGTTGTTACAACGTATCTGTATCCATTGAGGGGCAAGCTGTCCTCGAAAAGCATAAGCAGAGAATGCTAAAACAAAATAATACTGAATGCCGTTTTGAAAAAAATTGATGGGCTCACCGGCAGACCTAAAAAGATTGATGCCTAGTAGGCTGATCAAGCCATATAAAAGCAAGAAGTACAGGATACTAGGCAAAGAATTTTTGAGCCAACTAAGTTTTTTCATACATTGATGCTTAAAAAATCCGCATGTTTTTTACAGCGGAAATATATACTCAAAGCACTGAGAAGACTCACCGGTACCAGTAAAGCAAGGATAATTCCCAAGGTAGACGTATGGTGCGGAATAGCATCAGGTGCTATGACAATAAGCGGTCCAAAATAGTAAAAATATGTCTTCCAACCAGGAAGGGGCAAAGCTCCCAGCAAATATTGGGAAATAAGAGTACCGCCCATCAACCAAAAAACAGGGATAAGAAATCCCTCCACTTGATTTTTTGCCCATAAGGCGAGATTAGCGGCTTGGTAAAAAAAGCCTAATGGAACGAAGAAATAAGTAAATGTATCTCGAATGATCAGATAAAGGGGATAGTGATTCCGGACCAAATCAAAAGACAGAATGTCTAATAAAAATTGTGGCGGCATATTATCCGGGCTACCGGGTTGCATAAACAGCGCCATTAGGAGATACATAAAAAGATAAGATAGGAAGATAGCTAAAGCATATTTAATGGCAATATACCAGGCTAGTTGTCTGTGCAAAGTCAGTTTGGAGGAGCTACGGGAGGTCATGTTCACCATGAGTTGACGTTTATAGCGCAAATACTCAACAGCTACAAATCCTGTAAAAATAGGCAAGAGAAACTGATACAAATAATGCAGGTTGAAGGCAATCTCAGACATCCCTAGGTCTACACACAAGTATTCCACCAAATTATGCCAAATATGGGCCTTCGATAGCTTTAACTGAAACATCACAAAAGTGATCAGGGCATAGGAATGGATAATATAGGCCAGTGATAATGCGATATGGGTCAAGGCCAGACCGCAAAACCTCTTATCAAATATTTTAGTGAATGCTAAGCGGTTAAACAGCATGGCTCTTGACCCTCATGAACTTACGGTTCTAACTTTTGTGTTCTAGTACTCTTTCTTAGTCGAATGTAGCTTTATTGACTAAGAAAGATAAGATTCTAAGGTTCCCAGTCGCCAATAATATATGTAGCAGGGTCATAAAAATATTCTCTTCCAGCATAAAGGTTGCAGGAAGCACCGTCTGTTAGTTTCGTTGTCCATGTTCCAGATCCTGTTTTAGGAATTTTTACTGTTGGACTATACTTTCCAGAAGTGGAGTCAAAGATCCGGAATAATAAGTAAAAGTCTCCGGCTCTATCGGTAGCGATACAAGATACAAAACTGGTACTCGTTTCAGAATTTTTTACGGCTGATGAGAGCTTATCTCCCCACCCCGGTTTCGCTGTACCGGAAAAACCAGTTGTTGCTGCAACTACTAGGTGTGTACTAAATAGAACCGCACAGTAGAATAACTAGAAAAACGCCTACGCTGTTTTGTCTCAATTTTTTGATCATTTTAGAAAACATAATGCATTTTCTCCCTTCTCACGATTTAATTCTAAAAAATCTTTAAAAACCAAAATACGTACATATCCACATTAGCCTACTTTATACTCCAAAATGCAACATACCGCCTAATCTGCTAAAAAAAAACGATCTATAAACTAGCTAGTTATACAAATTATAACGAATTGTAATCTCAAAAACAAGTCTCAAAAGTTAGGCTACCTTCAGGGATTGCAATCCACTTTTTCATTGTGAGTTTTTCTCCAACAATCAGCCTGTGTTTTTTACGATCTTAGAGCGGGTATTGTCGGCATACTAGCCAAAATGAGATTTTGCCGTCAATTAGCTGACCAAGCAAAAAGCGGGGATTGGCGGCAAAAGGCACAAATAACAAATCTCCCACCAACGCCTATATTTAAGCTGAGCTAGAGTCTATTAAAGTTACACCAGTGTCTATTTAAGCTGCGCCATAGTCTCCCTATTCCGTGCTAAAGTCTTTGGCGGCGCGGAAATTGGCAATAAACATAATCAAAGAGGCGGCAAAGATCACAATATAGCCCAGGATGCTGGGCAGGGAGGGAAATTCCTGCAAGATAAGACAGGACAGGAGGGCGGCAAAGACAACTTGGCTGTAATCAAAAATCGAAATGGTACGGGCAGGGGCGGCGGCATAGGCCCAGGTCATGCAATACTGGCCCGCCACACCACACAGGCCCATCAGGAAGAGATAGAGACTTTGCTGTCCGGTCATGGGAACATAATTAAAGACCATGACGGGCAGGAGGACGACACTGGAGAAAGCGCCAAAGTAAAAGACCACCAGGTGACGGGAGACCCCATGGGTGGTGAGAATACGAATATAGGTATAGGCCAGACCCGCAAACATACCACCGGCAAAACCTACGAGATAGGCCCCAATATTGGGATTCGAAAAGCTGGGCCTCACAACCAAGAGGGCGCCTCCGAAGGCCAAGACCAGACATAAGGTCTGAACCTTATGAATACTTTCTGCCAGGAGGTAATAGGAAAAAATAATAGCAAAAAAGGGGGACAGTTTGCCCAAAATCGTGGCATCCGAGAGGGGCAAGTGGTCTACTGCGTAGAAATTTGCGATCAGGCCCAGGAGGCCAAAGCTCGCACGCAGAACCAAGTCAATCCGGGCACGGCGGCCCAGGTCCTCCCTCCCCTCCGTGTGTACATAGCGGGCGCACTCACTGGATGGGCGACAGGCGTGGACCCCGACTGATTAGCTGGCGGTTTGGGCATGGAACTTGTCTCCTCTTATTCAAAAACTTTGTCCAGTTTGAGCCAAGATGGACAAATTAACAAGCCGCCTCACTTAGTACAGTCAAGTCCCAAATAGTGTGTAAATTTGTAATTGCCATCCTTTAATTCTTCTTAGTCTGCTTTTTTGGCGGCACTGTTGGTGGACAAGTCTCCTAAATCAGAGGTTTGCCAACCTTTTTTCGGCACACTGGGCTGGGTTGGCAGGAGATTTTGTTTGGCAAATCCGCCAAATCAGCACTCTACCAACCTTTTATACGCAGTAGAGTGACCTCTGGTTATTTCTGCTTCTACACCATTTTATGGACCCGATCATCTCTATTTCGGTTTTCTTGGATTTCAGACATATTTGCAAGTAATGGATGGTTCCTAGCGCCCGAAGCACCCATTACTTGCAGATTTGCCCTGTCTGACCATCCACTTCTTGCAAACTTGCCCAGCGACCCACCCATTAGCTGCAAAAATGCCCGAGAATCCGAAGATCCGAACTACAACAGGCTCAGGGCACACTACTGGCGATCTTAGCAGAAAATCCTGAAAACCCAAATAGCTCTTCTCTCAAGGAAAGCTGTAAGCAAAAGTGAAAAAGTAAATACCACTTTATTAAAACAGGTTTTTGAGGCTTGAATTGCCCTTACAAGCTAGCCTCCGAAATCGGATTTGTCGATATCAAGAGAATTTTTTTCTTTTTAAGTTTAAGATTAAAAAATATGAAGAGCCCTTGCGGACGCACTTTTATATGCTTTATGGTTGTACGATGGCTGTGCGGCTCAGACGATAATGAAGAGGCGTTTGGATGAAACAATATGCAGTTGGAATAGATATCGGCTCCACATGTGCCAAGGCTGTCGTGCTGGAGTCGTCCGGCAATATCGTGCAGCGGCTTGTCCAGCCCACCGGCTGGAGTAGCGCCGACACGGCTCAGCAGATCCAGACGCAGTTGAGCGAATTTATCCCCCAGGCCAACATTGCAGCCACTGGCTATGGCCGTGTATGTGTACCCTACGCCCACCGTCAGATTACTGAGATCACTTGTCACGCCCACGGCGCATGTGCGCTCTATGGAGAAAAAACGCTGACCGTTATTGACATCGGCGGGCAGGATACAAAGATCATCCGTGTGGAGGATGGGCGTGTTGCAGACTTTTTGATGAACGACAAATGCTCAGCGGGAACGGGCCGGTTCCTGGATGTTATGGCAAGCACGCTGGGGCTTGCGCCGGATGAGCTTTATGAACTGGCTGCCTGCGGCGGAGGTGTGCATATCAGCTCCATGTGTACGGTTTTTGCTGAATCCGAGGTCATCAGCCTCATCGGACGTGGCGAGGAAAAGAAAAATATTGCCTATGCCGTGGTGGACTCCATCGTAACAAAGGTCGCTGCGCAGGCAGCACGCTTACTGCCGACAGAGGGTCCGGTCTGCCTGACTGGCGGGCTTTGCCAGGCACAGGTGCTAGTAGATGCGCTGTCCGACGTGCTGAAGCGCCAGGTCTTGACCTGTCCTGATGGGCGTTACGCCGGGGCCATGGGTGCGGCGATCCTTGCGAGAGAGTTCTTGAGAGATCTATCTTGATAATGCAGCTACGACACTGAAAAAGCCGCCAGAGGTCGCAGAGGCCGTCAAGACGGTAATTCTATAGGATTTTGAAAGGCTGTAAGGATTATATTAGTTATGCAAGATTTACCAAAACGTTTTGAAACCTATAGCGAAGCTCGTCGCAACGGCTTTTTAAAAATTCGAGATCTTAAAGAGCAAGCTGGTAAGCATGTAGTAGGTGTTTTTTGCTCTTACACACCCGTAGAACTCATTACGGCTGCAGGCGCAGTTTATGTAAGTCTCTGTGGCTCTAGTGAAGACGGAATTGCGGAAGCCGAAAAGTATTTGCCAAATAACTACTGCCCTTTGATTAAGTCAAGCTATGGACTCGCAGTGTCTGATTCTTGTCCCTACTTCTATTTTTCTGACATGATCGTTGCAGAAACCACCTGTGATGGCAAGAAAAAGATGTATGAGCTTATGGGAAGACTTAAGCCTACCCATGTTATGGCACTTCCTCACAACCCCAGTTTAGAGTCTTCTGAAAACTTATGGCTGTCTGAGATGTATCGCTTAAAAGAAGCGCTGGAATCACAATTTAACGTAGTCATTACAGATGAAGACCTAAAGGCTGCCATCCACCAAAAAAACTTAGAAAGACAAGCCATGGTCAAGCTTTATGAAATTGGCAAGTTAAAGCCTTCGCCTATCCGAGGTTATGAACTTAACGATATCGTAAGTGCTAGCAGCTTTATTTTTACCGGTGAACAACGCCTTGCATTACTGGAAGAGAGGCGTCAGCAACTCATGTCAGACTATGAGGCCAATTACAAGGGCAAAGCTTCGCCCCCGCGAATCTTAATCACGGGTTGCCCTGTGAACGGTGTTAGCGATAAAGTACTCAAAGAGATAGAATTGCAGGGTGCTAATGTGGTTGCTTTTGAAAACTGTTCAGGTCCCCGCACTCAGAGCGATTTAGTGGATGAGACTATCGACCCCTATAAAGCTCTGGCCCAGCGATATCTAGGAATTAGTTGCTCTGTCATGAGCCCTAACCCCAAGCGTCTTGAAACTCTAGCCTCTATGATTGAGGAATATCAGATTGATGGAGTTGTAGAGGTTGTACTTCACTGCTGCCATACCTTTGCGGCAGAGTCTTTTGGCGTAAAAGAATTTGTAAGAGACAAGCTGGGGATCCCAATTTTAAGCATAACAACTGACTATTCCATGGGCGATAGTGGACAACTAGCGACTCGGATAGGAGCTTTTATAGAGATGCTACAACTAAATTTATAGTTATCATATATCTCAGAAAGCCATCCATAGAAAATAACGATGGCTATCTTCTGTAAAACCGCAGGATATCTACGGTCTTCTGATTGACAGGCCGAAGGAGCAAAAGCTAAGATCGGCCTTGGCTCAAGCGGCCAATTCAAAGACTTGAGGAGTAGCCATGTTTGTAGATTTACATATGCATGAAATGCGTTACTCTCCCGACAGCAAGCAATGCCTAGAGGATATGGTGGTCAAGGCTAAGCAGATGGGACTGGATGCTATCGCCATCACCGATCACGACAGCATGGAGATCGCAGATTTCGCCCAAGAATACGTCGAAAAAGTCAACTTTCCTATCTATGTAGGTGTGGAGTACTATTCCCTCCAAGGCGATATTGTGACCTTTGGGATCACAGATTTTCCTAAGGAAAGGATTCCCGCCCAGGACTTCATCAACTATGTTTACGCCGAAGGCGGGGTCACCATTGCAGCCCACCCCTTCCGCAACAACAACCGGGGCTTGGAGCACAATCTGGCCACGATCAAAAATCTGACCGGGGTTGAAGTCTTGAATGGGTCGACTACAGATGCCGCCAACTTGCTGGCCTATCAATACTGCCAAGACCGAGGCATGGCCGCCATTGGGTCCAGCGATTCCCACGTTTTAGACCGGGTTGGCAGATATGCGACCTATTTGGAAGAAGAAGCCTTCACGACCGAGGAATTAGTTGAGGTCATCAAGAAAAAATTGACCAAACCAGCCATCCATACCCCTCAGGGTTATGTCATTTTCCAGCCCCAGCTAGATACAATCCTTGAAAAACTCCAGTAAAATCGCAGATATAAATCATAGGAGGAATTATGAAAAAATTTCTAACCACAATCCTAGTCCTGGTCCTGCTCCTGGTCCCGGTTGTTTCTTGCAAGCAAGAGGTACCTGGCAGCAAGACCGAGGCAACAACAGTTGCAGAAAAAGCTGAGGATAAGACCGAAGCAGCAACTGAAAAAGCAACAGAAGCAACTACGGAAAAAGCTGAGGAAAAGCCTGCAGCCGAAGAGACAGAAGAGAAAAAGGCAGAAGCCGACAGCAAGAACAAAGATCTGGAAGGCACGACCCTGAAAGTGCTCTTAGCTTACGGTGGCGCAGATGCTTCCTTCCCTGACTTCACTGCCAAGACCGGTATCAAAGTAGAGTTCACTTCTATTTCCACCGGTAAAGCCTTGGCCCAAATCCAAGCCGCAGACGGCGTCAGCGATGCAGATGTTTGGTTCGGCGGCGGGGTTGACAGCTATCTCGCAGCCACTGACCTGGGCTACCTCATGCAGTATGACTCGGAGGGACGCAAGGCAGTTGCCGACCAATATAAAGACGCAGAGGGTTACTGGACCAGCTTGGCCTTAGTTCCCGCTGGTTTCTTGGTCAATACTGAGGTCCTCGAAGAGAAAAGCCTGGAATCTCCCAAGACCTGGGAAGACCTGACCGATCCAAAATACGAGGGCGAGCTGATCATGGCTTCTCCTGGCATCAGCGGCACCCAATACGCTATCTTGAATGGCACCCTCCAGGCCTTGGGTGAGGAAAAAGGCTGGGATCTTTGGAAGAAGATTGATGCCAATGTCACCCAATATGCTCAAGGCGGTGGCGAACCTGGTCCCAAGACCTGTGCGGGTGAGTTTGGCATTGGTATCCTGGCCATTACAGGCGGTACTTATGCCTTGGAATCCCAATACCCTGTTAAAGTGGTTGTACCCGAGGACTACATTCCCTGGACTCCTGCCCCTATCGCCATCTTTAAAGATGCTAAAAATGTTGAGGCAGCCAAACTTTTCGTCGACTATTACCTCTCCAAGGAAGGGCAAGAAAGCTTACGTGAAGCCGACGCCCGTATTATGTCCAGAGAGGACGTAGATGTTCCCAAGATCATGGACACTATCGACTTAAGCAAGCTAATCAAGCAAGATGTCACCCTCTTTGGCGCGCAAAGAGATGACCTGCTCGCCCAGTGGGATGAGCTCGTCAAATAAGGTCTTAGTTTAACTGGATCCATCGGGCAGTTCCCTCCTCTCATCACAGAGGGGGCTGCCCGATTTCTTTTAGGGAGCAGGTCTATGAAGATAAGCATGGGGAAACTCGCCGACCGAGCATTTTTGATCCTTCTGCTCGGCCTCATTTTCTTATTTATCGTCTACCCAATTGTGTCGATCACCGCCATTAGTTTCCGCGGAAAGGATGGCTTTTCCTTGGACTACTACAAGGATATTTTGTCGGGAGACAATTTAACTCTGATCGGCAATAGTCTCTGGGTAGCCGCCAGTTCCTCCCTGATCTCAACCTTCTTCTCTGTGACTATAGCCCTCTTTGCCTTTGCCTGTTCAAAAAAAACCCGGCGATTCATCCAAAACGCGGCCATGATGGCCATGATTAGCCCGCCCTTTATCTCTTCCCTTGCTTTTATTGTCTTGTTTGGCCGGCGCGGGCTCATCACTCGAGGACTCTTGGGCCTGAGCATGAATCCCTACGGACCCGCTGCCGTCATCCTTCTCCAGGCCATAGGTGGTATTGCTTACGGGGCCTTGATGCTGATCGTAGCTCTAGAACAAATTGACGGCTATCAAATTATGGCTGCCCGTGACCTAGGCGCCAAGGGGTCCACAGTCATCCGGAAGATCGTCTTACCCAGCCTCTGGCCCGGCATTTTATCGGTCTTTTTTGTGCGCTTTACCATGAGTCTGGCAGATTTTGGCACCCCCATCATTGTCGGAGGCAATTTTCGGGTCTTGGCCACGGAGGCCTACCTCACAGCCATCAGTACCCCCCACCTGGGCAAGGCCGCAGCCATCAGTATTTTGATGGTCCCCAGCGCCATGATCGCCTTCTACTTTTACCGCAATAACATGAAGGCCATCTCGGAAAGCAATGTCATGAAAGAGGGCTTGGAGGGGGAGGTTAGGCTCAAACTGCCCCGCAGTTTTACACTCTTTACAGGCTTTTGCACGGGCTTGTACTTCCTCATCATCGCCCTTAAATATGGGGTGACCATATTATCGGCTTTTGCCAACACTTCTGGCCGTAGCCTGCAATTAACCCTTGACTATTTCACCCGCCTATCTCCCAATGTTTATAAGTCCCTCCTCCACAGCGTCATCTTCTCCTTGCTCGCAGGTCTTCTATCCTCCTTTATCGGGATAGCCATTTCCTATTATTTAGAGCGGAGAAAGCTTCCTTTCATGCCGGTGGTAGAGTTTATTACCTCCCTACCCTATATCATTCCTGGCATCTTCTTTGGTCTGGGCTATGTAGCTGCCTTTTCTAAGCAACCTCTCTATCTGAGAGGGACCGCTACAATTTTAATCAGCAACTATATCTTCCGGCAGTTGACAGTCTCCATCAAGGCGGCCAACACGGCATTTAAGGGCATTAGTGAAAATGTGGACCGGGCCGGACAGGACCTCGGAGCCAGCCCCCTCAGCATCTTCTTCCGGATCTTGCTGCCCCAAGTCAAGCAGAGTTTTACCAGTTCTTTTATTACCGTCTTTACCTCCTCCATGTCGGCGGTGGGAGCCATCGTTTTTATTATCAGCCCCGGCATGAGTGTGGCTAGTATAGAGCTCTTCCAGTCTACGGAAGTGGGCGAGTACGGTGTTGCCAGTGTGCAAGCCCTTTTTATGATCGGTATCGTGGCCTTTGTTAATCTTCTGGCCTTGAAGCTAAGCAAGCCGAAGTCGGCCGCCAAGGCTAAGATCAAAGTCCAGTCCTAGGGCCCAGGCCGAGAAAAGCGCATGCCTTTAACTAAGTAAGAGGGAGAAAATCATGTTTTTAGAAATCAATCAACTCCAGCACTTATACGATGAAAAGAACGGTGTCCGGGAATTTAGCCTCTCTCTCGAGAAAGCTGAGTTTATCACCATCCTGGGCCCCTCTGGCTGCGGCAAAACTACGGTCTTACGCATGTTGGGCGGCTTTCTCCGGCCACAGCGGGGACAAGTTGTGTTAGATGGCCAGGATATCACCCATGAAGATCCCGAAGAGAGGCCAGTTTCTACCATTTTCCAAAACTATGCCCTCTTCACCCATATGACGGTCTTAGAAAATATTTGCTTCGGCCTAGAAAATTACCGCAAGCTCTCCAAGGCAAAAGCGGCAGAGGCCGCCCAGCAATATATCAACTTGGTCGGGCTGACTGGCTACGAAAAAACCAATGTCCAAAAACTAAGCGGAGGCCAGCAGCAACGGGTAGCAATTGCCAGAAGTTTGGCAATCGAACCCAAGCTTCTCCTCCTGGATGAACCCTTCAGCAACCTGGACGCCGCGCTGCGAGAAAGAGTCCGCCAGGATTTGAAAGCCTTACAGAAGCAGCTCCATATCACCATGATCTTCGTGACCCACGACCAGGAAGAGGCCTTGAGCCTGTCTGACCGCATCGTGGTGATGGACCAGGGGGAGATCCGGCAAATCGGCCAGCCCACAGAAATCTATCGCCAGCCTCAAAACGCCTTCGTGAGAGACTTTCTGGGTGGAGTGGAGCCCCACTTCGCCCTGCGGAGTGAAGATCTGGAAATTCTGCCGGGCTCCCAAGGTGAGGTGGTCGAAAAAAGCTTTCTCGGGGCTACAACCGCCTATATAGTGGCCTGGAAGGGCGAAAGAATCCGCGTCACCACTTTGGGTAGCGAGCCAGGCTTTGACCTGGGCGATAAGGTTGATATTCGGGCAAAGGCTAGTCAATGAGTATCCAGGGACAGGTGGGCAACTGAACTTTTCTTAATGTAATGCCTAATCTATCCGGCCATATTATAAATTTCTACAAGCTTTTTCTCAGTATATTAGTTATAATGTTGATTAACTCTAATAGGATTATGGAGGTATTACAAATGAAAAGAACACTATCACTCGCGCTCGCACTCGTCATCTTGCTTGGCCTAGTCTTAACGCCTAGCTTCAGCGTAGCAGCTGAAGACAAGCCCTTTGAAGGCCAGACCCTGCGCTTAGCTGGTCTTGACGGTGGCTATGGTACCGATGGCTGGAAGGCTGTTATTAAGGGTTTTGAAGAAATGACTGGTGCCACTGTCGAAGCTACATTTGAGAAGAAAATTTATGATGTTATCCGCCCCGAAATCCAGGCAGGTAATGCTCCTGACGTCATTTACAACTCTATCGGCCAAGAAACAGGCCTGACAGAGACCATGATTAAGGAAGAAATGTTGCTGGACCTCACCGATGTCCTGGATATGCAGGTTCCTGGTGAAGAAAAAGCTGTTAAGGATAAACTTATCGCCGGTTTCACGGATACGGCCATGACCAACCCCTACGGCGATGGCAAGACCTATCTGGCACCGCTCTTCTATTCCCCTACAGGCCTCTTCTACAACAAGGCACTCTTTGGCAAAGATGGTAAGTATGAACTACCCGCCACCATGGAGGACTTCCTGGCCTTAGGCGAAAGCGCTAAGGAAGACGGCATTGCCCTCTTCACCTACCCCACGGCCGGTTACATGGACTCCTTTATTCCCTCCCTGCTTAACGAAGTAGGCGGCCCTGAGCTCTACACCAAACTGATGTCTTATGATGTGGATGCCTGGAAGGAAGAAGCCACACCCATGTTTGAAACCCTGGGAAAGATTTTGGCCTACATTCATCCCTCAACCGTAGCCAATGCCAATGGTGATGCCTTCACCCAGAACCAACTTTATATCATGACTAACGAAGCCCTCTTTATGCCCAACGGCACTTGGGTAGTCGATGAAATGTCTGATGCTGAAGACCAGGCTGCAGAAGGATTTGAATGGGGTTTCATGCCCCTGCCCGCCATGGAGAAAGATGGCGACCGCTATGCCTTTACCTTCTTCGAGCAAGCCTTTGTCAGCAAGGATACCGAAGTACCAGAACTGGCTAAGACCTTTATCGCCTATCTTTACTCTGATGAAGCAGCCAAGGCTTTCATCGAGAATAAGGGTGGCGTACAACCTATCTTAGGCGCAGAAGAATTCCTTAAAGATGAAGACCAGAAGCTTTTCTACTCCATCTATGAAGACGGTGCCAAGGCTGCCATGGGCGGCTTCCAGTCTGTAGAAAATTCTGTAGAAGGTGTCAGTGTAACAGATGCCCTCTACCAGGCCGCTGACTCTGTCGCTAACGGTGAACTTTCTGTTGAAGATTGGCAGGCTGGCCTTGTGGATGCAGTCCAGCAAATCGCAGATGCTAACCCCAAGGCAGAATAAGTGCTCATGCTACAACTTGTGAGGAGATCCCTCCTCGTTTAGATCCCGGCCGGGGCAGGGCCCTGCCCCGGCCGGTCTGCTTATAAGGGAAGGAGATGTGTATGAAAAACAGTCCCGCTAAGAAACGTTTTATTGTCTTCGGACTCTTACCCGCCTTCGTACTCTATACCATTTTTATGATCTACCCCACGCTCACGGTTTTTAAGGAAAGCCTCTATAAGACCGGCGGCTTATCGGGCAAGAAAACCTTTGTGGGCTTAGCCAATTTTCAAAAGCTGTTCGCAGACCCCAAATTTATTAAAGCCTTTCAAAACACCGTTTTTCTCATTGTCGTGGTGACAATAATCACCATGTTTCTAGCGGTGATCTTTGCGGCTATGTTGACACGTGGCAATTTTCGCGGAAAGAATTTTTTCCGCATTATTTTATATATTCCAAATATCCTATCTATTGCAGTCGTTGCTTCCATCTTTTCAAGTATTTACGGTATGGATACGGGGCTCCTCAATGGATTGGGGCGGCTCTTGAAGCCGGAAACCTGGGAAAATATAGCTTTTACCGGCCAATCAGGCTTGGTCACCTATTCCATTGCCTTCGCGATGATTTGGCAGGCTGTAGGTTATTACATGGTCATGTATATGTCGACGATGGCCCAAATTCCCGAGCATTTATATGAAGCGGCCAAGCTGGATGGCGCCGGCCGCCTGCGCCAATTCTTCTCTATTACCCTGCCCTTATCCTGGCAGACGGTCCGCACGACGCTGACCTTTTATGTCATATCCAATATTAATATTTCCTTCCAGCTGGTAAAGGCCTTAACGGATGGCGGACCAAACGGCGCCTCAATGACCCTGCTCAACTACCAATACGTGGAAGCCTATAACAATTCCAACTTCGGCTATGGTCTCGCGATTGGCGTAGTAGTCTTTCTCTTTTCCTTTGGCTTATCTGCCATCATTTATCGGGCGACCAAGCGCGATATTATCCAGTATTAGGGGGCCCGCATGAACAAAGAAACAAAACTCTACAAAGGATTTGTTTACCTGGTCTTAGGCCTGGCGGCCTTATCCATTCTCCTGCCTGTCGTCTGGGTTTTCCTCGCCTCCTTTAAGGAAAACGCAGAATTTTATGGTAACCCCTGGGCTTTCCCCCATGGCTTCTATTGGCAAAACTTTGCTGAGGCCTGGGCCGAAGCCAATATGGGTAGTTATCTGATCAACTCAGTGATCGTCACAGCCCTCGCCATGACCTTTCTCCTCCTAATCTCTTTACCCTGCGCCTATATCCTGGCCCGCATGGATTTCCCTGGCAAGCGCTTTTTACAAACCCTCATGAAGGCAGGACTCTTCATAAACCTCTCCTATATTGTCATTCCCATCTTTATGATTCTCTTGAACCTCAACCGTAGCCTCAAGGTCACTTTCTTCCTTAACAACCGCCTGATCCTGGCCCTTATTTACGCTGCAACCGCTGTCCCCTTTACTGTCTATCTCCTGGCCAACTATTTCTCCGCCATCTCCAAATCCTATGAAGAGGCAGCCTATATTGATGGGGCTGGTTACTTCACAACCATGCTGCGCATTATGATTCCCATGGCTAAACCAGCCGTAATTACGGTCATCCTCTTCAACTTCCTTGCCTTCTGGAATGAATATATTTTGTCTTTGACCCTGCTCACAGATAAAAAGCTGAAGACCCTGCCGGTTGGCCTGATCAACCTCCAGCAGGCCTCACGGTCAGCAGCCAACTATGGCCGCCTCTATGCTGGTCTAGTCCTAGTCATGCTACCCACCCTTCTCTTATATATTCTCGTTCAGAAGCAGCTCACGGAAGGTATGATGGTGGGCGGAGACAAGGGCTAATGAAACCAACAAGAGTGAAAATGCAAAACACAATAAAACATAGAATAGATAAAAAGGATAGCAACATGGAACAGCAAACAAAGCCACAAAAGACCAGAGGGCATCTCACCCTACCGGGCGAAGAAAATTTCTATCAAGAGACCTTGGAAATACTGGATCGTTTGGGTGCAGACGCCATCCGTGACTCTGACGGCACAGAATTGCCGGAAAACGTAAAAGACCTAGATGGGGTCATGGTATACGGCAAATATTTCACAGCCCGAGGCCACAATGCCTTTGCCTCCCAGCATCTTTTTGAAGCCTCACGTTATTATCTGTCTTCCGATTTTGTCACCGCCAGCGGAGAGGAAACAGAAATCGCCTTCATGTCCGGTTATTTTGCCAAGCAAATTACACCGGACTACGATCACGATCCCCAGGAATGGTGGGAGGTCAGGGACCGGACAACAGGTGAGGTCCTGGACACCACCTTGTGGAAGATAGATCGCGAGCACAATATTGCCATCATTCAGACAAAGCCCTTCCACGTCTACAGTGTCAGCTTCCTCGCCTATGGCATTTGGGACCCTGTCCAGATGTACAACTACCTGACCAACGATTGGGGCGAAGACGTAGAGAAGCATATTCCCTTCGATATCCGCTACCCTGAATCAGAAAAATATGTGGAAAAAGCCCTGGAAGATTGGCTCAAAGCCAATCCTAAGGTAGACTTCGTCCGCTTCACTACCTTCTTCTACCAATTCTCCCTGGTCTTTGACCAGGAGGGCAAAGAAAAATATGTCGATTGGTACGGCTATACCAATGCAGTCTCTCCCAAAGCTATTGAGGATTTCGAAGGTGCATACGGTTACCGTCTGACTCCCGAAGACTTTGTAGACGAGGGCTACTACAACTGCAATTTCCGCATGCCCAGTAAGGCCTTCCGGGACTACCAAGACTTTACGGCCCGCTTTGTTGCCCAACATGCCAAGCGTCTAGTTGACCTGGTCCATCAATACAATAAGAAGGCCATCATGTTCCTAGGCGACCATTGGATTGGAGTCGAGCCCTGGGGGCCATATTTCGCCGAAATTGGCCTGGACGGAGTTGTTGGTTCTGTCGGCGATGGCGTCACCCTCCGGCTGATTTCTAGCATTGAAGCCCCCATACATGAGGGCCGTTTCCTGCCCTACTTCTTCCCAGATACCTTCTTTGAAGGCAACGATGCAGCCATTCTAGCCGAAGCTAAGGATAACTGGACCAAAGCCCGCCGGGCCCTCATGCGAGAACCCCTGGACCGGATCGGCTATGGGGGTTACCTCTCCCTGGCCTATAAATTCCCAGACTTTATCCAATACATTGAAGACTTAGCCGAGGAATACCGGGATATTTTGGCCCGCATTGAAAATACAAAGCCCCACCAGATGGCCAAGGTAGCCGTGCTCAACGCCTGGGGCAAGCTCCGTAGCTGGGGGTCGCACATTGTAGCCCACGGTAAGTGGTATAAACTCTGCTACTCCTACTTGGGCGTCTTAGAGGCCCTGGCTGGTATGGATGTAGAGGTCAGCTTTATCAGCTTTGATGATGTCAAGGCAGGCCTTGATCCCGATTACGATGTCATCATCAATATGGGAGATGCCTATACTGCCTTTTCTGGGGCAGAATATTTCCTGGATCCAGAGGTCGTGTCTCAACTACGGCAATTTGTCCACCAGGGCGGCGGCTTTATCGGTATTGGAGAACCTTCTGCCATCCAAGCCCAAGGCCGTTTCTTCCAACTGGCAGATGTCCTGGGTGTCGATAAAGAAGTGGGCTTCTCCCAATCAACTGACAAATATTTTGATCAAGCCATAGACCAACACTTTATCACCGCAGATGTTCACGAGCCCCTGGACTTCGGTGAGACCACAGCTAATGTTTATGCACTCAGCGCAGAGACAGAAATTATTGCCTACGCTAACCAGGAAGTACACCTGGCCAGCCATAACTTTGGTCAAGGCAGGGCTGTCTACATAGCAGGCCTCCCCTATTCAGCGCAAAATACCCGCTTGCTCAAGCGGGCTATTGCCTATGCCAGCCATAAAGAGGCTGAGCTAGAGCGGTATTTTGCCCAAGACGATCGGCTGGAGGTAAATGCCTATCCTGCACGCGGGGAATACTGTGTGATTAATAATTCGGCCGACCAGGTCACCAGCCTAGTTTATGATGGACAAGGCCGGACACAGGAGCTGACCCTACCAGGGGCCGGCTTGGTCTGGCTCAAAGATGAGGAAAGCAGGTAAGCCATGGACTTTTATGCTAAGAAAAAACTGGCCAATTTAGGGCTAACTGTTCTCTTTGCCCTAGGCCTTATTCTCCAATTTACAGGGCTGGGCCGCACGGGCTATCAGGGCTTGGCCTTGCAATTTATCTCACTTACGCTTTTAATTGTCGTACTCTGGTTTTACAACCGACGCTACCAGTAGGCGGCGGCAACGATAATATTTTGACCAAGACGAGATTAGAAGTGAGGAATAAGCAATCGTGAACAAAGCAATCAGCTCAGAGCTCGTGGCAGAGGTGGTCCAGGCTTACTTGGGTTCCGCCCGTGTAGAAAGCTGCAAATCCAACCAGGTAGGGCACATTAACGACACTTTGGAAATCTGCGTCAGCCCAAACCAGACCGGCTACCAGCACTTTATTTTTCAACGGATCAACCAGGAAGTTTTTACTAAGCCTCTTGAGCTGATGGAAAACATCGTTGGCGTTACCCGCTTTCTGAGGCAAAAGATCCGTGAAAAGGGCGGCGATCCAGACCGGGAAAGCCTGAACGTGGTGCCCACGCTGGCCGGGCAAGATTATTACCTAGACAGCCAGGGAGAATTCTGGCGGGTCTATCTCTTCATCGAAGACTCCCTCTGCCTCCAGCAGGCAGAGACCAGCGAAGACCTCTATCAATCCGGCCTCGTCTTCGGCAACTTTCAAAATCTGCTCGCGACTTACCCAGCAGAAAGCCTGCACGAGACTATCCCCCACTTCCACGATACTTGGAAGCGCCTGAATGACTTCAAGCAGGTCCTGGCCCAAGACCCCCTGGGCCGAGCGAAAACGTGCCAGGCCGAAATTGACTTCGTCTTAGAGCATGCTGAGATTGCCCGCTACATGAAGGAAATTCTGGGCCAGCAGGTCCTCCCCCTCCGGGTAACCCACAACGACACCAAGCTGAATAATATCCTTTTTGATCAAAAAACCCGGCAGGCCATTTGCGTGATTGACCTCGATACCATCATGCCCGGCCTCGCCATCAATGACTACGGAGACACCATCCGCTTCGGGGCCTCCTCTGCCCTGGAAGATGAACAAGACCTCTCCCTGGTTCAAGTTTCCCTCTGGCTTTTCTCCGCCTACACCAAGGGCTTTTTAGAGGGGTCGGCCGGCCAGTTAAGTCAGGCGGAAATTGACCACCTGCCTTTTGGAGCCAAGGCCATGACCTACGAATGCGGCATGCGCTTTTTAACCGACTACCTGGAGGGAGACCGCTATTTCCGAATCGCCCGGCCTAGCCATAACTTGGACCGGGCCCGGACTCAGTTTAAACTGGTAGCAGATATGGAAGCCAAAGATGCTCAAATGCGGGAGATTGTCGGCAAGTTCGCAGATCAATACGCTTAAGTGAAACTCAAATTGGGATAATAGACAAGGAAAAGAACACATGAAAAAAATCCTCTTAACAGGCGGCGCCGGCTATATCGGCAGTCATACAGCCCTAGAACTTCTAGAAGCTGGCGACTATGACGTGGTCGCCTATGACAATCTCTGCAATGCCTCCCGCGAGGCCCTCACGCGGGTAGAAAAACTCACCGGCAAAACCGTCAAATTCTACGAGGGAGATGTCCTGGACAAGGACCTGCTCACAAAAGTCCTCCGGGAAGAAAAAATCGAGGCCGTCATCCATTTTGCTGCCCTCAAGGCCGTAGGCGAATCAGTCCGCGAGCCCTTGCGCTATTATCAGAACAATATCTCGGGCACCCTCTCCCTCTTGCAGGCCATGGAAGAAAGCGGCGTCCGCAAGATCGTCTTCTCTTCCTCCGCCACAGTCTACGGAGACCCCCAGTTTGTCCCTATTACAGAAGACCACCCCAAGGGCCAGTGCACCAACCCCTACGGCTGGACCAAGTCTATGATGGAGCAGATCATGACTGACCTTCATACCGCCAATCCCGCCTGGGACGTGGTCTTACTCCGCTACTTTAATCCGGTAGGCGCCCACAAGTCCGGCCAAATCGGCGAAGACCCCAAGGGCATCCCCAATAACCTGGTTCCCTATATCACCCAAGTCGCTGTAGGCAAGCTGGACCAGCTCAATATCTTTGGTGACGACTATGATACCCCAGACGGCACTGGCGTCCGCGACTACATCCACGTGGTCGACCTAGCAAAGGGCCATGTCAAAGCCCTGGACTATATCTTTACCGACCCCGGTTTGGAAGTTATCAACCTGGGGACTGGCCAAGGCTACTCTGTTTTGGACATGGTCAAAGCCTTCCGCAAAGTTACCGGCAAAGAAATCCCCTATGAAATCAAGCCTCGCCGGGCCGGCGACATCGCCACTTGCTATGCAGACCCCGCCAAGGCCAAAGCTGTTCTAGGCTGGGAAGCCCAAGCCGACCTAGAAGAAATGTGCGCAGATGCCTGGCGCTGGCAGGCCCAGAATCCCCAGGGCTACGAGGGCTAGAACTGGGGGGCAGAATCGCATTTTCGCAGATTGCCACCAATGCTTTCTCTTTCAACTGCTGAGCCATTGGGGGCAAAATGATTATTTCTCGATTCTGCCCCCAATACCAACAGGAATTATTTACACCCCTGAGCATTTAGCGTGGTCTCCATAATTCCTATTCTTCAATGGAAATTGCCTCCACGGGGCACTGATTCACGGCGTCTTGGACGTCTGCGAGCTGATCCTCAGTAAATTCGGCATAGGCTTCCGCCTTGCCATCAGCATTCATTTGGAAAACATCCGGGGCAATACCGGCACAGAGGCCGCAACCAATACATAAATCTTGATCTACATGTGCTTTCATCTGCTATTCCTCCTTTAACTAGTTCTTCTCCATCCACTGCTTCAGCACGGCCGCATGGTTAACCACAGGATCTCGGGCAGCATACAGGAAAGTCACAGGTTCCTTTTCCAGCATTTCCTGGGTTTTTTCCTTATAGACGGTAGCCATTGGAGATCTATCCAATTCATCTTGGTATTTCTCACTAAACTCCACAAAACGTTCCGGCTGGTGGCCAAACCACTTGCGCAAATCTGGGCTGGGCGCGGCATCCTTCCACCAAAAGTCTAGCTCAGCGTCTGCCTTGCGCACACCCCGAGGCCAAAGCCGATCAACTAAAATCCGTTTACCATCCTCTGGGTCAGGAGCTTGATAAACTCTTTTGATTTTAAGTTTATACACCTTTTTACTCCTGAAAATGTTCCTGAGCAAAGCCCATACGTTGGACGGTTTCTAAGGTTCCTAAGTACTTGCCACTAGCATCTCGAACCGCCATGTAGCGAACAAAAACAGGCTCTCCCGCTTTTTCCATCCAGATATCCACACTGTCCTTCTCTCCGCTACGGAGATTCTCGATGATCCCTCGAACCATGGGTTCTATTTGGGGTGGGTGGCAGGAGAATACATCTCGACCAATAGCCATGTCAGGCCGCTTGAAGAGTTTATCTCCGTCATTAAAGAAGCAGTTCATGTTATCCGCATCAACGAAGGTCAACTCCAGAGGAATTGTGTTAAGGACTGCGAGAATTTGGTCTGGGGTCATATGGCCGCTACCCAGGGTAATCATTTCCTGCTTGGTTTCAGCTGTTTGACTGATCGCCGTTTGGCCACCCACCGTTTTCAAGTCCTCCCGTCTGGCTTCCGCTTCCGGCCATTCAGGGTAACCATCCTTATTCAGACTTTCATAGGCCGGTAATTCATAATAAATTCGCATCCAATCCTCTTCGCTGAACTCGCGTAGGCAGAGAGGAAAGAGGATGTTGTTTTCCTTGAAAGTCATCTCCTGGACTCGATCTACTACCGTCTGAAAACGATCACGGAAGTCTGAAATCTTAGCACCTGCTTCTGCGAGAATTTTAAGTTCATTCCGAATTTCATCATCTACACCCCACATAACGCTAGCCGGACCGGTAAAACCATATTTGCGGTTGAGGAGAGGATATATGAGATCGCCCTTGCTAGCGTAATGATCGGCCACCGCACGCAGCTTCTGTATACTTGCAATTAAGCCTGGTAAATCTGCCTCATCAACCAAGGCCTCTTGAGCCTGACGGACCAGTTCCATAATCTTATCGTTTTCTGCCCGGTATACATTGACCGGGTGGCCGGGGATATCCTGAATGGACTGAAAATCCTTGTCAGCACTTTGGGTCTGCTGAACCGAGGCATGAACTGCAACTTCAACTTTTTCTAATTGCTCAGTGCTCGTTGCACCATGGAAAAGTGCCGAGTGGACATCGCAAAGTCTTTGCACTTCAGAAATGGGTATACCACTTTTGATGAGTTCTTGTTCGGCCTTAGCAATTTCTGAGGCCTCAACCCGACTGAAATTTTGCACAAAGTCCGCCCGTACGGACTCCAGGGCTTCACCTTCAACCAAACGGTTCACGTAGCTTCGCAAAAGCGATACGCGGGCATCGTGGTTTGCTTCAATATTGAATTCAGATTTCATATGCTCTACTCCTATTTGCTTTTTTATTTGCTCCTCTGACCCTAAGTTACTAAAATTAACTGAGGGCTTCCGTGGTTATAACCACAAATTAGGGAAGGCAACAAAATCTGATTCATAGGTTACGTAGGCACCAGTTCTAGTCAGTATTTACCCAGTTGCAGGCATACTAAAATTAGATCATAAGCTAGCCTTTGAGAAAGGATCAAGATCAGAATGGAAAAAATTCTTTCACCCTTATTCGCGGGTTTAAGCAAAGACGAATACACTGATATGCGAAAGTGTAAATGCCTGCAAGAGCATTCTTTCGACAAGGGAGAGCTCATCCTAGCCGCCGGTGATCAAATCACCCATATGGGCTTGATTTTGTCAGGGCGAGTCAATATTGAAATCAATAATCTCTGGGGCGGGCGCAGCATTTTGAACAAGCTGGGGCAGGGTGAAATATTCGGCGAGAGCTATGCCATCACGGGTGATCCCCTAGTGGTTGAAGCCGTAGCAATCGACAATAGTCGCATCCTGATGATTGATATTGCGGGTCTTTTCCAAGGCCATCACGCAGATGCCAGCTGGCACAGCAAATTA
Source organism: Clostridiales bacterium (assembly GCA_028724525.1). GTDB lineage: Bacteria > Bacillota > Clostridia > Saccharofermentanales > DTU023 > SFFI01. The sequence continues at coordinate 80,777 of JAQYCV010000016.1, forward strand.
TTGCGCAAGGTCCTCCTCCTGTCAGCACACAAAAATGTTGCCCTTTCCAAAAGGGCCTTCCAGCTCTCTTCCAAGAAAATTCGTGGTCGCTTGGATGCTTACCTATCCGCTCAGGCCCTAGAAACTGGCCAGATGAAATTTGATATTCCCTTTAATCGCCAAGAATTAGCCGACTACCTGAATGTTGACCGTAGCGCTCTCTCCAAGGAATTGAC
>JAQYCV010000017.1 GCA_028724525.1 Clostridiales bacterium
GACCAAATTCTCACGGCTCAAAAGCCCATGGAAACCATTGTTGTGCCCAAAGACCGGCGGAAGAAGCTGGAAGACCTGATCTTTAAGATCCGCGTCTTGGACGGTTCTACAAAAGTGAATGTCAACCTTCCCATGGCCCTCCTGACAGTTCTGAAAAATTCCGACAATAAGCTCTTTGAATTTTCGGACGATTCCTCAATGAAGCAGCTCCAGAATATAGATTTCGACAAACTGATTGCCTTGGCTGAGCAAGGTGTTCTGGGCAAGCTAGTGGAAATCGAAGATGAGGACGGTACCCATGTCGAAATTTTTGTCGAAGAAGGTCGGTCATGAAAATCCGGATTAAAGCGGGCGACCGTCATATAAGGATCACCATACCCCACTGGTTTTTGACCAGCCGACTGGGTATGCGCATGGCCTTAGGCTGGTTGGCGAAAAACCGGGAGGAGTCAGCGAAAATCACCCGCAATATTATCGAACATAGCCAGGAAAACACGACAAGTTCCGCTATTCTGGCCAACGCGGCGGAGATGATTAAGGAAAACAAGCAGAATGACGCCAGCCAAGCTTGCCTAGCCAGCAAAGCCAGTACTAATGCGTGCGAATTACACAAACCTACCATGACCAACCCAGAAATGTTGGCAGAGTTGCGACGGGTCCTCAAGCAAATCAAAAAGCAGTATGGTGATTTCCCCCTTCTTGAAATTACGACAGAGGAAGGGGAGAGTGTGACCATCTTGCTATAAGTTGGCGGCAAACTGGGGTTTCCACTAGTTTGCCGCCAATGCGGGCTTCTTGCTTTGCTCAACAATTGATGGCAAAGGCCATAAAAGTAAAAATGCCACCAAAGTTAGAATTCAAAGTTGAATGTTAATTGGCGGCAAAACGAAGTTTTCTCAATTTGCCACTAAAGTTGGGATTCAAAGTTGAAAGGTAATTGGAGGCAAAATAAGATTTTCTCAATTTGCCACCAATAGAAAAATTTTCTGTAGCTAAGAAATTGGCGGCAAATTGGCGTTTTTGCAAAATCCCGCCAAGCAGAACACACAGGGCAGCCAATGGCCGAACTTACACAGGAAGCACTGGCAGAACTGCGCGTGCAATCTGCTCAATTTACCTAAAGAATACAGGATTTTTACAGGATTTTAGGTTATACTTAACATTACATGTGCATCTGTTTAGTTTTTGGGCTTTGGAGAGGCCTGCTTAGTGCATTTAGCGCTAATCCTTCGCAGTCCAAGAAGCCAGGAGCTTCAGCAACTGTTTAGGACCTGTTCACCAACACAGGGCCTTTGCATGGCGTCCCAGCAGCAAGCTCAACGAGCGAAACAAGCCTGCAAAGTCCAATTTTCACGGCGGCACAAGAACACTTTTCCTTCGAGGAGGCAAATATGAAAAAATCCTTATCCTTTTTGCTCAGCATTTGCTTAGTTCTGAGCCTGGTCCTAGCCGCGGCTAGCCCGGTCTTCGCTAAAGAAGATTCCGAAGTCGCTAAGATTATTGCGGAAGCGCAAGGCATGACCTTGGAAGAATTGGCTAAGAAGGCCATTGAAGAGTCCAATGGGGCTATGTTCTACGGTGTTGGTAACTCCAGCCGGGGCAAAACTGCTCTTCCCCTCTTCATTGATTATCTGAAGACCATCGATCCTGACTACAATATGGAATTCGAGTGGCAACAACCCAAAAACAATAAGATTTTTGACCAGCTGACCGCTGACTCTCTCAAAGAGACTGGTACTTTCGCCATGACCCTGATTCAAGATGGTAACCAGATCCAGAGCAAGATGGTGGAACCTGGTATTCTGGATACTTTCGTCCCCATGGAATGGGCCGAGCAAAATGATGTCAAGGCTGAAGACGTCAAATTCCTCCCCCTGCAGACCCTGAACAAAGTTTTCATGTTCAACAATACTGGCGACAAGACCTACAAAAATGTGTGGGACTTTGTAGCAGAAGGCGAGCATGGCCTCTACATGGACATTGACTCCGAAATCGTGGGTAAAAACTTCCTCTACATGCTGACAGAAGACAAATATGCAGGCTGGCTGCATGAGGCCTTTGACAAGCTGGATGACGAGCAAAAAGCTTATTTTGAACCCGTGATCGAAGAAATGCAGACAGACGCAGAAGACCTGGGTCTGGGCGAAGATGGCGCTTACGCCTTAGCCTGGATTAAGCTCTGGGTTGAGTCCTACAGCGAGCAGACCGACGATGGTCCTATCTGCAATATCTTGGTTGACAAGTCCGCCACTGACCAGTTTGGCCTCTTGGTTTACTCCAAGCTCCGCAGCGTGGAAGAATCTGACTCTGTCTCCGTCAAAAATATTGAAGTTGCAGCCTACCAAGATGACTTCGAAGGCATCGGCGGCTATGGCTACTGCCACTATCTCTTTGTCACCGACAACAGCCCCCTCCCCTGGACGGCTTGTGCCTTTATCGCTTACATGACCTGCACCGAAGACGGTTTCTCCGCTTGGGGCAAGGACATGGGCGGCTATTCTTCTAACCCAGATGTTGCTGAAAAGATCGAAGAAACCTACCAGCATGCCAAGGGCGGCTATGTAGATGACGAATCCGTCTTTGAAGCTAAGAACGACCGTGGTTATGAATGGTGGACCGAAGAGGGCAAGCTGGTTCTGGAAGATCCTGAATACTGTAGCTCTGTCGCCTTCACCGTAGGTAGCTGGATCGAACTGCTGACCAAATACACGGAATAATCCGCACAAGTGGCATTCACGCTAAGCTGCTAGAAAACCGCTAGGCTACTAGCAATCTACTAACTTGCTAGCAAGCCACAAGCTTTTGAGCGGGAACTCTCCCGCTCTAGGCTGAAAGAAACTATCTCAAGGAGCCTTTGGAGCGTGCTCCGCTTCCAAAGGCTCCTTTTCCCCTAGGAGACAAAGCATGTCATATTCAGATCCAATGGCTAAGGCTGTGCCTGCCCCCCGCCACAAGCGGTTTTGGAACCAGGTGAAGACCTTCACGTCTAAGCCCTACAACATTATTCTCCTCCTGCTCGGGGTCATCTTGACGATCAGTACAGTCGCGCCTATCGTCGCGATTGTCCATGATACCTTCCAGATCCACCCCGGCACGATAGATGCCCACCTGACGGGACGGACGAGCGGCTACACGGTCGTCAACTACGTGGACCTCTTTACCAGCAAGCTGGCCCGAGCCAACCTCTGGATGCCCATGCTGAACACCCTCTACCTATCCATAGGGTCTTGCCTGGTCGCCGTGGTTTTTGGGGGAATGTTCGCCTTTTTTATCACCCGGACCAACCTGGCCTGGCGGAAGTATCTGAGTTCGATCTTTATCTTCCCCTATATCATGCCCCAGTGGACCCTGGCCGTGGTCTGGCGGAATCTCTTTGACTCCCGGGCGGTTACTCGAACGGCTAATGGCCTGTTGGCCACGCTTTTTGGCACGCAAATGCCCATGTGGTGGTGCCGGGGCATGTTCCCCAGCATGATGGTTTTAGGCCTTCACTATGCACCTTTTGCCTATATCCTGATCGGAGGCATCTTGCGCAACATGGACTCCAATCTGGAAGAGGCGGCCATGATCCTGGACACCCCCCGCTGGAAGATGATTACCCGGATCAGCCTCCCCATGATCAAGCCGGCTATCTTATCCACCATTCTTCTGGTTTTCGGTTCCTCCATGGGGTCCTATCCTGTTCCTCACTACCTCAACCTGACCACTCTGGCCACCAAATATGTGTCCTTGAACTCCCGCTTTACTGGTCAGGCCAGTATTCTGGCCATCATCATGATGATCTTTGGCATCGTGATCATGGGCATGAATATCATGAGTACCAAGTCGCGTAAGAGTTACACGACGGTCACCGGGAAATCTGGCCAGATTTCCCGTCAGAACTTGGGAAGAGTCGGCAAATACGCCATTGCTCTTGTCTTGGTGATTCTCACCTTCTTTACCAGTATCTTCCCCATCATTTCTTTTGCCTTTGAGACCTTCCTGCCCAACCCCGGCGACTATTCCTTCCTTTATACGGGCAATCTAGATAACCTGACCACCAAGTGGTGGGCGACCAGCGAGAACATCACAGAAAATGGGATGTACGGGCAGAAGGGTATTTTATATAACGAGACGATCTGGCGGGCCTTCAAGGGAACGATTGTAGTGGCCCTGGCCTGCTCCCTCTTGGCCGGGACCATCGGCACCCTGATAGGCTACGCGGTAGCTAAGCAGCGCCGGAGCCCCTGGGCCAACTATGTAAACTCCGTGGCCTTCCTCCCCTATCTCATGCCCTCAATCGCAGTCGGGGCGGCCTTCTTCATCCTCTTCTCCAATGAGAGGATCAACCTGTTTAATACCTATACCCTCTTAATTATTGTCGGTACGGTCAAATATATCCCCTTCGCCTCCCGGTCAGCCCTCAACTCCATGCTGCAGCTGTCGGGAGAAATTGAGGAGGCAGCTATTATCCAGGATGTGCCTTGGATCAAGCGGATGTCGCGGATTATCATCCCCATTCAGAAGTCGGCCATCATTAGTGGCTATCTCCTGCCCTTCATGACCTGCCTGAGGGAGCTCTCCCTCTTCATGCTCCTCTGCGTGCAAGGTTTTATTCTGTCTACGACCCTGGACTATTTCGACGAAATGGGTCTCTATGCATTTTCGAGTGGGATTAACCTCCTCCTGGTGGTGACTCTGCTCATCGTCAACGGCCTGATCAATAAAGTGACCGGGGCCAGTTTGGATAAAGGAATCGGAGGTTAAGTATGCCTGCTATTGAATTAAGTCACGTCACGAAAAACTGGGGAAAATTTTACGCCGTGGACGACCTCAGTATGCTGATTGAGGACCACGCTTTTGTCACCCTGCTGGGACCTTCTGGCTGTGGGAAAACCACCACCCTTCGCATGATCGCGGGCCTGGAAACTCCCAGTTCCGGCCGAATCACCATAGGGGACAAAGTCGTTTTTGACTCCGAGGCGGGGATTAATATTCCTCCCAATAAGCGCAAGGTGGGCTTTCTTTTCCAGAACTACGCCCTCTGGCCTAACATGACCGTATATGAGAATATCGCTTTCGGCTTGAAGAATATCAAGGAGGCCCTGCCCCGGGTCCACGCCGAAGCCTTCCAGGCCTCTGAACTTCTCAAGGCCCTGGAAAAGCCGGAAGAAGTGGCCAAGCTGGTCAAGGATTGCCTGCCCTCTGGCGGCAAGCTGGACAAGAAAAAGGCCCTCCTCCATTTAATCGACCGCTACGGGATCTCGACCTTTACCGCTGAGAAGCTCCTGGCCTATAAGCTGGAAGAGGCAGCCGACCCCGCCACAGCCGCGGCGGGCCCTCGCAAGAGCCTGCAAGCTGTCATTGATGAAGCGGAAAAGTCCGCTAAGGCCCAGGGCTTGACCTTTAACGAAGAATACGAGTACCTCAGAGACGGGGTCGTCCAGACCGAAGTCCGGCGGCTGACCAAGGAAGAGATTGACCGCAGGGTCCGCCAAGTCGGCCGGGTGGTCAAAATCGGCATGTTCATGGACCGTTATCCGGCCGAACTATCCGGCGGTCAGCAACAGCGGGTCGCTATAGCCCGTACCTTGGCTCCCAAGCCCCAGGTTCTCTTTATGGATGAACCCTTGTCCAACCTGGACGCCAAGCTCCGCCTAGAAATGCGGTCGGAGCTCCAGCGCCTCCACCTGGAGACCGGGGCCACCTTCATCTATGTTACCCATGACCAGCTCGAGGCCATGACCCTGGCCACCAAGATCTGCCTCCTGGATAACGGGACCCTGCAGCAGTACGCCGCCCCTCTGGAAATCTACAAACGCCCGGTCAACACCTTCGTGGCCGACTTTGTAGGCAACCCCTCCATCAACTTCCTGCCCGCCCACGGCAAGCAAACAGGAGAGGGCCACTTCCAACTGACTGGTATCAATAACTCTAAGATGCGCTTTGTCCCCGAAAGTCCTGTCGACCTCCCAGCCCTCCTAGCAAACTTCAAGGCCGACCAGGCCGCTAGCCAAGACCGGCAGGCCACGCTGAAAAAAGAAAATGCCGACAAGCTCTTTGAGGCCCCGGTCGCCCGGGTCCAGGCCCCCTTGTTGGAAGATGAAAAGCAAAGCTATGACGAAGAAGATTATTGGATCGGCATCCGGCCAGAAGACATCAGCATTGGAGAAGACGGCCCCTTAGAGGCCGAGGTCTACAGCGTCATGCCCACCGGTATGGAAACAACCGTCAAACTGCGGGTAGGCGATTTCCTCCTCACCGCTGTTATCTTCGGATCTATCCTCTACCAGATCGGAGACAAGGTCCGCCTGGGCTTCAAGGGCCAGCAGGCCGTCCTCTTCAGCAGCCTCTACGGCCGCACCCTTTGCCTAGGGAAAGTGGAGATGGAATAGAGGGGGTTCCGCTGTTCCAGCGGCCTCTGGCCGCTGGCGCAGGCGCATCCGTGCCCTGCTTGTTTAGCTTGTAATTGCTCTTGTTACCAAATACCCGCTGAAGCTGGCTTCCAAAAGATTTCAATGTAGAAAAGCTGCAAACTTGTAAGAAATTTCAGGAAGTTAGGATGTATTGAGTGAGAATGTGCCCATTAGTCACCCCTACAAGCAAAAGTGCCGGAGCACTCTAGGCTTGCTCCGGCACTTCTTTATTTCCCTAGTTCGGTTTTTCTGAAAAACGGACTAGCCCAGCTCTAGCCTTGCTTTCTGAGAGATGCCAGGATGCTTAGGCCTAGGGCCGAGAGGAAAAGGCTCAGGGCCAGGCTATCCGCAGCACCAGTGGCCGGTAATTGCTGGACCTGTTCCTGGAGGTTAGCAGGAGTAGCAGGCCGCCCCGTTTCGATCGGCTTGATCTCTGTAGCTGCCGAGGTCGGAGATGAAACGTTGATAGGCCAGGGAACGACAATCTCTGGAATTTCGCTGGGAGTTTCATTAGGCTTCCACTGGGCCACAAAGGTGTGAGCTTTCGTAACAGTATATTGATCGCCCGGTTGATACTCAGAACCCTTCCAATAGTCAAAGCTATAGCCTTCACGCGTAGGGGCTTCAATGATCGTAATGACTTTACCTAAGGGCAAGGTATAAGACTTGACCTTTTCACCATCGGCAAAAGTCCCTCCGTTGGTATCAAAGACAATAGCGACGCCGGGGCTTTTATAGTTGACATCGTAGTTATTTAAGAGACTTTTACGGGTCAGCATGCCATGCGTGACATCTGAGACAGGGTCAAAGGCGAGGTTTGTATATTTGTCGTAGTCTGCCGGGGGCGTAAAGAGACCTTCACCAGACTTATTGCCTAGGAATAAAGTCGTCCCATCTGTTGTCAAGGCTTGATAAGCTTGGTCTGCGCCAATAGCTGGGTAGTCCGCACCATCGTATTTGTAAGGAGCAACATAAATAGCGCCACCCTGGCCCACAGAGACCGAGTTGTTTTTAAAGCTAGAACTGCCTGTAATTGTAACCTTAATAGCTGGTTTTACCCCAATAACTTCCTTATTGTCATCTCGGAGATAACCGTTGATTGAGATAGCTCCGCCAGAACCATAGGCCCAGTTTTCTTCGAAAGAAGTCCCTGAAATGGTGGTTTCATTGTTCATGATATATAAGGCGCCACCGGTACCTGAATCATGAGGATTCCTTTCATCGTCCCCTTTTGCCAATATAGCCTGATTAGCTGTAAATCCAGTCGAGGTGATAGTGGTGGGGAAGGTTGTAAACACGCCCGCGCCTGACCATGCCACGTTATTCTTGAATGTCGAGTTTGATATGGTTAAAGACGAATTTGTTGCATCTATATTCTGAGTAGCAGCTGTGGCTATACCTGCCCCATAGGCCGCCTCATTATTCATAAACTCTGAAGAATCTACATGAAGCTTGGTCTTATCCATCATGTAGATGCCACCGCCAAAAGCAGTGGCATTTCCGTCAAATTGACATCCCTTAATATTAAATATATCGGTATTGGCCTTTACGAATAAGGCACCGCCACCCAGTTCTGACTCATTTTGTTTAAAAGATGAATCACTTAGAGATACGTTACCCGATTCCACATAAATGGCTCCACCTTGTGTTTTTGCTGAATTATTGCTAAAAGATGAATCACTTAGAGATACGTTGTCCGATTTCACATAGATAGCTCCGCCTCTTCGTTCTGCAGAATTATTGCTAAAGGGGGTCTTAGATATAGAAAGGCCATCTGGGTCTCCTGATTTAAAAATAATTGCACCACCATTTTCAACAGCCTTATTACTTTCAAAGACACCCCCTGTGATATTAACTTTTCCTCCGTATGAGGCGATCACACCGCCGCTGGCTTTTGCAAAATTCTGACTAAAGTTACCCCCTGAAATGTTAATTGTTCCCCATGACAAGACAACTCCGCCAAAATAGGCCGACTGATTGTTGGTGAAGTCGCCGCCGTAAATATTTAAGGTTGATGCTTTATCATTCAGCTGTATAACTCCGGATGACTTGTGATCAGACTTGTTATTTTGGATAAGGGCACCGTCAAGAATATTGACTGTTCCAGTCCCTGTGACATAAATGGCAGGACCATCAGCATCTTCATAATCATTGAAGTTCTGCAAAACACTCCCTTGACCAAGAGTTAGTGTCCCTTCTGGTACAAAAAAGGCTTCTCCAGCATTGCTTCCATCTAATATAACATTTTCCACTTGCAGAGCACATTGATTATATAAAGTTAATAACACTCTAGTGTTCGTTTTCTTTAGGGTATACCTGTGTCCCTCTTGAGACCGCAAAATAATGTTGACTTTCGACTTGCCCCAAGAAGCTTCATCTGCCGGGATCGTATAGTCAGCATTCATGGTTACAATATATTGGTAGCCAAGGTCTTCCTGTTTGCAGTTGCCAATCGCATCATAGAAAGTATCATAATTTCCGACGGGTTCTTCAGCACTGGCATCATTTACGGGATGTTTGGTAACGGTAAATATTTTTTGTGCTGGCTCGCCCAAAGCTTGAAATTCTGGTTCTTCGGAGATTTCTAATTCATCCGTTACAAGGCCTTCTAAGGAAGAAGATTGATCATCGTCTGATTGTTTATTTGGACCTTCAGCATTTTCCGATACGTTATTAGTCTGAGAATCGGGGTTGTCGAGATTGTCGACTCCGTCCTTTTCCGTATCGATATGGTCAGGGTCAGGAACTTGAGAGTCTTCTGAACTTTCTGGGTCGTCGGAGTCTTGAGGATCCTGAGCCCCAGGCGTATGCGTGTCCACATTCTCCGGGAACTTTGGTTCTTCCTGAGTTTCAGGATCAGCTTGCGCATTGTCGCCTTCTCCTACAATTCCTACATCCTCTCCCGCATTGACGGATCCTTCGGCTGCCTCGCCATCCGCCCAGGTCAGGCTGGGGACAGAAGTAATGACAAGCGTAAATGCCATAAAAATAATTAATAACAAAGCCAGTTTACTTCTCTTCATGATCGTATTCCTCATAATTCTCTTCAAAAATAATGTGCAAGATACCTCGACACAATTACGTCAAAATAGGCTTGATGCTGGGATTATCTCCCTGCTCATAGCGTTACTCATAAGACAGTCTATCAAATTACAAAAGCAAAAACAATTTAATGATGTTAAGAATTGATATCAGAGTTATCCAAGAAATATTCGACAACAGGAGCAAGCGACAATTGCTCTAAGAACTTGTGGCTTATAATGAGGGACAAGAAGCATATGCAAAAACGAGTGAAGTGGCGTTTGTAGCTAAAGCATACATGAGACATGCAGTAAATAAAGCAAGAAAAGTAAGTGAGTTACTGAAACAGGGTGAGGCAATTGGGTATGGAATTACTAGCTCCTGCAGGAAATTGGCAGGGTTTTAAGGCGGTTCTGGCGCAGAAGCCGGACGTGATTTACTTGGGGGCGGGCGACCTGAATGCCCGGTCCGAGGAGGCCCAGTTTGCCTTGTCTGACCTGCCAGACTTGGTTAGCCAAGCCCGGCTGGTGGGAACTAAGATTCACTTTACCCTGAATGTTTTGATTCGAGATGACGAAATGGCCCAGGCTCTGGACCTGGCCCGTCAGGCGGTCCAGGCGGGGGTAGCGGCCATCATTGTCCAGGATAAGGGGCTCATGCTGGCCTTGCGGGAGTGCCTGCCGGACGTGGTTATTCATGCCTCTACCCAATGTAGTGTCGGGAGCCGCGAGCAGATCACGGAGTTAGTCGATCTAGGAGTCAGCCGGGTTGTCCTGGCCCGGGAGTTGAGTCTGGACCAGATCGCTGACCTTACCGCCTACGCCCATAGTCGGGGCCTGGAGGTCGAAGTTTTTGTCCATGGGGCAACCTGCATGTCGGTTTCGGGCCAGTGCCACATGAGCTTTAGTCGTGGGGGCCGGAGTGCCAACCGGGGGGCCTGTGCCCAGCCTTGTCGCCTGTCCTACAAAGTCTTGGAAAATAATCGACAAATTCGTCCTTCCGCCGCCTATTTGTCGCCCAAGGACCTCAGCTATTTCCCCTACCTCAAGGAATTGTCGGAAATTGGCGTAGATTTCCTGAAGATTGAAGGTCGCCTGCGCAGTCCGGAGTATCAGGCCCAAGTGACCGCGATTTTTCAACAGGCTTTGACGGAATTGGACCAGGCCTTGTCGGATCCTGAAAGTCTTTTGTCGAAGCCAGAGGATCTATTGTCGAAGCCGCAAAGTCTCTTGTCAGATTCGCAAATTTTCACAGCAGAGCGGGAAAGAGATCTCACTATCGCCTTCAACCGGGGTGGGGGTTTTCAGGCTGCCTTCCTCCAGAATCAGCGGGATGCAGACTTCCTGAGCCCAGACCAAGTGGGCCATTATGGCTATTTTTTAGGCCAGGTCACGGAAGTCCGGGACCGGCAGGGGATTTTGGTCTACCGGCCAGAGACAGAGGCAGCAACTGGGCTCCACGCCGGAGGCGGAGATCGGGATAGGACAAGGCCCGGATCCTGGTCTTGCCCCAGAGATAAGGATTACCTGCCCGGTCCGGGTAGTCAGATCAGCTTAAAAAATGCCGATGGGGTGAGCGTGGCGTCTGCGCCTGTGGGACTTGTCCGCCGTTCAAAGACAGGCGGCCTTGTCGAAATCCAGGGTTTTCATCCCCGTATTCTCCGCCAGCTCCGCCTGCCCCTGACCGTTTGGCAGCAGAAGCAAGTTCGTGTGGCAGATCAAGACCTGCGCGAACAAGCCCTGCCCAAGAAAGAAGGCCTGCAGATGCGGCTATCCGCTGATCACTCGGCGAAGACTCAAGAGTCTGGCCGGTCCTATTGTTTGGAACTTTCTACCTCCAACAAATCCGTGGTCATCCGATCAGAAGACTTGGAAAACCCTCCCCAGGAAACCGGTTCGCCCTTATCTTTGGACCGGATCCGCCAGCAGATGGGCAAGCTGGGGAATACCCCCTACGAATTGGCATCCTTTGAGACAGATTTGAGTCCAGAGGACCTGCCCAGCTGGCGGATTTCCGACCTCAACGCCTTGAGGCGGGCAGGCCTGGACAAGCTCATGGCTACAACGGAAAGGGCGATTGGCCCGGCCACGCTTATGGCCACTTATGACGGGATAAAGGGACCAGCCAAGGAGCGAGAAGACCAGGTGGAATCCTCTAACAGGCCTATTGAAAGGCCGAATCTTAACTCTGCCACCACTTACACAGAGGCTCAAGTCAAAAAGATCATCTACCTGCCCAATTACCAGGCGGGGGATGACCTGTCTGCTCTGGATGGACAGGCGGGCGAACTCTATGTCCTGCCCCTGGAAGAGGTCTATCAGGCTGCCCAGCAGGGGCTCCTCAGCTGGGACCTTCAGCCCGCAAGTTGGGGGGCTTATCTTTCCCCCTTACGGGCCTGGTCCTGCGACAAAAGTATCGAAGCTACTTTGTCGGAACTTATCGGTCAGGGCCTCAAGGCCTTGGTCAGCCCCACTAGCGGGCTGGCTGAACTTCTTGGCCAAAGTAGCCTGGACCTGGAGCTTGCAGGCAAGCTAGACCTCTATCTGTGGCAGGGTGCCCAAATCAGCAATCGCCAAAGCTACGCCTTTTTGTCGACTCGGGGCTACGCTGGCTTGATGATTTCGCCAGAATTGAGCCAGGGGGAACAAGAAGATCTGGCAGCCGCCTGCTCTGCTGGGCAAAGTCGGTCAATCCTCCTCGTTTCAGGCCCTCTGGAAGCCATGTTCACCCGCTTCTGCCCCATCGGCTACTCCCGGGGCCTGGAGGCTTGCGGCCTTTGCAGACGGAGACGGGAAAACAAGAAGTCTGGCCAAAAACAAGCTTCTGGCTACACCTTGCAAGATGAGGAGGGCCGCCGTTTTCCCCTGACCCCCAAGGCCTGGGCCGACTGCTCCCTCCAGCTTTGGGCCAGCAATCCCCTAGGCTGGCGACCCGAAATTGACTGCATTTTAGGTATTAATTACCTAGACCAGGACTGGGCCCAACTCCGGGCCATCCTAGACAGCTATAACTAAGGAGCTCAGGCCTTATCAGGCTAGTAGGGCTTGAAATGCTCGGACTCACCACGCTCGGGCTAGGGTAAAAGTCTCAGCCACTGGAAACTAGCGATACCAAAATCTTCTTCCACATGCCTTAGACTGTATATATGAGTAATAAAGCAGTCTGAGTGCCTGGCATTCTTGTGCCAAAATAGACCTCGCACTCGACCTAAAGATACAGGCGCTCTGTTTTGAAGCGCAGAAGGAGTTCAAGATGCAAACTATTTATGATTTCAAAGTTCAAAAATCCGATGGAAGCGAGCTCAATCTCGCCGATTATAAGGGCAAGGTCCTCTTGATCGTCAATGTCGCTAGCAAATGTGGCTTTACCCCCCAATATGATGGTTTGGAAAAACTCTACCAGACTTATAAGGATCAAGGGCTGGAGATTCTCGGCTTCCCCTGTAACCAATTTGAAGGCCAAGAGCCAGGCAGCAATCAAGAAATTCAGGAGTTCTGCCGCATGAACTACGGGGTCACCTTCCCCGTTCTGGCCAAGGTTGAAGTCAATGGCGAAAATGCCCTGCCTCTTTATCAATGGATGAAGGACCAAAAAGCCGACGAGCTCGTAGACGTGCCCAAGGATCACAAGTTCTACGATTTCTTTATCCAGCATCATGGCGGCAAGCACTGGGGCAAGGACATTCCTTGGAACTTCTCAAAATTCCTCTTTGACCGTGAGGGCAAGCTGGTTGGCCGTTATGCCTCCCCTACCACACCAGAAGAATTGGCCGCAAAGATCGAAAAACTGCTGTAAGGCAACTATTCTGAAGTTCTTGCCGTCGGCATTTTTCTGGAGCTATCGGCAAGCACATTTCCTAGAAAACCCTGGAGCCAAGCCGCCCTGCTTGGCTCCTTTTTTATTTTTTGCAGACAGAAATCCGGCCCTGGCTTCCCCGCTAGAAAGGTGTCATAATCCGAAAAAAGGAGGACATCTTCATGAAACTTTATATGAGTGTGGATATTGAAGGCGTGGCCGGCATTTCCAACTGGCTAGAGGCCAACAACAAAGAAGAAGCCTATAAATATTTTGCAGAACAAATGACCAAAGAGGCCGCAGCTGCGGCCGAGGCGGCGGTCGCGCGGGGTGCCTCAGAAATTGTGGTAAGAGATGCCCACGCAAGTGCGCGCAACATGACCCCCGCCATGTTTCCCCAGAAATGTAGCTTTATCCGAGGCTGGGCAGGTAGTCCTAAAACCATGATGGACGGCATTGACGAATCCTTCGACGGCTGTTTCATGATCGGCTATCACAGCCGGGCCGGGTCAGGTGAAAACCCTCTCTCCCACAGCTTTTCCAGCTCTCGGATCTTCTCCATCACTTTAAATGGCCGCTTAGTGAGCGAGTATTACATCAACATGTTGACCGCGGCCTATTACGGCGTTCCCCTCCTGGTCCTCTCCGGAGACCAAGGCCTCTGCCAAGTAGCCAAGCAAGACCTGCCTCAAGTGGAAACCGTGGCGACCCAAAAGGGGGTTGGAGCCTGCACCCATTCCATTCACCCAGACAAGGCCCTCAGCCTGATCAAGGAAGCTGTCGATAAGGCCCTGAGCAGGGACTTACCCAAGCCCTTTAGCCTGCCCAAATACTTCAGGATAGAGCTGGTTTATAAAGACCATCCCGAATGCTACAAGAATTCCTTCTATCCTGGCGCCCAAACAGACGGCAGCCGTTGCCTGATTTATGAGGCAGATGACTGGTGGGAAATCCTGCGCTTCCTGCATTTTGTGATTTAATTTTGGCGGGCTGAGATAGTCGGACTATTCTGAAACAGGGGCAAGCTCCCTCCTGATGGAGGGCCAAGGCATTTTGGAAAGGCCAAGCCTCTATCCAAAGTTCAGCCATAGCGGACTAAATCTAGATAAAGCCTGTGGAATTCCGACGTTAGGGATTCCACAGGCTTTTTCATATCTGAAGCACAAGCTACTTACTGTGAAAATGATAAAAGAAGGATCACACAGGCGTTTTTATATCCGAAGCACAGCTGTTTGCTGTGCAATATCAAAAATAATATATTCACAGGACTTTGTGCCTTAGGAAAAATGGGAAAAATCCTGTGAAATTGCCGTTTCCATAATTCCCCAAGCTTTTGTGAACCCGAGGACCTCCTGTATCCCTGTGAAATTTCGATTTGAGTGATTCCACAGGCATTTTTACACCATCAAAATTAAGCGAACTCATGTGAAAACAAGTCAAAAGGGATTTCACAAGAAATTCCTTCATAAAATGACCTGAATAAAGCCTGTGGAAAGGCCATTTAGAGGAATTCACAGGTGCTGGCAATCCAGAAAACACAGGGAAATCCTGTGGAATTCCGACTTTAGGGATTCCACAGGCTTTTTATTGCTATTCAGCTCAACTGAGAACCTGTGAAAACAGTGAAAATAAAAATCCACAAGCTTTCCCATCATGACTATCCTCTTTAGACCGTAGTTGTATAATCATTTGTGGTTTTGTTAGAGAGGTTGGTGGAAAACGTGAACATAGAGAGCATAGATCCGAATAATGAAGTTACGTCAGTAGCCGAAGATGCCATTAGAGCCGAAACCGGCGTTGCAGGCGAAGTTAACGAAGGCGCCACAGCAGAGGGTAGAAGCAACGAAGCCGCAGCAGAGGATAAAGGGAGCCTTTACCCTCTCCTGTTGAAGAGTTTGCTGACCGGGGTGTTAGTGGCCCTCTTTG
>JAQYCV010000018.1 GCA_028724525.1 Clostridiales bacterium
CAGGCCTGTGATGAAATTCTCGCCGGCAAGTTCCACGAAGATTTTATCTGCGATCCTATTCAGGGTGGCGCAGGCACCTCTGCCAACATGAATGCTAACGAAGTCATCGCCAACCGGGCCAGCCAAATCCTGGGCGGCGACTTGGGCTCCTACAACCCCGTCCATCCTAATGATCACGTGAATATGGCCCAATCGACCAATGACGTCTTCCCCACTTCTGGCAAACTCACCGTCATCCGCCTCCTGCGGGAAGCCCTGCCCAAGCTCCGCGACCTGGAGACTGCCTTCCGTGCCAAGGCCCAGGAATTTAACGACATCGTCATGGTCGGTTATACCCAACTGCAAGATGCTGTCCCCATGCGGCTAGGCCAGGCTTTCCATGCCTATGCAGAAGCCGTCAAGCGCGACATCGAGGCCATTGAAAAGACAGAACATTATATGTATGTCAACAACATGGGTGGGACAGCGATCGGCACCGGTATCAATGCCAGCAAGTATTATCTGGACCACATCAATGACTGCCTGGCCGAAGTGACGGGCTATCCCATGGAAACTGCGTCTGACCTCTTTGACGGCACCCAAAACCTAGATGGCTTTGTCCTTGTGTCTTCAGCCATTAAAGCCATGGCCGTGACCCTGTCCAAGATCTCCAACGACCTCCGCCTCATGGCTTCCGGCCCCCGCGCTGCCTACAAGATTATTAACCTGCCCGCCCGCCAGAATGGATCCTCCATCATGCCGGGCAAGGTCAATCCAGTTATTCCCGAAGTGGTCAACCAGGTGGCTTTCAATATCATCGGCAATGATGTCACCATCAGCATGTGCGCTGAGGGTGGTCAATTTGAGCTGAATGCCTTTGAGCCCGTCCTCTTCTACAATCTCTTCGAGTCCATTATTGGTCTGGGCCAAGCAGCCTATACCCTAAGGGTCAACTGCGTAGAAGGCATCACGGCCAACCGGGACCGGATCCAGGAAATGCTGGAAGGTAGCCTTATCTTGGTCACAGCCCTGGTCCCCCACATTGGCTATGAGAAGGCCGCAGACATCGCCCATATCGCCATGGAGACTGGGGATACCATCCGGGCAGTCACCCTGCGGGAGACTGATCTCACCGCTGACCAGCTCCAGGAGATTCTGGATCCCATGAAGCTGACCCACCCCTCCAATGAGGCCTAACTTAGCCAAAGCCTAATCAGCCCTAATACAAGTAAAAAACCCTGCCTCTTGCTGGCCAGCTGGAGGCAGGGTTTTTGCTTGTTATCTTTTTGCTAATTAAGACCGAGAGCTCGTGGGGTCGACCGCATCCCGCAGGGCATCCCCAATAAAGTTTATCGCCATCACCAAAATCACGATCACCAGGCCGGAAGGGAGCCACAGCCAAGGCTTGTCCGTCAGGATGGTGAGGGACTTGGCGTCACCCAACATATTGCCCAGGCTGGCCGTAGGCGGCTGAACCCCCATGGCTAAAAAAGAAAGGGCCGCCTCGTCCAGGATGGCAAAGGCCATGACGGAAGTCGCATGGACCAGGATGGGGGCAATGGTATTGGGCAGGATCTCTCCAAAGAGAATCTGCCGGCCCGGCAGGCCCTGAACCTGAGTCCTCTTGATGAAGGGTGTCTCTCGCAGCGAGAGCACATTACCCCGCACCAGGCGGGCCACGCCTGGCCAGTTAACCAAGCCCAGAATGAGGATAATAGACCAGAGTCCCGGCTCAAAGATAGCTGCGAACATGAGGACCAGGAGCATATAGGGGAAGGACATGACCATATCGGTAAAGCGCATGATCACACTGTCTACCCAAGACCCAAAAAAGCCGGAAATCAGGCCCAGGCTGACCCCCACAGTGGTAGATAAAAGGGTTACCAGGACCCCGGCCACCAGAGAGATCCGGCTGGCATGTAAGAGGCGGGACAGGACATCCCGGCCTGATAGGTCAGTGCCCAAAAGAAAGTCTCGAGAAGGCGGCTGACCAAAGCCGCCGACGATGGCATTGGGATCATAGGGAGAGAGGACAGGGGCCAGAATGGCCAAGACCAGGAGCAGGAGGAAGAGGCCCAGGGACACCATGCCCAGCTTATGCCGCTTAAAGCGCCGCCAGACGGAAGCCAGATAGGACTCGCCCACAGGGGCAGACTCATACTCGGCTTGGTCGATTGTTTTGACTTGAGGGTCCATCATAAGCAAGCCTCCTATTCCAAGCTAATAGTCGGGTCGATCAGGACATAAACAATATCCGTGACCAGGTTAGCTAGCTGGACCACCACGGCTGCCAGGAGGGCCGTTCCCATAATGACCGGATAGTCCCGGGCCAGGATAGCGGACATGGTCATAAGACCCAGGCCGGGCCAGGCAAAGACCTGTTCAATAATAATGGACCCGCCAAAGAGCATGGGAATCTGCATGCCAATGACGGTGACAATCGTGATCAGGGCGTTGCGGAAGGCGTGCTTGCCAATGACCTTCGTCTGGCCAATCCCCTTGGCCTTAGCGGTCCGCAGGTAGTTGGCCTGGAGAATCTCCAGCATGCCAGACCGGATATAGCGGATATTATTACCCACCAGAGAGGCCGTCATCACGAGGACCGGCATGATCATATGCTTGGCCACATCGGCCCAAGCCCGGTCGCTACCCAGGGTGTACATGCCCGAGGAAGGGAGCCAGCCAAGTTGGCTGGAGAAAAGATAGATAAAGACCAGGGCCAGGAAGAAGCTGGGAACGGAGATGGATAAAAAGGAAAAGCCCACAATGATGTAGTCTCCAACTGAATACTGTTTGACGGCCGAATAAATGCCCGCAGGGATAGCTATCAGGAGGGAGAGGACCAGGGAGCTCCCCATGAGCATAAGGGTGGGGCCCAGCTGCTGGCGGATCATGCCCGCTACGGGTTCAAAGGACTTGATGGAATAGCCTAAATTTCCCTGGAGGACCTGGCCTAGCCAGACCCCATAGCGAATTAAGAGGGGCTGGTCAAGACCTAGCTCTAAGGCCCTGGCTTCTACTGCCCCCTGGGACACTCGAGGTCCCATGAGCATGGCCAGGGGATTGCCCGCCAGATTCATGATGAGGAAATCTAGAAAGGTAATGCCCAGCAGGACAGGGATAGCAATTAAGAGGCGCTTGAGAATATAGCGCAAGATACCCTTAGTTCTCATCTCTTTCCTCCAAATAGTCTGGGGCCGTGCGCTTGGCTCCGGGGAAGGCATAGGGCATGGGGCGCCCCTCCTGCCTGGCCTTATGCCATTTTGTCAGCATGACGGGGCAGGCGACACAGTGAGACTTGCGGTAGGACCGGCAGTCCCCAAATTGAGGATAGCTACCATCCGATTCCAGCTCAGGCCGGGTCTCGCGGCAGGAATCCTGGGCCAGGGGGCAACGGGGGTGGAAGGGGCAGCCTTGGGGCGGATGGATATTAGAAGGCACCTCCCCGGTCAAAAGCTTACTCTCATCCGTAGGCAGGTCGGGGTGGGGTATGGGAGAAGCCGCAATCAAAGCCTGGGTATAGGGGTGGAGGGGGCGGGCAAAAAGCTCGTCTGCTGGGGCAATCTCTACGATCCGGCCCAGGTACATAACCGCAATGCGGTCGGAAATATACTTAACCGCCGCCAGGCCGTGCGCAATAAAGAGATAGGCAAAGCCTAATTCCTCCTGGAGGGAGCAAAGCAGGTTCAGAATTTGGGCCTGAATGGACACATCCAAGGCAGAAACCGGCTCATCACAGACAATCAGCTTGGGTTTTAAGGAGAGGGCAGCCGCCAGGCCCAATCTCTGCAGCTGGCCGCCAGAAAATTCGTGGGGATAGCGGCGAACACTATTCGCAGGCAGGCCGACCAGGTCTAAGAGGCGTTTGAGCTCCTGGTCTAGCTGGTGTTTTTCTACCAGGCCATGGTAGAGCAAGGGGGTGGACAAGATATCATAAATCCGCTTGCGGGGATTGAGCGAGGAATAGGGATCTTGAAAGATCATCTGCAGGTCAAGTCGGGCCCGATGCTTGGCTTCTCCACTTAAGCCATGCAGGTTCTGCATCCGGTAGAGAACCTGGCCGCTGGTAGGCTGGTCCAAGCCAATGGCCAGCTTGCCCAGAGTAGACTTGCCACAACCGGACTCCCCGACTAGGCCCAGGGTTTCTCCTTCATAGAGGGTCAAGTCGACCCCATCTACGGCTCTCACAATATCCTGGCCAAACCACTTTTCCTCCGACCGAGAGGCATAGTAACGCTTAAGGTCTTCCAGCTTGATAAGCTGGGGCAGGACCTGGTCAGACCGGAGGGCTTTGCGCTTACAAGACATCCTAGTCGCACCTCCTGGCAGTATTTCCCGCTGGATCAACCAATTCCTTACCTAGCCAGGCCAGATTACTAAAATCTCCCTGGGCCGCCCGTTCACACCGGACCCTTTGCCCACTGGGCAAGGTCGTCATATCTTGGCGATTAACCCGGCAGGACTCCCGGGCAAAAGAACAACGGTCATAAAAGCGGCAGCCCTCAAGGCCGGCATAGTCAGCTGGCACCACGCCGGGGATGGAGTGGAGCTGGCGGTCACTAGAGTCCGTAATACTAGGGACCGACCGCAGCAAGGCAGCAGTATAGGGGTGGCCAGGATCCTCAAAGAGCTGGTGGAGTTCCGACTCCTCAACAAGTTGGCCGGCATACATGACTAAAATCCGGTCAGCCATCTGGGCCAAGAGGCCAATATCGTGGCTAATGATCAGGATAGCCGTGCCCCGCTCCTGGGCCAGGGACTTAATCAAGGCCATGATTTGGGCTTGCACCGTGACATCTAGGGCCGTGGTGGGCTCGTCTGCGATCATGAGCTCCGGCTCGCCCGCTATGGCCATGGCAATCATCACCCGCTGCCGCATGCCCCCGGACAGGGCATGAGGATACTGGCGCATGACAGATTTAGCCCGGGGGAGGCCCACTCGGGTCAGGAGGTCGATAGCCTCCTGATTGGCTTCTCGACGGGATAGGGGCCGGTGAGCCCGGATTGCTTCCCGCAGTTGATTACCAATAGTAAAGACAGGATTCAAGCTCGTCAGGGCATCTTGAAAGACCATAGAAATATGCCGGCCCCGGATGGTATCGAGGTCTGACTCGGACATTTGAGTCAGGTCCTGGCCTTTGAAAAGAATACGACCGCCAGAAACCCGACCATTCTTAGCTAGGAGGCCCATAATAGCCAAAGAAGTAATGGACTTGCCGGAGCCAGATTCTCCCACCAGGCCTACGACTTCGCCCGGATAGATTTTGAAGGAGACACCCTGCAAATAGCTGTGGTCGCCAAAATCTGAGTGGAAAGTCAATTCCAGGTCTTGGACTTCTAAGAGGGGGACGGTCCCCCGATCAAGACATGCCTTGTCTGCTGTTTCTGCCACAATCTTCCTTCCTGTCATTTGCGGGCCTGTCCAAAACCAGGTCTAGTCGACTAAAGTCCAGCTATGGACATCATTAAACATGCCATAGGAACCCGGGCTCACATGGTCCACCCGGTCTGAAACGACGCTCAGAGGACTTTCTACATAGAGATTGACCAGGGGGACATCGGTCTGGATGAGCCGGTCAATTTTTCCCAGGACCTCCTGCATGCTCTCGGTGTCCCCGTCTTTCACCAAGGCCGCCTGGTCTAAAAGCGTATTGATTTCTTCGCTCTGGTAGTTAGACCAGTTGACGGCATCTTCGCTGGATGAAGCCAGCCAAACCATGTCGGCCAGGGGATCAATGGGCACCATGGTGTACTGGACCGCCATGAGATCATACTTGTGCTGGTTCACTTCTCCCAGGAGAGAACCCAGGTCCATAGCCTGGACCTTGACGTCCAGACCCAAGTCCTTGAGTTGCTGAACAATCACATTGGAGACATGGGTCATGAGCGGATCGCCGGAGTTGATCAGGAAGAGCAGGGGCTCGTCTTGGCTCCAATCGGCCTCTGCCATCTCATCCTTGGCCGCCGCGGGATCAAAGGCCGCCGCTTCTAGCTGGTCGTCAAAGTAGGGGGAGTAGGAGTTCAGGAAGCCGTCGGTCACTTCCCCCTGGCCCTGGAGGAAACCCTCCAAAAGGAGCTGGCGGTTAATCCCCTGGAGAATGGCCCGGCGGACATGGACATCGGGGATGGATTCCAAGTTGATAAACAGATAGTTATTGGTTAAGGGCTTGTCATAGCTGGCAGTCAGACCTTCCATTTCACAAATCACTGCCTGGTCTTCTACCGGTATGGCTGCCATGGTGGCTGGGACAATATCCAGCTCGCCGGACTGGAGACCAGCTAGGATACCCGAGCCCTGGACGATCTTAAGGTTGAGGCTCTTGATCTGGGGGCTCCCCCGCCAATAGTCCTCATTGGCCGTATAAGCTGCATAGTGGTCCAGGTTGAGGTCGACCAAACGGTAGGGGCCCGACACGACATCAGGGGCATTAAACCAGGTGGAAGTCCTCAGCTCTTCGGCGGATTGGCCATCCAAGATATGGCTGGGCAGGGGGTAGATATAGCGGAGATAAGAGGCCAGAAAGCTATTCAGGGGAATGGGATGGCGGGCAGTGAGACTAAAAGTCTTCTCGTCCAGTTTTTTAAGGGCGGGCACATCCTCCAGCTTAGCATCATCAGCCAGCTGGCCACCTGCATCAAAACCCTCAAAGTTACTGTAATTGTAGACATTTAAATTGCCAATCCCCTTACTGGTAGTCTTGAGGATGGTAAAGATGACATCGTCCGCTGTAATGGGCTGACCATCAGACCAGGCAGCCTCATCATTAAGATGGATGGTGAAGGTCAGATTGTCTTCAGTGGTCACTTTATCGGCGATCAGGTAGTCAAAGGTCATATCAGACTTCAGCTCCACCAGGGGCTGAAATTGCAAGCTGATGGCCGCATGGTTGACAATGGTCGCGTCGTAAAGCAGGGGGTTTAAGGTATTGAAGGTGTAGGTGACACCTACATTGACAATATCTTCCGATGCTTGCACTGCTACCCCCGGTCCCAGGCTGGCTAGCAGGGTCATCACAAGAACTAAGAGAGTCACAAGCATCCTATTCCTCTTCTGACCAAAATCTTTCGATATATGCATAAATTCCTCCTCACGCCCAGCAGGACCGGGCAGGCTCAAAATAGGGTCCATTAAAGTTATAAAACAAGTATAAAGTCTCACGGGCCGCCAGCGCGTAACATTTGCAGGCCAAGGCCAGAGCCAGGCTCTTAATTTTGGAGCCTGTCCCGGTTGGCATCCCGGCGCCAGCGGGCCGGGGGAACACCGAAGTGCTCCTTGAATTGCCGGGTAAAGTGGGATTGCGAGGAGAAGCAGTAAAATTCCGCTATGTCCTCAATACTGTTGTTGGTGTACTTGAGCATAGAAGCAGCCTCTTCCAAGCGTTTAGCCCGGATGAAGCGGTTGATGCCCTCCCCTGTCTCCTGCTTAAAGAGTTTGGAAAGATAGGCCGGGTGCAGATGAAATTCTTGGGCCAAGACATCTAGGCTTAAGTCATCCACCAGGTTGGCATTAATGTACTTCATGATTTGCAGGACTGTCTGGTTGTAGCGCTGCTGGTTTTCCTGCTCTTGGCTAACCAGGCTGGTAAAGTCTAGGAGGGCCCTTTCCTCGATCGTATCTAGGTCATCTTCTGAACGGGCCTCATCGATCTGCCGGATATAGGCATCTGAAAGAGTAAAGCAGGAGCTGTAGTCCACGCCTCCCCGGATGGCTGCCCGGGTGAAAATCGTGATCGAACCAATGAGGGCATTTTTGAGGGACCGCAGGGGGTTCTGGGAGAGCTTGGCCTTTTCTCGATTATTGAGTTGCTTGAGAGCCCGGAGAGCAGTCTCCGCATCCCCATCCGCGATGCCCTTACTCATCTCCTCTTCCATGAGAATATCTGAGTGGGAGAACTGGGTGGACCGGTCTTCCATCTGAGCGCGATAGTATTTTTCGGGCAAGTTGGTAGAAAGGTAGCCGGAAAATTCCTCTAGACTGCCCTGATCTTCGTCTGCCTGATCCTCGCTAGCCTCGGCCATAGCTTCAAAGAAGAGCTCAGTATGGGCCGATAGACCAAAAATGGCATTTTGCGGATTGTTAATCAGCTTTGCTCGCACCTGTTCCAAATGGGACTGATTCAGGGTTCTTGTTTGGCGAGCACTCCCCCGCTCATGCTCAATATAATTCACCACAGTCCGGCTGAACTCCGCCAGATAGCGTCCAATGATGACGGCAGAATCGTAGGAAATCCGATCCAGACCATCGATCAGCTGGCTGGCCTCTTCGCTTTCATTTAAGTCAAAGAGGCCCTGGCGCAACCAGTAATCAGGGTTGAGCTCATCCGTGTCATAGAGATAAGGACCTAGGACAATCGCATATTCATCATCCAGTTCAACAAAAATATAACGAGACCGGTCCATGGCCCGTGTGTGCTGGGCGAGACTCACATGGCCTCTTTTAATAGGTAGCCGGGTCAGGTCTGGCAGTTTTAGACCCTGGTCAGGCGGAGGGGGGTAAAGGACCTGATTCTGGAAGTAAAGCCAAATAGGCAAGCGAATGAGGAGGCGGAGGGAATTGATAGCCGTCTTCATCTCCTCAATATCCTTGGCTGTCACCTTGTGCAAGTTCATATCTGGCACACTCCTTTTAAAGCGAAAAGATGAAAATGCTTAATTTTATGTTACTTTACTAATTATATACAAAACACCCGCAGATAAGAACCCTATACTTATTAAGAGATCTAAGATGAGTAGATCTGAAAGGAAGCTGTAAAATGAATCTCTCCCCTAGGCATGTCTCCCCACATCAAGCTCAAGTGCCAGCCATTTTGGGCATCCTCTTCGACCTGGACGGGGTCATCGTCCACACCGACCGTTTTCACCGCCAGGCCTGGCAACGCCTGGCCCAAGAGGAAGGGCTTCGCTTCGACCCCTCCTTGGGCGATGCCCTCCGGGGTGTCAGCCGCATGGCCAGCCTGGACCTGCTATTAGAAAAAGCCGGTGCCCATAACCGCTATCAGGTGGAAGAAAAATTGGCACTGGCAGACCGGAAGAATACCTACTACCGCGCATTTCTCCAAGAATTAACGCCAGATGACTTCGCCCCCCGGCACCGCCGGGCCCTCCAGGCCCTACAGGAAGCAGGTTACAAGCTGGGCATAGCCTCCTCCAGCAAAAATGCCACTTTCATTTTAGACCGCCTGGCCCTCCTAGACACCTTTGATGCCATCACAGATGGCACAGATATTCAGCATTCCAAGCCCCACCCGGAGGTCTTCCTCAAGGCCGCGGATAAGCTCGGCCTCTCTCCCTCTGACCTCATGGTTGTCGAAGATGCAGAAGCCGGCCTGGGAGCTGCCCATGCCGGGAACTTCCTAGCGGCAGGCTTTGGTCCAGCAGCCCATTCCGAGTTAGCCCTCTATCGTTTTGAGGATTTAGACGCCCTCTTTGCCTTCTTTCAAGTCAGTCAGGGAACTTATGATTAGCACTCTTCTTATTTGAGTGCTAATCTTTAACATTTCCTTCAAAGTTTTCCTAATTACGATCATAAAAGCTGTCTATACTGGCATCAGTTGAAGAGCCAAGGCCCGTACAGGACCCGCGCCAAGACTTTTGATATAGATAGAGAAAACCACGATACACGATATAGGAGGACAAAAATATGAGCAGATATGGATTAACACCTTTTGAGGCAAGGAGCTTAGACTTCTTCAATGATTTCTTCAACCTAGATGACCGCGCCAGCCAGGAGAACCCCTTTAGCAAGTTGCATGTGGACCTGGAAGAGCAAGAGGACAAGTATGTATTAACCGCTGACCTGCCAGGCTTCACTAAAGACGACATCAGCATCGAGTTAGACGGTGATATGTTGACCATTGAGGCCCATAAGGATGATGCCAAACAAGAAGAGGGCAAGAATTACATCTACAAAGAACGTCGTTCAGGCTCTTTCACCAGACGTTTCGACGTCTCCGGCATCCGTGCAGACGCCATCGAAGGCGGCTTTAAGAACGGTGTCCTGACCCTCGACCTGCCGAAGAAGCAGGAAAACGTCAAAAGCACCCGCAAGATCGAACTCACAGGTGAGGACGAATAAGTAGCTTTAAGCAAGCGTACATACATCTTTACATAAGAGTCTACACTGAAGCGTAGGCTCACAGTCTCCTCAAGAAAATAGCTCCCGCAGATTGGCGGGGGCTATTTTTTCTATTACAAGTTTTTTCGCATACTGCTTGGGCATGCTTTTGGGGTATGTTTTTGGGTATGCTTTTTGGATTTTCGAGAATTCAGGCAAATTTGCAAGTAATGGGTGGATTCTAGCGGTCAAATCACCCATTACTTGAAGATTTGTCCTCTTTACCATCCACTACTTGCAAACTTGTCTGCGAGCCCATCCATTAGCTGCATTTTTGCCCGAGAATCTGAAAATCCGAAACACAAGGCCTTGGCCAACTTCCGCTTTTTTCTTACAAGTAGAAAGTATCGATGGATTAATCATTTTGTTCAAAGACTTTTATTTGTGGTCTTGTACATGTATAATTA
>JAQYCV010000019.1 GCA_028724525.1 Clostridiales bacterium
TTGGCAAACCAAGCTTCGTCAATTTCAAAAACCAGCTTGGCCTGGTCTTGAGCCAGATCTTTGCTCTGCAAGCCCAGGGCTGTCACCAGGCCAGAGGCCATATTGGCTCCACCGGCGTTATGGATAACGCTGAGCCCGGACTCCCTTAGCATCTGCGCCAAGAGAGCAGAAACAGAAGACTTGCCATTCGTCCCCGTGACCAAGGTCACCGCTTGGCCCTGGCAAAGATCTGCCAAAAGTGAGGGATAAATCTTGAGCGCGACTTCCCCAGGCATGGCAGTACCCAAACGGCCCAGAAGCTGGGCCGTTTGGTGTAGTAAGGGTATAGATTTAAGGGCAGCATAACGGCGTAGAGCCGTGAAAGCTTTGGGCATAGCCAATTAGAAATCTCTTACATTAATGTTACGGTCGTCGTCATCAAAGTCACGACGGGGCCGGTCAAAGTTCTTGCGCTTGTCGTCTCTGTTCCGTCCGCGGCCTCTGTTAGAGCCGGAATCGCGATTGCCTTGGCCTTCCCGACCTTCCCGATTATCTCGGCGCTGGTCACGGCGGTCATTATCCTCGCGGACAGGCAGGCCTTCTGGTTTCGGCATGAGGTCTCGCATAGAAAGGTTTACGCGGCCTTGAGAGTCGATATCATAGACGATAACCCGAACTTTTTGGCCCGGCTCCACGACATCCTCAACCTTGTCGACATGGTCCCAAGACAACTTGGAAATGTGGACCAGGCCTTCTTTACCAGGCGCATATTCTACAAAAGCGCCAAAGTTCATGAGGCGCGTGACTGTTCCGGCAAAAACCTCGCCCGGCTCGGGGTCAAAGGCGATCGTCCGAATGAGCTTAATCGCTGTCTCAGCGGAATCTGAGTCAGGAGAGGCGATAAAGACATGGCCAACGGGCCCATCTTCTTGGATATCAATCTCGCAGCCAGATTCTTCGGTGATCCGCTTAATATTCTTACCGCCAGAACCGATAACTTCACGGATTTTGTCTGCCGGAATATCGATGCTTTCAATCTTAGGCGCAAAACGGCTAAGTTCTGCACGAGGCTGATCAATGGCAGGCTTGATCACTTCATTGATAATCTGGAGACGACCTTCTTTGGTGATAGCAAAAGCGTCCCGGATCATATCGTAGGTCAGGCCCTTGTTTTTAATATCCACTTGTATAGCGGTAATACCTTCAGTCGTACCGGCTACCTTAAAGTCCATGTCGCCAAAGAAGTCTTCAATGCCTTGGATATCCATAAAGACCTTGTAGTCATTGTCATCATCAGGATTGGAAATCAAGCCAGAAGAAATACCTGCTACCGGGCGTTTAATAGGAACACCCGCTGCCATAAGGGCGAGAGTGGATCCGCAGACCGAGCCCTGAGAGGTAGACCCGTTGGACATGGTGACCTCAGAGACAACCCGAATGGCGTAAGGGAACTCTTCTTCGCTAGGCAGAACGGGCACCAAAGCGCGTTCAGCCAAAGCACCATGGCCAATTTCCCGGCGGCCAGGGCCACGGCTGGGCTTAGTCTCCCCTACAGAATAGGAGGGGAAGTTATATTGGTGCATATAGCGCTTGGAAACTTCGTAGTCAATGGAGTCCAGGGTTTGAGCATTAGATAAGGTACCCAGGGTCACAATAGATAAAACCTGGGTTTGTCCGCGTTGGAAGAGGCCTGAGCCATGGGTGCGAGGCAGAACATCAACCTCAGCATGGAGGGGACGGATCTCATGCATACCGCGGTTATCCACCCGTTGGTCTTGCTTGAGCATGGCGCGGACCACAGACTTTTCAAGCTTATTCAAGAAGGCGCCTGCTTGACCCACATAGTCAGGATGCGCTTGTTCCAAGAAACTAGCAATCTCTGCTCGCAAAGCGCTGACATCCCGGTCACGTTCTTCCTTATCAGCTGTATGCATAGCAGTCTTTACCCGGTCTTCGAACTGATTTGATATGGATTGATAAACATCCTGATTCAGCTCGAAAGAGGTATAGCTATACTTAGCCTTGCCCACCTCTGCAGTCACTTCTTTAAAGAAGTTAATCAGATTTTTGATCTCTATATGGGCTTCTTTAATCGCATCCAGCATGACTTCATCAGGCACTTCATTGGCACCCGCTTCAATCATTACAATCTTGGTCTCAGAACCAGCCACAGTGAGTTCCATTTCCGAGGCTTGCGCTTGCTCCACCGTGGGAGAAATGATGACTTGGCCATCAATTAGACCCACTGCCACACCAGCAATTGGTCCCTCCCAGGGGATATCAGAAATGCTCAAGGCCAAAGAGGAAGCCAGCATAGCAACCGCTTCAGGGGCATTATCTTGGTCTACGGAGAGGACCAGGTTGTTGACGGTAACATCGTCCCGCATATCCTTGGGGAAAAAGGGACGAATTTGCCGGTCAATCATCCGGGAAACCAGGGTTGCCTTCTCAGTGGGGCGGCCTTCACGGCGCAAGAATCCTCCAGGGATCTTGCCGATAGCGTACATTTTTTCCTCATAGTCAACGGACAGGGGGAAGAAATCGATACCTTCACGCGGCTCGGCCGCCGTGGCTGTAGCCAATACGACAGTATCGCCATAACGCATGAGGACTGAGCCATTAGCAAATTGGGCCAGCTGTCCGACTTCTACTTCCAGAGTACGGCCAGCAAGTTGTGTTTTAAAAATTCTTTTTTCCATATTTCCTTCCTTTACCAAGGATCAGACTGTAGCTTGTAGACTCCGCCACTAAATCTTTGTCCAACTTAGTAGCGCAGTCTACGACCCACGGTCTGATCCTAAAAGTAAGGCGGGTGGCCTGCACCCGCCTTGTTTAACTGAGTTATCTTCTGAGGTTAAGCTTGGCGATCAAATCACGATAGCGTTCAATGTCAACCTTCATGAGATAGTCCAAAAGGCTTCTCCGCTTACCTACTAAAATCAAGAGGCCACGACGAGAGTGGTGGTCATTATTATGATCTTTAAGGTGGGCGGTGAGGTGGTTAATCCGCTCCGTCAGGAGGGCAATTTGCACCTCGGGAGAACCAGTGTCACCTTCATGGGTGGCGTACTCTTGGATGATGCTCTGCTTTTTTTCTTTGTCCATAAATATCTCCTTTTATAGGCCACATACTAAGTAGGGGTCGGACGAACCCTGAACTGAGTACGGGCAAAACCGCTTAATAGTTTACCATCATCTCCCCTGCAATAGCAAGAAGCCTAGCCCTGGTCGATGATCGACTGGTAGACTTCGAGGTATTCCTTAGCGGATTTTTCCCAAGAAAAATCTGCGGTCAGGCCGCGGCGGACCATACGGCCCCAGGCAGGCTGATCATTATAGTAGAGATTTAAGGCTTCTTTAGCGGTAAAGAGCAGTTCATGGGCGTTGATATTGTTGAAGGAAAAACCTGTTCCGGAGCCGTCATAGCGATTATAGGGCTGGACGGTGTCTCGCAAGCCACCCGTTTCCCTGACTAGAGGCAGGGTCCCATAGCGCATAGCCATCATCTGCGAGAGGCCGCAGGGTTCAAAGAGAGATGGCATCAAAAAGACATCTGCACCTGCATAAAGCAAGCGAGAACCTGGCTCATCAAATTCAATCATGGCTCTCATTCGATCGGGGTGACGCTCCTGAAGGGCCCTCAGCCCATCTTCATAGGGATAGTCGCCCGTGCCCATAACCACCAATTGCATATCTTGTTCCAACAGCTCATCCGCTATGTAGAGCAAGAGATCAATGCCCTTTTGGGATACCAGACGGGTGACCATGGAGAAAACAGGGACTTCAGGTCTTTGGGGCAGGCCTAAGCGTTCCTGTAAGGCTTGCTTATTGGCCGCTTTTCCCTTGCGCCAGTTGCGCTGGTCGTAATGCATGGCAAGGTGAGGATCTGTCTTGGGATTGTATTCCTCCACGTCCAAGGCATTTAAAATACCTCTGACCTTCCAAGCCTGGGCTTGGAGGACATGGTTTAAGCCTTCACCGTAGTAATCCAGGAGGATCTCTTCGGCATAGGAGGGGGAAACGGTCGTGACTCGGTTTGAATAAACAATCCCCGCCTTCATAAAGTTGGGGGCACCGTCTTTAAGGAAGTTATCCTCTCGCATATAGGCATCTGGCAGGTCGAGGAGGTCTTGAATCTTTTCTCTCCCCTGGATGCCCTGATATTTTAAATTGTGGATGGTGAAGACAGTTTTCAGGTCCAAGAAATAGCCCTTGGATTGATAGTGGGCCTCTAGGAGCAAGGGGATTGCACCCGCTTGCCAGTCATTGAGATGGAGAAACTGGGGGTGGAAGTCTAAGCGCTCACCCAGGGTATCCAAAATCGCCCTTTGGAAAAAGGCAAAACGCTCAATATCGAAAGCGTAGTCCAAGTAGATGCCGTCATGGCCAAAATAATATTCATTATCGATAAAGTAGCAGGGCACCCCATTGATTTCCATCTGAAAGAGGCCGTTGTACATGGACCGCCAGCCCAACTTAGTCATGGACCAGGACATGAAGTTTAATTGGTCATGATAGCGGTCTTTAATCTGTTTATAGAGGGGCATAATCACCCTGGCATCATGGCCCAGGGACCGGAGCGCTTGCGGCAGAGCGGAAACAACATCTGCCAGGCCGCCACTTTTGGCTAGGGGCGACATCTCAGAGCTCACGAATAAGATCTTCATGGCATCACTCATTGTAGACTTCCTTCCTTACACTCTGGCGTTCTTGCGAATAACTACAGGATATGCCGTAGCACCCTGGAGCTTAACGCCAGCATTCACCAAGGCTTTCTTATCCAGGATGACACAAGACAGGTCCGCGCCTTCAGCAATATAAGAATCTTGGAAAATGACACAGTCATGCAGGTTGGCATGACGGCCGACATGGACACCGCGGAAGAGAATACAGTTAGAAACAGATCCATAGACAGAACAACCGTCAGAAATTAAGGAGTTGCTCA
This sequence comes from Clostridiales bacterium, assembly GCA_028724525.1. Classification (GTDB taxonomy): domain Bacteria; phylum Bacillota; class Clostridia; order Saccharofermentanales; family DTU023; genus SFFI01. The sequence continues at coordinate 4,925 of JAQYCV010000019.1, forward strand.
CAAAGGAATCTTTTTCGTAGAAAGCCGGGGCTTCGTTTTTAACTTTGGTGTAGATGGGCCGGTCTTCTTGGTTAAAGAGGTGGTCCCGCACTTCGGGATCCAGCATACGGAGATTAGCCGAGAAAAAGGAGGCTAAGCAGTCAATATCGAGGCAGAGGTCCTTATATTCTTGGCCGCGTATGCGGTAAGTAGGATATTTCTTTAAGAGGGTTTCAATGCCAAAGCCAGACTCTCCCCGCGCCATGGCCTCAGAGACCATCTCGACCAAGAGCTTGCGGCTGATTACCATGATGCCAATGCTGGAAACATCCGTCTTGGGATCAGGCGCCCCTACTAGGACATCCTCAACATAACCGTCCTCTAGAAAGAGAGAAACATTGTTGAGAGGATTGCCAATGTCGTGGTTGTACAGAATGGTCATATCTGCAAGAGAGGCACTATGGGCTTCGACAATTTCATCTAGCTTAATATTCAAGATGAGGTTGCCATTAGAAATCACCACGTAATCTTCTCTGCCCGCTGACAGGAATTCAAAAAGGCCTGTCAAGTCTTCTTGTCCCGGCTGTCCGGAACTAGAGACTACAAAAGGCGGGATGATCGTCAGGCCTTGCTGCATGCGGTCTAGATCCCAGAAGGCTCCTGTCCCCAGGTGATCCATGAGGGATTTGTACTTGGTTAAGGCCAGAATACCAACGTTTTTGATCCCCGAGTTAACCATGTTGGAAAGCATAAAGTCCACAATGCGGAAGCGGCCAGCGAAGGGCACCGCAGCCAGGGCTCTAGCGGCGGTAATTTCTGCCAAATCCACCCGGTGGTGGTCAGCTAAGATGATACCCATAGCATTTGTTAGCATAGTTGCCTCCTTACAAAATCGCTATCGCACACGGCTTCTAAGAGGTCCGTTTCGGAGCCATCAGGGCTACGTTTGATCATAGAGTTAGGGGCAATACGGAGGCCAGCTTTTAAGCGGATGCCATTTTGCAAGACGGTAATGCCCTCTGAGCAGAGGGGATCTTGGTATTGGTCAATGCCATCCTTGACATCCAGGCCTGCCTCCACGTTTTCACCCACCACCGTATTGATCCCAACAATACAGCGCTCCAACCTGGCCCCCTGCTTGATCCGGCAACCCGGCATGAGGACACAATCTTTAACAATGGCATCCTCCTCAATCACAACGCTATCGGAAATCACGGTGTGATAAGCGGAGCCGTAGATAATATCGCCATCGGTTACGAAGCACTTTTCTAGCACCGCCGTTTTACCGATATAGTGGGGCGGCCGGATGGGGTTGCGCGAATAAATCCGCCAAGAGGCATCGGCAAGGTCTAAGTCTTCGGGAGCATCCAGGAGGTCCATATTGGCCTCCCAGAGGGAGAAAATAGTGCCTACATCCTTCCAGTAACCTTCGAAGGGATAGGCTTGGAGCTTACAGCCTTCTTCCAACATCTTGGGAATAATATTCTTACCAAAGTCATTGTCAGAATCTGGATTAGCTTCGTCTTCAATCAGCTGCCTGCGCAGGACCGGCCAATCAAAAATATAAATGCCCATGGAGGCCAAATTGCTCTTGGCATGGGCAGGTTTTTCATCAAACTCTACTATACCCATGTGTTCATCGGTATTCATAATGCCGAAGCGGTGGGTTTCTTCCCAGGGCACCTCAATGACAGCAATGGTGGCATCCGCCTTTGCTTTGAGATGATAGTCCAGCATTTTCCCGTAATCCATTTTGTAGATATGGTCGCCGGACAGGATGACCACGTGCTTTGGCCGGTAACGGTCAATAAAGTTGATATTTTGATAGATAGAGTTGGCGGTTCCCTTGTACCAGTCTTTGCCCGACATCGTCTGATAAGGAGAAAGAATAGAGAGGCCGCCGGCATTACGGTCTAGGTCCCAGGAATGCCCATTGCCTACATATTCATTGAGTTCCAGAGGCATGTATTGGGTAAGCACACCTACGGTCTCAATCCCAGAGTTGGTACAGTTGCTGAGGGGAAAATCGATAATCCGATAACGGCTTCCGAAGGGAACGCCAGGCTTGGCCAGGTTTTCTGTTAAAACGCCTAAACGAGAACCTTGCCCACCGGCCAACAACATAGCAATAAAGTCTTGCTTTGCCATGACGACCTCCTTTGTTGTGAGTTTGCTAGGCTCACTAGCAATTGCTTATATTAATTCTATTTAGTAAATGCCACAAAAACAAGGTTTTGCCTAGTCTTTTACACAATAACCAAAAGTATGGTTAATTACCGGACTAAAAATCCAGTGCTTTGTGATAAAAGCAGATTAGCGCAGATCTACCAGGGTAACACCTGCATCCCCTGCACCAAAGGGAGCATCTCCAAAAGTTTGGACCCGCTTGTCATGCTTGAGCTGGTCTCGGATGGCTTGACGTAGGGCACCAGAACCCTTGCCATGCACAATACGCACACTGTGGAGGCCCACCAACTGAGCATTGTCTAAATACTTATCAAGAGCATCTAAGGCCTCAGCCACTCGGTAGCCCAGAAGATAAAGCTCAGGACCCGTCGTCAAGCGCGCTGAACTGCCCGCTGAAGACGAAGAGGCCCTCCGGGACAGACTGGGCTTGGAGGACTCTGGAGCCCCTTTGCTTTTTGAGCAAGGCCGGAGATTGGCAAGTGGAACCCTCAAGCTAAAATTACCTTTGGTCAGCAAGACCTTATTCTGGCTATCTAGGCCCTCGGTCAGCTGGCCAGAAAAACCTGTGATCACGTCTTCGTAATCCTGGCCAAACTCCAAGTCTTCTACTTCTAGAGGACGATCAATACCAGCCTTGAGCTTTTCTTCACCCATGGCAGTTTCTAGAGCCCTCCTCTGGGCCCGAATTTCTTGTTTAGCTAGCTCTCCAGACTGAACCTGGCTACCGGCTTGGCGCAATTTCTTTAACTCTGCTTCCGCCATGTCTTCCGCCTGGGAGAGGATCTGGTGCGCTTCTAGTCTGGCTTGATTTAAGAGTTCTTCCTTAACTTGCTTTAACCTGGCCTGTTCAGCCAAATTTTCCGCTTTAGTGGCCTCTGCCTGGGCATGGAGGTCGGCAATTTGGGCCTCCATCTTGCGCGATTCTTGCTCTGATCGTTCAATAGCTTCAATAAGCGACTGGAATTGGGCTCCTTCGTCAGAGATAAGAGCCTTGGCATGGCTAATAATCTCTTCTTGCAGACCCAGCCGGGTAGAAATCGCCAAGGCATTAGACACCCCTGGGACCCCTATGAGGAGGCGGTAAGTCGGCTTCATCGAGACAGAATCAAATTCGCAGGAAGCATTCGATACGCCGGGGGTATTGAGGGCATAGCCCTTGAGTTCCTGGTAATGGGTAGAAGCGACTACAGAAGCGCCCTTGCCTTTGAGATAGTCCAAAATGGCAATGGCCAGAGCGGCACCTTCACTGGGGTCCGTCCCGGCTCCCAACTCATCGGCCAGAACTAAGCTACTGGGCCCTGCCAGGTCGCAAATTTCAATCAACTGCTTGATATGGGCCGAAAAGGTCGACAGGGACTGCTCAATGGATTGTTCATCCCCAATGTCCGCCAAGACATAGTCAAAGACAGCCAGCTCAGACCCCGCCTTAACTGGGACCTGGAGGCCAGCCATAGCCATAAGGGTTAGGAGGCCACAAGTCTTGAGGGAAACAGTTTTGCCACCCGTGTTAGGACCGGTAATCACCAGACTAGTGAAATGAATACCCAATTCAAAATCAATGGGAACAACTTTCTGAGGGTCAATCAGGGGGTGGCGGGCCTGGCGCAGGATAATCCGGCCTTGGCGATTTAGAGCAACAGGATTGGCTTTTTGCTTAATCGCTAACTTGGCCTTGGCCTGGCAGAAATCCAGGTGTGCGAGGATGTCTTGGTTGGCCTTCAGTAAGTCCGCCTGGTCGAGTACGAGGCTAGAGAGCTCCCGTAAGATGCGGTGGATCTCCCTTTCCTCTTCATCCTTAGCCTCTCGGATACGGTTATTCAGGTTCACAACTTGCAGGGGCTCAATAAAAACCGTTGCTCCTGAAGCTGAGGAATCATGGACAATCCCCTGCAGCCTCCCCTTGTATTCTGCTTTAACTGGGAGGACATAGCGGTCTCCCCTCAAGGTAATCAACTGGTCTTGGAGGATATCTGACTGGGAACGGAGAATAGAATTGAGCGATTTTTGGACTTCTTCCTGCAGGCTTTGCAAGGACCGCCGTATCCGATAGAGTTCAGGGCTGGCCCGGTCCTTCAGCTCTTCATCATTGAGGATACAGGCATCTAAACGCTCGGCTAAGGTGTCTAAGGGATATAAATCCTGTAGAAGACGCTGGCAAGTATTGACCCGGCCGAGACCAGCGGCTTCGGAATCTAGCCCACTTTCCTCCGTAGCCAGGCTGTCTAACCGTCCCTCGAGCTGGAGGACTAAACGGATTTGCCGGGCCACCCGCAAGAGGTCAGCAGGCCCAGCCACCGAACCCACGGCCAGTAGGGCTAAAATCTCACTCAGATCTTCTAGAGCCGAGAGGGGGAACTCACCGTTTTTTAAGATTTCTTTGACCAGGTCGTCTGTTTCCTGAGCGGTCAGGCGTACCCTATCCAGGTCAGAGCTAGGACGGAGGGCCAGGCAAAGTGCCCGACCCAAACGGGACTTGGCTTCCTGGGCCAAGACTTGCAAAACTTTATCAAACTCTAAATTGCGGAGGCTTTTCTCCTGCATATTCACTCCTAAATTAGAAAGAGAGGATGGTCGCCTGGTCAGCTAAGTCCTTGGAGATACTCTTCTGGCATTGATTGGCTTCGTGAAGATCCATGTCCGTGATCTCCCCATGTTTCATAACGATAGCCCGGTTAAAGTTACCCTGGATAGCTTGGCGGACAGCATAAACTCCCATAAGGGATGCTGTATAGCGGTCTCTTAAACGTGGAGACCCCCCTCTCTGCACATAGCCCAGATTGGTAGCCCTGGTCTCAATTTCCGTTATGTCTTCAATCTTGTGGGCCAGGTCCTGGGCATCGCCCGCCCCCTCGGCTACAATCACGATATAGTGGCGTTTGCCCCGATTGCGGGCAGATATAATCTTGGCCACGACATCATCCATAAAATCCACAGGATGTTCAGGAATCAGGACAATTTCCGCCCCTGATGCAATGCCGACCGACAAAGCGATATAGCCCGAATTCCGGCCCATAACCTCAACAACCGAGCAACGCTCGTGGGAAGAGGCCGTGTCCCGCAATTTGTCTATAGCATCCATGGCCGTGTTGACTGCAGTGTCAAAGCCTATCGTGTAGTCCGTTGCCCCAATATCATTGTCGATTGTGGCAGGGAGAGTCATCACTTTAACCCCATGGTCAGCCAGAGCTTCCGCTCCTCGCCAAGTCCCATCACCGCCTAGACAGAAAAGGCAGTCAATATTAAAAACTTCCAACATGGCCTTAGCCCGATTGAGCCCCTCTAGGGATTTAAAGGATTCAGATCGTGCTGTCATCAGGAAGGTACCTCCCTGCTGGATAGTCTCAGAAAAGTCCCGAGCACCTAGCTCGTAGATTTCTCCCTTGGTAAGGCCATGGTAGCCCCGCCTAATCCCAAAAGCTTTCAAGCCATAGAAGACAGCCGCCCGGCCCACACCCCGAATCAGAGGGTTCATTCCCGGAGCGTCGCCTCCCGAGGTGAGGATACCCACACTTTTAATCTGCGGTTGATCGGCAATTTTGGCCATCTCCGCGTGGCGATTTTTCGCAAAATCTTGGAGAGCATTACGTTCAGCTTCCATTAGGTCCGTTTTATCTAACAAGTCTCCCATAACTTTTCCTTTCAAGCGATCTTGCTCTGCACACCTGCTCATCCTGGCAGGCGCTGGATTTATTATCGCATAAGCAGGCAAAATATGCCGACTACTCAATGAAACTGAGGCAGTCTTCACCGTAACGCTGGATCAGAAGGCCCAGATATTCAAGGTCAAAGCCTAAGTCTAAGTCCTGGGTTTGGCCCTTGCCTTCATAAAGACAGATGGGAGTTTCGCCGCTAAAATAACGGAGAAAGCCCATCAGGCTCTGACTCTGGGGGGCAGAGGCAGGATAAGGCCAGTAGAGAACAAGTTTGAAGGCTGCAGGCTGGCTTTTTGCCGGATGAGCCTGGCCCGGACTTGCCTCCAGATGTCGATGCTCGACAAGGCCTTGGCCAGGAGGACTAGATTTAGCATAGGACCGGGTCAGATAGCGGCTAGGAAAGTCTTCCGGTAGCTGGGTCATATCAGGGTTCAGCAAGCTAATGTAGTTGGCAATCAACTTGGCTTCTTCCTCTTCCTTGAGGTTAATCTGACCGGCTATCAGGAGAACCTGCCCCTCGCCGAGCAAACTGTGAAACTGCTTATAAGCTTGGGGAAAAACAATGACCTCATAAGCACCTGTGAGGTCTTCCACTTGCAGGAAGGCCATTTGTTCATTCTTCCGAGTAAAGAGGGTCCGCTGACTCACAATTTGCCCAGCCATAATAACCTCTTGCCGGTCCTCCACTACTACCAAGCCTTCTTCAGCTAAGAGTTCGGGCTTGAGTTCTGCTGAACTTAAATTGGTGAACTTAGCGAAAAACTGGCTATATTGCTCCAAGGGATGGCCGGAGACATAGAGGCCCAAAACTTCCTTTTCCTGACCGAGTTTAACGGGGTCTGGCAATTCTGGCTGATCTTCATAGAGAGACTGGTGGCCAGACCTGCCCAAGTCCTCATGGGCATCGAAGAGGGACAGTTGATTTTCCCAGGATTGGCCAGCCTGATTTTGAATTTGACTGATACGTTCATCGTGAGCAGCCATCATTTGTGACCGCTTTAAACCCAAGTGATCCAAGGCAGACGACTTGATTAGGCTTTCCACAGCCTTGCGGTTGAGACCCAGGCCCACAGCCCTTTCTAAAAAGTCGTCAAAGTCCTTAAAAAGGCCTTGGACTTTCCGGTCTTCCACCAGTTTTTCCATGACAGACCGGCCCACATTTTTCACCGCTCCTAAAGCAAAGCGGATAGACCCGTCTTCAGGCGTAAACAGAACCTCGGAAGCGTTAATATCCGGGGGCAAGATAGCAATATCCATATCTTTTGCAACCCGGACATAAAAAGCAGCCTTGCTGAGATCGCCCAGAAAAGAGTTAAGCGTGGCGGCCAAATATTCCACGGGATAGTAGTATTTTAGCCAGGCAGACTGATAGGCAATGACCGCATAGCCGGCAGCGTGAGCCTTATTAAAGGCATAGCCCGCAAAGGCCATCATTTCATCAAAGATCTTCTGGGCCAGGGCTTCCTCTACCCCCCGCTTAATGGCCCCCTCTACGGAATTGCCATTCTCATCTTCGCCACCATAGACAAATAATTGCCGGTAAGCCGCCAGGAGTTCGGGTTTCTTTTTCGCCATGGCCCGGCGGATATTATCTGCTTGGCCCATGGAGAAGCCAGCCATCTCGCGGGATATCTGCATGACCTGTTCTTGATAGACCATGCAGCCCCTGGTGGCCTCTAAAATGTGTTCCAGAATGGGGTGTTCATAGGTCACACCCTGGTCGGCTGCCGCCAAGTACCGAGGGATCTGCTCCATGGGCCCGGGCCGGTAAAGGGAGATGCCCGCGATGATATCTTCTAGGGATTGGGGCTTCATCTCTTTGATAAAGCTGGTCATCCCTGTTGCTTCTAATTGAAAAACCCCTGCTGTTTTCCCCTCACATAACATTTGATAAACCTGGGGATCATTAAAAGGCAAGTCATCAACCCGAATTTTGGGTCCGCCACCCGCCTCAATGAGCCGGACCGCATCGTGGAGGACAGTGAGATAGCGCAGGCCGAGAAAGTCAAACTTTAAGAGCCCAACATCCTCAATGGAATTTTTGGTGTACTGGACCACAATGGATTCGTCATTGAGGGCCAAGGGGGCCACTTCATCTATAGGAACAGCGGAAATAATAACCCCGGCTGCATGGGTAGAAGAATGGCGAGGCATTCCCTCTAACTTCATAGCCAGGTCCAGTATCCGCCGGCTTTCCGGCCGCATCTCGTATTCTGTTTTAAGTTCAGGATTAAGCTCCAGGGCTTTAGTCAGGGTAATGTCTAGCTGGTTGGGGACCATTTTGGCCAGGCGGTCCCCTTCGGCATAGGGAAAGTCCAAAACACGGGCGACATCCCGTATGACGGCCTTGGCCCCCAGGGTGCCAAAGGTAATCAACTGGCAGACATGATCCGACCCATATTTTTCTGTCACATAGCTAATCAGCTCATCCCGGCGAGCATCCTCAAAGTCACAGTCAAAATCGGGCAGGGACACCCGGTCCGGATTGAGGAAGCGTTCAAAAATCAATTTGAATTCTATGGGATCTACATTGGTAATATGGATACTATAGGCTACCAGGGATGCAGCGCCAGACCCCCTACCCGGCCCTACCATAATGTCACGGTCACGGGCAGCCTTAATATAGTCCGCAACTATCAAATAATAGTCGGTGTAGCCCATAGAAATAATGACATCAAGTTCCTTTTCCAGGCGGTCTATATAAGTCTGGCGGCCAAAGCGTTCGGCCTTGCTGGGATCAGCAGCTAAACGCGCCTCCAGACCTTCCCGGGCCAGGCGGCGGAGATAGCTGACGGCATCTGACCCATCATCCGGCTGAAATTGGGGCAGATAGAGCTTACCCGTTTCAATTTCTGCATGACAGCGATCGGCAATCTTAACCGTATTCTCAATAGCCTCCGGGATATGGGCAAAAGCTGCCGCCATTTCCTCTTGAGATTTCAGATAAAACTCCTGGGTCTCCATCCGCATGCGGTCCTGGTCTTGGAGTTTTTTGCCCGTTTGCAGGCAGAGCAAGACATCTTGCGCTTCCGCATCCTCTTTGCGGAGATAGTGGCAGTCATTGGTAGCCACCAGGCCCAAGCCGGTATCCTGGGCCAATCTAATCAGGCCCTCATTGACCAGGACCTGGTCCGCTATGCCGTTATCCTGAAGCTCCAAGAAAAAGTTCTGGGGGCCAAAGCAAGCTTTGTAACGCAGGGCTGCCTGTTTGGCCCCTTCATAGTCCCCTTCTTTCAGGAGGCGGGGAATCTCTCCCCCCAAGCAGGCCGAAAGGGCGATAAGGCCCTTGGAGTATTTTTTGAGGGTCTCAAAGTCAACTTGCGGCCGGTAATAAAAACCTTCCACAAAGGCCAAGGAATCCAATTTGATTAAGTTGTGCCAGCCCTCTTGGCTTTCTGCCAAGAGAATAAGATGGTAGGGATAGCGGGCCAAGGGGCCCGTCTTCAAGTGCATATCCTGGCGGCAAATATAAAGTTCACAACCCAAGATAGGCTTGATCCCTTCTGCCTTCAGCTCTTGATAAAAATCATAGGTCCCATAAAGAACGCCGTGGTCCGTGAGGGCACAAGCATCCATGCCCAGGTCTTTAAGGCGGCCTGGCAGGTCCCGGAGCCGGATGGCCCCATCCAGGAGACTGTACTCCGTATGAAGATGGAGGTGAACAAATTGCGACATGGGGGCTAACGGTCCAAAGCCGCTTTAATTTTGTCCGCTACGATATGCTCGAGCTTAGCCAAGTCTTTTTCCGCTGTGGCCTGGTCAGGCCGGGTAACTCCCATATAAATTTTCAGCTTAGGCTCAGTCCCTGAAGGCCGGGTAGCAAACCAGTCTCCCCCTGCGAGCTCATAGACCAAGACATCCGACTTATCTTGGTCCAAGGGAGTGGTCTGGTCTGTTTTGAGGTCTAAGACTTCAGAGCCGGCAAAGTCGGAAATTCTTTCTGCCCGGAGCGGGGCAAAAAACTCTGCCTTGCTGGCTCGGACAATTTGCATGGCCCCTTTTATACGTTCCTGCCCTTCCATTCCCTCTCGAACCAGGGAAATGGTTTTTTCCGCGGCATAGCCATGCCGCTGGTAGATTCTTTGCAGGCGGTCATAAACGGTCTCCCCTGCTTCCGCCGCTACCGCAGCCATTTCGCCCACCAAAAGAGCCGCGGAAACAGCATCCTTATCTCGGACAAATTTGCCTACCAGGTAGCCGAAACTTTCTTCATAGGCAAATTGGAAATGCTCCTGGCCCTCATCATCGTGGTCCTGAATCACCGTGGCGATGTTTTTATAGCCTGTGAGGGTGCGGTAGAGTTGGACACCATAATAATCACAAATGGCATCGGGTAGGCGGGAGGACACAACCGTGGATACGGCAAAGGAATTGGCCTCTAGAGTGCCCTGGGCCTGTTTAGCCCCGAGGATGTAGTCCAAGAGGAGGCAGCCGATCTGGTTGCCCGAGAGCACAACAAAGTCACCTGCCTGAGTCCGGCAGGCCAGGCCCAGGCGGTCAGCATCCGGATCTGTAGCAATCAGGAGGTCGGCTTTTTTCTCTTCAGCCAATTGGATACCCAGCTCCAGGGCCTCTCGTGCTTCTGGATTGGGATAGGGGGCAGTCGGGAAATCACCATTTGGCAATTCTTGTTCCGGGACCACAGAAATATTAGTGAAACCCAACTGGGCCAAGAGGCGGCGGACGGGTTTATTGCCTGCTCCATGCAAGGGGCTGTAGACAATGGATAAGTCCCGGTGTTTGACAACCAGGTCCGGCCTAATGGTATGGGCAAGGGCCACTTGATCATAAGCCTGGTCCAGATCTTGACCCATCATTAGCCAAGAGGACTGCTTTTCAAGGATGGCCCGGCTGGGGATGCTGTGGTAAAGGGCAATGGGGTCAGTAATTTGGGCAATTTCTGCGGATACTTGGTCAGAAACCTCACCAGGTAATTGCCCGCCGTCTTCGCCATAAGCCTTAAAGCCATTGTAGGCTTTGGGATTATGGCTGGCCGTAATCATGATGCCGCCAGCGCAGTTGAAGTGCCGAATAGCATAGGACAGGAGGGGGACAGGACGAAGCTCATCAGAGAGTCTGACCTGGATGCCATGATGGACAAAAATCCGGGCCGCCAGCTCCGCAAATTCAGGAGAGAAATGACGGGAATCGTAAGATATGGCGATACCGCGCTTTTTGATATCCGCACCCTTGCCAGCCAGGTAACGGGCAAAGCCCTCGGCCGCTTGGGCTACCGTATAGTAGTTCATGCGGTTCGTCCCCAGGCCCAGGACACCCCGGAGGCCGGCAGTACCAAACTGGAGATCTTGATAGAAGGCTTCTTCTATTTCTTCTGCCGACATGGCTTGAAGCTGTTGCCGATCCTCTGGGTCCAGTTGAGGATTCTCTAGCCATTCCTGATAAATCTTCTGAGCTCTAGTCATATGGGACCTCCCTGATGGTAGCGCTTGAACACGCTACACTTATTTTTAATAGTTAAAGTATAGCATTCTTCCTCAGCTATCTGGCTCCAGGCAAGAGATGCTTAAGAATCTTGGGGACCTAGGAGTCCTTTGAGATAAATCATTTGGTCACGTAGGATGGCCGCTTCTTCAAAGTCTAAGTTTTCAGCAGCCTGGCGCATTTGCTTGTCAAGGTCCTGAATCATAGTTTTGATTTGCCTTGGCGATAAGTCACCCTGGTAGGTCTCGCTCTGCTCAGCCTCAGCCACCAGGCTCTCCTCCTCTTCGTCCAGTTCATAGCGGGTATCCATAATCTCCCGGACATCCTTATGCACCGTCTGAGGAGTAATGCCGTGCTCTTTATTATAAGCTTCTTGTATCTTCCGCCGGCGCTCCGTTTCTGTAATCGCCTGATACATGGATTCAGTCACCTCGTCTGCATAGAGGACAACTCGGCCATTAGCGTTCCGGGCCGCCCGCCCCATAATCTGAATCAGGGAGGTCGTGGACCGCAAGAATCCTTCTTTATCGGCATCCAGAATAGCAATGAGGGAAACCTCAGGCAGGTCCAGACCCTCGCGCAAGAGGTTGATGCCGACCAGGACGTCGAATTCATTCTGTCGGAGATCACGTAGAATTTCTAAGCGTTCTACCGTTTTAATCTCTGAGTGGAGGTAACGTACCCGGTAACCCTCGGCCAACAAGTAGTCTGTAAGATCTTCGGCCATGCGCTTGGTCAGGGTGAGAATTAAGCTCTTCTCGCCCTTGGCATTATTCTGATCAAGCTCTGCCGTGAGGTCATCAATTTGGCTAGCAACGGGCCGAACATAGACCAGGGGATCCAGAAGTCCCGTGGGGCGAATAATCTGTTCTGCTAGCTGTTCGGCATGCGCTGCCTCATATTTAGCGGGGGTTGCCGAAACAAAGATGGTCTGACCCATGCGGGCTTCAAATTCGGAGAACTTCAAGGGCCGGTTGTCAAAAGCCGAGGGCAGGCGGAAGCCAAAATCTACCAGGGATTCCTTGCGGGAATGGTCGCCATTGTACATGGCCCCCACCTGGGGAACCGTCACGTGCGACTCATCAATAAAGAGCAGGTAGTCCTCCGGGAAAAAGTCCAAAAGCGTATAGGGCGGCTGGCCAGGTAATCGGCCATCCATATGGCGGGAGTAGTTCTCAATCCCCTTGCAGAATCCCGTCTCCAGTAGGATTTCCATATCATAGCGGGTCCGCTGTTCCAGACGGTAGGCCTCCATCAACTTGCCCTGATCTCGCAGCTCTTCTAAACGCTGGTCCAACTCATGTTCAATAGAGACCACAGCCTTCTTCAGCTTTTCCTGGGTGGTGGCATAGTGGGAGGCCGGGTAAATCTGCACATAGGTGCAGCCCCGCAAGGGCTTCATGGTGAGGGCATCTAGCTCAGAAATTTTTTCAATTTCATCGCCAAAAAAGGAGACGCGCGTAATGAGATTTTCGGAGGAGGCTGGAAAAATATCCAGGGTATCCCCCCGGGGGCGGAAGGTCCCGCGATGCAAATCCAGATCATTGCGTTGATACTGGATGGCGACCAATTCCGCAATAACCTCTTCCCGCGACTTACGCTGGCCTGGCCGAAGGTGGACCATGAGGTGCTTGTAGTCCTCAGGGTTACCGATGCCGTAGATGCAGGAAACAGAAGCGACGACAATCACATCACGACGCTCCATAAGGGAGTTGGTCGCCGCATGGCGGAGGCGGTCGATTTCATCATTAATGGCCGAGTCTTTTTCAATATAGGTATCCGTAGAGGCTATATAGGCTTCCGGCTGGTAGTAGTCATAGTAGGAAACAAAATATTCCACCGCATTGTCGGGGAAAAGGGCCTTAAACTCTTGCCAGAGCTGGCCAGCCAGGGTCTTGTTATGGGCCAAAACCAAAGCGGGTCGCTGGGTTCTTTGGATGACCTGAGCCATGGTAAAGGTCTTACCAGAACCTGTTACCCCCAAGAGGGTTTGGGCGGGCATGGCCTGGTCTAAGCCCGCGACTAGAGTATCTATGGCTTGCGGTTGGTCACCTGCGGGCTGGTAGGCTGAAGAGATATGAAACTTCTGGTCGGACATAAGGAGCGGTCACTCTTAGGCCTGGTCCTTTTCTGGACACAGGGGCTTGGACAAGGGGGCTTTAAAACCCAGTTCCACTAATTTTTCTCGGACTGCTAGGAGGTCAGACCAAAGTTCAGCGCGTTTAGACATGTTGCGCAAAATGTAGGCAGGGTGAAAAGTCGGCATGATATAAAAAGACTTCTGCTCAATCCATTGGCCCCGAACTCTGGAAATAGGCTCTTTACTGCCGGTAAAGTACCTATAGGCGGTCGATCCGCATAAAAGGATTACCCGGGGTTTTACCAAGGCAAACTGGGCGTTAAGGAGACGGCGGCAGGCTTTGGCTTCCTCTTCCGTAGGGGTCCGATTTTCTGGAGGTCTACACTTGACAATATTACAGATATGGAAATCTTCTTCACTGAACTCTAAGGCTAGGAGGGCATCATCCAGCAGGCGGCCTGACCGGCCGACAAAGGGCTTGCCCAGCTTATCTTCCTCTCGGCCCGGTCCCTCGCCAATGATCATGAGAGGCGCTGCCAGGCTCCCCCGGTAAACAACGACCTGGTCACGGGACTGATGGAGGTCACAGTTTTTACAAGAATTACAGGCTTGTAAAAAGCCCTGCCAGGCTGTAGGTAGATCTTCAAAGGTCATGGTCTCCCCTCCTTAACCTTTATAGTCTAGCATAAGCCACTTGCTTCGAGAAAACTAAGCAAACTCGGGCGGGCCCCAAAGGTCAGAAGCCTGGCTCAATTGATTTAGATATTCATAGTGACGATAAAGCTAGACCCATGGCCAGGCTGGGATTCCACACGGGCTTCTCCGCCATAAAGCTGGGCAATGTGTTTAACAATGGAAAGGCCGAGGCCGGTGCCCCCCAGGCTACGTGATCGACCCGTATCGACCCGGTAGAAACGTTCAAAGATGCGCTTTTGGGCCTCTGGTGAGATACCAGGACCGTTATCCTTCACCACTATCTGGACTTTTTGCGGACTGAGCCGGTAGGCAGAAACAGAAACTTTACCAGCCTCTTGATTATATTTAATAGCATTATCAATCAGGTTGATGAGCACTTGCTTAATCCGGTCAGCCTCTGCTTCTACAGGTAGGCTTTCCGGCAGATTATCTTCAGTATAGACAGAGACTTTTTTGTCTGAAGCCTGGTCATCCAGGAGCACAATCACTTCATCGATTAGCTCGCTCAAGTCAAAACGAGCAATATTTTTAATCTTCCCCTGCTCTGCTTCAGATAGCGAGAGAATGTCATTGATGAGGTGTTCTAGACGTTCCGCCTCCACATCAATAATGTCATAAAAACGCTGGGCTTGCTCAGAACTGACCTTAGGATTATCCCGCAGGGTCTCTACAAAGCCGCGGATTGAGGTGAGGGGAGTTTTCAGCTCATGGGTCACATTGGCGACAAAATCCCGGCGGAAGGCAGCACTCTCTTCTTCTACGGTCAGATCATGCAAGGCTACGACTACACCATAGACAGAGTCTTCCACAAATATAGGCGAAACCAGGGTTTTATAGCGCAGGTCTCCCTTAATCGTGCTTAGGCTTAAGATCGTGTCTAGATCCTCCCCTGTAGACATGGACTGGTCGATCAGGTCATCCAATTCTTCCGAGTGGGTAAGGAGAATTTGCGGGTAGGACTTGTCTTCGGGGTCCAAATTGCGGCCAAAGACATACAGTGCCTGACGATTGCTGTATAAAAGATTTTTGTTCTCATCCACCAAGAGGAGGGGGTCAATGATGGTATTCAAGATGGTAGAAAGTCTGGCCATGCGTTGCAGGCTATATTCATGGCGTTCTTCCAAAAGCTTACCGGCCTGGTTGAATGCTACGCTTAAGGCCTGCACTTCATTGAAGGGGGCGCCAGCAATCTCTGAGACTTGAACCGCATAATTCCCCTGGCCTAAATCTACCAATGCTTCGCGCAATCCTTCCAGGCTAGAGATATAGCCTTGGGTTTTCTTGCCTACCCAAAGATGGCAGAAGACCAAGCTGAGCAGGGTAAAGAGGCAAGCAGAAAGCAAGAGAGGCCAAAAGTCCTGCCATGGGAAGGCAGGCTCAACCCCTAGACGAATAGCAGCAGCCTGACTAGGGACGCGCAAAGTATAATATAGCTTGCTCTTGTGGCTTTGCTCAAAGCGGCGGATAAAAAAGCGGTCCTCCCCTGCAAAGGCCCGGCGGAACTCTTCTCGGCTTTTTTCCTTAAAGGCATTGGCTTGGTCAGGCAAACGCAAAATGACCTCGCCGTCTTCATGTAAAACAATAAGGTCTAAATTGGGTAAAGGAGAAGAGTCATACATGCTTACCGCAAGATCATTGATCTCTAGGCCAGATTCCCAGCCTCGCGCGAGAAGTTCACCTGCTTCCGAAAGCTGGGCCTCCAATTGCGCCTGCGCCTGCCTTTGGCTATGAAAGGCTGCCAGCGCCAAAAAAAGGATGAGGCTAGCAAGTAATATAAACACAAGACCGCGCGTCAGATCTTTTTTCATATACCCTCCTTTATGCTTAGGAAAGCAAAGGCTATGGGCAGGCTAACAAGCGGCTCTGACTTGTTTAGCCTAGTCTTCTTCCTTGAAGCGGTAACCAAAACCCCGGACGGTCTGGATAAGCTCTGGTTTGGAACTATCGTCCTCTATCTTACGGCGCAACTGCCTAATATGGACATCTACGGTTCGGGTTTCGCCAGAATAATCATAACCCCAGACATAGTTCAAAAGATCATCACGGCTGTAGGCATTACCCCGGTGGAGCATGAGAAACTTCAAGA
Source organism: Clostridiales bacterium (assembly GCA_028724525.1). Classification (GTDB taxonomy): domain Bacteria; phylum Bacillota; class Clostridia; order Saccharofermentanales; family DTU023; genus SFFI01. The sequence continues at coordinate 21,048 of JAQYCV010000019.1, forward strand.
GCTCATATTCGCGGTGGGTCATTTCGAGCTCTTGCTTATCCTTAAACACGACATGGCGAGCATCGTCCAAGGTGATGTCCCCTGCCCGGATTTGCTTGCGCTTGTCGTCTTCAGGCTTAGGCGGGTTATTGGGGACTTGCAAACTATAAGCAGGCGCAGGACCTGCTTGATCTCCAGCCTGTTGGCGAAGCATTTTGAAATGACGGCGGAGGAGGGCCCTTACTCGGGCCAAAAACTCCCGTATACCAAAGGGTTTTGTCACATAGTCGTCAGCGCCAATCTCTAAGCCTTTGACCTTATCTTGCTCTGTTCCCCTGGCCGTCAACATCATGACCAAACTGTCTTTATAGGCTTGGCTAGCCCGCAAGCGTTCGCAAATTTCTAGGCCGTCCATGTTGGGTAGCATCAGGTCTAAGATAAAGAGGGTCACAGGAGGAAAGCTCTCTTTTTCCAGATAGTCAAACAGATCTTCCCCAGAGACAAAGCTTAGGCAAGCATAACCTTCATTTTGCAGATTGAACTCTAGGAGCTCAGCTATAGACTGCTCATCTTCGACAATGATCAGCTGTGGTCTACTCATGTTCCCTCTCTTCGAAGAAGTCAAAGGCGCCCTCCAAATAATAAATTACCCATTCTGCTACATTTTCAGCATGGTCAGCGCAACGTTCTACATGCTTAGCAATCATGAGCAAGTTCAAATACCCCTCTATATTGCGCGTGTCATCTTTCATAGAACGCACAAGTTCGCTGTAAACAAAAGCATAGAGGTTATCTACCAGGTCATCCATCTTAATCACAGCCAGGGCCTTTTCTCTGTCGCGCGTTACATAAGCGTCTAGAGCAGCAGAAGTCATCTTCCGACACTGTTCAAACATCTGGTTAAGGTCGGAAGGAATTGGGAGTTTATAGTCTCCAGCTATCATCCGGCGGGTGTGCATGCAAATATCCTCAGCATGGTCCCCCATACGCTCCAAGTCTGTGATGAGCTTGAGGTTGGAGGTGATATCCCGGAGGTCGCTGGCAACCGGCTGCTGGCGGGCTATCAGGAGTACACAAGCCTTATTGATCTGCATTGTGGCCTGGTCGATGATGTCGTCTTTTGTGATGACTTGGTCACACAGGTCCTGGTCATAATTAACCAAGGCCTGATTGGCACTGCCCAGGGCTGTTTCTACAAGTGATCCCAGACGGATCATTTCATTATGGAGTGCTTCCATTTCTTTAGTAAATTCAATGCGCATACTCATTCCTATGGCCTCCGCATCATTGCATGTTCAAAAGTTTTTAAATAGAGACTTACGTGTAATGATTTAAGATCATTATTAGGCAGATGCCCGGTAAGAATCAACCGAATTTACCCGAGATGTAGGCTTCTGTACGGGGATCCTGGGGCAGGTGGAAGATTTGGTCTGTTTCTCCTGCTTCGATGATTTCACCCAAGAGGAAGAAGGCTGTTCGGTCACTCACCCGGGCAGCTTGAGCCATAGAGTGGGTAACGATAATGATGGTAAACTCCCCCTTGAGTTCCATAATCAAGTCTTCAATCCTGGAGGTAGCCAAGGGGTCTAAGGCCGAGGTCGGCTCGTCCATCAGGATAATCTCAGGTTCTAGGGCAATGGCCCGGGCAATGCAAAGGCGTTGCTGCTGGCCGCCAGAAAGACTGGTACCCGAACGATGGAGGATATCTTTGACCTCGTCCCAAAGGGCGGCTTCTCGAAGGGAAATTTCCACCCGGTCCTGGATTAGCTTTTTATCTTTAACGCCTTGGCAGCGCAAGCCGTAAGCTACATTGTCAAAGATTGACATGGGAAAGGGGTTGGGCTGCTGGAAGACCATACCCACCTTGGTCCGCAGGGCGACGACGTCTGTATCCTTACTGTTGATATCCTCATCGTGAAGGATAATTTGTCCCTCAACCCGGCAACCTTCTACCAAGTCGTTCATTCGGTTGAAGCAACGCAAAAATGTCGATTTACCACAACCGGAGGGGCCAATAAAGGCCTGGACTTCTTTTTCAGGAATCCGGATATTAACATCTTTGAGCGCCTGAAAATCTCCGTAGAAGAGATTCAGCTTGGAAACGACAATTTCTTCGCCCCTGGCCAGCGCTTGGGCTTCCACATTTTCCAAGTCCTCTGCCTCTTCTCTTGTTTTTGCTATTACTTGTGTATCACTCATCTTATACTCCCTTATCTAAACCTAGTTGCTTGCGGTGTAAGCGGTTGAGGATGAAGCGGGTCAGGAAATTGAGAATCAGGACCAGGGCCAGGATCACGATTGAGATGGCCGTCGCCTGGGCAAAGTCTGGTTGTTCTCCGGACATGACCTTCCAAACATGTAGGGCCAGGGTGGTGGCCCCTCGACTGTACACAGGCTGGTCTGAAATGGCGACGCCCATGGTGTAAATGAGGGCAGCGGACTCGCCAATCACCCGGCTGATGGACAGGAGGCAGGCCGTTACGATACCGGGCATGGCCTGAGGCAGGACCACCCTAAAGATGGTTTGCGTAAGGCTGGCCCCCAAAGACAGAGACCCCATCCGCATGGAAACCGGTACGGTCTTGAGGGCTTCCTCGGTCTGACGGATTACCAAGGGTAAAAGCACAACCGACATAGTTAGACCGCCTAAGACTATAGACTGACCTTGAATGCCGAAGGCTGCAGTGATGGGATAAAGCATGGTCATCCCCATCAATCCAAAGATAATAGAAGGAATACCTGCCAGCATATCAATGCCGGTCCGGATAATGTCTGTAAAGCGGTTCTTGGCTGCTACTTCGTTTAGCCAAATCGCCGCACAGATACCGATGGGTAGAACAAGCACAAGGGTGATGGCGATCAGCATGATAGACGTGAGCATGGAACCCCGGATGCCACCCCCCTTGCTCTGCCCAAAGTATTCATAGAAGGCCTCAGCCTTTTGATCAAGCTCGGCTACGGATTTCTGCGCATTCTTTTGCACCTGGGGGCCGACATGACCACGGTTGCCTTCTGCATCTAGATAGGTTAATTTTTTCAGGACCATGCCGGGGAAGGGCCGCATCACCTGGCCCTCTTGGCCCGCCGTAATGGATTTCGCGTGCATTAAAGGGGATTCAGGGTCTATGGCATGGACCGTCACTACCTTCGATTTATTTTTATCTAAGCCGTCCTGCAGGGCAAGGCCCAACTTACGCGAGTAGTAAGTACCGGCAGGCAGACTGCTGGGTACTTGGAAATTACCCAGCTTAGCTAATTCAGGATCCTCAACCCGGGCAATCACATTCTTTGAGTTATAGTCTCCTTTAATCATGTCCCAGGAGAGGTCTTCTACGCCGGTCTTGAAAATGAAAACCAGGATGGCTAGGAGGACAAACACAGAAATGAGCGAAAAGAACCAAGATAAAGCTAAGATCAGGCGATCTTTCAACAAACGTGCCCTACTCATCCTTCATGCCTCCGGCAAATTGCCGTTTGAGAAAGTAAATCCCCGCATTCGTAATCAGAATCAAAATAATGAGTACAATACCGACAGAGAAGCGGACGTCATAGTCCAAGCCAGAAGTTTCATGGAAGCCGGATAACATGGTTGAGGTCAGCGTGCGCGTGGAATCGAAGGGATTGATACTGGGCCCAATAAAGGCGTTACCGGCAACCATGGAGACAGCGGTCGCTTCACCGAAGGCCCGGCCCACGCCCATAACCAAGCCGGAAAAGATCCCCGACCGGGCGGCCCGGAGGACCATTTTGAAGTTGGTCTGAGTTTCCGTTGCACCCAAGGCCAGCGAACCCTGGATGAGGGAATCTGGAACTGCATGGATGGCAGAGATGGCCAAGTCAGTCATGGTCGGAAAAATCATGATGGCCAAAAGAATAACGACCGTGAGGAAGGAATTGCCGCCAGCCGTGTGGTAATTAAAGACTCCTGCCAACTTCACCACCATTTGGGTGATGACGCCAGAGGCAAAAACACCGTAAACGACAGAAGGAATTGCCGCCAGGACTTCCACGGCGGTGGTAAGCACCGTCTGCATGCGTTTAGGAGCCATGCGGGTAATCATCAGCGCGGTTAGTACAGCCAGGGGGAAGGAGATCAAGGCAGCAAAGAAAGCGGAGAGCAGGGTATTGATTATAATAAAGCCTACTCCGTAAACGCCCTGGTCTGCTCTCCAGCGCGTACCTGTCAAAAACGCCCATAAATTTTGCTGGTCAGCTCCGCGAGAAGGAAGAAAAACGCCCACCCCACGGCTAAATACAAAAATAAAGATCAGCACAATCATGAGGCCCGAGATGACCCCGGCGACCGTGAAGATGGTCCGCGCGGTTTTATCCGTACGTTTGATGCGGGCTACAGATTCTACTGTTGCGTAGCGGCCTAGCGGCCGACTGCCGCCCCTTTTATCTGGGGATTTGTCCATGAAGACGCTCTACTTTCTCTTATTCAGCATTTAGCCAAGGACGACCTGTCCTCGACTAAGTCTAGAATAGTAAAGGGCCTTTAGGGCTGTATAAGCTTTATGTAAAATCCGAGTTAAGTAAAGGGTGGTCTAGCACGAGGCTTATTCAATCTCAATAGCTGGATCTATTGTTTCAGGGAGAACTTCAACTTTAACCTTGTTGATCTTCGTTTGGTCACAGTCTAATACTGTAAAAAGTAGCTGGTCCTTTTGGATGCTTTCACCACAAGTGGGAAAACGGCCAAAGAGTTCTAAAAGATAACCGGCTAGCGTATTGTATTCACTCTCGTAGTCCTCATAATCTAAGTCTAAGGCTTCGCAAAAATCTCTTAGAGACATAGAGGCTTCAGCAATGTAAGTGTGATCGTCTAGGCTCTCAAGCTCACTTGAGACTTCGTCATATTCATCCCAGATATCGCCAACCAAGACTTCCAAGAGGTCTTCTATGGTGACACAACCTACCGTCCCACCATATTCATCTACGACAATCCCCATTTGCCCCTCCCCCTGGTTTAAGAGTTGAAAAACCTTGGGGAGCTTCATGCTTTCGTTGATACCAATGTCGTCCGTAATTTGCGCCTTAAATTCTTCTTTGGTCAATCTGGGATGGTCTGCCAGATACTTGAGAAATTTCGTCACATGGAGGATGCCCAGGATGTTATCGGGGCTTTCCTCGTAGACCGGTAAGCGAGTATAGGGTGAATCTTCAATTTCCTGCAGCAGGGTATCCAAATCATCGTCCAAATCCAGCATGTACATATCCACCCGTGGGGTGACAATCTCGCCCACCTCCATGTCTGGGAAGTCCAAGGCAGACTGAAGGAGGTCAGAAGCATCTTCATCTAAGATCCCCTCGTCTTCCACCTGGTCAATGATGGAAGAGAGTCGCGCCTGAGTAACCGTTTGCAGCTCTTTTTTCGGGGGCCAAATCTTGGCGATTTGTGCCAGGAGGAAGAGGGCCAGCTTATTGAGAGGCCATAAAATCACCATCATAAGAGAGAGAGGGCCGACAGCAAATAAGACATAGCGGTCCGCATAATTTTTGGCTAAAACTTTGGGTGTAATCTCCCCAAAAATAAGAATAAGAATGGTCATAAGGACCGTAGCGATGAGGGTTCCAGACCTGCCAACCCGCTCCATAATTAACACGGTTGTCAGCGAAGAAGCCGCTATATTAACCAAATTATTACCGATCAAAATGGCAGATAAGGCCTCATCAAAGTCTTCTACAATCCGGTAAGCCTGATCTGCCCGCTTGTTACCAGCTTCTGCCTGGGTTCGCAGGCGAAGCTTATTAGCAGAAGCAAAAGCAATCTCAGAAGCCGAAAAATAGCCGGAAAGGACAATACAGAGAATTATACCCAATATGGTCATAAGCCTTAGACTCCCGAGCCCGCTTGCCCAGCCTGCTTAGCCTGTCCTGATCGACGCACAGCCTGGCTGGTTTGGAGGTCTGTTTCATCCCATATCTCCCCCACCAATTCTTCCAAGATATCCTCCAGGGTAATAATACCCCGAGTCCGTCCCAAATCGTCTACGACCAAGCAAAGATGGCTACGCTGGCTAGACATTTGTGTTAAGAGCTTATCGATGGGCATATCAAAAGGAACCTTGTGGGGTTCATACATCTGTTGACGAAGGTTAATGTGATTTCCCGCAATATAAGCCTTTAAAAATGTTTTGGCATTTATAACTCCAATAATGTGATTGGCTTTGCCCTGGTAGACCGGTAGGCGGGAATAGGAGGAGGATTTAATGTGATGGAAAATACTTTCCAAGGGATCATCAATATTGATAGAGTCAAGTTTTTCCAGGGGCTGATAGGCCTCCTGGACCAAGAGCTTGTCAAAAGCCAAGGCGGAATTCAAGAGCCGCTCTTTTTGCTCTCCGAGACTGCCTTCTTCCGTAACGTTTTTTACGATGCTCAGAAATTCTTCCTCTGAAATATCTGGTTCTGTCGTGCCCTTGAACAAGCGGGAAATCGCTTCCGAAATCCGCGAGAAAACAAAGCTGAGGGGGCGGAAGATCTGCATCAAGACATAGAGAGAAGGTGCTATAGCCAGAGCATAGTTAAAGGAGCCGTTAGCATAGGATTTGGGTAAAAGCTCGGAGAAAAAGAAGACGACTAGGGTGGAAAGCAGAGTCACAATGGCGACAGCCCCTAGGCCAAACAGGTCTACGGCAATTGCTGTAGCCACCGCGGCAAAAGCAATGTGTGTAATGTTATTACCTATCAGGATGGTAACCAGAGCCCGGTCAAAGTGATCAACGACATATTTAGCTTTGACCGCCCGTTTATCCCCATCATCCACCAATTCCTGCAGGCGGAAGAGGTCCAAGGAAGCAAATGCAATTTCGGCGGAAGCGCAATAGGCCGCTCCCGCCAGACAAAGGATTAAGGTAAATATATCCCCCCACGAGTCAGGGTCCATGTTAGTCTCCTAGGGCCTTCATAGTGGGGAAAAGCAGTACGTCACGGATACTGGTGTTGTTCGTGAGGAGCATGACCAAGCGGTCAATACCGATACCCAGGCCACCCGTGGGGACCAGGCCGTATTCCAGGGCTTGGACATAGTCCTCATCCGGCAGGTTGGCTTCCTCATCCCCACCTTCACGGCGTTTTAGCTGATCAGCAAAACGCTGGCGCTGGTCACGGGGATCATTCAACTCCGAATAGGCGTTACCATATTCCATACCACAGATAAAGAGTTCAAAGCGCTCTACAATGGTTTCCGAACCGGGCTTTTTCTTGGTTAAGGGAGAGACTTCAATCGGGTAATCATAAATAAAAGTAGGCTGGATCAGGTGACTTTCGCAGAATTCTTCAAAGAAGAGATTCATAACATCACCCACTCCCCTAACCGCATCTAAATCTTTAAGTCCGCGTTCCTCAGCCAAGGCCCGCGCCTCATCCAGGCTCTCCACTTGGGCAAAATCTACCCCTGTATGTTCTAGGATGGCCTCTCGCATGGTTTGGCGCTTAAAGGGCGGGGTTAGATCAAGGTCCTGGTCACCATAGCGGATTTGCAGCTGGCCACCGTTGACAGCCTTGCAAGCTTCCGAGATGAGCTCCTCAGTGAGGGCCATCATGCCGTGGTAGTCTGTATAAGCTTGATAGAGTTCAATCATCGTAAACTCAGGATTATGCTTGGTATCGATACCCTCGTTGCGGAAGTTCCGGCCAAGCTCATAGACTCGCTCAAAGCCACCTACAATCAGGCGTTTGAGGTAAAGTTCAGGAGAAATCCTCAGGAAAAGATCAGCATCTAGGGCATTGTGATGGGTCACAAAGGGGCGGGCTGTCGCGCCACCCGCTATGCTGTTCAAGAGAGGTGTCTCTACCTCGATAAAATCTTTTTCATCCAATACTTGGCGAATCTTAGAGATAATCTTCGACCGGTTTTTAAAGGTGGCCTGGACCTCAGGGTTGACAATCAAGTCTAAGTAACGTTTGCGATAACGTGTATCCACATCTTGGAGGCCATGAAATTTTTCTGGCAAGGGCCGCAGGCACTTGGCCAGGAGTTGAAAGCTATGGTTGCGGATAGAAATTTCGCCCCGCTTGGTGGTAAAAACCTCACCCTCTACTGCTACCAAGTCGCCGATATCGAGGTTGAGCCAGGCCTGGTAGTCTTCCTCACCTAAAGCATCTACTTTTGAGAAAATTTGGATTTTACCAGCCCGATCACGTAGGTCAGAAAAACTCACTTTTCCCATACCACGCTTAGACATCAATCGGCCAGCGACCTTAACAATTTTGCCTTCATATTGGCCATAATGGTCTAAGATATCTTGGCTATGGACTTCTTGGTCGACCTTGGTAATCTCATAGGGTTTGGTCCCCGCAGCCTCCATTACTTCCAGCTTATCTAGACGCTGCTGTTCCTGCTCACCCCAGTTGGGTAAATCTTCTCTCATTTCTTGCTCCTTAAATGGTCGTCATCTGATCTAAGTGCCATGAGCACTCATACCTTGTTAGTCGTTAACGGCAACTAGTTGCTCTTTCCGATACGTAAAATTTTGTAGCGAATAATGCCGATGGGGGTTTTAACTTCCACAATATCATTTTTCTTGTGGCCTAGAATGGCTGCCCCCACAGGAGAGTCAGAAGAAATCTTGTTTTTCATAATATCTTCCTCATGGGGACTTACCAAGATGTATTCTTGGCTTTCATCTTCTTCAATATCCAAAAGTTCGACAACCTGACCGAGTGAGACCTTAGTCTTCAGAATGTCAGACTTTTCAATCACCTTGGCATTCTTCAGAATCTTCTCAATCTCGGCTATGCGAACTTCATTGTTTGTCTGGGCCTCTTTGGCATCGTCGTACTCAGAGTTTTCGGAGAGGTCGCCTTGGGCTCTGGCCTCTTTGAGGCGCTCGGCAATCTCGATCGAGATACTCGTTTTACGTTGTTCTAATTCGTCTTGTAGCTCGCGGATACCATCCGGAGTCATTTCAAAGATTTCGTTCATTATGCTCAACTCTTTCTAAGCAAGCAGATCCTAGATCTGCTGGGCAACTATAAGTAATTTTACTCATTATGAGTGGCGTTCATTTTCTTTACGGATAACATCATGGGCACCACCCTCCACGATAGAGGTGGGCGATACGACAACTAATCTGGCCTTCTTCTGCAGTTCCTCAATGGACTTGGAGCCGCAGGACACCATGGTGGCGATGATCTTAGCCATGGAGGTTTCCAAGTTCTCCTTGAGGGGACCCGCATAGGGAACGTAGGAGTCTACTCCCTCTTCAAAGTGCATGGTGGTAGAGCCTGTATCCGCATAGCGGGCCCAGTTTCTGGCCCGGTTGGAACCCTCGCCCCAATATTCTTTCACATAATTGCCCTTATACACTAGGCGCTGGCCGGGAGCCTCATCAAAGCGAGAGAAATAACGGCCCAGCATGAGGAAGTCTGCGCCCATGGCTAAGGCCAAGGTCATGTGGTAATCATAAACAATACCGCCATCAGAGCAGATGGGGACGTATTCACCGGTTTTGGCAAACCATTCATCACGTGCCTTCGCCACTGCCATAACTGCAGAGGCTTGACCACAACCAATCCCCTTTTGCTCACGGGTAATACAGATAGATCCACCGCCAATACCCACTTTAATAAAGTCGGCACCGGCCTCAGCCAAATAGCGGAAGCCCTCAGCATCTACCACATTGCCTGCACCTACAATAACGTCCTTGCCATAGCGGGCACGGATCCAATCTATGGTCTTTTTCTGCCAAATAGAGAAGCCATCTGAAGAGTCAATGCAGAGGACATCAGCCCCTGCATCCACCAGGGCAGGTACCCGGTCTGGATAGTCCCGGGTATTAATACCGGCCCCGCACATGAGGCTCTTTTGGGCATCCAAAAGCTCATCCGGATTTTCCTTGTGGGCATCATAGTCTTTACGGAAGACCAGGGAGACCAGGTGACCTTCTGCGTCAACAATGGGTAGCTGGTTTAGCTTGTTGTCCCAAATAATGTCATTGGCTTCGCTTAAAGTGAGCCCGTCTTGTCCACAGATCAACTGATCTAAAGGCGTCATAAACTCTTTAATCTTGGTATCAGAGGATAGGCGGGAAATCCGGTAGTCACGTGAGGTGACCAGGCCCAAAAGTTTGCCATGGGAACTACCATCATCGGTTATCGCCACAGTTGAATGCCCAGATTTTTGTTTTAAGGCCAAAATATCGGCGAGGTCGTTTTCTGGGGTAAGGTTAGAGTCAGAGCTCACAAAACCTGCCTTATAACGTTTCACCTTCCGAATCATTTCCGCCTGGCGGTCGATGGGTTGTGATCCATAGATGAAGGAAAGTCCTCCACTCCGGGCCAGGGCGATAGCCATATGGTCGTCAGATACCGCCTGCATGATAGCAGAAGTAAAGGGAATGTTGAGCTGAAACCTGCTGGGTTCTTGCCCCTTGCGGTAGCGGGCCAAGTCTGTCAGCAGGGACACATTCTCAGGGATGCATTCTTCATCACTGAGGTTGGGAACTAAAAGGAATTCACTAAAGGTACGAGATAAATCTTCAAAAACGTAAGTCATCATTCACTCCTTATTCTGCTTGTTGTTGACGATATTGCAGGGCAGCTTCAATCAAGCCACGGAAAACCGGATGGGGCTTCAGGGGGCGGGACTTGAACTCAGGGTGGGAAATAAGTCCCACATAATAGGGATGGTCGGGCCACTCTATAGCCTCTAAGAACTGGCCATCCGGTGAAGTACCGGCAAAGGACAAGCCCGTCTCCAAGAGGGGACCTTGATAGGCAGGATTAAACTCCCTTCTGTGGTGGTGGCGTTCGCTCACTTCAGTCTGGCCATAAAGCTTCGCTAAGAGGCTCTCATCCTTCAGGGTCATGGGATAGCCACCCCGCCGCATGGGCTGGTCAGTCAAGGGAATCTGGGCGAGATTTTGCTTGAGTTCAGGGGTTAAGCCATGGTAGTAAAAGAGATCGGAGCAGGGATGTTCGCACTCGTCACTATGGGCATCTTTGATGCCAGCCAGGTGGCGGGCAATTTCCACTACAGCCATTTGCATACCCAGGCCCAAGCTCAAGAAGGGGACTTTATGTTCTCTCGCATACTGGCAGGCCCGGATCATACCCTCCATACCCCGGGGGCCGAAGCCGCCTGGCACGAGGATGGCTTGGCAGCCTCGATAAATGTCGTCTAACTCTTGGTCGGTCTTATCTTCTAAGCCATCCGAATCGACCCAGACTAATTCCATCTTCTGCTCCCGCTCAATACAGGCATGTTCCAGAGCTTCCATAACGGAGTAATAGGCATCCGGTAGTTCCACATATTTGCCCGTAATGGCAAAACGCAGGCTACGCCTGGAAGCGCGAATCTTATCCAAGAGTTGCTCCCAGGGGCTAAGATCGGGCTCTACAAACTGAGCCAAGCCAAGCTTTTGGCAAACCCGGTCTGTCAGGCCCTGCTTTTCAAAATACATAGGCAGGGCATAAACCGTATCCATATCAATATTTTCTATCACACAATTACTGGCAACATTGCAGAAGAGGGCCAATTTGTTGCGGATATCTTGGTCAATGGGCACTTCCGTCCGGCAAACTAAGATGTCGGGCTGGATCCCGTATGACAAGAGTTTTTGCACACTATGCTGGGTAGGTTTAGTTTTAATTTCGAAAGAATTTCGCAGGTAGGGTAATAGAGTCAAGTGGAGGAAAATGCAATTCTCCCGTCCTACTTGATAAGAGACCTGGCGGATGGCTTCCAAAAAGGGCATGCCCTCCATATCGCCTACAGTCCCCCCTATTTCGATAATACAAACATCGGGGTTATCCTGATAGGAAATGGCAAACATATGCTCTTTGAGTTCGTTGGTAATATGGGGAACAATCTGGACAGTGCGGCCGTTATAGCCTCCTGCCCGCTCCCGCTCGATCACATCCCGATAGACCATACCGGAAGTGATATCAGATTCGTGGTTGAGATCGACATCGGTAAAGCGTTCATAGTGGCCAATGTCTACATCCATCTCCGAGCCATCTTCAGTCACAAAAATTTCCCCGTGCTGAATGGGGCTCATCAGTGCGGGGTCTACATTGATATATTGATCAAGTTTTTGGTTGCGGACACTAAGGCCTCGTGCCTTTAGAAGCCCGCCGAGAACAGCTGCGGTAATGCCCTTACCAAGGCCAGAAACCACACCTCCGGTGACAAAAATATATTTGGTAGCCACTGTTATACACCTCTTTTGCTCAAATCGCCAAGATAATTAAATATACCTAGTTATTCTAGTGAAGTGGGGTTTTAGTGTCAACGGGAGGACTCGGCTGGAAGAGCTGAGTTGTCTTCTGGCCTCCATGCTATAATTTCCCTATTATAAGAGTGTACGTTCAGGAAAACCCAAGGAGGCTTTACACCATGCATATCTCACCTATAGTGCTTCTGGTAAATGGAGAACCTATGGTCAACATCATCATTCTCTGCTTAACCTTAGTGATCCCCTTCTTCTCTATCATCTTGAGTTTAATCTACTTAAACCGGATGGCCCGGATTAAAGAAGACTGTCTGGCTCAAGCAGAAGATTGGGAGGCAGACTTACGTGAAGTCCGCCCCAATTCTATGGACAATCTAGAGGCAGTCAGTAAGGTTATTGACCAAGAGGAAGATGAAATCCTCTCTCAGGTCTGGAAAGACGTACTCGAGGATAGTCAGACCTTTTTTAAAGGTCGCTGGTTGCCTCCCCTGGAAAGCTATCTCAACCCCCAAGCTGTAGAAGGACCACAGCTTATTAATTTATTAAGTTTTCGCCCGCCCATTCTGGTCTTTTCTATATCTATTCTGACGGCAACCGCCCTTTGGATTTACCTAAGAGCTATGCCAACTCAATTCATCCCTGCCTTAGCTTTAATCCCTCTTGCAATAGGCCTGGCCTCTTCCCTCTTTTTGGCCAATTCCGTTCAAGAGCTCCGTATGCTAGTGGACGAAAAATACCAAAGGATCTACCGGGCCCTGTCCAAGGCCCTGCCCATCTACAACAGCCAGCAGGGAGTTGCCCTCTTGGTAGACGAAATGCTGAGTCATGAATCACAGCTCAATGACTCCATCCAACGCCTAGAAGAGACAACGAGCAAAATGGCTACAGCAGATTTTGCCCAGGGCATCAGCCTATCTGTCCGGCAAATTATGAGTCAGGAGATTGCCCCTCCCCTCAGGCAAGCCAGCGAAAACTTAGGAGACCTCGCCCGCAATCTGGACCAAAGGCAAATGACCGGTATGGAAAAATTGGCCGGCGATTTCTCTGGCCAGTTATCCGAAAACCTGGCCCGTCACTTAGGTCCCTTGCGCAAAGAACTTATGGGACTCAATCAATTAATGGCCAGGACCCGGGACTTCATACAGGAATCTGTGACTGTACTCAACAGCAATCGTGAGTACAACGCCAAACTCAATCAAGAGATTTCCCAGTCTCTCCGCCTCATGACTGCTGCCAAGAATGACCTGGCCAATGAAATGTCAGAAGTCTCCCAAAATGCCGCAATCATGTCAGAAACTAGCACAAAGATGTCCCAGTCTTTTGCGGGTAAGCAAGAGGAATTAGCAAACCGCATTAAGGACTTAGACACTGCCATGCGCGATGCCCTCCAAGTCTTTTCCCATGGTTTAAAGACCTCTTCTGCCTCCCTGGAATTAGCTGGCCAGCTCAAGCAAGATCAAGAGCAACAGTTTGATGAATTTAGCCGTCAGCTCTCGTCCTTAATTGTTAAGCTAGAAGAAGTCGACCAAGGAATCAAAAGTTCTTCGGCCAGCTTTACCCAAGAATCCGCTAAGTATGTGGAAGAAACTTTACAAAACTTTGACCAAAGTCTAGCTGAAGTGGTGGAGCGTCTGCTCTTTACAGCCTCTGCCCTCCGGGATGCCGTAGACAACCTGCCCGCTTCTCTCAAGCAAATTAAGAATTAGCTCATTCTATGTGGCACGATAAGCAAGAGATGCCAAAAGTTCAGCCAGACTCTCCCATGAAGCAGATGGCCCGCCAGCTCTTAGCTTCAGATAGCCAGGAGAATACCCGACCACAGCCCCTCATTCGCCGGGTTAGCTTGTCTGAGCGTTTTAGCCAGGACCAGGAACCGGGTTCCACACAAAAAACAATCCCCAGTTCAGATCTCATCCAAAAGCCCAGGCCTCAACAGAGTTCAGGCCTAGTGCAGAAGCAAGACAAAACACCAAGGCCTCAGCAGAGACTGGCGCGCAAGCCTGCCCATAGGCTACTAGCGCCAAAGCCCCGGCCAGGACGTTTTGCCAGCCTGCAAGAGGCCTTGGCTTATGCCCGCGACTCCTTCCCCCTGCCCAGGGAAATACAGATGAAGCAGGAGGTCCCCCGCCAGGCCTGGCTACTCAACCAGATCCAGGCTTGCCATGACGAAGGCGATCTTCGGTGCTTAGCCTATAGCCTATCTAGCCAGGATCTGGCTAATCTTTTCCCTTGTTTGGCTGAGCTAAAAACAGGGAGTGTCATCGACAAGTTACTCCGCCTGATCGCCCTCCGGGCTAGTAAATACCTCTACTTCCAAGGTTGGATAAGCTTGCAATACACCTATCCCCGCTCAACTGTACAGAAGGGTCTGACGGTGCTTTGTGAAATTTTGGAAGACAAAAACGCCCACGCTTATCAACTCGAAAGACTTAACTTTCAGAGTCTGCCCTTAGGCCTAGACCGCTTTGATTGGCAGTCGGTCCATCTCATATCCGAAATCAGCCTGCCCAATACCAGACACTTCATGTCTTCCATCATCAAGTACTTACGAGATTCTGGCCTATCAGGCGAAGAGTTCTTCCAAAAGTATGGTATTTATCGAGATTTGGCCTTAGGCCAGGCTATTATCGGCCAGTGGGAGATGGCGGTCTTTGAGTCTAATCTTCATAACAACCATCCCCTACACAATTTGTTCTAAACGCTTATTAAAGTTCTGGCATAATTATAAGCAGATCCTATGACGGCTGGTGATTGAAACCTGCTTGGAAACGGAGGCTATTTATGCCAGAACTTGAACGTGCTAAGGATAATTTATCCAAGGCGGTATCTTTCCCGACGATCTCTCACTATCAGCTGGAGGATATGGACCTCAAGGTCTTTTCCGCCTTTGAGGATTTCCTCCTAGAAGCCTATCCCCTGGTCCATGAACATTTAACGAAGACCATCGTAAATGACCATGGCTTGGTCTTTTTTTGGCCCGGTCAGGAGCAAGCCCTCAAGCCTTACCTTTTAACCGCCCACTATGATGTGGTACCCGTTCTGGAGGAAGGCTGGCCCCACCCTCCTTTTTCTGGCTTTCAGGACCAAGATAAGATCTGGGGCCGGGGTACCCTAGATGATAAAAGTTCCCTGATTGCGATTTTAGAAAGTGTAGAAACTTTGCTGGCAGAAGGTTTTACACCCCCACGGGACGTGTATTTGGCCTTTGGCTTTGATGAAGAGTGCAATGGCTACCATGGCGCTGCCCAGATTGCCCAATATTTCAAAGACCACAATATTCACTTTGCCTGCGTTCTTGACGAAGGGGGAGCCGTTACAGATGGGTCATCTGTAGGAATCAGCCGGCCGGTAGCTGTTATTGGACTGGCTGAAAAAGGCAACTCTTCCTTCCGCTTTAGCTTTAAGGGCGAAGAAGGCCATTCCTCTACTCCGCCTGCTCATACAGCCTTGGGAAAAATGGCGGCCTTTATTCATGATGTCGAGAGCCATCCTCAAGCCTACCGTTTGACGCCCTTGGTGGAAGAAATGTTGAAAAGTTTAGCAACAGAAATGTCTGGTCCAGCATCTTTTGCTACCAGCCGTCCCCAGCTTTTTGCCCCCTTGCTTAAAAAGATTTTAGCCAAGAATCCTCAAACACAGGCTATGCTGAGAACGACGGTAGCTTTTACTATGGCCGACTGCGGGCAAGCACCCAATGTCCTGCCTTTAGAGGCTAGCTGTGTAGCCAATGTGCGTATCTTGCAGGGGGATAGCTTGGACACGATCTGCGAATGGTTTAAGAGCCTGGGCCACGATTTTAGCCTTGAAGTTTTAGCGGGTGAGAATCCCACCAAGGCCTCCTCTGTTGATGGCCAGGCCTACCAGCACTTGACTTCAACAATCAGGCAAGTTTTTCCTGAGGCCCTCGCCCTCCCTTACCTCATGACAGGCGGGACAGACTGCCGTCACTATGAAGCGGTATCGGAAGCGAGTTATCGCTTCATGCCTGCCTACCTGACGGGGACAGAACTGAAGCTCATGCATGGCACCGGTGAGTTTCTTTCCTACGACAATCTGGAAAATATGCTTAAGTTCTACGAAAGTTTCCTGCGCCATTTGCCGGCCTAAAAATACTCTAGGAGGTAACTTATGGATTTTAATGTTAATCATCCCCTATTCTTTGCCCTGGCTGGATTAGTCATTATTTTTGTCCTGGGACAATCGATTTTCTTTTTGATCAAGGCCTATCAAGAAGCCAGGCGCCTGGGCCTAGCTAGCAAGGTCCTGCGCAAAGTCATGGCGGGGTCTGCCATCTTCTCTGTCGCCCCCGCCGTTGCGATTTTGCTGGGCCTAGTCACCCTGTCCAAGTTCCTAGGCTTGCCCCTCCCCTGGATGCGGCTGTCTGTATTAGGCGCTCTGACCTATGAACTGCCAGCCGCGACTTCTGCGGCCAAGGCCATGGACATTCCCCTCAACCAAACCGTCACCGATCCCCAGGTCTATGCCACCATTACTTGGGTCATGACCCTCGGTATCCTGTCCGGGATTCTGGTTATTCTCTTTTTCCAAAAGAAGATGGAGCAGGGCCTGGATAAGGTCAAAAATAAGGACCAAAAATGGAGCCAGATTATGATGGATTCGCTCTTTCTAGGCATGATCGCTGCCTTCATGGGTATGGTCTTTTCTGATATCCGGTCCGGGCTTGTAGGTTGGATACCCGTATTTGTCATGGCCTTCTCTGCCCTAGTTATGATGGTCATAGGCCTCATGGTCAAAAAGCTCAAATGGACCTGGCTGGAAAACTATGCCATGCCCTTATCTATGTTATCTGCTATGGCTTTTGCGATCCCCCTCACTTCCTGGATTACGGGAAATCACTAAAGGAGTTAAGTCATGACTAAATTACAAGCAACACAAAATTATCGCGACCGGGTACACGTCTGGGGCAGAGTCTCCCTTGCCCTAGCCTTGATCATGTTTATTTCCTACCCTTTGGTTTTATGTATCCACTTTGATGCTTGGCCGGGCTGGTGGCCCGTCTTTAAGGGGCTCCTGGGTGTAGCGCCCATTTACTGGACAGTTGGCGTTATCGAGGCCTTGACCTTTGGCCCTATGCTGGGTTCAGGCGGGGCCTATCTGGGCTTTGTCACCGGTAATCTGACCGCCATGAAGGTACCTGCGGCCATCCGGGCCCAGCAGGTCAGTAAAACAGAAGCCAACACACCCGAAGGAGAAGTCATTGCCACCATCGCCATAGCGATCAGTTCCATCGTGACAACGCTCATCCTTCTAATCGGCATGCTCTTACTCACCCAATTACAACCTGTTTTGGAGTCTCCCCTACTAGCACCTGCCTTTGACAATATCCTACCGGCTCTTTTCGGAGGACTGGGTGTCGTTTTTATTGCCAAGGCATGGAAAATTGCCCTGGCACCCATCGCCATCATGCTTGCGGTCTTCCTGCTCTTCCCCCAGTTGGCTGGGGCTGTAAGCGTCCTGGTGCCGGTGTCTGCCCTCATCACTTTAGGGTTTTCACGCATCCTCTATAAAAAAGGCTATTTAGATTAGGTCTAAAGCTGAAAGACAGCCTCAAAAAGGCCAGCTCCTGAAAAAGTCAGGGCTGGCCTCTTTACTTTTCTAAAAGATAGAAACTTGACAGATTGTAACAAAACTTAGCTCTTATTATCCCGTAGGTACTGGAGAAGTTTAGGCATTACCTGGTTTTTGCGTGACACCACTCCTGCTTGAAAGGTATGGGCTTCTCCCGGCTTGTTGGGAAAAATCATTTCAATGATATGTTTGCCGGGTCCCCCCGCGTAAAAAATGGAACCCGAGTCCCGGGCAGAGGTAAACATCATGGCCCAGAGATAAGCACCTTCCTTGGCGGCCTCCTCTTCCAATTTTTCCTCCATATGCCCAGTAATAGAGTTGGCCTCGTTCAAGCGGTACATGGTGTGCTGGGAAATCAGGACCTTGGTCTCACCGACCTGATACTCCTTGATATCGTTGCGGATGAGTTTGTCCAGGTCTTCTAAAAGTTTTTGCGAAGAAGCAGCAAAAATATCCCCGGCGAGTTCTGCGGGATCTAGGCTCGTAAACTCTGCCCAGTGCTTGGCCAGGCGGACATCTTGGGCCGTCGTCGTGGGCGATTTAAAGTTCAAGGTATCGGCAATGATAGCAGCCAGCAAAAGCCCCGCGATATCCTGGTCCGGCTCAATACCCTGTTCCAGGAACATTTCGCTGATAATCGTAGCAGTAGCCCCGACAGGCTCATTGCGGACATAAATAGGATTGTCTGATGTAAGATCGCCCAGGCGGTGGTGGTCAATAATTTCAACGATTTCTCCCCGGTCGATATGGGGAACAGACTGCTGGGAATCATTGTGGTCTACCAAGATAAAACGGCGGCGAGGAGCATTGAGGACCCGATAGCGGGAGGTCAGACCCAGGACCCGGTTTTCTTCATCCACGACCGGATAGGCCCGGTGCCGGCTCTGCAGCATTTTGGCCCGGACATCATCGACAAATTCCGCATTATTAAAGGCAACCATATCCTTTTCCATGACGGCAGAAACTGGAATGGCATAGTAAATAAAGCGTGATGTATTCATAGCCCCATGGCCGGAGAGAATCAAGGCGCAATGCTTGTCTCTCGCCTCTTGCATCACCATGGGAGCAATTTCCTTGGTCCAGACTAAGACCAGGGCAGCCGCGCCCTTGCGAATGGCTTCGAGCTGGGCATTGGTATCATTGCCCAGGATCACAATCCGGTCTGCCAGGTCATAAAACTTCAGATTATTGGCAGAAAGGGCAATGATGGATACCTTGCCGTTATGGTTAGTTTTCTCTGGGGCATAAATGAGCTTGCCGTCAATCGCCTTGACAATATTTTCTATCGGGGTATCCCCCAAGAGATCAATTGTTCTGTCTGTATCTAGGAGCAGGACCTTGCTCAAGGAGGAGTTCGTGACCATTCCTAAGAGCCGGCCCTTGGGATCCTGGACGGTAAAGACCTTCTGGTCACCGTCCGCATACTTCTCTACCACGGTCCGTAAAATGTCGTCCGGACTGACCGCATTGCCATCATCGATCTCTGTTTCATCAATCTGCGACCGCGCATCCGTGATTAAGAGGGGGTCCGCTTGATTAAAACGTTCAAGGAGATAGGCCGATTCAGGCGTCAGTTCGCCCAAGCGGCAGGGCACAATGTTCGCTCCCTGCTTATGACGTAGGTGGGCATAAGCAATAGCGGAAACGATGCTGTCTGTATCCGGATGGCGGTGGCCTGTCACATAAGCCACTCCCCCGCCCTTAGCGCCTAGGAGTAAGTGATCACAAGACATAGAAAGTCCCTTCTACATTCCGTTATAGGTTATTGATGACTAGATTGTAGCGCAAATCAACGGATCCTTCAGAAGGGCTAATTGGATACCAGACAAATTTGCAAGTAATGGATGGCTGTTAGCGACTAAACCACCCATTACTTGCAGAATTGCCCTGTCTGCCCTCCCACTAGTTGCAAACTTGCATAGTGCCCCACCCATTAGTTGCAATAATGCCGGAGAATCCGGAAATCCGAAGTAATATAGACCTCTGGCCGCCCACTACTTACAAATATGTACGTCCATGGAGACCACCATAGTCAAGTCCTCAATAGTGTGTAAATTTGTAATTGCCTTTCTTTAAGTTTTTCTTAGGCTACTTTTGCTAGGCGACACTGTTGGTGGGCAAGTCCACCAAATTGGGGGTTTACCAACCTTTTTGAGCCGGCAAGTGCTTAGAAAAAGTACATAATGGTTGGCAGATCAGCTAAATCAAGGCTTTGCCAATCTTTTTTGAGTCGGCAAGTGCTTAGAGAAGGCACATAATGGTTGGCAAATCAGCTAAATTAAGGGGTGGTAAGAAAGAAAGCCCTGGTCACTAGTGGCTCAGGGCTTTTCTGATCATTCTGGCGGAGAAGGGGGGATTCGAACCCCCGTATCGGTAAACCGATAAACTGATTTCGAGTCAGTCCCGTTACGGCCACTTCGGTACTTCTCCAAAGCAAAATTTGCTACACTTGTTTTGCCCAAAAATTATATAGGACACCATGATTTCCTGCAAGAATGGAGAAGCTTATGGACCGTATCAAGATTGCTGTACCGACTTATGTATATGAAACGACCAACTACCTGGGTGAGTCTTCCTATCCTTTGCTGAGAATTAGCCAGGACTATCCCCGATCTTTAGCCGCAGCGGGAGCCTCCCCCTTTATGATTGCTCAAAATCTCGACTCCGATTTGCTGGCATACCAGATGAGCCTGATGGATGCCCTAGTCATCCCAGGGGGAGATGATCTGGACCCCTCCTACTATCACGAAGAACCTAACTACACGGCCGAGTTCAAGCCCTTGAGAGATACCTTTGAATGGCAGCTTCTGGATATCGCTGTCCAACAGGGCAAGCCTATCCTGGGTATCTGCCGGGGCTTGCAGATCTTAAATGTCTATTTTGGCGGTAGCCTTTACCAGGATATCAAGGCACAAGGCGCCAGTCAGGTCAAGCACTGCCAGGACAATGCAATCCGCTATCCTTGGCACAGCGTGGACATTGTCCCTGCTAGCCATGTCCACCAGGCCTTGGGCGTGACCGAGACCAGGGTTAACAGCCTCCATCACCAGGCTGTAAAAGACCTGGCACCGGGCTTTGCGATTACCGCCCGGGCCAAGGACGGGGTAGTCGAGGCCATTGAGAGTACGAGCGGCCCCCTCCGCTGGGGCATCCAATGGCATCCAGAAATGCTGAGCCTCCAATCTCCAGAAGGTCAGGCTATCTTTAACCACTTCCTGGACCAGGTCAAAGCTGGTTTATAGTTTCAAAAAGTTTATGATATGTGAAGAATATCTCGAAATGCCAAAAGAGGGTGCCTCCTGTTGAGACACCCTCTTTTCTTGTGTTGAAGAGTGAGATCCTAATGCGGACCAAACTATTCGTTGGCTGTAGTAGCTTTCTTATTCATCATGGGACGAACTAGGAAAATGACCAGGACAAAGCCGATCAGGGAAATAAGGGCAGCCAGCTGGAAGACGGTATTAACGCCCTTCTGGATATTGGCAGGATTGCCGGGATCCGCGGCTGTATTGAGGTTATAGGCGACACCGAAGGCTGCGGCCGCGACTGTGCCGGACAGGGAGTTAAAGAAATTGACTAAAGAGGTCCCAATCCCCATGTCTTCTGGAGCAAGGAGGGCTTGGGCCGCCGGGGTAATGGAGACCGAGCGGAAGCCTTCTGCGATACCTGTCAAGCCCAGGCCTACCATGAAAACCAAGACGGAGGTGGCGGGGGTCGTCATACCTAAGAAGGCGAAGGGAATAGCGACGAAAAGGGTCGCTATAGCCATGGCCTTCCAAAGGTTAGTGACTTTTTTGCCAACCCAGGCCCCGCAGATGGTAGGTAGAATCATGCAAATAATAGTCCGGGGCAACTGAAGAGATCCCGCTACGGTTGTCGTCCCCTCCATGACCCTCAGGACAGCGATGGGAGCATAGACATTCATGGCATTCTGATAGAAGTAGCAGATAAAGCCAATGAGCAGGAGGAGAGCATATTGGGAGTTTTTGAAAAGCCTCAGAGGGATGAGGGGCTCTTTGACCTTGTTTTCCACCACGATCAGGGCAAACAGAGCAATAATGCCAAGTACGAGAGCCAGGATAACCTTGGTGTTACCAAAGCCGACAGAAGAACCAAAGTTGAGGGCCAGGAGGATGCCGCAGAGGGCAGCAATCAAGAGGACTATGCCCGCCCAGTCGATGGCAATCTTACCCTCACGCTTGACATTAGGCAGGTTGAGCCCAATAAGGGCGACACCTGCGAGCAGGGGGATGGCAGGCATAAGGATGGCTGCGGTCATCATACCCCGGTCGGTCAGAAAGCCGGCGATGATACTGCCACCAAAACCTCCAACAGAGATAGCAGCGGCCAGCATGCCCATGGCCTTGGGGACATCTTTCCGCTCATTGATTAAGCTGACAATAATATAAGGAGCGGCAGTAAACATCCCCTGGGCCAAGCTGATGATCAGCCTGAGGGCCATAAGAGGAACAAGCGAATGTACGAAGGGAAAAAGCAGGCCTGCCAGGGCGCAGACTAAGCCAGGGATAACTACAATATTACGGCGACCAATGATATCGCTGAGTTTACCACCAATCGGAGTCATGGTAGACACACCCAGGGCGGCAAAAATGGAAAAGAGGGAAACATAACCACTGGCATTGATCCCCTCCAAGATGGGAGAGGTCAGGGTGGAGAATACGAGGCCGTACATGGCGACAGAAAGCATCATGCAAATGCAGCCTATCTGGACAGCAAGCTTTTTACGATCAGGAAGTGGAATCGCTACCTGGGGAAGAGTTTTAGTCGGATCAGCCATGAGGAAGATCTCCTTTCTTATCAGGCGCCTATGGCGCTATAAAATAAAATGGGCGATACAAAGAGATCGCGGATTATTGATTGCTCTTCAGCCAGGCTGCAGCGCAATGGGCATAGTAGGCTGATCCAATAGGACATACGGCTTCGTTAAATTGTGCTTTGGGGTTATGGGCCATGTATTGACCACGATCATCCAGATAGCCAGCGGAAAGATACATAAAGACACTGGGAACCTTCTCTGCGATGCAGGCAAAGTCTTCAGAAGCACTGGCCTCTACACCAGGATAGGGCATGGCCTTGGGCACCCCTACTGCCTGCATATAGCCCAAGATTTCATCTGTGAGGGCTGGATCACAAACCAGGTTGGGGACCTCATACAGCATTTCAACCTCTGCCTGGCCGCCAAAAGTGCTTGCTACGGCCTGGGAAACCTCTTGCATCCTACGAACTAGGAGTTCTCGGGCCTTGGCATCATTGGTCCGAATAGTACCTTCCAAGACGGCGGTTTCCGGAATCAGGTTGGGAGCGGTGCCACCCTCGATTTTTCCAATTGTCATAACGCAAGCTTTGGCTGGATCCGCTTCCCGAGCGATAATCGCTTCCAGGGCTTGGTAGATATTCACGGCGATATTCAGGGGATCAATAGTCATGTGGGGATAAGCACCATGGCCGCCCCGACCGGTTATTTTAATGCGGAAGCCATCGACACTAAACATCATATTCGTCTTGTTGTTATACATGTAAAGTCCGATGGGCATCTTACCAGGTGATACGTGATAGCCGAGGGCCACATCCACGCAGGGATTCTCCAGAATGCCATGCTCAATCATGTCACGGCTACCCTGGAAGGTTTCCTCCCCTGGCTGGAACATGAACTTCACCGTGCCCTCAAGGTCTTGCTCGCTTTCTTTCAGCATGCGGGCAGCCGTCAGCAGCATGGCGGTGTGGAAATCATGGCCGCAGGTATGAGCCGCCTGGCCCGAGGCACAGGCAAAGGGCTCGCCACTTTCTTCTGCCATAGGCAGGGCATCCATGTCGGCCCGCAACAAAATACATTTGCCTGGCTTGCCTAGGGTGGCCGTTACACCATGGCCGCATTCTTTGGGGTCTAAGCCATACTCTTTGAGCTTTTCCATGACGTAGGCCTTGGTCATAGGCAGGTCCAGGCCAACCTCGGCATGCTGGTGGATATGACGGCGATTTGCTATGGTATCGTCTGCAAGTTCTTGCGCTCTAGCCCAATAATCCATCTGTTTCCTCCTTTAATAAACACATCTCTGTATTAAACGAACGATTGGTCGCTTATTCTCTCGCAATATACAATAAATTGAGTCTATAGACAAGAGGGCCCAGTTGCTTGGGCATGAAAGGCCTATAAGTTGTCGGTCAACAAATGATCCACAAGAAAAATGCAGATAGGCTAGAATAAGGCTCAGAAAAGGAGCGAAAAATATGAAGCATAAAATCTTGTTTTTTGTCAGCCCCTTCCTGCGACGATATATGGAAGAGGTTACCCAGAAAATCAAGCTCAACTGCTCAATAGAATTTGCGGAATATTGTAACTTCGCAGCCCTGCCTGACCTCTTCTGGGACAGTGTCGACCGAGCAGATGCCTTTATGGTCTATGGTCAGGTGGCCGGCTACATTGTCAAGCAAGCGGCAGAAAAGTCCGGCAAGAGGGTCCGCATGTTCGATGCGGATATTACAGCTTTTTATCGTTTGATGATTGAGTTGTTCCTGAAAAATCATCTCGATCCCCAGCGGGTGATTTTCGATTACCTCCTTCTCCTCCCCCTCGACCCTACTGTCCAGGCCTATATTGATAACATCAATGAGGACAATCTCATTGCAGATGACCTCCTCTTTGAATGGGAGCAACAATTATCCACTCAGGATTACCAGGGTCTGGAACATATTCTATTAACGAAGATCCAAGAGGCCTGGGAGGCCAAAAACATGGATCTGGTCTTATGCTCTTTCAGCACCCTGGTAGCAGACTTAGAGCGTCTGGGTATTGCCTATCGATATGTGATGCCAACGGCTGATCAAATTCATGCCCAGCTAGATGATCTCTGTACCCAGCTGGAAATAGATGATCTTAAGTCTGCAGATGCTGAAAACTCAGTTGCAGGCTCCCTGGTTCCCAGTATGGGGCAGAATAGAGAGCAAGAGTTTAACCAAAGAGTCACTGCGATTGCCGAAGCCTGCGGTTTCTCCACAACGACGGTCCAAAAGCTCTTTAATATTGTGGAAACTCAAAATAGCTTGGAATTCACGACTCAGGAGCTGGCAGACTCTATGATCTCTACAGTTCGTTATGCCCAGAGGATTCTCAGAACTCTGGAAGATAAGGGCTACGCCTCATATGTCTATCCCTTAAATACCTCGGCCCGGGGCAGGCCCCGCAAGGTCTACCGCTTGAAGCTTTGGGATGACCTTGAGGGCTAGGCCTGGGCACTGACCTCGGCGAGATTGAGGCCGGCTTCCAGGTTTTCTCGGATTTTCTGGAAGCGGCTGAGATGGATGGGATGTTGGAAGTTCTCAGTAAGTTGGGCATAGGTTGCATCAAAAAACGCCTTTACTTGGCTTTTGGCGCTGACACCTGCCAACATATAGATCAGGTTGAGACCTTCTAAAATAGTCTGGGCCATTAAAGGGTCATTGCCAGCCAGGGCAACAAGTGGACTAAAGACCAGGTAAAGTTCTTCGGCGACCGTATAGTTTTGATAAATAATTTTGATATCCCCTTCTTCCTTAGCCACTATATAGGGTTTGCCCGAGGAGAAGAGTTTCCCCAGCAAGGGAGAAAGTTTTTGGATACAAGAGATAGCGGTGTTCGTATCACTATTTCCCGGACTCAAGTTTGTGGCCGCAATTTCGGCCAGCTTAATAATTTCATGGTGATAGTCGCGATCATCATTCTTAAACATATTAATAACAAAACAAGCGCTAATTGTCTTACGCATGCTTTTCTTATCTTCTGGCAATAGGGCCTCTGCCTCCTTGTCCGGAGACGCATAGATCTTAAGCGTAGCCAGAGTGGAGGCAACGGGCACATATTCACCCACCCGCTGATTGATGATCATTTCCGCCTTATAGCCATGCAAGGCCTTGGCCAGGCGATCTTAGTCAATTTCAAAGAGATAGCCTGTGGCCTGGGATAAGATGGACACTTCATCAGCCAGATCCCCCCTTTCTTCCATACTGGCTTGCCGTCTCAGGGTCAACTGCTCATCGACCAGGCTGGCACAATCTTGGCTGAGGTTCTCAATAATATTGGAAATTTTGAGATTTTCTAAAATCCTTTGCGAAAAAATGACGAAGCCAATCATGGCCAGGATGGAATAAACGACACCTAAGCTACCCGTCATTACATTGGCCTTGGAGTCAACATTTTGCAGCATAAAGAGGCTGATGACAGAATAAAAGAAACCACCCACAAAGATGCCATGCAGGGAGAGCACGTCTGTGCGGTCTATAAAATCTTGGACCATCCGGGGCGTGACACTGCTAGCGTATTTATTGAGGACAGTGATGATAATCGTAAGTGAAAAAATACTGATGGTCAAAAAGACACCTGATAGGTTAGACAGAAAATTAATCGAGACATCCACCGGCAATAAAAGCTCGGCCGGCAGGTAAGCCTACTGTCAAAAGGCTAAACTTGGACATCTTAACGATATTTTTACGGTTGATTAGCCAGAGTTGTATTTTGCGTATCATAGGAGCTCCTTAAGAAACTGGACTCTTTAACGTGAGTGGGGCTTGAACTAGTCCAAATCAGGCAAGAAGATTTCAAGACCTGTGGGCAAGTTATTGATGTTCTCAATCTGGGGGTTGACTGCTAAAACCCGATCTACAACGGCCTCATAGGCTCCGTAATGCCGATAGAGTATGGTGTAAAGGATATCACCGTTCTGGACCACATACGTGCTACCTGTAGGCTTTGCGGCTTCTACAGTCGCACTGGTCTGGGTCACTTCCTCCCTGCTTGTCTCAGACTCTGATGTGGTTCTGATCTTTTCTTCGCCCTGGGTCTCCTCTTCCTCACCCTGACTCTCCTCTACAGAAGGGACCTCCCCGCCTTGACTGGCAAGGAAGGCCTGCCAGCTTTTGGCCAGCTGGGTCCCAAGTTGCTTGCGGCTTGCCTGTAATTGGCGAAGACTCCTTGTGAGTTTTTCGGTAAGCTCGTGCAAAGACTCCAGGGTTTCTTCTGTTTGGACTTGCTCTGGCTGGTCTGGCTGGTCTGTTTGGCCGCCTACCTCCCCAATCTGAGGCACGGAGCTAGTGCTAGGCTCGCTTGTCTTACTACTTGCGCGTGGAGCTGTCTCCTTAAGGCTGGGGTCTGAAGACTCCGTGCTGCTTGCAAGCTGGGTTTGGTCCTGGCCAGAATTACTTGTGCTAGTTTTCTCTTGCTGCGTTGGCGTAGTGATGGGGGCCTTACCAGCCGAGTCAGCGCGCAGGAAAATATAGCCCACATAAAGGACGGCAGCCAGGGCTACAAGACAGAGGATAACCAGCAAAGGCAGGAGCCAGCGGTGCTGGCTAGGCCTGGCGTCTTTTGCAGAGTCTACTGCATAGGCGGAGGGCTTGTCTGGGGTTGGCGGATCCGGGGGAATACTTGTTCGCCGGGGCTTCTGATCAATCGCCTCATCAAGAGGGGCAGGCTCTATTGGCCGGTAGACGACATCTGCATCTTCTGGATACGTCTCCGCAGTCCAGACCGAGTCTGGGCTAAGTTCTGCTTGGCTAGCCTGGCTTGTGCTTGCATCCTCTAGGTCCTCTGCCAGGTCCTCAAGTTCTATCTCTCGGTCATTCGGCTGGTCTAGCGCTTGAGAAGGGACGGCCGCTTCCATGGCCGGATTCCTATCCTCTCGCTCTACAAACTGAGTATCATCCTCTGCCTCTTCTTCTGTATTTTCTTGCTTACTGACCTCTATATCTGGCACAAGAGAGTCGGAACTGGCCTCTGCTTCCTGCTGGTCTATATAGTCTTCCAGGCTCTCCCCCACTGCTTGTAAGTCTTTTTGGAATTCTTCCAGACTAGGGTAGCGGTCTTTGGGATCAGTGGCCGTAGCCTTGGTCAAGGCTTGGGCAAAATCTGGCAAGACCGCCTGCAAATGTGGCATGGCTAGGTCAGCTTCTGGAGAGGCATGATCTGCCTCATCCGGGGAGATTTTCCTGCGCAGATAGGCTTCAAAATCTTGTGGGCTGACCAGTTGCAGGAGTAGCAAGCCCAAGGCAAAGATATCGCTAGCCTGGCTAGGTGGACCACCTTGTGCCAATTCTGGAGAAAGATAGACTTTAAGCGGGACAGGCCAGGTCTCAGGCCCTGTCCGAATGGCGATTGTTCCAATCAAACCGCTGATGGGTAAGCCGCCCAACTTGTAGCTGTAGGGTCCTTGACGGAAAATACGGCTGGGTAGGATGGGGCCATAGGTTAGGTTGTGGGCATGCAGGGCAGATAGGGCCTGACTGATATCTCGAGAGAGAGCCAAGGCTTCACTTGCTTGAAAGGCTTCCAGATTAGCCGCAGACTGGTCAAGATCTGCTGACAGATCGGAGTCAGTATTTTGGAGGGCGAAAAGTGTCTCTTCTAATGGCTTATAGGCACTTAGGCTGGGTAAAAACTCCGTGCGGATTAAGACATGCCAGCCTGGACCCTGTAACTGTTTTAGGGCCTTATAGTCCAAAATTTTTAAGAAGGGGCTGTCAAATTGCAAATCTTGCAGCTGGTGAATTTCTTCCTGAATACCCTGAACCAGGTCTTTGTAATAGGCCGCTAGATCTTGAGGATTGCTGATTCCGAGATCGCGGGCTATATCCTGGCCAGCGGCTACATTACGGGGCAAGGTCAGAACGCGTATGGCATAACGTTCCGAACTAGCTGGCTGAGTCTGCCTTAACTCTACAGCGTCTTCTAAACTGAGATCTCCTGAATGGCCACTTAGATCCTGGGGTCTATCGGTATGGACCAGGCCCTCCGTGCTTACTTCATATACAGAACCGAATAAGCCGGAACCCAGCTGGCGCACGACCTTGAGGTCTGGCCACAGACTTTCAATGAGATAGATATCTGTTGCTTGTGACATGGGTTTCCCTCCGGTAAAAGAATACTTTAGGCGGCAAAAGCCATGCTTAATATAACCTAAAGTCTCTGTCTAAAGCCTTTTACTACAAGCTTGTAAAGAAAGCGTAACCGGAAAGAAAAACGCTGCCCCTGAATGAGGCAGCGTTTGGCCAACTTTTGGAAAACTTATGCTTATTTGACTGGTGTAGCTTCCTGAGCGACAAAGACTCCATCTACTACTTTGGTAATAATCATAGACTTGACAGGACTACCATCCTGGTCAAAGCTCAAAGTGCCTGTGGCGCCTTCAAATGCACTGGTCTCCATTAAGGCAACCCGGATGGCTTCTGGATCGGTAGAATCCGCTCTTTTAATCGCATCTACCAGCAACATATAGGCATCATAACCCAGGGCCGCATAGGCGTTGGGCTCTTCACCGTATTTCTCTGTGTAGGCTTTAGCAAAGCGTTCTGCTTCCTCAGTCAGGGGCAGGGAGGCATTGTAGTGGGAGCTAAAGTAAACGTCTTGATCAAGCGCATCTCCTCCAATCTTGAGGAAGTCTGGATTATCCCAGGTGTCCCCTCCTAAGATAGGAGCAGTGATGCCTAAGTCTCTGGCCTGCTTGATCAACAATGCACAATCTCCATAATTGCCTGGGCAGAAAATGACGTCAGGGTTTGCCTGCATGAGATTGTTCAGTTGGGGGCCAAAGTCTTGGTCGCCCGTCTTGTAGGAGGCCTCAAAGACGATAGCGTCATCACCTGCTTGATCCTTAAAGGTATTGGCAAATTGCTTGCAGAGTCCTACGGAATAGTCACTAGAAAGATCCTGCAGGATAGCCGCAGTCTTGGCTCCTAAATTCTCCATGGCATATTGGGCCAGGGCCATGCCCTGATAGGTGTCCGTAAAGCAGGCCCGGAAGAAATACGGATTATCAACAGTGACAGAGGGGTTGGTAGCAGCAGTGCTGATAGCAGGCACTTTTTCTTCCAAGAAGACGGGGGCAGATGCCTGAGACAGCATAGAGGTGTGAGGGCCTAAGACAGCCACGACTTTTTCCTGGGTAACCAGGCGTTGGGCTACGTTATAGGCTTCCATCTGGTCAGACTTATTGTCCGCCTTCAGCAGGGCAACTTTGCGGCCCAAGACCTCAGGTACCAGGGACTGAGCCAGCTCCATACCCCGGAAATCCATTTGGGCAGCGGCGGCGAACAAACCAGAGAAGGGTTCTAAAACACCGATGCGGATGGCATTGGGGTCGTTGATGTTCTCTTTGAGACTTTCCGGACTGGTAGCCTCTTTGTAGAGAGCCAGGGCAGCACTAGGCGCATAGAAAGTCACTTGCTCGACTTGGTCACTATCTGCTCCTACAGCAATCCGGGCCTGGCCAGTCAAAAAACTATAGATATAAAGGGTTTGATCTTCCGACTCCTCAGTCTCGGCAGCCTCCCCATAGGTAGCCAGCATATCTTTAGCTAAAGAACCTAGCTGAATGTTGTCGGGGAAAACCAACTTATTGGCATGTTCTATGCTGGCCTGGTCAAAGCTGATCCCAATGACCTGGCAGTCTCCATAAGCCTGGCTGGCAGAAGCTAAAGCGGCAAGATAAATCTTGGCCTCTTGGTCTGCTTTCCGGATTGTGAGATAAGCAGTTTGGCCCGGATTTAGTTCACCATCCTCTGTCAAGGCCCAGCCCTGGTCAGCCAAGTCAGCAAAGGCAAAAGGCAGATGAACGTCTAGACCTTCGAGAGTAAAGCTAAAATCTGACAAGTGGGAAGGCAAAGAGTCGCCGCTTTCCTCCGCCCACATGACAGGTGCGGCTAAGCCTGTGAAGACAAAGCTTAGAACGATCAAAGCAATGAACAAAGATTTTTTCATGTTGCACCTACCTTAATGAAAGATTTACACAGATATTATACCTATTTATGGCACTATTGCGAACAAAGATCTTAAACCAGCCAAAGACAACGCCAGCTCAAGTTTGGGCTGGCTTTGCAAAAAGAGGATTCTATATAAAACGTAATGTGTCTTACTGGATGAAGAGATATTAAAAATCCTGATTGGTCTCTGTTGGTTCAGTTTCTTCCGCTGCCTTCTGAGGCCCTGCCTCTAAGGTCATGTGGGTGGTTTGTTTGACTCCTTCGCGGAAG
Organism: Clostridiales bacterium; assembly: GCA_028724525.1. GTDB lineage: Bacteria > Bacillota > Clostridia > Saccharofermentanales > DTU023 > SFFI01. The sequence continues at coordinate 51,812 of JAQYCV010000019.1, forward strand.
TAGATGAGCTCAACAGTATCGCCAGGGGCCCAATTTTTCTTCATATTTTCAATAGAGCTAACCGAGTCGACTGCCTTGCCATCAATTTCGACGATGAAGTCGCCAGCCTCCAAGCCAGCCTTATCCGCAGAGGAATTCTCCACCACTTCTACCACAAAGACACCGGGACGGTCAGCCAAGCGGTATTGGCGAGCAAAGTCTTTATCAAAGCCACGGCCCGCAATTCCCAGCTGGACCCGGGAGACAACCTCGCCGTGCTTCATGAGGTCTTGCAAGATAGGCAGAGCATAGTCTGATGGGATGGCAAAAGAAAGGCCTTCAAAACTATCACCAAATCTGCCGCCTGACATTTTAGCGGTATTGATTCCGATCACTTCACCAAAAGAATTGAAGAGGGCTCCGCCAGAGTTGCCTGCGTTAATAGCGGCATCTGTCTGCAAGACATTGAGTTCGAGGCCATCAATATTAATAGTGCGCTCCAAGGCTGAGATAATACCAGCCGTGACGCTACCTTCCAGGGTACCCGAGGGGTTGCCAATAGCCACAGCTAGTTCACCGACTTCGAGCTCAGAGGACTTACCAAAATTAACCGCAGGGAAAGTTTCATCCTTGTGGAGCTTAATTTTGATGACCGCTAGGTCAGAGAGCGGGTCAGTGCCAACGACTTCGGCTTCATAAAGCTCCCCGTTATCCGTGTGGACTTTGATATTGCTGGCATTTTCCACAACGTGGTTATTGGTCGCAATATAGCCATCTTCTGAGATAAAGAAGCCGGAACCTGCTACAGGCATGGGTAATTCAAAATAAAAATTTACAGGAACGGCTTTCTCTGTGGAGATAGCTACGACTGAGGGTTTACCCAGCTTAGCAATTTCCGTGATCGGCAGGGCTGGACGGCTAGTATCTTCACGGACAGCTGCATGATAGAGAGAAAGCGCTTTATTAGACTCAGGGCTAGCAGGCTCCGCATTGACACTACTAGCTGGCAGGGCAGACATCCGGCTGGCCAGCTCATTCTCCAGGCCGCGGTTTTGCCACAGTAAGCCTAGGATGGAAACAAGGCCAACCACAATTAAAAAGAGTGCCAAGATATGCTTGAGTTGGCCGGGCCGCTTGTGAGAGCCTATGTTCCTAGATTCTGGCCGAGGCTGAGCTTTATAGGTATATACGCCATTTTCTCGCTCTGTCGCGTAAATATTGGGTTGTGGACTATGGTCCTCAGACGGATAAGCTTGAAAACGATGATTTTCCATAGAAAATTCTCCTTAGTTTTGAATAAGGTCCTAAGCGAGCTAAATCTTAGCCGCAGGGTGATTTGAAACAAGGTCATTATAGGTTGAGGCCAAGATAAAAGAAGCACAATAATGCAAAACAATGTGCCAGCTTTGTGAAGAATTTTGACGTGGAGGACTTAGGAGGTCAGCCGGTCGGGATAAAAGCGCTTCAGGATGAAGCTATCCCAAAGACGCTGGAGCTTCTTCAAGAGAAAAAAGTAAAGGAGGGGAACGTAGATTGCTAAAATTAAGATCACAATCCCCACGAGCGCTAGCAGGATGGCACCTGCGGCAACTCCAGCCAGGGTAGCGGATAAACCGCCTAAGAAGGAAAAGAAACCCGCTAGATTGGCCATGAGATTGTTAGCGAGCTCCCCGATTTGCCGGACCAGGCCACCAGCAGAGTTGCCAGACTTGGCCCCGGTGAAACTTCTGAGAACAAAACACCAGGATGAAAAGTACATCAAGCCATAGCCCAAAAGGATTAAGACTCTCAGCAGATGAGGGAAGGCATAATAGCGGGCTGCGGCAAAGGGTAAAGCAATCAAAAGAACCAGGCTGGTCAGTAAATAAAAGGGAGCCGGCAGAGGGATGAAGCGCTCTAAGGAAGGCAGAAAGTACAGGGCCAAAACCATGGCCAGAGCTACAAAACCTACCACAAAGTGAAAAGCAGGATGCCGGCGGTCCGCATAATCAGTTTGAGCCCATCGGGGGCCTAAAAATTCACCTTCCCAAAAGTCCAAACTAGTGACCTCCTATGGGGTCAACCAGCTGGTCGGCTGTGTTTTCAATCGACTTAATGAACTGAAGCCAGTCAGGGTTTTTATCGTCTACGCCACTGGAATTGAGGTTTGGCTCTTTATCCTCTGCCATGCCAAGAGAAAGGCACCAGGAATAGTCCAAATTGGGATCGCAGGCCGTGAGCTCCGAAGGCCGGGCATCGGCCAAGAGAGGAACTAATTGGCTACGAATAGACTGCACTTGGTCCTCAGCAATATTGCGGGTAAAGTCGTTATACCAGCGGTTACTATCCCGCCAAGAGAGAATACGCTTGCCAAAGTCAACCCGAATAACAATTTGGCCTTGACGAAAGCGGTTGACGACCACTTCTACCCACTTCACATTTTGTGCTTTTTGCTTTAAATTTTCCCAGGTCTTCCTATCCATAGCTTCACTTCTCAAATAATATGGTTCATTTTAGCATGAAGGCGAAATCCTGCCTAGCTGGGTCTACACCTTCAGATCTGGGTCCAGGCTTTCAGCCAGGTCCAGAAGTTTTTGCATACGGTGATTGACTCCGGACTTGCCTAAAGGAGGATCTAGGGCTTGTCCTAATTCTGCCAAAGATAGTTCAGGGTACTTGAGCCGCAGTTGTGCCACGTTTTTCAGTTTATCAGGTAATTTGGCATATTCACCACAAGCCTTTAAGGAGAGAATGGCCCGTCGCTGTCTGGCGGATGAGTCGGCCAGGCGCTGGGCATTGGCAGAGTCACAATTGACCACGCGGTTCACTTGATTGAGCATTTCCTTTTCCACCCGCAGGGCCTCAAAGCTCAAAAGGACTTGATTAGCGCCGCTATAGAGCAGGAAGTCTGAGACAGTCTGACCATCTTTGGTATATAAGACATAGTAACCCTGGTGGCGGAGCTCCTTAAAATTCAGTTGCAAGTCTTTAAAGACTTGTTGAAAAAAACTTTGTGCTAGGGATCTCTGCAGGGAAAATTCCAAGTGGTAAAAATCCCGGGGGCTGGCAAGAGAGCCTGCGGCCAGAAATAAGCTCGCTAAGATAACAACGACATTATTACGTCTCTCGTCCTGGCCAAGATTGGCAGAAAGATAGACTTGACCTGTCTGGGCAAATTGTTCAAGTTCTGCCCTCAGGCGGCGAGCTGTCGCCAAGTCGTCTAGGTAGAGAGATGACCTGGTTTTACTCAGATTGACCTCTACCTGAATATGGTAAACCTGGTCTAAGGCTTGGGCTAAATAGTTTATAAAATCCTGGTTCTGACTGGAAAAATAGACCTCCCGCCCCTGTATGCGAAAGGCAGCCAGAAGCGACACCAAGAGGGGTAGAGCCTCATGGGCGTTTTGTTTTTGAATAAGGGTAAAAAATTCCTGACGTAGCTGCTGAGAAAATGAAGATTGCACAGTGGGCTCCCCTAGCGTTTAGATCCCACCCGTCGCCTGTTTGTGAATATCACGGTGTTCCACAAACACGGGATAGGCAGAATTGGCAAGCCGATCTTTGAAGGCCTCAACAAAAGCCACAGACCGATGATGGCCACCAGTACAGCCGAAGGCGATATTGAGCCGCATCCGGCCTTCCCGTTTAAAGAAGGGCAAGATGAGACGAAGATTTTCTAGTTGGCGGTCGAGAAAATCTTGGCTTTCGGGAAAGGAAAAAATATAGTCAGAGACGGCCTGGTCCAGGCCTGTGAGAGGCTTCAATTCCGGTATATAGAAGGGATTGGCAATAAAGCGGACATCGCAGACTATATCCGCATCAGAGGGCAGGCCATATTTGTAGCCAAAAGACTCCAAATAAAGGGAGATAAAGTCTTCTTGGCCTGGCTGAAAGCTGTGTATGAGCTGGTCTCTGAGGTCAAGACCAGACAGTAGGCTGGTATCTATAATATCTGTGGCCATTTCTCTCAGGGGAGCCATCAACTCTCTTTCCCGGCTGAGGGCAGAAGTCAAGTTAGATGATTGGGCCAGAGGATGGTTGCGCCGGGTTTGCTTATAGCGGGAAAGGAGGATTTCTGGCTGAGCCTCCAAATAAAGCAGGCGGATCTGCGGATATTGGTGTAAGATACTGGCTATTTTCGGAGACAATTCATCACTCAAAAGCAAGGAGCGGGCATCACTAATTAAGCAAAAGCGCTGCTTGTCTCTCTCCTCATAGTGAGACTCAGATAAGGAATTGACAAAAAGTTCTAGGAGCGAAGGAGGCACATTATCAATACAAAAATATCCTAGGTCTTCCAGGTATTTTGCTGCCGTTGATTTGCCCGAACCCGATAGGCCGGTGACAATTAAGATCTCCACAATTCCCCTCCTCTCTTCCTTGGCAAGTCTATGACCAGTCTCCCAGAAAACGGACCTCTGGCTCTAAGCTAAAGCCAGTCTGGCGTTTGACTTCTGCCTGGACATGGGCAAAAACTTGTCGTAAATCTTGGGCCGTAGCGCCACCATAATTCACAATAAAGCCGGCATGCTTGGCTGAAACCCCACAGGAGCCATGACGCCAACCCTTGAGTCCCGCTGTTTCAATCAGGCGGGAGGCATAGGCGCCCTGGGGCCTCTTGAAGGAGGAACCTGCGCTAGCAAGCTCTAAAGGTTGAGACTTGCGGCGTCGGGCTTGAAAATCCGCCATTTTGGCATATATCTCCTGTGGAGATGCAGGCTTGAGCAACAGACTAACTTGCGAAATAAGGCCAGGGTGGTCACTAAAATAGGAATGCCGATAGGCAAAATCTAGGTCCGCATGGCTCAGGGTCTGGACTTGTAACTGGTCATCAATATAAGTCACCTGGGTCACCAGATCTCCCAGAGTATAATCGTAGGCTCCCGCATTCATCATCACTGCTCCGCCCAGCGAGCCAGGTATACCCACAAGGCCCTCTACACCAGACAAACCCTGGCGGGCACAGAAAGCAGCCAGCTGATAGAGGGGGCAACCCGCTTGGCAGGTAAGCACTGAGTTTTGCAAGTCCAACTTGCTGTAAGCAGAAGCTAAAATCACCACTAATCCCCGGATACCTCTATCTGAGACTAAGACATTCGATCCCCGGCCCAAAATGGTAACCGGCAGGTCAAAATCCCGGGCGACCTGTAAGCAAGCTAAAATAGCCTCTTGGCTGTGGGGCCAGGCTACTAAATCTCCTGGTCCGCCCGCCTTAAAGCTAAGGGCCTGGCTGAGAGGATAATGACAGGCAAAGCGCAAATGAGCGATCTCTGCCAAAGCTTGGCTGGCAGACTCCAGCTGGGCAGGCAAATTAGGCAAGACTATCGCCCTCCTTCATGACGTTCGATTGGCCAAAGACTCTCTCTGCTAAGGCCTTGGCCGCATCATAGCCCATGGTCTTTTGCCGGAAGTTTATGGCGGCAGCTTCTACTATAACAGCCAAATTACGGCCAGGACGGACAGGAATCGTAATAGAAGGCACTTGGATACCCAGGATCTCCGTGTATTCATCCTGGAGACCAAAGCGCTCATAGTTTTTACTTTCGTCCCAATACTCCAACTTTAAGATGAAATCAATATTGTCTTGGTATTTAACAGAGGAGACCCCATACAACTCTTTAATATCCAGAATGCCTACACCCCGGATTTCAATGAGATAGCGAATGATATCTGGGGCCCGTCCCAGGAGCGTAGTATCTGAAACGCGGCGGATTTCTACCAAGTCATCTGCAATCAAACGATGACCACGCTTGATGATTTCCAAGGCAGTCTCGGACTTGCCAACCCCGGACTCACCCAATAGCAAGACACCTTCGCCGTAGACCTCCACCAGGACTCCATGCATAGAAAGACGGTCTGCCAGTTCCACGTTCAGATATTTAATTAAGGAAGAGGAAAAGGACCCTGTCGCTTCATCCGTACCCAGGATCGCTACACCAAAATTTCGTGCGGCCACTTCCATTTCTTTCATGGGCTTGTAGCCTCTAGCCAGGATGAGGCAGGGAATGCCCGTGGCAAAAAGAGTATTTAAGCGGGCTTGCCTTTGGCTAGGCTGGAGGCGTTCCAAGTAGGCAAATTCCATGTTGCCCAAGACCTGGATGCGGTCCGGGCCAAAATGCATGTAGTTACCTGCCAGTTGCAGGCCGGGACGAATCACATCGGGGACAAAAATATTCACTTGGGGAATGTTTTCTGCTCCCTGAAAGCATTGCAATTTAAAGGTTTCAACAACTTTACTTAATGGGGTTTGGTTCACACTTGCCTCCTAAGCCCTCTAAACAGGCTAAGTTGAAGTCACATCCATAGATAGAAGGATTATAACACGGCCAGCTTTCTCCAAGCCGGCCGTCTCTCTGACCAAGTGCTTTGGCAGAAAATCTTTCAGCCTAAGCTCCAGCATGTATAATTTGAAAGACAAGAGTTAGCTATAGGAGATTTGAGATTGAGCCTTTTAGAGATTATCTTAATTGCCATTGGTTTGAGCACGGATGCCTTTGCGGTAGCCATCTGCAGAGGTTTATCTGTGCACAGGGTCCGACCTCGGCACTATTTAATCACTGGCCTCTGGTTTGGTGGCTTCCAAGCCCTTATGCCCCTGTTAGGATTTATCCTCGGCCGCGGACTCGAAAGTTATATTAAAGCGATCGACCATTGGATCGCCTTCGGTCTCTTAAGTCTTATTGGTCTCAATATGTTGCGGGAGTCCCGGCATGCCAGTTGCGACCTGCCAGTAGATAGAGATAATGAGCGACAGGCCTTCTCGCCTGCCGCCATGTTGCCACTCGCCCTGGCAACATCTATTGATGCTTTAGCGATTGGCGTGGGGCTAGGCCTCTTGGATCAAATTGATATTGGCTTTACCTGTGCGACCATTGGCCTGATTACTTTTTTATTCTCTGGTCTTGGCTTGGGCCTAGGCAGAATATTAGGCGAAAAATTCCAGCAAAAAGCACAGATCGTAGGCGGCCTTGTATTAATTGGACTAGGTGTAAAGATTCTTCTGGAACATTTAGCTATAATTAGATTTTGAAGCCAGCTAGCAGCGAGCCGAGGTCAAAGACAATGTCAGAAAAATTAGACCATATGAACAAACATACAAGCTTATCAAAAGCTAAGGACCCTAAAGCCCTCTACAGGCGGATTCTCGTGCGGACCATTATAGCTGCCCTAGTCTGTCTGGTGGTTTACTATATTGTCGTACCAGGCCTGCATATTTTTTCTCCCCTGATTTGGGCAGCCCTGCTCGCCACCCTCCTCTCCCCGCTCTTAAACAAGATTTACCAGTACAGTAAAATTCCCCGGGGCATCTTGAGTTTTATCATGGTCTTTCTCATCATCGCCTTACTAGTAGTACCCTCTTATTTTTTGGTCAAGGTGGCTTTAGACCAGGTGAGAGACTTTGCCGGCGCCCTGCAGAGGACCAGTCTCTTTGATCTAGGCGATCCTGAGACCATTGAGAAAATTCAAAGCTGGATAGAGGACTTGCCGGATCCGGCTGCAGGCTATGTCCAAGACCTCTTGAACAATTTACAACGTGGCATGCAAAGTTCAGCCAACCGCATGCTCAATCTTTCGGTGACCTTTGGCCGGAGGATTATTTCTCAAGCTACCTCTATCGGCCTCTGGCTATTTACCTTTTTCATGTCCATCTTCTTTATCCTTTTGGATTATGAGAAAATCTACCAGGCGATTAGTAAAAAATTGACTCGGCCTACCCGCAAGACCTTAGAGATAGTCAAAAGCACGGGCGTCGTAGCGGTAGGTAAATATGTACGCGGGCTCTTTTATTTAGCCGTCTTCTGTACGGTTTACATGCTGATTGCCTTTAGCATTTATGGCTATCCCTACGCGATCCTTCTCTCTCTCTGTATGGGCGTTTTGGACATCTTGCCCATTGTTGGCTCCTTGACCATTTTAGTGCCCTGGTGTGCTTTAGAATTTCTGATTGGCGATTTCCACTTTGCCAGTTTTCTTTTAATCACCATCTGTATCTACACCGTTTTGCGCAAGATGGTCGAACCCAAACTGATGGGAACTGCAACCGGATTACACCCCCTCTTCACCCTGATCTTGTTTTATGTCACCCTGCGCTATATGGGGGTTTGGGCCGCCATTCTTGCACCCATCCTGGCCATGATGCTCATCTCTATTTACCAAGCCGGCCTATTTGATGAATGGCTACTTGACCTCTATGAGTTTAGGTCCCGCCTGCGGGTCCTCTTGCGTCGGAAGGGATAAGGTACTTGACGATGACTATGATTTCTGCACCCTGCATCAACTGCAAGCACTGCCTTCCCGCATGTCCCAAATGCTTAGATATACCTGCCATCTTAGAGGTCTATAACGAATTAGCCATGCAGCCTGGCCAATGGGGCATGCCCAGCGCCTTTGCTGATTGGGAAGACCACAAGCTACCAGCAGCCTGTATCGCCTGCCACCGCTGCGAGCGCCAATGCCCACAAGACATAAAAATAGCGGAAATAATGGCTAGATTCACCGCGAAGATGGAAATCTAAGGTCACTTGTGCTAGGCTATAAAAGTTTTCGGGGCAGGGTGCGATTCCCTACCGACGGTGTTAGGTCTAGTGGATCTTAAGTCCGTGAACTCCTTGAGTGGAGCCGATAGGGTGAGAATCCCTAACCGACAGTAAAGTCTGGATGAGAGAAAACCCTAGTGTTTGATCTTCTCCCAAAAACCTGCCGTAAGGCCGGTTTTTTTATGCCCGAAGGCAAATAATACGCCTCATAGGAGAAGGACATGAAGTATCAAGAAAAAACAGTCACACACACAGCAAGTGAGTCCGACCCAGGGTTGCAAGCGATCGACCAACAGAAGCGGCGCAATCGAACGATTGCCAAGATCGCCATCATGTCAGCCATTGCTTTCATCCTTATGTATTTGGAATTCCCAGTTCCCTTAATGCCAGTCTTCCTCAAATTTGATTTTTCGGAGATTCCCGCCCTTTTGGCAGCCTTTAGCATGGGCCCCCTGGCTGGAGTCCTGGTGGAACTGGCGAAAAACCTCCTCCACCTGCCCTTTAGCCAAACCATGATGATTGGGGAATTAGCCAACTTCTTGATCGGGTCCAGCTTTGTTGCCACCGCTGCCTTCATTTATAAGCAGCACAAAACAAAAAAGAATGCCCTCAAGGGGCTGGTTCTAGGGACTGTAACCATGACCGTAGTGGGGGCAGCGTTCAACTACTTTATCAATATTCCCTTCTACATCAATGTCATGGGCTTTAACCTAGAGGCGATTATCGGAATGACCAATCAGGCAGGCAACCATCTGGTCACAGATTTACCTAGCTTGATCATGTGGGTCTTTGTACCTTTTAACATCGTGAAGGGTGCCCTCATTTCTCTATTGGTCTCCCTCTTGTATAAGCCCCTCAGCCCACTTCTGCACAAATAAGCTTTAAGTCAGCTTAAGCCTGCAGGTCCTGGTCTAAGAGCCGAAAGACTTGATAAAAATTGGGTGCCAGGTCCCCAACCCGCATAGACCGCTCGCTCGTGGCGCTTGCCAAGAGCTGGGCGGTTTTTACATGGATCCAAACGGCTAAGAGAGTAGCTTCAGCTAAGCTAATACCCTGGCCGGCTAGCCCTAAACAGAGACCTGTTAATACGTCGCCCGAGCCGGCCCGAGCCAGGCCAGAGCATGATTCAGGACAGATAAAGCAGATCCCATCTGGAAGAGCTACAAGACTCCGGCTCCCCTTTAAAAGCACAATGGCACCACTAGCTTGAGATAGGCTACGGGCGGCGGCAAGACGGTTTGCTTCTTCTTTGCGGCCGCCCAGGTCGGGAGCCAGGCGGGCAAATTCTCCAGGATGGGGGGTTAATAGGGTTGTAGCTGGTTTACGCTGGCTGAGCCTGTGGCATAAGGCAGGGCCAGAAAAGCGCCGGGCCAAGAGATTGAGGGCATCGGCATCTAAAATCAGCGGATAGGGGCTGGCCAGCAAATTCTCTAGGATCTGGTCATGTCCTGGCTGCAAGGACCAGCCTGGGCCAGCGGCAAGGGCCTTAAGCTGGGGATCTAAATCTAAGCCCTGGGCCTGACGGGGACTTAAGAGGACCACTTCAGGAAATCGCAGCAGGCAAAGGTCCAGGGCAGAGGGATCAGACGCTACTTCGACATAGCCTACCCCAGAACGCAGGGCCGCTTCCGCAGCAAGACAGAGGGCACCCGGATAGGCCTGAGAGCCTGCCCACAGGGCAACACGGCCATAAGTCCCCTTATGGCTGTCTGCAAACCTTTGGGGCAAGAGTTGGGCCATCAGCTTTTCTTGCAAGAAAAAAGCACCCGGGAAGGCTGCGGCTTGCAGATTTCCCGGGTGAATTGCTACATAAGGAGAGATGGTCTCTAAAGATTCAGGCATTAGAGGTACTGGCTTAGCTCAGCGGTAATATCTTCGTAGGAACGAGCTCCAACCATGCGGTTAACGACCTCGCCATCTTGGAAAATACAGAGGGTTGGAATAGACATGACACTAAAGTGTTGGGCCAGACTTGGTTGTTCATCCACATTAATCTTGCCCACGACAACTTTATCTTTATAGTCTTCCGCGATTTGGTCAATAACCGGACCCACTGCCCGGCAGGGGCCACACCAACTCGCCCAGAAATCCACTAAAACCGGTTTATCATTTTTGAGGACAAGTTCCTCGAAGTTTTTTTCAGTAATTTCCATACTCATAGCTTTCCTCCTGCTTGCAAATATTCTTGACTTAGCCAAGGGTAATTAATGAACTAAAGCTAGTATAAATAAAGCCATTAAAAGGCTCTGTAACATCTGAAACTTTAGATAAATTCATGCAAGATAGAACCTGGAGGTACGAAAGAAGCATCCATCGCGGGCAAGAGCTCACACACGGCACTCAGGCGGAGGGCCTCCTGGACAGCAGACTCGAGATCTGCGTAATAAAGGCCTGGTTTGACCAGGTCTGAGGCCGGCAAACTAGCCGCCCGGTATTGTGCCAGGGCATCTTGGAGGGCCCTATAGGCCGCCGGAGCAACCACGGTCAATTCATAGGCTAAGGCTGAGTTGATATAAATATCTGCCCGCTCCAAATAGGCCTGAATGGAGTTTTCTTCCTCCCGTTGGATGGCCGGCCAATAGTCTAGGGTGGCCAGGGCGTTAGACCCTCTATGGACCACATCCCGGGCACAGCGGCGGAGTTTGCGTAAATCGCGGGGCGAGAGCATCTGCTGGCCATGGATAAATTGGGCATAGGGCATGATAAAAATGCCCAAATAGCTTTCCAGGGCAAAATCAGCCAGCACCTGGCTACTGAGCCCGTGTAAGCCTTCGGCCAAAATGATGGTATCTGGCTCCAGGCTTATCGCGCGATCTGGCTGGTAGCTACGCTTCCGTTCAACAAAATCGTAACTAGGAAGAATAACTGTCTGACCGTCTGCCAATTGTTGCAAGTGTTCATGCAAGAGGCTAAGTTCAAGAGTTCCTACCGATTCAAGATCGGGATGCCCCACATCATCATAGCTTAGCTCTCCTGGATAATAGTAGTCATCCAGAGAGATGAGCTTGGCTTTCTTCCCTATGCCCTCAAGTTTTTGGCAAAGCTGGCTGGTAAAGGACGTCTTACCAGAGGAGGTAGGGCCAGAAACAAAGATGAAGCCTAAATGAGGCCGGGCCTGAACAGCAGCTAAAACTTGGTCCACTTGGTCCTGAAAACCTTGCTCGCAGGCCTGGACAAAGGCGGGAAAACAGGTCTCCCCCAAGTGGGACTTCAGAAAGTCCAAGCTATATTGCCAGAGCGGGGTAAGCAGCGCCATATCTTATTGGCCAGGGCTGATCACATAGGCCTGGTCAGCGTCATGTGGCGCAGGCGCGATCCGCCAAGATCCTTCTGTAGAGATAACCTCCATACCCACATTAGCATAGAGAGCTTTTGAATCATCAGTTTGCGGGTCAAGTTCAAGCAGTTTGGCCCTTTGCCGGCAAAACTTTTCAAAATATTGGCCAGCTTCCTCTTTGCTGACCTCACCTTTTACCAAAAGGACAGCCTGGGAGTTATCATTGCCACGGATCAAGAGCTTCTCTGCGTCTACCGACGGATCCAGTTCTAAATCGTGGAGGAAGGAAGCACTGAGCTGGGCCTTGATCCGGTCCCGTTCTAGGCTAACTGGGATCATGACAGCCAAGAAGATAGCAGCTATTAAGAGTGCGATACCGGCTACTATGGCTACTTGCTTGCGGGGCATCTTGAGATCCGGTATGGCTTGGCCTGAGAGTTCCAGTTTGGGAGCACCAGTTTGTCCCTTAAGGGACGGTTGAGCCTCTGCCTTGGCTTGTAGCGCATCCAGATCGATGCGGGGCTGGTATTGCTTAGGGTCGAGGTTGGGGCCCTCATACTTGGCTTGCTTCTCATTGGGGAAGACATAATCGCCCAAATTTTCACTCAAGGCAAAAGCCTTAGTGTTATCGAAAACTGCATCACAATAAAGGCAGTGGCCTTTGTCCTGCTGGGGGTCTAACATGAGGATAGATCCACAGTTAGGGCAGCGTCCTTCTTTAAGAGCCATAAACTTCGCTCAACTCCTTTGGCTAAATATAGTAAAATCAACTTTAACCATTTTAGGTAAAAGCTAGCCATCCTGCAAGATAAGGAGTTAAATAGGCTAAATGGACTTCTCTCCCCTAGATCTAGCTATGATGGAGCTTGCTTTAAAAGAGGCTCAAAAGGCTGCAGAGGCAGGCGACGTTCCTGTGGGCGCTGTCCTCTGCCTGGGAGAAGAAATCTTAGCCAAGGCCAAAAACGAACGCGAGGCGCGGCAAGATGCCACAGCCCATGCGGAGATTTTAGCCATACGCCAGGCTAGCCAAGCCCTTCAGACCTGGCATTTGGAAGCGACCACCCTCTATGTTACCCTAGAACCCTGCCCCATGTGTGCCGGTGCAATTCTCAATTCGAGGATAGCCCGCGTGGTCTTTGGAGCCTACCAAACTAAGACAGGGGCTCTGGCTTCAAAGACAAGACTCTACGACCTGGATTGGCCAGGCAAACCCCAATGGCAGGCTGGCTTGCTGGCTACAGAATCCCAGGAACTCCTGCAAGCCTTTTTCCAGGAGCGTAGAAGGCAAGCTTCGCAGCTGGGAGGGCCCGGCGCCCGCCGCGCGGCCACCCTTAAAAACTGGCTGGACCGAACAGAAAGATGCTCAGATGAAAGATAATGACAAGAGACCAGCAGGCTTTACAGGCCAGACGGATAAAAGACCGCGATCTAAAAAGAAGGATACAGGCCATAGAGTACCGCCTCCCCGCTCTCTTTTTGGACGTCTCATCGTGACCTTGAGCCTGGTCATATCCAGGCGCAAGCTGAATATTGTCATCGAAGGTCAAGAGCATATTCCTAAAGATGTCCCTTATGTCATCGCCGCAAACCATGTTACCTATATGGATGCGCTTTGGATTTTTAGCCTCCTGCCACCCGACCACTACGCTCAGACCTGTGCTTTGATTGGGGCAGATCTCCAAACGGATTATGGCCTTTTGGGCAAGATCATGTTCCTCACAGCACGGCCCATTCCAGTTGAACGCAAGGGGTCTGGCGGCGCCAGGTCTCTCATCATTGCCAAAAATGCCCTAGAAGCCGGCAACAATATCTTGATACACCCAGAAGGCACTCGGTCCAAAACGGGCTGTTTGGGTCCCTTTCATTCTGGCGCTGCCTATCTTTCCACAAAATATGGCGCCCCCATCCTGCCCGTCTACATTAAAGGAGGCCACGATATTTGGCCCCCTGGTCAGCGTTTTCCTAGTTTCAAAGATGCCGAGGGCAAAAAAAGAGAACTCCGCTTAATCATTAAGCCCTGCGTCTATGGCAAGGATTATCCAGATGCCAAGGCCATGACCCAAGCCCTGGCAGACCTCTTCCAAGACCTGCAGGACGAGATAGGCTATTAAGACAAAAATATATTTCTGAAGCCCTACTTACTGTAGGGCTTATTTTTTTCTTTAAGATCTTTGAGAATTTGCTTTTGTTCTTGCTGGAGTAGCTTAGTCCGGGCTGCATGAGCTTCGATCGTTTCTTGATTTTGCTTCTTGAGCTGGGCAAAGGCTTCGCGCTCTTCGCCTTGCTTAGTCTTAATCGCCTGTCTATTATCGTTTAGAAGAGTCTTACGAGCTTTCTTGCCTTCCTCCAGCTGGGACCTGAAATCTTTCTTCATCAGCTTCAATTGCCTGCGGAAAGCCTTACGCTCGGCTTTATCTTCTTCCTTGTTGCGTTTATAAGCTAACTTGAGCGCCTGGTCCAACTTCTGCGATTGGGCTTGCAGGTCGGGGGGCAAATCGTCCCAAACAGGTAAGCGATTATTGAACTCTTTAAGGTCCAGATACAAACCCTTGCTAAGGGCGTTGGCCTCGGCCTGGAAGTTTTCCATATGCTTCTGGCTCTCTTGAGAGGCACTTTGCCGCAAGTCCAGGAGCTTGCGGTTATATTGGTCATGCAGAGCTTGTAGGTCTGCTTGGTATTTTTGCTGGAGGTCCAGACGCTGTTTCTCTTCCTCCAAACGGAGCAAGTCTTCTTGCTGGCCCTGCTTCATATGGAGCATAATTTTTTCCTGGTCACATGTCCGTTCCAAAGTCTTCAAGCGCCGATCATAGGTAGAAAGGCAAGATAGCTTTTCCTGCATGAGTTCCATGGGTCCTAAGCCATCTAGCTTGCGTGGCGGAGCTTCGGCACAGGCAGAATGTTGCTTCTCCTCTTCCGTTTCTTCTAAGGGTGGGTGCCCCTCTGCTAGTTTATTTTCTAAGTCATCGAGGTTCACCCCAATTAGATCACGCCAACCCAATTGCTCACGCTTGATTAAATCTTGCAAGCGCTGAGTTTCGACATTCCTTTTTACCTTAAGGGTGGTCGTTTTAATCATATCCTGGAAGCTATAAACATAAGACCGAATTCCCTTAAAGCTGGGGACCAAACGGTTGATTTCTTGGATATAACTCTCCAGGGTTGCCTGGATTTCTGCTGGTCCCTTGCCCTCTTTGGCCATACTCTCCTTGTCCAGGACCAACTTGGCCGTAAGAACAATATCACCGTTACCATCTTCCTGGCCAAAGACCAGAGAATCCTTAACATATTCTTGGTTGTTGAGTAGGCTCTCCAACTCCTCCGGGAAGACCTTTTTTCCGGAGGGTAGAACGATCATGGATTTGGTACGGCCAGTGAGATAGAGGACTTGTTTTTTGGGATCAATATAACCAATATCGCCCGTATGAAACCAGCCATCTTCAGCTAAAACTTCCTTGCTAGCTTCGGGGTCTTGGAAGTAACCCAGCATGACCATATCCCCTTTCACGAGGATTTCACCTGGCTCATCCGCTTGATCCGAATCGATCGCCAGAGTGACCCCTGACAAGGGCTGGCCACAAGACCCTCGAACATTATATTGCGTATTACAACCCGCTACGACCGGAGCCGTTTCTGTCAGACCATAGCCCTGGAGGATTTCAATACCGATATCATAAAAGAAATCGATTACTTCTTTGCTAAGAGCGGCTGCCCCAGAAATAGCAATATAAAAATCACCGCCGAGTTCTTCCAAAATAGAAGAGAAAATTTGCCGTCTCCGGTCAAGGCCAAAGAAGCGGAGGATTCGCGAGAGAAATAGGCCGAACTTAAATTTACACATTTGGCCAGACCGTTCAATATTGCTGAGGATCCGCTTGTGGATAGCCTCAAAGACCTTGGGAACACCAATGACCATGTGGACATGGTATTCCTGGATATTCTTACCGATATAGCGCAGGCCATCACAAACATGGATGCAACCCCCCAGGCTAAGAACCGAAAGAAAGCCACAAGTATTCTCAAAGGTATGGTGGAGGGGCAGGAGGGAGAGAGAGCGCAGAGGGTCTTCAAACTTAACTGTTTCTAAAAGAGCCCGGATATCCGCTGTAATATTGGCATGAGACAGCATAACTGCCTTAGAGACAGCAGTAGTCCCAGAGGTAAAGAGCAGGACCAGCAGCTCATCATCTGCCAGCGGATAATCGGGGCTGGGGCCGGCTTGAGCCAGTTTGCTTGTCCCCTCTTTCAGTAAATCCTGGAGCTCTTGGATCTGGCTTTTTTGATCTTGCAAGAGATCTGTGAGTTCCTGCAAAAGGTCCTGGTCTTTATCAGTGTTTATATTATGGACAATCCATTGTTCCACCAGAGGGCAATCTGCTACAAAGGGCAGGAGGGACTTCAGTGCAGGTGGATCTAGGACTACAGCCTTGACCTCGGCTCTTTGAATGAGTTGAGCCAGCTCTACACCAGTTAGCATAGCATCAAGAGGGCAGGCCACCCCTAGGTCCCAGCAAATCGTAAGATAGGACAGCATCCATGTGAAAGAGTTAGCGCCTACGAGAGCAATCTTCTCCCCTCCCAAGCCCAGGCCTAGGAAAGCTTCTTTGAGGGCCTGACACTGGTCATAGAGCTGGCGGTAGTTTACAGTTACCGGATCCGCCTTCACCGTGGGCCGATAGACAATGGCCGGCCGGTCTCCATAGATGGTTTTTCCCCGCTCTAGAATATCGCCAAGGCGGTGGACAGGCGGGGCATCAAAATATTTTTTACCAGTAAGTATTTTCATAGATC
Source organism: Clostridiales bacterium (assembly GCA_028724525.1). Lineage (GTDB taxonomy): Bacteria > Bacillota > Clostridia > Saccharofermentanales > DTU023 > SFFI01. The sequence goes on from JAQYCV010000019.1 coordinate 68,372, forward strand.
TATTTCCTTTATCAATGAGCTAGCGTTAGGTATTTCTTGAGGCGTGCTAGGCCAAGCCCAAACGCGAGATAACGGGGCGAGGTGCAAGGAAAGAAACCAAGATATCCTCATCCCCATATTCTAGCTGATTTATCCAGGTCTGTTGGCGGAGAAGGGCAAGTTTGGCAGAATCCGAGTAAGGAATACACCAGCTGACCTGCTCCCAGTCTTGACTAACCATGGAAAGGATAGCCTGGCGGAGATTGTCGAGACCCTGGCCTGTCCTAACTGAGACCCAGCATTCATGAATTTTATCGTCTCGTGATCTGGGCAGAAAATCCACTGCGGCCAGCTGGTCAGGGGCCAGAAGATCGACCTTATTCAGAACATGGAGACGGGGCTTATGCCCAGCATCTAAAGAGAACAGCAAGTCATCCACCATCTGCCAATGTTCAGCAGCCTCCGGGTCAGAGATATCTGTAACCTGCAGTATAAAGTCGGCAGTGCGAACTTCGTCCAAAGTAGACTTAAAGGCTTCTACCAATTGATGGGGTAAACGTCGGATAAAGCCTACCGTATCGGTCAGCAGGAGTTCAGGCCCTTCCTGGGGCAGGCGGCGGACCAAGGGGTCTAAAGTTGCAAATACTTGGTCGTAGGCTTCGAGGTCTGAAGCGCAGAGGGCATTAATCAAGCTAGACTTGCCAGCGTTGGTATAGCCACATACGGCAATCGTATAAGCCTCACGCCCCTCCCTCTGGTCCCGAATAAACTGGCGGCGTTTGGCCACTTGCTGGAGCTTGCGCTTAAGCTTGGTAATCCGATTTTGGATATAGCGTCTGTCACTTTCCAGCTTACTCTCTCCCGGTCCCCTGGTGCCAATGCCGCCCCCGAGACGGGAGAGGGCTTGGCCAGAACCGGAAAGGCGAGAAAGCCGGTCTTGCAATTGGGCAATTTCCACTTGCAAAACCCCCTCGCTCGTCTTGGCCCGGCGGGCAAAGATATCTAAGATCAAGAGGGTCCGATCAAGAACTTTAAGTTCTGAAAGTTCAGAGATTGCGGTCATTTGGCTTCCTGTGAGTTCGCCATCAAATATAAGGCAAGTTGCCTCCAGTTGGTGAGCCATGTCTGCTAATTCAAAGATCTTGCCTTTGCCAGCAGCTGTAGCGGGATCCATACTGGCCCGCCTTTGTAAACTCTTGCCCGCCACTTCAAGCCCACAGGCCTGGCAAAGTTCCTCTAGCTCCCGCATGGAGGCTTCCGCGATCCGATCTTCATCTTCTGGCAAAATCAGACCTAGCAAAATCGCGCGGTCAAGTTGAATGTCATGAACAGGGTGAATATTATTTCTCCTTATGTCTGCCAAGTCACTGGAGCTCAAGTTTTCTAAATCTCAGTCACTCAGTCATAGGCTTTATTGATAACGCTATTATTATAACCTCTAATGGCTGCTTACCGCAAACCCCAGAAAGCCTTACTTAACTAAGCTGAAAAGCAAGTTCCACAAAAAGGGTGGCAAGCGGAATTTAGTCTTACAAGTAGCGGGTGGCCAGAGGGCTATGCTACTTTGGATTTCCAGATTCTCCGGCATTATTGCAACTAATGGATGGGTCCCCTAGGCAAATTTGCAAGAAGTGGATGGTAATGATGGCAAATCTGCAGCTAATGGGTGGTTTGACCGCTGGAACCCACCCATTACTTGCAAATTTGTCTGAAATCCAAGAAATCCGGACCGCTACAGATAAATCTCTCATAAAGTGGGGTTTAGTCTACTAAGCACAAAAAAGACAATTATACGCAGAGATTTAACGTGCGCTTTTTTCTGGTCGCCTTATGTAACTTATAGCCTATCCAGAAAGAATTAGTTGAAAGTTTTAGGCGAAAAAATTACCACAAACCTTGCCCAAGGCTTCTTGCAAGACTTACAGCAAATTTTCCTTTTTTAGCTTTTGCTGTGGAATTTACTTTTTCACTTTAGCTTCTCTTGCCTAGTACATATATGTGGCAGACATGAAAATTTGCAAAGGCAGAATTTTCAGGCATGCTAGGCTGTGCATATTCTTCAAATTTTGCTGGGACTGACACTCCGGCACAGAAAGAGGGGTTTATTGTGGATGCGACGGATATTGAGACTATTGACCTCATCAAGGATATCAGACAAGAAACAGCATGCTGGGTAAAGCTGACTCAGGCAGAACCTAGCATCTATGATGACGTGCAATTACTTTTAGGGCATGAGATGCGCAAGCGGCGCAAACAAGCAGGCCTCACCCAAATTCAACTCTCCAGTCAAATATTTTACTCGGCCAGCACCATATCCAACATCGAGCATGGTTATATATTCCCCAACATGTTAGCTTTTAATAACATGTGTCTGTATTTTAAACTGATGGCCGGAAGTCTCATTTACTTGAGCGAGCTCTATTGCCTCTACAAACACCAATACCAAGTTAAGAACAATGGAGAGCAGGGAGATTTCCCTGGAGGCAAGGCGAAAAGCCCCATCAATCTCAACTAAACCGCTGGCCAGGATCAAAGCTAAAGTAGAAAAATTGGTGTAAAGTTCAGGATGCAAGAACTCGAGGAGCTCGATGGGAGATTTACCACCGAGCTTTTCTCTGGGTGTTGAATTCATTTATCCTAGATGGAGGACAGATTTAAACAGGTTTTAGTGGTATGGCTGAATTTGAAGCATTCTAGCTATTCTATCGACCGCTTTTTTATCCATTACTTCGGATTTCTTGGATTTCAGACATATTTGCAAGTAATGGATGAGTCCCTGCAGCCAAAGCGTCCATTAGCTGCAGATTTGCCCTCATTACCATCCACATCTTGCAAATTTGCCTAGGGGGCCCACCCATTAGTTGCAATAATGCCGGAGAATCTGGAAATCCAAAGCAACATAGCCCTTTGGCCACCCATCCCGTACCTTCACTCCCTTTGATGTGGAACTTACTTTTTCACTTTAGCCCAGGATCAAAGCCTGGTAAGTCAAAAAGTTAGAGGCAAGAACATGCTAAAATAGGAAGTCCAAGTAGGATCAAGTAGGATAATGAGATACTACTTAAGAGCGGAGTTAACATGACCACACATATTGCCAATAAACTTTTTTCCGATTTTCCCATAAGCCCTCAAATAGTCAAGGCTTTAGCCGAGGAAGGTATCAGCCAATGTACCAGCGTCCAAGCTTTGGCCATCGGGCCTATGCTGCAAGGACGAGATGTCATTGCTGAAGCCCCTACTGGCACTGGCAAAACCTATGCATTTGGGATTCCGATTATTGAACATATTGAACCGGATCTGGAGGCAATCCAAGGCCTGGTCCTCGCCCCTACCCGCGAACTCGCCCAACAAATCAAAGTAGAATTTGACCTCCTAGCCAGCCACTTGCCCCAAATCCAGAGCCTCGCCGTATACGGCGGTGAAGATATGCGCAAGCAAATCAAGAGGCTAAAAAAACATGAGGTCAATATCATCATCGCTACACCCGGCCGGCTGATCGACCATATGAAGCGAGGAAATGTAGACCTCAGCCAATTGAAGTATTTAGTTCTTGACGAGGCTGACCGCATGCTAGATATGGGCTTTATTGATGACGTTCGTTACATTATGAAAGCCTGTAATACCTCCGCAGTCAAGGGCCTTTTCACTGCAACCCTATCGCGGGAAGTCCTGGATATCTCCTGGGTCTATCAGAAACACCCCCTGGAAGTCAAAGTGGAAGCCCAGGCAGAAGACAAACCAGATATTCATCAATATTACACAGTCGCCAATGGCTCTGAACGGATTAGCGCTATTGAAGATATCATGCAAGACTTTAAAGCAGATAAGGCTCTGGTCTTTGTTAACATGAAGCAATCCGCAGACATTGCTGCCCGCAAACTATCCCAGGAAGGCTTTAGCGCGTCTGCCCTGCAAGGCGATATGCCCCAGTCCAGTCGCAACCGCGTTATGAAGGACTTTAGGGATGGCAAAACCAGCATTTTAGTTGGTACAGATGTGGCAGCCCGGGGCCTGGATGTAGACGATGTAGACATAGTTTTTAATTATGACTTGCCCCTAGAAACCGAAAACTACACCCACCGCATTGGTCGAACAGGCCGGGCTGGAAAAACTGGCCTAGCCTTCTCTTTTGTGGCGCCTGGAGAAATGGAGTCCTTTGAGAAATTCTGCCGTCAATTGCGTATTGCCCCGAAGCCCTATGCCTGGGAGCGGCCAGTCGTAGCAGAAGACCTCTTCATTTCCGAAGATAAAGAGGCAGAGGTCATTGCTCGCATCCGGTCCCAGTCCAGCTACTTGCAAAACTCCAGCCTGGAGGACCGGTATGATCCTCTTCAAAGCCTGGTCAAGCCCTCTTATGGCTCAAGGTCTGGCCGGTCTAAAGGGCGGGGAAAGCCCCAAGCCAGGTCCAAGTCACGGGACCGCGGCTCAGGCAAAGGCGAGCAAGCTAAAAGAAGCTCCAAAGCAAGAAGGGGCAAAAATGTAAAGAAGAGGGACCAGGCCCCTGCTTCAGCGAGTCAGAATAAAAGCCGCAGGGTCAGAGGACCAGTTAAGCACCGGGATTTTTAAGCTTCCTGAACAGGCGTGAGGCCAAGGGTGCGACGCAAGGTGCTTTGCAAGTCCAAGGCCTCCCGAAATCTTAGGGCAATCCCCGCTAAATAATAAGTAAAAATACCGGCAAAAATTTTCAGGGCATAGAGGGCCAACTGCAGGATCTTATGTGTAGGAAAGACCGGCAGGCTATTCAGGTTGTGCAGAACTAACCAGGCAGCTGCAAGGCAGACAAAGAGCCGGATGTTAAAGGCTATTAGCCGGTAGGGCCGCATGTCATGGCGGTGGCGCTTGTAGAGGGCGAAGACCACCAAGGCTGTCAGGCAGCTGTAAGCCGCATGGGCCATACCAATACCAGCCAGGCCCCTCCCTCCTACTCCCACAAAAAGATAGAGGAAAAGGGGATTTAAGGCCAGGGAAAGCAGACCTACAAAAAGGGCAATGCCAGTTACCTTGCGGGCATAAAAGGCTTGATTGGTGATAAAAATCACAGTTTGGGCCAGCATACTGAGGCAAAACCAGGATAAGGCCGAGGCCGTCTGTTGAACTTCCAGATTGGAGTAGGAAGCAGGATTCCACTGGAAGATAGCTTGAATCGTCTCAAAATTCATGACCATAAAACTCAGGGCGAAGGGGGCAACAAAGTAGAGGGCCCGTCTGAGGCTTGCAGTATACATACCCCGCACCTTTTTTGCATCCCCCAACTCATAGAAGCCTGAGATATTAGGTAGCATAACGTTACCGATCGCCACAGCGAAAATCGCATAAGGCAGGCCCCAGGTCGTCGTACATTGACGGATGGCCGTAACGGCGCCTGGCAGGTTCAAGCCATTGGCATAGCGGTTCATAATCACGCTGGACAATTGGAGGACAGAGCCGGAGAGAATCGTAGGAATGGCCAAGCGGACCAAGCGTCGGAAACCAGGCTCCTGGAAGTCTAGGCTAAAGGCAAAATAAGCCAATTCCCGTCTGGCACAAAAGGCCTGGTAGAGGAAATAGCAGAAGGCCGAGAGAACAACTCCCCAGGCGACTTTTCGTAAGCCCTCCTCATCAGGTGCCCCCCAAAAGATCAAGGCCAGGATATAAAAAACATTGTAAAGGACAGGGCCAAGAGCCAAGGCCTGAAAGCGCTTATAGGCAGAAAGAGAACTGTGAAGGAGAGAAACCAAAATAAGGAGGAAAGACTGAATCAGTAAAATACGGGTTAAGGGAGCAGCCATCTGGGCCATCTGCTTAAGTTCAGCCGAGGCATCTGCAGCATAAGCACCCGTAATCAAATGAATGAGAGGATAGGCTAAAACTTCAGCCAGGAGCAAGACGGCAGCAGTCAGCAAAATACTGAGGCTGGCAAAAACCGAAACCGAATGCCAGGTTTCCCGCTCACGGTGCTTCTCAATGCCTGCAGACAAAGTCGGGGTCAGCACTGCAGCAACCACACCACCGACTAAGAGTTCGTAGACTAAATCCGGAATCTGAAAAGCATTGACATAGGTGTCAGATAATAAGCCATAGCCAAATTTAGGCACAATGAGCATTTCCCGCAAAAAGCCAGTTAGCTTGGCGAGGAACATACCCACCATGGTAATCAAGGTAGCCTGGCGAATGCTGGCTCCCGAGCCTGCACGAATATTATGCCGACCCTGGCCAGATCTCTCCTGGTTTGCCTGACGATTATCTAAAGGAAACTGCAAGGCAAGCTCTCCTCACTTTATTTAGAATCGACCCTCGCGGGCCTTCATTGCTAGTCATTTTAGCATAGGATACTCAAGAGCGGACCAGGCCGATCGCATCAAAGCTGGGGCGGTCTGGTCTTACTTGTCCCGCAGGGCTGCGCGGACTAGGGCCTTTTCATCCAAGGGAATCTTTTGTCCCTTGATCAGCTGGAAATCCTCATGTCCCTTGCCGCAGAGGGCCAGGCAGTCTCCTTCTTGCAGGTCATGAACAGCCAGGCGAATAGCTCTGGCCCGATCAGGCTCAACTGTAAAGTGGTGGAAGCTTGGGGAAAAATAGCTGGCGATTTCTTCCGCAATGGCCAAGGGGTCCTCATAGTCCGGATTATCTGAAGTTACATAGACCCAGTCAGCATACTTTTCTCCAACCTCAGCCAACTCCCGACGTCTTTCCTTGGACTTACCGCCCACGGAACCAATAAGAAGCAGAAGTCGGCGGGGATGGAGGGCCTTAAGGCTAGACAACAAATTTTCCAAGGACAGGCCATTATGGGCATAGTCTATGATGATGCTGGCACCCAGATCATTTGCCAGGCTCTCCAGACGGCCGGGGACATGCGCCTGACCTACCAGGCTAGCCGTCTGAGAGGGCGGGAAGCCTAAGATATCCAGAGCTGCTAGGGCAGCCATGCTGTTTTCCAGGAGAAAGTGAGCCCCAGGCCGCAGGGTCAAGCCTTGGCCCTCAAATTGGAAAGAGATCTCGTCCGCATTTTGCCGGACCTCCTGGGCCTGATAGACATGATCAGATGGCAGAATCTGGTCCTCCTGGCTGGAATAGTAATAGATACTGGGCATAGGGGGCAGAAGGCTAGTCTGGGCAAGCTCAGCCATGTAAGAGGCCTGGGAATCGTCGGCATTAATCAGAGCTTTTTTGCTCAGGGAGAATATCTTGGCTTTGGCCGCCCGATAATCCTCCCAAGATTCATGTTCTTTAGGACCTATATGGTCCCGACCCAGATTGAGAAAAATACCTAAGTCGAATTCAAGGCCATAGGCCCGATCCATAGCTAAACCTTGGGAAGATAGCTCCATGACGACCTGGCTAGCCCCCTGAGCAAGAGCCTGGGCCAGGTATTTATGAATCAGGTAGGATTCCGGGGTGGTGTTAGGGGTAGACAGGACTTGGTCTTTAAAGACGATACCCGTCGTGCCAATTAAAAGGCAGGGCGCCCCCAAGGCATTAAGGCTCTGGCTGATAAGATGGGCTACAGACGTTTTGCCCTTAGTCCCTGTGATCCCCACAAGGGTCAGGTGTTTAGCCGGCTGGCCAAAGAAACTGGCGGATGCCAGAGCCAGGGCTTGGCGCCCTGATCGGACCTGCAGATAGTTATAGGACTCGATCCCTTCCACAGCCATCAGCTCTGCCACCCGGTTTAGACCTGCTTGGCCCACTAGTAGAAAGGCGCCGGCCTTCCAAGCCTGAGCCAGATAAATTGCTGCATCCTGGCTACGGCCCGCTAAAGCAAAAAAAGCCTGGCCCTTGGCCAAGTTGCGAGAATCATAGGCCAAATCCTGGACCTCACGGGAAAGGAGATCCGTCCTTCCCCAATGGGAGGCGATCTGGTCCTGTACGGGAATACTAGCAATCAGTTCGTTAAAGGTCATAGGCCGTCCATCATCTTTTTTATTACTAGCCCTAGTATGCGCTAATCTGCCCCCTTGTACCAGTCAGCTTCCAACAGATAGAAGAAAATAGCCAAGGCTAAGAGGTCAGCCGACCCTCCAGGGGAAAGATTTTTGCCTATCATGGCCTGGTCAAAAGCGTCTAGATCTGGGTAAAGAGCACTTAGAGGCAAAGGGAAAGACGTTTGAAGATGAAAGCGATCCAAGATAGACTGGGCCTCTGCCTGGACCCAGGCTAAAGCCTGGTCCCCTCCCCTTCTTAGGATATTGCTGTCAACGTTTTGCGCCATTATGGCAACCAAGGCAAGAAGCATGGCCTCTTGCAAATCACTGTTCGTCCCCCAGGCACGCAAGATGACCAGGCCCGGGTCTAGGGCCAGCCTATAGCCTTGAGCGGCCGCCAGGCGGGCACCTCCCGCTTTTCCCCGGCCGGAAGTCTTCTGCCAGTCCCTATAAACGGGGCCGGCCAGCTGGCTCACGAGCTGGCAGATAGCCTCTGGCTTGGGCTGTAACTCCTTCTGCCCATAAAGATAGGCGGCTACAGGCAAAATTAAGGCCCAGGCGAAATTGAGGCCAGCATGGCAGTTAACGCCTTTATTGGCCGCAAGCGAGGCCACTTCCCCGGCCAGGCCAAGTTTTTGTAGGCAGGAAAAAATTTGCCTGCCAGCAGAGGACGAAAGCCTGTGGCCCTGGCTTCCTAGCCCCTCTGCGATCAGAGGACCTGCCTGGGCATAGGCCAGAAGATGTGGCTCCATAGCCCTGATAGACCGCATAAAAGAGGCCTGATCCATATCCTGGTGGGAACCAGTATTAAAGGGGTCAACTAGGCCTGGCTTGGGACCACAAGTCACCTCTAAGGTCATAGCCTGGAGGGCCAATTCCACCAGATATTCGGGAAAGGAAGTCGCCTGAGCCATCCGTCAAGTAAGCAGCTAAATGCTATTCATATCGACCAGCTCCATATTGAGATCAAAGCCCACGATACCAACGAGCATGTACTGGCCGGTCAGGGTATCCTGGAGCAGTTGCGGATGGAGGCGGAATTTACTGATTTTCGAGGTGTTGTCTACATGCATGCGAGGAGCAGTACAGTAATGGGTAATATCCCCTATCTGGACGTGATTGTCATCCAGAAAGGAGACATCCAGGTGGGCATCAATCAAGGCATTGATTTCTTGCTCCAACTGTGGGATATCTAGGTCGGGTTTTTCGTTAAAAGCAAGGATGAAACCATGGCGGACATCCCCGTGGGTATAGCGATGGATATTGTGTTTTGCCAAGCAATATTCGCAGAGATCTTCTGTCGTATGGGCCATCTTGCGGTAAATAATAGATTCATAAACGATTTGAGAAATATCTTCCGGCTCAGGACCAAAATAGGAAGGCCGGGTGACAATAATCTCCTCCCCAACCCCGATTAGGAGGTCGGCATTGCGGCCCAAGCTGTCATAAATTAAGTCAAAATGTTCTACAATGACCCGCTTGCCATTCTGCATGGCATTGCGAATAGCATCTGCCAGCTCATGCAACTGGTAAAAACCCAACTCAAAGCGGACATCCAAATGATAGGTATGGGGTTTAAAAAAGCCCTCATCCTCTAAGTCCATGATGGGCAGGGGCCGGACATTGACACCCTCATCATCGTTGGTGAGTTCCAGGCCAGGAAACATCCCTTTAATCAGGGCAGATTTGCCAGAACCAGCTTCGCCGATCACCCCAATTATTTTGTCAAAGGGAGATAAATACAACTGAGCGATCTGGGCTCCCATATCGGCCATACGGAGACGGCCGCGCGGTGCCAGGAGGACGCTGTAAAGTTGATTTTTCTGCATACGGGCTGAATAGGACATAGGGGCTCCTTTCCGGCTTTTCGGCGGATGAAAAGCTAGGCCGTGGGTTTAGCCTTATTATACTTGCCCTGGCGGCTAAGACAAAAGAAAAAGAGGCGCCCCTGACACCGGAGTGTTGTGAGGCGCCCCCTTAGGCTTATAAACTAGGGGCTAGATCCCTATTGCTGGGCTTTCTCATAGGCCAGGATACGGGCCATTTCGTTATAGACGATCATGTAGCCTTCATCCACACCCATACCAGGCTTAGCCAGGACTTGCTCAGGCTGGGTAGCCATGGCTGCCTGGACACACACCTGGGCAGACCGGTCTGTTTCATTGCAGGTACCACCCTGGTAGGCATGCATGTCGTGGGTCTTACAGTAGAGAACGGCCTCGATGGTGTTGTTGATGCCACCCAGGTCTGGGGTCTTGATCTGGACCATATTGCCTGCTTTAGCATCCGTGAATTCCTTGATATCTTCCAAGGTATTGCACCATTCATCTGCGACGAGCTGGACCTGGCAGCCTTGTTTTTCTAATTCCTGACGGAGGCCAGCCAGGCAGCGGATTTGCTCTGACTTAGAACCGGCATCCATGGGGCCTTCGATCCGAAGTTGGAAGGGGGCAGCAGCTTCTTCCAGCGTTTTGAGATAGGCAGCCATCTCAGCAAAATTATCGTTGCCAAAAGCCTCTCCAATCGTGCCATAGACATCAATATGGAAGATGGGGCTGTAAGCAGGATCCTGCCGCATTTCCATCACGCGATTACGGAGCCACTTAACATATTCTAGGAGCTTTTCGCCTTTACGACCCAGCTTTTCCTCGACATTATTAATAAGGGCATGGGGTAGAACTTGAGCCTGCTTGATGATCATTTTTTCAGCATTCTCATAGCGGTTGTCACCAGACTGTGTGAAGATGGGTAGCATCTCCTGGGCAGGCTCACAATGATATTCGTCTGCGACGACCTGATACATCATTTTCTTTTGCGCCTTGGCGACGGCATCCAAGAGGGCTTGGGTCAAACCATAACGCAAGGCAGTATGCAGGCGTTTGCCATCAATCTCCATATGGTCGAACTCTTCAGCCAGAGCTCTAAAAGAATCCAAGTCGCGGCCGACCAGTTTTGGAGCGATATGCTTCTCCACCAGGGGAATATATTCTTCAGCCAAGAAGAGGGGATCACGTCCGCCGGCGCCAGAATACTGGACTGCGGCACAGTCGCCCCAAGCGATTTGACCATCTTCCAGGACAAGCATCAGGGACAGGGATTCACCCGGTTGACGAATGCTTGTAAAGCCTGGCGTCTTGGGCTCACCCACGTAGTTGAAACCATCATGGCCAGCGCCAGACTTGATGGCCTTCTGGTCATCAAAGTAGAAACCGGTTTTGCCGGCAGAGCAGATAACTTTTTGGATTTTCATATTTGCCTCCGAGATTTTCTCTCAAAAATTAGCTTGTTAATTAGGGACGACCTACTAGACGGCCCTTGGAAATAGCATAGACATCATCGATCACCATCTGGAAAGAAGCTTCGCGACCTTCAGCCTTAGCCCGTTCTTCCAGCTTGGCTCGGTGGAAGTCTTTGAGTTCCTGCGGGAAGGGCAGGTTGCCCATAGCAAAGACCCGAACCGCCCCATCATTGTCACGGGCCGGTAGCATCTTGCCTGCATTATAACGGCAGGGGGCGAAAGGAATATCAATAACACCGGCTTCTACGCCTCGAATCGCTCCTTGGGCGATATCCCCCTCACCTAGTTCGATACACTTATCTAGGACACAGCGGGTCTCTCGCATGATGATATCCTTTTCCTGGGCCAGAGCATGCTCTTCGAGGGATTGGTCGTTGAGCATGGAGATCACTTGTTTAGTGCAGCGGAGGCCAGCGGCGTTTGCTTCTTTGGTAGGCACCCCAATGGCCTCATGAGGAGTTTTAACAATGACCTTGGTAGCACCCGACAGACCCGCAACTACAGAACCCCAAGAAATAACGGCAAAGGCCTTGGCCTCATCTTGGGGGAAACCGCCCATCCACTGGTGGAGAACGGTAGTGACTTTGACCTCATCATGGCCAAAACGATGGAGATATTCATCCGTCAAAGTCTCCAGAGTTTTAAGGGCTGCTACGTCCTGAATCAGGTTTCCGCATTGGCCATAGCCCACAGTAATATCGCGGACACCCTGCTCTGCAGCCAGCAGAGCTTCAATCACGGCAACAGAGTGGGAAACAAATGGAGGAACCAAGGTTCCGGTCAAGGGGCCATAGGGTTCGCGGTTAATGGATATACCATTTTCTTCATAAAGGCCCGTGAGGCGGTCAACATACTGCCAGTCACGAATGGTCCTTTCCATAGGAACGTTTTTCGCATAGGGCAGGTTGTAGGAGATTCCCCCACCTTCGTAGGAGGTAAAGCCACCCGCATAGGCGATTTCTGTTAAGAGCCGGGCATCCGGAGTCCCATGGCGAACCTGGAGAGGAACACCTACGGATTCGCAAACCTGGCGGCAACCAGCCACCCCATGGTTGACTGCGGGGAAGCCGTTGAGCATGGATTTGCCGGTTTTGATGGATTCTTCAATGCCTACCTCGGCCTCTTTATAGCGGTTTTGCCTAGTATAGGAGTCAATAGTGGTGGGCAGGAGGTCTGCCTCCCCTTCCTTTTCTAGGTATTGCAAAAGCTCAATATGCTTATCGATCAGGGCGACACCAGCCCGGGGCTGGATCAAGGTCCGACCTTCAGCCTTGGCCTTGGCTAACTTTTTAGAAAAGACTTTTTCTGCAGGAATCGCCTGGTGGTATCTATAAGATTCTTCCAAGTCGACATCCTTGCCGGTGGGCCATTGGGCGAGGACCTCCTCCCGGAGGGCTCGGAATTCTTTATCAGGTATTTTAACATTACGGATTTCGCTCATTGCTCAACTAACTCCTTTTTCATAATTCTGAGGGCTAGACTTGGGTCATCTTGGCAAAGCACCCCCATGGCAGAGAGGATATATTTTTGATCTAAAAGGACTTTAAAGTCCTTAGGACGCAGAGAAGTAGGATTTGCAGGATCCCAAGCAGCATAGGATGCGAGCTTCTTCAACTCGTGGCTATGGATCACGGCCCCCCCTGTTAGGACCAGGATATCGACAGATCTGAGGTCTTTGCCTGTTTGAGCAAAAGCCCGTCCCATAGGGGTATAGACTTCTTCAATGGATCCACAGTGCCGACCCACAGCCACATCAATAGCAGTGCCTACGAGGGCATCATCCAATTGGCGCAATTCCTCTGTAGCAGGCACCCGGTCTGTATGCTGGGCCAAGTCATCGCAGAGGGCTTGGACTTTGTCAGGAGCCAGCTGGGCTCTTTCTGCCACCAGGTTTAGGCCCTTGGCTTCTAAGATACCGTGCAGGCTGTAGCGCATACCAATATCGCCTTCCACCGTGCGTTTAGCATAAGGCTCAGGCAAGCCCTTCATGACCGTCGTCATATCTTCAGGCAGGCCATAGGCCATGGAGTAGACATCCGTAGTAGCTCCACCTGGATCCACAGCAATGAGGTCACCAAGACCCGCTTCCTCCTCGGTACCCTGGGCTAAGACCTTCATGGCCGCTAGCATGGCCGCAGGAGTAGGCAGGAGGATGTTATGGATCATGCCTTCTATGCGGGATAAGCCCTTGGCCTCAACAATTTTTGCCAAGAAAACCTGGCGGATGGCCTCTTGGGCCTCTGCAATATTCAGTTCCCCCAAGCGGGGCATAACATTAGCGACAATGTGGAAGTCAAGCCCTGCCTCTGTAAAAATCTTCCGAATCTTGCGATTGGCAGACCGGTTGCCTGCCACAATAATGGGCTGGTTGAAGCGGATATCTGCCAAAGCTTGGGCATTTTCTAATATGCAGGCTTGGTTTCCCCCATCCGTTCCCCCAGTCAAGAGGAAAATATCGGGTTTAAGTTCGGAGATAAGGTCAAGGTCTTCATCCGTGAGTTCATGATCAAAGACCTTTATCACCTTAGCGCCTGCACCCAAAGCGGCCATTTTTGCAGCTTCCGCTGTAAGCTCCGGCATGAGGCCGGAAACTAACATACGAAGGCCACCTGCGGCCGAAGAACAGGCCTTATGGGTAATAATCTCTATAGGGCCAATCTGACTTTCCAGCTTGCCAAGGGCTTGCTGGAAGCCTTCAAAAATATCCGTTTGGATGGTGGTAAAAGCTGCAGCGGTACCAAGTATTTCCGCATGCTCAGGATCTACAGCACATAACTTGGTAAAGGTGGAGCCAAAGTCGCTCAGGAGCAGGGCTTTCATGCTGCATGACCTCCCCTCGTATAGACAGACCCGTATGGCCCAGCCGTCATCTTATACACTTGCATCTTCAGGCCCTAGGCTTTGGCCCCATGATCTTGGGAGCCGTCTTCAAGACCTAAATCGTGTTTCAGCCATTTGATAGTTTCTTCCGGTGTCGTTCCCGGTGGGAAGACCCGGTTGAAGCCCATGGCATGGAAACGCTTTTCGACATTCTCAAAATTCTGTTTACCGACGACTATGTTGCCGCCAACAAAGAGCAGAATATTATCCAAACCTGCTTCATCACATTTGGCCCTCAGACCCCGGCAGTCTAACTCACCATGGCCATAAAGAGAGGAAACGACAATCGCATCAGCAGCGGTTTCTACGGCCGCCGCTATGAATTCTTCCTGGGACACCATAACGCCTAGGTTAGTGACTTCAAAGCCCGCCTCATTAAAGGCAAAGTCTAGAATACGGATGCCCACGGCGTGAACATCAGCTCCGATGACCCCAATCACTAGTTTCTTACCGTTCTTTTCCATATGCATTTCCTTTCAGGCAAAAGCGCTTATGCGTAGCCATGTTCAGCCCGCCAGGCAGCTGGGCCACTTTCGTATAGATTGTGACCTTGGCTATCGATCACGACAAGTAGAGGCATGCTTTCAACCTGAAGCTTGCGGACAGCTTCCGCACCCAGGTCTTCATAGGCGATGACTTCAGCGCTTTTAACACAACCAGCCAGGAGCGCCCCAGCGCCACCAACTGCTGCCAAATAAACCGCACCATGATCCTGCATGGCCTGAATGACTTCGGGGCTACGCTTACCCTTCCCGATCATGGCCCTTTGTCCTAAGGCCAAGAGGCGGGGAGAAAAAGCATCCATGCGGTAAGAGCTCGTAGGTCCACAGGCTCCAATCACTTGGCCCGGTGCCGCAGGAGAAGGTCCTACAAAAAAGATGACAGAACCTTCCACAGGGAAAGGCAGGTCTTCTCCCCTGTCTAAGGCTTCCACAAAACGCTTGTGGGCCGCGTCCCGGCCGGTATAAATCGTACCAGACAGATAAACCCGATCACCCACACGTAGTTTTTTACTATCTTCAAGGCTCATGGGAGCAGTTAAGTGATATTCCATTAGAGCACCTCCGTCATATGGCGGGTGGCATGACAATTGATATTGACGGCCACAGGCAAGCCTGCAATATGGGTGGGCAGGGCCTCGACATGCACAGCTAAGGCCGTAGACCGGCCGCCGTAGCCTTGAGCGCCTACGCCAGTTTGAGCAATCAGGTCGTAAAGCTCATTCTCCAAGTCTGCATAGTAAGGATCAGGATTGTGGGTTCCCGTCTCCCTTAAGAGAGACAGCTTTGCAGCCAGGGCGACCTTATCAAAGTTACCGCCAATGCCCACACCTACGACAATTGGAGGGCAAGGATTGGGGCCTGCGATTTTAACCGTTTCCACGACAAAGTCCTTAACACCCTCTACGCCATCACCAGGCCGTAGCATTTTTAGTCGGCCCATATTCTCTGAACCAAACCCCTTGGGCGCAACCGTGATTTTGATCTGGTCCCCAGGTACCCGGAAGAGATAGAGGGCCGCAGGCGTGTTATCTCCCGTGTTCACCCGCCGCAGAGGATCAGACACGATGGATTTGCGCAGATAGCCCTCAGTATAGCCTTGGCGTACGCCCTCATTGACCGCGGCTTGCAAGTCGCCCTGGAGGAAGACTTCTTCGCCCAGCCAAATAAAGACAAGAGCCATACCCGTATCTTGACAGATCGGCATTTGACTCTCTTCCGCAAGCTGGTAATTGTGGATAATATCTTCCAAGGCTGAAAGGGCAGCCGGGGAATCCTCTTCTTCTTTCAAGGCCTGGAGCCGGACGCGTACGTCCTCAGGCAAAACGCGGTTGCAGGCAATGCACATGCGTTTAATAGGGCCAATCAGGTCTTTGGCCTGATACGTTCTCATTGCAAAATCCTCCTCATATCTATTTGTTAGAATACTAAATTATATGCTGTATGACAATTAAAAGACCCTTGCTAGGCCTTTTCTCACGCGAAAGCACCTGGCAATTAGTTCCAGATTAGCTGGTAAAGTCCTCATAGTGGGGAATGAAGCCCTCTCCTCTAGCTTCTGCATAATCAAGGAAAATGGTGAGCGCCTTAGGGTCTTCCTCTCCGACAATCTTGCGGATTTCTGGAACCTGCTTTTTATTACAGGCCACAAGGAGAACCTTTTTGTCCGCGCCAGAAAAGGCCCCCTCGGCTTTGAGGAAGGTGCCACCTCTCTCGAGCTTGCTTTTAATTTCCTCCCAAATATCCTGGCTGTGGTCGCTGATAATCAAGGCTATCTTGCCGGATATAGCCCCGCTCATGAACTTATCAATCACGACAGTATAAGAGGCTGTAAAGAGAATGCCGTACATCAAGGCATTCAGGCTCTTGTAGACAAAAACCCCTACTAAGATGATGATGCCGTCAATAAGGATGGTAATCTCACCCACAGAAAAATGGGGCTTGACCTTGCGGATAGACATAATGACAAGGTCCGATCCCCCCGTGCAAGTACCAGTCTGGTAAATGATGCCAAGGCCCAAGCCATAGATGGCACCGCCAAAGACTGCGGCAAAGAGGTTGTCAACTGGCCCGTTAATTGGATAGGTCGGAAAAAGCGGCAAAACAATATCTAGGAAGAAAGCATTAACGAGAATCGTTTGGAAGGTCCGAATTAAATAAAGGCCGCCTAGGTAGCGCAAGGCAAGCAGAATGATAGGAACATTGATCAAGATAGAGAGCAGGCCCAGAGCAAGGCTGGGAAAAAAGTGGTTAAGGATTAAAGTAATACCTGTCACGCCACCGGGAGCAAAGTCGGCATTGTAGACAAAGATCATAATGCCCGCTGCATAGAAGAATGAACCGATGACATCCATTAAAAGGTAATGCGGCTCATTTTTAAAAAAGTGTGTCCACTGATCTTTACTGGGAATGATATTGGCGTATTTTTTACTTGTGCTCACGAGTCCTACCTCCACTTCTCTCCAAAACACCTCATTGATTGTACTCTACAAGCTATTATTTTGCTATCTGTGACAAACTTTCTATAAGGGCCTGGGAAATTTTAGCCGCCCCCTGCAGATTAGGATGGATCCCATCCCAGAAATCCTGGTCAAAATCTGCCGCATTTTGGTAGAGCTCGCGCATGTCCACCAGTAGGAGGCCATAGTGACGAGCCACTTGGGCCGTAGCATCGGCAAAGTCCATAATACTATTTCCCCGGCCATTTAAGGGCTGGTCACTAAAGTAAGTAGCATTCAGGGGCGTCGTCATGAGCACGATCGTAGTATCTGGCAAAGCCGCTTGCAGATATTCCACAATATAAGAGTAGGCACCCAGGAAATTGTCCATAGTCTTGTCCGCGAGGGGGAGGTCGAATTGTTCCTCCGTACCCAGATAGAAATCCGAATAAAAGTCGTTCGTACCGCCCATGATGGTCACCAAGGCTGGCTGGGCCGCAACAATCTCCGACAAACGTCCTTCCTGCCAAAATGCCAGGGGGCCAAAACCCGCCAGGGTGGTTCCACCAATACCCTGGTCTATGTGATTTAAAGCAAAATGCTCAGCAACCGCTGCCTGCCAGTAGCCACCATCGGTTATGGAATCGCCGTAGGAAACCCAAACTTGATCCTGGAGGGCCCGTTTGTCAAGCATAATCTTCTCCTCTGATTGGCCTGGCCGAAAAATTAAGACCAAAACCACAGCCAAAACCAGCCCTAGAGCAAGCAGGGCTAAAAGAAGCAAGGGAAGATCTGGTCTGGCTTGACGATCTTTCATGGCATAGCCCTAGTCTGCGCAGAAGAATTGATAGGTAGAGTGGGCCAAGGCCTCAGCCAAAGTCATGAGAGTTTTCTCTTTAGAAATACTTTTCATATTATCCAGATTCTGCCTTTGGGCCACGATAACTTCTACCGAGGTCAAGTTATTATAAACCGCAGACAAGACCTGGCCTTCTCCCACCCCGGTCTGCTTGCCCTGGTAGTTAAGCTCTGGGAGATACTGGCGGATATTGCGGTCCATTTGCTCTGCCAGCCGCCTCCGGGCAGAGGAGTCATAAGCGACATAGGCCGGCATATCCTGACTGCGCTCTTCGAGAAGCTCACTCGCGCCATTGCGTTCTGCACTACTGCTACCGTAATAGACGACTCGGCTGCCTTGGGCAGATTTTTCATCGCCTAAGCGCAAAGAAATAAAACAGACATCCTTATATTGTTTTTCCATATCCAAAAGCAGGCGGAGGTCGGGCCCCACACCTAGCTGGGTAAAGACCCGGCGGGCCTCTGGAGAATCCGGGTTAGAGACCGCTGTTTGCAGATAGGGGATAAGACTTTCGATGGCTTGAGACTTAAACTTTTGTTCCTTCAACTCATCAACAAAACGCAGGGCAAGATTATTTCCAATAAAGGCCGCTTGGGCGATCTCCGACTGCGAAGAGGCTTGATTCCGAGTCAGAACCACCTTAGCGCCCAGGCTCTCCAGTTGCGTCTGTAACATCTCTGCTAATTTATTAAGAATCTGGTCCTGGGCAATGATGACATCGGGGGCGACGGTAGTCTCTTCTTCTTCATCTTCTTCGTTATCAGTGCGCTGGGCTGCATAGGGAGACACAGGCAAGCCCGTATAGGGATCAGTAGGAGCCACATTGCCAGCAGGTTTTGAGGAGGGCTGAGGGCTATTCCCCCCGGCGGGACTCATGATCTGCGGAGCAGTCACCTCACCCGCATCGATAAAGACAGTAATACCCTCCAAGGCGTGCTCATTTTTGGCCCGTCCACGATAAAGGCTGAGATCCGCCTTTCGGTATTCTGGG
This sequence comes from Clostridiales bacterium, assembly GCA_028724525.1. Lineage (GTDB taxonomy): Bacteria > Bacillota > Clostridia > Saccharofermentanales > DTU023 > SFFI01. Next base: position 87,221 of record JAQYCV010000019.1, read on the forward strand.
AGCACAGAAGAGGCTGGCCAAACATAGACCCCTCGGTCATTTTTCTGGCTGATATTGGGGACATTGTCATCCTGGAGGCCTAGGTCGTCCATGAGGGCATACTGGGCCATGGCAAGATCCAAGGGACTTTCCCGCCTGGCTTCTAAATATAACTCCGGCTTAAGCTTGGCCAAAATGAAATTTAAGGCCAGGAGGAAGAGGCTGGCCACTAATAATAATGAGAGGATTCTCCATGCCTTGCGTTGTGTCAATGAATCTACCCCACCTTAATAGGAAAAACGCGCCGAAATCAAACGGGCTATGCTTTCCGCAAGTTCTTGAATATGGTCTTTATCCTTACCTTCGAGCATAATGCGAATCTTGGGCTCTGTACCTGAAGGCCGGACCAAGAGACGGCCTTCTTGGCCCAAGCTCTCTTCTACCCGGCGGCAGGCTTTTTGGACATCAGGATCCGCCATGGCCTGAGCTTTCAAAGCGTTATCGACCTCCACATTGAGGAGGACTTGGGGATAGATATCTACAATCTTCCGCAGGTCAGAGAGGGGGCGTCCTGTGCGCTGCCGCACTTCCAAGAGCTTAAGGGCAGAAAGAATACCATCTCCCGTTGTGGCATGGTCTAGAAAAATCATATGTCCTGATTGTTCGCCACCGAGAATGTAGCCATTTTTCAGCATCTCTTCTAAGACATAGCGGTCGCCCACTTGAGTCTTAATCAGGCGGATACCCTCCCGGTCAGCCATATGGCTCAGGCCCAAATTAGACATGACCGTAACCACTAGGGCCTCGCCAGCAAGCTTAGCTTGGTCCAACAGATCTTTGGCAAAAATTGCCAGCATGACATCGCCATCTAAAACTTGTCCATGATCATCCACCGCGATTAAACGGTCTGCATCGCCATCAAAGGCCAGGCCCAGGTCTAAGCCCTGGTCCAAAACCCTGCGAGCAAGGTTTTCCACGTGGGTAGACCCACAGCAGGCATTAATATTCAAGCCGTCAGGCTGGTTGGAGAGGACTGTTAAATCTGCGCCGAGGTCCGAGAAGATCTGGGGAGCCAGCTGATAAGCCGCGCCATTGGCAGTATCGAGAGCAATTTTCACACCTTTGAGATCCAGCTGGCAGGCGCCTTGCAAATGCTGGCGGTACTGGTCCACCGCTTGCGGGAGACGGAAAACTCGACCCAAACTGGCACCTAGAGGCTTAGGCCTGTAGTCATAGTAAAGGTCCAGGCTGGCCGCAATGGCATCCTCCACCGCATCTGGCAATTTATAGCCTTCATGGTTGAAGATCTTGATACCATTATGTTCAAAGGAGTTATGGGAGGCCGAAATGACGACTCCCATCTCGCAGGCACAGGCCGTGGTCAGCCAGGCGATTCCAGGTGTAGGCACGACACCGACCAAGTAGACATCTACCCCAGCGGACGTAAAGCCTGCAACGAGGGCGGCTTCTAACATATCCGCAGATATTCTCGTATCGTGTCCAATCAAGACCCTTTTCTGCTCGGGTCTTTGGGCGAATAGGGTATGAGCAGCAGCAAAAGCCAAACGGGAACACAGGTCTGGTGTGAGATCTTGGTTAGCAATCCCTCGCACCCCATCCGTGCCAAATAATCTTTCCGACATGAAAGCTAATTCCCTTCCTTATCGAGATCTAGAGGGCGCACACTGATAGACACTGACTCAGGAGTCAAAGCATAAATTTGCGTGTAGCTGCCCGTGCGAGTTTCGACCTGAACTGGCAGAGCCTGCAAGCCAGGCTGGTCAATGGTAGACAAGTCAACATAGGCCGTCACATCACGGTTAGACAGGCCCTGCAAGATAGACTTGCGGCCTTTGAGGTTGACCCTAATATTTTCAATCTTATACTGGGCAGCCAAGCCCTTAGCAGCCAAATCTTCCTGGTTAGTGTAGAGCAGCTGCAAATTGTATGGCTGTTCAATGACAGGATTCAGGCTAATCTGGACATAAAACCAGAAGATTGCCGAGGCCAAGATGGAGACTAGGAGCAGATAAGCCTTAGTTTTTCGGCTAGGTCCAACCAGACTATTTTGAGTATTTTTGCGTGCCAGGGGCAATTTGATCCGACGCTTCCGCTCTTCTGCTGCAGGCAGGAGCAGGCGGTGGAGCTGGGTCCTTAGAGCATCTTCGTTATCCAGGGTGTATAGTCTACCTTCAATCGCAATAGAAATGGTTCCCCGCTCTTCCGAAACTACCACGGCTATGGTATCCCCGATCTCTGAGGCTCCCAGGGCGGCTCGGTGCCTTGTGCCCAGGTCTTTTCTAAGGTGGTAGGCATCTGTCAAAGGGACATGAATCCTCGCCGCCGCGATTTGCCCACGACGGATTAAAACTGCCCCATCGTGCAAGGGGGAGCCGACATAGAAAATTTGTTTCAGCATGGCCGCGGAGATCGTAGCCCCTACTTCTACAGCATTTTCCTGATCTTCTAGGTCACCTAGAGGCGTAGACCGTTCGATCACAATGAGGGCCCCGGTCCGTTTAGCAGCCATCTCCCCACAGGCCTGGACAATGGATTCGATAATTTTATGGTCAAAAGCCCCGCCAGAGATATCATCGGAGGCCACCACCTTAAAACCTGCCCGCCCAACCGTTTCAAGGGCCCGGCGTAGCTCGGGTTGGAAAAGCACAACAAAAGCGATGGCAAATAAGGAGATGGTGCGGGACAAGAGGAAGCCAAGGGCCGTCAAGCCCACAAGATTCGAGACAAAACCTACAAAGAAAATAAACAAAAGCCCCTTAAGTAGCTGCCATGCCCGAGAGTCCCTGACCAGCTTCAGTAGCTGGTAGAAGATGAAGGATAAAACCGTAATATCTAGGACTGCAAAAGCAAAATCATAGGGGGTGCCAAGGTAGAGTAAGGCTTCAATAAGCTGTTGCCAGATGGCTTGGAAGAAGTTTTGTATTTGTTCCCACATGTACCTCTTCCCTCCTCAGCTTATTTATTGATCTATTATATGGTGCAGGCGCTAAAAATAAAAGGCTATTTCCCTGGATGGGCTCGGCCGGCCAGGAGATAGCAAGGAATAGCTAGGCACTGGGCCAAAATGGAAATGATGATCATCAGTGAGAGATTGACATCATATAAAGTGCCCAAGAGCCAGCTGCCCAAAAACCAGAAAACACCGAAAGAAAATTCAAAAATACCATAGCCTGTCGCCCGACTATGTTTGGGGACCAGGCTGGATACCGCTGCTTTGAGGATAGATTCTTGAGCGCCCATACCGATACCCCAGAGACCGATACCTAAAAGTAAAACAGGTACGGATTTTGCAGCAAAGATGCAGAGGGCAAAGGGGCAGGAAAGCAGGGTGGATAAGACGAGAGCTTTCACGCCATAGCGGTCGTAGATAAGGCCAAAGATCATAGCTGCGATGGCGTCTACCAACATAGCACCCGCATAGAGCAAGGGCAGGTTGCCAGTGCTGAGTAGGTCGCGGGTAGTAGATAAGCCCGGAGCCAGGCTACTAAAGTTGCGTGAGATATGCAGGATGATCAGAGAGTAATCTAAAAAACCGAAGGCAAATAAACTAATTCCGCCAATGTAGAACAAAAATTCCTTTTTAAGCTTAAAGGCGGTATAGCTCTTTGGGTCGGGTTCAAAGTGTTCAGGGTGAGGGAATTTTGACTTTGTAAGGATGAGAAGGAGGAGGGTAATCAGGCCTGGTATGGCTAAAATAGCAAAGCAATAGGCATAACGTTCAAGATCTGAGCCATCTGTTTTGCTGAGCAGGGCTAAATAGAGTAAAACAGGGCCCAGAAAAGCGCCGATCTGATCAAGGAGCTCCTGTAGACCAAAGCTCTTCCCTACCCCCTCCTGAGTGGCGGCAAAAGACAACAGAGTATCTTTGGCCGGTTTTTTGATGGCTTTGCCAGTGCGTTGGACTAAGAGGAGAAGGCAGGCCGCCATCCAACCATGATCGCCAACCAAAGCCAGGGCTGGCACAGCCAGAATATCGAGGACATAGCCCAAAATCACCATGGGCCAATAGTAGTGAGTCTTATCGGTAATCCGACCAAAGACATAGCGCAAGGAATAACCCAGCATTTCTCCCAGGCCAGAAACAAAGCCAATCGTTCCTGCCGATGCACCTAATAGACCCAGGTAGGCTCCTCTTATACTTGAAGCACCCTCATGAGTCAGATCTGAAAAAAGGCTCACAAGTCCAAAAAGCAAAATGAAGCTTAAGGCTGGAGAAATAGACTGTGTTTTCCGTTTCATCTTTATATAAGAGATGGGTCCCGCAGGCAGGACCCATTAAAGCTCCTCTAAAGCATAGGCTACTTACTGAAATAAATCACCTAATTTTTCCCAGAAACTCCGGGTATCCGGTTCTTCTCGCATTTCTGCGCTCTCTTCCTTTTCTTTGGCCGGAGCCACGGCAGGCAGGACCATCACATACTGGACCTTATCCACCTGGTTATGTGGTGAGACAAAGGAAAGAGGCTCATATTGTGGGAGGAGGTCTTGGACCATCTTTTGTAAATCTGGTGCAAAGTCCTCCGGGATATCGGCTAAGCCAGCCTGGAACTCATCCAGGCCATCTGCCAGTTGACTGAGGCCGTTGTCAAAGTCTTGGTACTGAGTGGACAGCTGGCTCAGCCCCTGACTCAGATCGTTGACTCCCGCATAGTATTGATCGAGCCCTTGGGCATATGTTGTGAGGCCCTGCATATAGTCCTGGCTTCCCTTTTGCAGGTCCTGGCCAGATTGCGCCAGCTTGTCTAAGCCCTGGCCAAACTCCTGGGCACCAGTCTGCAGGCTGGGCATTTGATCCGACATAGATTGAATGCCATCTAGATAGGCTTCTAGGCCAGTATGCAACTTGCTATAGCCTGCCTGCAAGCCCTGTAGACCCTTATAGAGCTTTCTCAGGTCGGCTAGAGAAGACTGATTCATATTCTGTGAAAGCTTCACCAGGGCCTCGCGTTGCTGGGCTAGTTGGTCACTCATTCCGGCGAGTTGGGGTCCATAAGTTGTCTGCAAATTGACAAGCTGGTTGAGGCTTTGGCTTAAAGTGGCAAAGTCCAGGCTCTGCAATTGTTGCAAAGCTTGCAGGGAATTTTGCAGTCTGCCTAAACCGTTCAAGAGCGCCTGTCTTTCTTGGGCCATGCCTCCCGCAACCGCTTGCAGTTCTTGCAAAGTTTTTTTGTATTTAGCCTGTTCGCCTGCATCGCTGATTGAGGGCATGTAGCTGGCTAATTGATTCATCAGTTGCTGGAAGCGATAGCTGGAACTATCTGGCCCGCCAGCAGCCTCTAAGTTTTGCATCAGAGTCTGCAAGCTTGCAAGGTCAGAAGGGCTAGGTAGGTTCAAGCTGGCCAGGCTGGATAAGCTATTTTGAAAGGGTCGGAAATCCATCTGCATCAAGGGAGCAAAGCTTTGCAAGTTGGCAGATAAGCCATCTAGGGTCTGCAGGGCTTGTTGGATATCAAAGCCCTGGCCCAAGCCTCCCATATCCCCTTGTGGCAGATTTTGGCCCAGACCGTATACGACTTGGTCTAAGCCCTGGCCCAAATTGGTCAGGCCGGCTTGGAGATCAGGGATTTGCTCACCCAATAGTTTCACACCATCTGACAGACTGTCTAAGCCCGTCAAAAGCTGGGGATAGTTTTGGGCCAGCTGGTCTACACCCGCTCCATATTGCTGGAGTCCATCATGGAGGCCCGTAGCACCACTTTGCAACTGCTGAAGACCCGCTTGGAGTTTGCCCAAATTGTCCTCAGAACTGAGCTTATCTCCCCCCTCTGCGAGCTGCTTTAAGGCTTCATGGATTTGCTGAGAGCCCGCTGTCAAATCCTGAGAACCCGCATGCAGGCTGGCCACCCCGTCAGAAAGTTTGGCTAAAGGCTGGCCCTCTGAAGCCTCAGGCAAGAGGTCCTCTAACTTAATGAGGTCTTTGGGAAGACTATCTTCATCTAAACTCAGGGGGACTGCCGCTAGCTTAGGGGCCGCTAAGACAAGGTCTTGGACCTGGCAACTGAATTCTGCTAGGGCAGGCTGGTCCTCTTGGGGGACCAAAACCCAATTCAAGAGGGTCTTGCTACCGCCTTCTGCCTGCAAGCTGGCATTGGTCTCTAAGTCCTTATATTTGCCTTTATCTAATTCAACGCTCAATTGAAGGACAAAGCCCTCCCGTAAAGCCTGGTCAACCCTAGGATTGGAGGCCACTTCTAAATGAAAATTGAATTTGCCGCTCACTCCAGGCAAATCTTCTATAGGCATTTCTTGCCCATCCAACTGGTAAGTAAAATGGATAAGCCAAGGCAGTTCGCGATCCGTCAATTCCCCTCTGTAATAGCTATAGCCCGCTTGTCCTGTAAAAGTGACGCGGCCTTGAGCTGAATCATAGTCAAGATCAATCTGATCATCCAAGGCCTGGACCTGCCTATAGTCGCCATAGTCTGTGATTTCCCTAGTGTCATCCAACTTAAATTGGTTGATCACAATGAGGGGATCATATGAGCCATCTGGCTGGAAGACCGCATAAATCACCTCTTCTTTAGAAATAGCTGGATTTTCAGCCGCATAGGACAGAGGGCCTAGTGACAACACGAGCAAGGTCAGGATCAGGCTAGAAAGCACTAGTCTGCGAGGGACATGCTTAAGTTGGGTGCTTTGCGAATCGAACTTCATGAGTGAACCTCCAAGCTGTAACCACCAACCCTGAGGCTGGAGGTGATAATAATATAGTCTAGGCTTTATTTTGAGAGCCGGAGCCGGTCTTGGCCAAGATTTCACTGGCTTCTGTATCCGTTTGTTGGGGCGAGGCTAAAAGTGTCTTGCCGTAAATGCGCATACTAGCTGGCGCAAGCGTGGTCATCCGGATCAGCGGATCACAAAGGCGCAAGAGATTAGGCAGGAGGAAGACAACCGCGGCCAGAGAAAAGAGGGCTCCCCTGCCCAAAACCAAGCCTATATCTGACACAACCGGTAAGGATGAGACAAAGGATAAGATATAGCCTACCAAGCTCAAGATGAGGGCCGGCGGCATAATCGCAGGCAAACTCAAGGCTATGGCCTCTTGAGCAGCCCATTTGGGGGCCAGAGTCTTGCGGAAATCCATGTAGTGTTCGGCCGTTAAAATACCATAGTCTACCGTAGCGCCCAGTTGGATCGTCGAGATGACCAAATAGCCAATATAGTTCAAGGGGCGTCCGCCAAAATAGATCGCAGAGAGATTGAACCAAATGGCAAATTCAATGGTGAAGACCAAGATGAGCGGTATGGTCAGAGATCGGAAGGTCAGGAGGAGAATTATGCCTACAAAGAGGATGGTCAGACCATTGACCAGTTGATTGTCTACCCGGACCAAGTCGCGCATGTCTAAAAGCGAAAAAACTTCGCCCGCCCAGTGGCTATCACCCTCTGGGTAATAGCGGGCCACCAAGTCTCTTAAATCTTGGGCTGCCGCAAAGGCCTTGGGGCCCTCGCTGGCCAAGTTGGTCTGAATAATCAATCGGCTGTAGTGCTCACTTTGTAGCTTAGCCAGCTGATCAGCGGGCACAATTTCCGGGGGCAACTCATAGCCAACGCTGCTGGCATAAGCAGACACAGAATCAATATAGGGCAAGTCAGATAATTCTCGGCACAAGGCCAGTTCCTGTTCTGGCTGCCCCTTGGGCAGGAGCAAGACAATCATTTGCTTGTCACCAAATTGCTCGCGGATATACTGTGTCTGTATTTTTTGCTCCTTGGCTCCTGCCTCCGACATACCATAAAGAAAGTTGATCCGGCTTTGGGCCCGATAGAGAGGCAGGGCTAGCACAGCAACAAGAATCAGAACCACAGGCGCGATCCGGCCCAAAAGGCGTCCCAAATGCCGCAAGGATTGATGGCTGGGTAAAAAAGACTTATGACTGGTCTTGTCGATCCACTTATAGCAGAGGCTGCCCAGAACTGGCAGGCACAAGAAGGTAGAAAAAAGGCTGAAAATAATACCCTTGGCTAAAACAAGGCCTAGATCGGCCCCTAGGGCAAAACGCATAAAGATCAAACTCAAAAAGCCAAAGAAGGTCGTGGCCGCAGATGCAGTGATGGAGGAAAAGGACTTGACCATGGCTTTTTGCATAGCCGTATCCACATCATCACCCTCAGCCCGGAAGTGGGCAAAACGGTTGAGCATGAAAATGGAATAGTCCATAGATACAGCCATTTGCAGAACCGCTGCGACAGCCTGAGAAATAAAAGATATTTGTCCAAGGAAAATGTTAGTCCCCATGTTAAAGAGGACAGCAATGAGGACCGTAAAGAGAAAGATAAAGGGCTCAACGTAAGACCGGGTAGAAAGGACCAAAATTAGCAGGGCCAGGGGGATGGCAAAGAGCATGATTCGGCCAATCTCTTCACCAGCGGCCAGATTGGCCTGGGCAAATTGCACGGCTTGTCCACTCATGGCCACTTTGCCCCCTACTAAGTCCCGGAGCGCTTGCATGGTCTTGCTGTAATTCTGGGCTTTGACATTGACGATATACCGGGCTTGGCCATCTTTAAAGAAGGATTCCCGACTCTCTTGGGGAATAGTCTCCAGGGGCTGGGCCAAGTCATAGAGGTCATCCAGCCAAGTCACGGAAAGGACGGCGGGGTGAGCGGCTATTTTAGCCTTCAGGGCTAGGGCTGAGGCCAGGTCTAGACCTTCTACTGCTATATTCAAATTAGGGATTTGTTCATGAAACTCTTGGTCCAGGACAGTTAAGGCTTTACTAGACGGAACATCATCTGGTAAATACTGAATAATATCGTAGTTAACCTCAACTTTAGTGGCCAAAAAGCCAGCCAATAGGCCTAGTAAAATAAAGAGGATAAGGATGATTTTCTTATGGTGGAGAATACCTTTAGCAATCTTATTCATCGTGTGTAAACCGCCCTGCTCAAACTCGCCTAAGTATAGCACAAAGCTTAAAATGCACCGCTTTTACTAACAAAGCGGTGCATTTCTCTAGCTCATTTCTCTAAAAATTTTACGACTTGTTGGCGTCCAGCAGAAGGAGCCCCAGAGTGGCCTTGCTACTAGGGATTCAAATTGGGGACGGTAACTTCCACGGGGCTAGCAGAGGCATCGGGCAATGTTTCACCAGGAGAAACTTGTTTGAGGCCGGCGGGAATCTGGAAAGCCTCTTCGTCATAGCGGTTGGAGGCCTCGAAGACCCGGACAGTCCGCACGATTTTACCATCTTCAAAGCGACGGTGGCCTACAAGAACATCTCCCACAAAGTAATAGCGGACATAGGAGGCGCCATCGGCTGTAAACTCTTCAAAGTTGACCCTCTGTCCGAAGAAAATAGCAGGGCCTGCACCGGTATTGATAAAATTGCCGGCGTTGGTCTCCAGCTGACGGAAGGCTTCCATGGAAAGTTCATTAGACTGGGTAGTCAAACCAGGCAGGATCTCGTAGGTCCCTGCGAGGAAGTCCATTTGGTAATAGGTGGAGGCAGAAAGCTGGAGCAAGGCTAAAGCAGAATCCTTGGTGTCGATCCGCATATAAGCCATATCGTCTTTAAGGGCAATATAAACCTCTAAAGCATCAATATCCTCAGCATCTTGCAGGTCGCCTTCCGAGGGTAGGACTGCATAGTGGTAGGTAACGGGATTAACAGAAAGCGTGCGGAAAAAACGCTCCACCCGGGATCCCGCGATGCCACGAATGGGATTGTCCTTGGGGACCGATACGGGTACGGCAGGCTCATCGTTAATCTGGGCATCTTCCAGACGGGCATAAAGAGGAATGCGGGCTTGGGCCGAAAAGGGATTCGTTGGATGATTCAGGGCCTGGGTCTCGGGCTTTTCCAAATCAATTGCTTGGCCCTCAGTAGGGCTGACCTCCTGGCTAGGACTTTCCTTGAGCTGGTCTTCTCCTGCAAGAGGGTTGGCGGTCTCGGCCACCGGGTCAGGACCGGTCGTCTCTGCCTGGCCGGTCGGGGCGGAGAAAGAGAAAGCTGTGGACTCCTTGGGTGCAAGGTCCAGGCTCGAACATGCGGTTAGGCAACTTAGCAGGCATAAGACACACAGGGCTAGACTTCCGTATGAACGAAAAGACCGAGCCGGTCTGCGAGCCTGTGCACTCTCATGATCTCTTGTCGTAAATCTATTCATGGCCATTATTATACCCAAAAAAGCCCCTAGCAACTACAGGGAGCCAGTTAGGATTTAATCTTCCTCCTTCGTCTCCTCAGCTTCCTCTTCTAGGGGGGCCTGGTAGAGGCGGAAGGCAGGTATGTCATCGGGATCATAAGTCTTGTCTAGATTGATGGAGGGGACCTGGTAGCCCTTGTCCCCGGCTAGCTGGCTCATATAATCCGCATAAAGAGCATGACTACGGTAGGGATCATCAAATTTTTGGGCCTGATAAAAGGTCTGGGCCAGGACGATCTGGGCTTGCTTTTGATCGTAACCCACAAACCAGGAGTTAATCATTTGTTGACCCTCGTCATCCAAGCCCAATTCTGCCGTCCCCGACTTTCCTGCCAACTCAAGATTGGCCCGGGTCATTTGTTTGGCATATTGGTCAGTCACGACCCTGCGCAAGGCTTGGCGTAGGGTCTCAATTTCATCCTCTTCTAAAAGCTTGATACCCTGGTCTTGCGGATTAGCAGCCAAAGGTGTATCTGGCAGGATCAAGGACAAAGGAAGAAGGCGGCCGCCATTCAGCAGGCTGGCATAAATCTCTGCTAAGTGAATAGGGGTATATAGGACCTCTCCCTGACCATAGGCAGAGTCCGCAAGCAGAACACTTTCCTCTGGCCCTAAATCCCCGTGATTGGAAATTTGGCTCAGGGCAAAGGGATAATCCTGGGTGAGCGTGCGGCCTAAGCCTAACTCATGCATACCTGCATTAAATGTCTCTGAGCCCAAATCCGAAGCGAGGCGGGCAAAAAAGATATTATCTGAATAGACTAAGGCCTCTTCTAAGTCAAATTCCTGATCTAACTCTCTGAAACGTGTAACCTGGTAATTGCCCCAGGAGTCGTCTAGCTGCCACTCTTTGCCTTCAATATACATTTTGTCATCTAAGGTCCATTTGCCGCTGCGTAAAGCGATAATCGCTGTCGCCAGCTTTTGGGTAGACCCAGGGCTGGTGGCCCCTGCGAAAGCAGGGCTTAACGGTTGCTGGGGATTTTGGGCCAGGGCATTATAGGCCTCCTGGCTGATACCCAGGACAAAATCATTGGGGTCATAAGAAGGAGACGAAAGCAGGACGAGGATTTGTCCGCTTGCGGGGTCTAGGCCGGACAGAACAAGGTTTTCACCTTTAACCCTTTCATAGAGGTCTCTTTGAGCGATGGCATCTAGAGTGAGTCTCAAATCTTGACCGTCTTGGGCGGGCTGTTCGTAGAGACTTTTTTCATATTGGCCGCTGATATAGACGCGAATTCCAGGCTTTCCCCGTAAGCTTTTATCATAGATAGCCTCTAAACCAGTCTTGCCGATGAGGTCCTCATCTGTCAATTCTGCCAGGTCTGGATTGGCCAAATCTTCTGCGCTAGGCGGGCCAACATAGCCGATAAGCTGAGCAGTCGCCTGCTTGAAAGGATAGTAACGTGAAGTCCGCTCGGCCCAGCTAAGCCCCAGGCTGTGAAAAGTTTTGTAGTCAATTTTTTGCATATCTGCCACCAGGGCAATGGGTACAAGGCTATCCTCCTTCACCCAGGCTTGGGCTAGTTTGGCCTCAATGGTCCCTGGCTCGAGACCTAAGAGTGCATTGACTTCAGCTATCTTGGATAGATCAAAATCCCGGGGAACCAAAGAAACCTGGGCCAGGCTACGGTTAACAGCCAAGGGCCAGCCAGCCCGGTCAATAATCTCTCCCCGAACGGCGGGCAGACTTTCCACCTGGACTTCGCCCGTGGCTTTAAGTCCAGGCAAAATTAAGGAGGGAGTCCACTCCAATTGCCAGGCTTGGGCATCAGGATGCCAGATAAAACTTAGCAGAACGGGACCAGAAATATCTCCATACTTGCCGCGCAAGTGGAGGTCTGCAGAATAGAAAATCTGGCCCGTCTTGGAGACATCCTCTGTGGGGACCAGCTTGTCATAGCGAATTTCCTGGATACCCAGATCCTGATGAATCTTCGCATTGCGGTCTACAATTTGAGCCTCACCATATTTTTCTAGAGAAAGAGGATAGATATCCTTGAGCAGGCTACGAGTATCGTCCGCCTGGAGGGCCGCAATTACGCGGTTGACCGTGTCTTGGGGATCAGGCCGGTTATCGCCCTGTTGAGACACAGAGGCAGAAGGTTTTGGACCATCCTTGATGATGTCTTGGGGACCGCAGGCAGCCAGGAGTCCACAAGATAAAAATAGGACCAGCAGAGCCCAAATCCGCACGAAAGTCCAAATCGGCATGTGTTTAGGACTGGTAGGCAACATCACTATACTCTGGGCTTTAGCCCTATCTAATAGGCAGACTGTAAAAGCTTGCGCATGAGATCTTGAGGGCTGAGGCCGGCCAAGGCCATCAACTTGCTGTACATGCTAATTGCTGTAAAGCCTGGCATGGTATTAATTTCATTGATCAGGAAGGCTTGATCTTCTGCGCGCAGGAAAAAGTCTACCCGAGCCAAGCCACAACAGTCAGCCAGGCGGAAAGCCTGGGCAGCCATGCTACGAATCTCCGCATCCTGATCAGGGCTGAGACTAGCGGGCAAGACCAGCTGAGACTGAGAGTCAGAGGCATATTTATCCTCGTAGTCGTAAAAGTCATGTCCAGGCAAAATCTCCCCTGGTGGAGAAACAATGAGCTGGCCATCTGTATCCTCTAAGACAGCCACTTCCAACTCCCGGCCCACGACCGCATTTTCCAAGATCAGCTTGGAGTCAAAAGAAAAAGCCAAGTTTAAGGCCTGGGCAAGCTTGGCAGGATCTGTGACCTTGCTAATGCCGACCGAAGAGCCTGTGTTGGCAGGTTTCACAAAGAGGGGGAAGCAAACTCCTCTGGCCTCCATTTCTTGACTCAAGTCATCCATATTGGGGAGGCTTGACTGGCGTTTGAGGCTTAGCCAAGGGGTCTGGGCCAAATGCCCTTGGTCAAAGATCATATTGGCATAGGCTTTATCCATCATCAGAGCAGCAGATAAATACTTGCAACCAACATAAGGGACGCCTAGCACTTCCAGGAAACCTTGCAAGGGGCCTCCCTCTCCATCTTGGCCATGTAGGACAGGGAAGAAAATATCAATAGGCTGGTCAGAAGGCATTCGGCCAGGCCTAGCAGGCTGGCGGCGGTAGCCCTTGAGGCTACCAGGCAAGAAAGCAATGGGCTGTACGAACTGAGGATCTGCCAACCACTCATCTGTAGGAATGCGGTCATCCGGACCATGGTATTCATAGAAGATGCCAGACTGGCTGATCCCTAGGAGAAAAATCTCATATTCTGCTAGCTGGCGGCATTGGGCCAAGACATTAGCAGTAGAGAGCAAAGAAATAGCGTATTCAGCAGATCGGCCGCCGAATAGGATAGCTAAATTTTTTTTCATATTTTTCCTTACTTATGTTTAAGAGTAACAGTTCTAAAATTGGCTTTTATTTTTTCGAACATAAACGAGCATCTCTGTGAGCTGGCCTTCTAAGTCCTGCAGGAGATTGCTGACATAAGCCATCGCCTCATCATGAATTTGCCTGGACTGCATACCTGCTTCTTCCATAATGCGCTGGGCTTCTTCTTGAGCAGCTTGGGTAATTTCATGCTCGTCAATCATCTTGGCGATTTCTTGCTCTGCATCTCGCATGATCTTTTCTGCCTCTTTGCGGGTTTCCGCAATAAGGTTATGGTTTTGTTCCAAGAGCCATTGGGCTCGACGCAGGTCATCGGGCAGGCTCTTACGCGCGTTATCCAAGAGCAAAAGCAATTCCATCCGGTCCACCACACATTGGTCAGAAAGGGGGAGCTTACGGGCCGTTTTCAGCTTTTCCTCTAAACGGCTGAGATAAAAGTCGCTGTCTTTCTCACGGGGGCTGGGGTTTTCTGCCCCTAAGTTGGCCTGGTTAACATTCTGAGGATTGAAGGGGCCTGTTTTGCCTGTAGGATTGGGCCGATTCAGGCTGGCTGCTTGATCAGAAAAAGCAGGTCTCCTGGGCAGAGGGCCAGTCTGGCCCGTCCGATTATGGCTGGGGCCTGCCTGACCTCTACGGCTGGGGCGAGGAACAGGTCCTGTAGCATAACGGCTGTCGTTTTGCATTCTCGGGCGGGGATTCGTTGCCCCTTGCGGTAAATTATTATCCAGGTAATCCATAAAAACCTCCTCGATACTCCCTAAACCTATTTATTATACTACAGGCCTATGCTGGAATGCCTCTTTCGTATAAGAATAAGATGATACGGGTAGCCAGGCTTGATAATCCTGACCTAGGCGGTCAAGCTCCTTAATAAAAGTTGAACTGATAAAGGCTAGTTCAGGCTTGGCCGAAAGCAAAATTGTCTCGTGCTGGGCGGATAAGTGCCTATTGATCTCCGCCATATTATTTTCATAATAAAAATCTTGAGTATTGCGGACCCCGCGCACAACCGCCTGGGCTCCGCAAGCTTGAACATAATCAACCAGGAGTCCGGAAAATCCTTCTATGACAATCCGGCCAGCTGAGTCCAGATCCTCTACAGCAAGCTTGAGCATATCAATTCTTTGGTCTAGGGAAAATCTCGCCTGCTTACTTCCTGAAGTCAAAACTGCCACTCGGAGCTCGTCACAAAGCCTAAGCGCCCGGGCCATAATATCGAGATGGCCAAGGGTAGGCGGATCAAAGGATCCAGGATAAACGAGACGATACATGCGCGGCCTTTCTTGCTGGCGGATTACCGGTCTAGGGCCCTTTTTGCCAGCTAGCTAAGTTTGTAAAATAATAGCATTGCCCGCCCATAGTGACAAGCTTTGACCTCTTGCAAAGGCTCCATGGGAGGCAGGCATATATCTTGCTTGCGGTCGAGCTCAAGCACGAGGACCCCTTGCGTGTTGAGGAGCCCGGAGAGCACCGGGACCAGTGTTTGAATCAAAGCTTCCGCCTCCCTCCAGGGTGGGTCTACATAAATAAAATTGAATTTTTCATCAGTCCTGCTGAGTTGCTGGGCGAGGGCCCGGGCATCTTTACGATAAATTATGGCCCGGTCACCAAAGGGGGTAGCTGCCACATTCGCTTTAAGGATCTGGAAGGCCTGATAATTCTGTTCACAAAAAATGACCTGGTTAGCTCCGCGCGAGAGGGCTTCTAAACCAATTTGCCCACATCCCGCAAAAAGGTCCAGACAGCGGCTAGCGGGGATGGTCTCCTGCAAGATAGAAAAGAGGGCTTCCTTGGTGCGGTCAGCAGAAGGCCTAGTATGTTCACCTTTTAAACTTTTAAGTTGGAGGCCCTTGGCCTGGCCAGAAATAATGCGTGGCATAGCTGCTCCTATAAGACTAAACCCCGGTCCAAATGGGGATAGCGTTCGCTGAGAGCACGGGAGATCAAGCTAAGTTCTTGACTTCGCGCAGGTTCTTTCCACTGGTCAATCGCATTAATAAGCTGATTGACCTCTTGTAAGATGGCTTGGTCATCGTAAATATTCAAGAGTTGAAAGCTAGGCAGACCATGCTGGCGGGTGCCCAGGAAATCTCCAGGCCCTCGCATTTTCAGGTCAACCTCTGCCAAAGCGAAACCATCTGTATGAGCGACTAGAGTTTGTAAGCGCTCCTGAGCAGGATCCTGGTCCGAGTCTGAATGGAGGAAGCAGTAGGACTGGCGGCTACCCCGCCCTACCCGGCCCCGCAACTGATGGAGTTGGGCCAAGCCAAAACGCTCAGCACTTTTTACCAAGATCAGACTGGCCTCCGGATTGTCCACGCCAACTTCCACTACGGTAGTGGAAACTAAGATATCAATCTTTTTCTGAACAAAGTCTTCCATAATCTGGTCCTTGTCCTCAGCCTTTAGACGGCCATGGAGGAGGGCCAGGCGAAAGTCGGGAAAAACTCGAGTTGCTAAATCCCGATAGGTTTCTTCAGCCGACTCCCAATCAGCCTTTTCCGATTCCTCAATCAGGGGGCATATGACATAGGCTTGGCCTCCTGCTTGGAGCTCTTCACGCATACGGACATAGACAGATGGCAGGTCTTGGCTCTTGACAACTTCGGTAATGACCTCCTGTCGACCAGATGGCATGTCTCTCATAATGGACATATCCAAATCATGGTAGAAAATCATGGCAAAGGACCGAGGAATAGGGGTTGCCGTCATGAGCAACCGGTGAGGAAACTGGCCACCAGTCTGGATTAAGCTACCCAACTGGGCCCTTTGCTTAACACCAAAGCGATGCTGTTCATCTGTAATAGCCAAAACCAGATTAGAGAAATGGAGATCTTCTTGTAACAAGGCTTGCGTTCCAATGACTAGGCTGGTCTCCCCAGACTGACAGGCCTGTACTATGCGCCTTCGATCCGCCGCTTTTGTAGAGCCCAGGAGAAGGTCAACAGCTAAGCCCAAGCTTTGAAGATAGGTCTGAAAAGTTCCGAAATGCTGTTCAGCCAAAATCGAGGTTGGGGCCATCAGCAAGGTCTGACCTCCTGCGAGACCAACATAGGCAGCAGCAAAAAGGGCCACCATGGTCTTACCAGAGCCAACATCTCCCTGGAGGAGCCTGTTCATGGGTTCTGGTTTTCGCAGGTCTCGTAAGACATCATTGATCGCTTCTACCTGAGACCTGGTGAGTTCAAAGGGTAGACTCTCCCTTAAATAATTCATCCCCTCCTTAACTTGTTTGTCTGCTATCACAACAGGGGCCTCTAGCTTAGTCAGGTCCTCCTGGCCGAAGAATTGCATAGCAGACCGCAAAAGGAAGAGCTCGTCAAAAGCCAAGCGCTTGCGGGCGAGCTCTAATTCATAAGGATTTTGCGGCTGGTGTATCTTATGTAGCGCATAGTCAAGGCTAGTAAGGGAAAAGTCCTGTCTCGCCTGGGCGGGCAAGGGATCTGTGAATTTTATGGCCAGTCCCTGCTTTAAAACTTGGCTCACCGCATCTCGCAGGAGTTTTTGGGTCAGGCCTTGCTTGAGCGGATATAGGGCCAGCATGCCTAGCTGGTCTCCTCCCTCGCCGGAGATAAAGGCAGGATTAACTGTCGTTTTGCGCGGGCCAGACAGGTCAATTTTTCCGTGAAAGATATAGCTATCTCCCGGTTGAAATTTGTCACGCAACCAGGCTTGATTAAAAAAAGTTGCTTGAACGCTGGTGTGCCCATCCCATAAGCGGAGGCGGAGCCAGGACAATTTACCCCGGCGTGATAATTGCGGCCGGCTGGCTATCTCTGCACGAAAAGTATAGCTTCCAGGAGTTTGGATCTCACTTAAGGGGGTCAGGCTAGACCAGTCATCATAAGCGCGAGGGAATAAAAGAAGGAGTTCTCTTTGATTACCGACACCTAAAGAGGCTAAGGCCTCCCTCCGTTTGGGCCCGAGGCCACGCAAACGGTCCAAGCTCAAATCCGCTGGGGAAGCGGTATCTCCAGCTTGAAGCTTAGAAGCAGGCATCCTCTTTACCCTCGTTACGAGCCTGGGCAATAGCTTCCGCCTGTCCTAAGCCATAGGAACAAAGTGGGGCCACAGGGCAGAGTCCACATTGACGGCAACGTGCTTTACATTGCTGCCTGCCCAATTTCACCATATGATGACCCCAGACTACCCAATAATCTTGGGGGACGATTTTACAAAGATCTTGCTCGACCTTGACTGGATCTTTAGCCTGGCTAAAGCCTAAAAGTCTTGCTATACGCCCACAGTGGGTGTCGACGACCAAGGCGGGGTAGGCAAAGATTTCCCCCTGGATCAGGTTGGCAATTTTGCGGCCTACACCCGGAAGTTTGAGCAAGTCGGCCAAGTCAGAGGGGACTTTACCCCCATAGTCTGACAAGAGCATTTGGGCCGAGCCCCGGATGGCCTTGGCCTTGTTGCGGTAGAGGCCGGCAGACTTCACCCAGGCTTCGACCTCTTCCTGGCTGGCTTCCGCATAGCATTCCAAGTCAGGCCAAGCCTCAAACATAGGCTTAGTAATCTTATTGACTCTTTCATCTGTACACTGGGCCGCTAAAATGGCCGCAAACAAGAGTTGCCAAGGAGAGGCGTAGTCCAGGGTGCAATGAGCATGGGGCTGGGCCTCTATGAGTGTCGTGATGACTTGAAGGGCGCGCTCGCGCTTATGAGCTAAGCTTTCTCGGGCCATTTAGGGCTCCTTTATTTGAGACGAAGAGCTGGCTAGATTCTGCGCTTCTCCCTCTTCAGGCTCCAAGCATTCCTGGTTAGAGCCGGCTTGCAAGGCGGTCAATTCTTTCATAAAGCTATCGACATCGTCAAAATCTCGATAAACCGAAGCAAAGCGGACATAGGCTACCATATCGACCTTGCGGAGGCTGGCTAAGACCCACTCACCGATCACTTGCGAACTAATCTCTCTTTTAAAATCAGAGGCCGCGGCATTTTCCACTCCATTGATGATGGATTCAATCTGTAAGCGGCTAACTGGCCGTTTGGCACAGGACTTCATGATGCTCTGCATTAATTTATCCCGGTCAAAGACTTGGCGGCTACCATCCTTCTTGACCACCATGACAGGGTTAGCCTCTAATTTTTCATAAGTGGTAAAGCGCCGGTTGCAGTCCAAGCATTCCCGCCTTCTTCTCACCACAGTTTCATCTTCAGTAGTCCGTGTATCGGTAACCCGATCATTGGTGCTACCACAAAAAGGGCATCTCATGAGCAACTCCTTCATAAAAGGCCGGGCATACAAGATACCCGGCCTTTAGCAACTTAATAGAATGAAAACGTTAAGCTAAGCAATCTAGGCTAGACATCGAAATCTTCATCGTTGTCCTGCATAAACCAAGGCAGGATCCGGCCAGTATTTTTCTTGTTATTGGCCTTTTTCTCCGGACTATAGGAGTTGAGGTCTTCTAAATTCTCCGTTTGGCTTTCAGAGGAAATCCGAGAATGATCAGAAACCTTCTGAATCAAATCCGCCATATCCTGGTCACGGTGGCGGCTGCTGTTATTAGACCGGTAGTTATTTTGGAACCAGGCAGGTTGGGCATCCTGATCAGATCGCTCAGGTTTAGTCAAAGCGCTAGGATCTAGACTAAAGGAGGAGCTGGCACTGGGCTGGCTAGTCCGATTGCTAACAGGCTTTTGCTGGAGCAGGTTGGGGAAGCCATCGTCAAAGGTCGAAAGGCCGGGCCGTTCATTACGGCGGTCTCTTGACCGGTTAAAGCCAGAGCCCTGACGGGGACGACCAGCTTCTTGATCAAAACCAGAAGCGATGACCGTGATCATCAATTCATCCTGCATGTTATCGTCAATAACGGCACCGAAGATGATATCCGCATCCGGTGAAACAGCATCACGCACAACAGAGGCCGCCTCATCAATCTCCCGAATCTTCAGATCATGACCACCCGTGAAGTTAATAATGACCCCACGTGCACCATCAATTGTTGTATCTAAGAGTGGTGAGTTAATCGCTTGACGAATAGCCGTGGCAGCACGCGATTCGCCAGAAGCTTGACCAATCCCCATGTGGCAGATGCCCGCATTGGTCATGACCCGTCGTACGTCTGCCAGGTCAAGGTTGATTAAGCCAGGGACAGCAACCAAGTCGGAAATGGAGCTTACACCATAGCGCAAGACCTGGTCCGCCATGCCGAAAGCTTCGTCCACGGAAGTATCGTCAGAAGCAATCTCCAACAACTTATCATTAGGTACAATGACCAGGGAGTCCACAAACTGTTCAAGCTCACGGATACCCCGCTCTGCGTTCTGCATGCGGCGGGCCCCCTCAAAACGGAAGGGTTTCGTCACGACACCAACAGTGAGAATACCCAGTTTACGAGCGATCTGGGCCACAACAGGGGCAGCACCAGTACCTGTACCACCGCCCATGCCAGCCGTAATGAAGAGCATGTCTGTCCCTTCGATAGCCTGCTCAATTTCTTCGGCAGATTCTTCGGCAGCCTTTTGGCCAATTTCCGGGTTAGCGCCCGCGCCTAGTCCTCTAGTTACTTTTTCGCCGATTTGGATGCGCAACTGTGCCTTAGATCTTTGGAGGATTTGATTGTCTGTATTGACAACAATAAACTCAATCCCCTGGACAGCGCTTTCAATCATCCGGTCGACAGCATTACCGCCGCCACCGCCTACGCCAATGACCTTGATTGTTGCGAAATGTTCTTCATCCATACCAAATCCCATCTGATAATCAATCAAAAGAACAGCTCCTTTCCAGCGATTAACCCCCTTCAGGGTCTTATTCCAGCACTTGTTATGACAAGCTTACAAGATAATTCCTCTGTAAAGTCCAATCGCCCTTATACATTTAATAATGTAAAATACTCCTCATATTCTACACGACTTAAATTGCTATAACAAGCTTGTTTATTAAGTTTTGTTTGCAGTAAGGACCACTTTTTATCAAAAACAAGACATCATGACTAGTTTTTTGACTGATGATCTCAGGGAGGTCATAGCAGCTTTACAAGTCTGTTACAAAGTGGGAATACATTTGCTAAACATTATTCTACTAAGTCAGGCTCTTCCTCTTCGGGAGCAATTTCTTGAGGCACAAAGATTTCATCTTGCCAGACATAGTCCTGGCCAGTCGACTCTTCTTCTCCTTGGGCATTAAGCTTATAGGGGCGGAAGACTAACTGACTGCCATATATATCTAAATTGCCAGGTAGCTTGTCTTGCAAAACCTTAGAGTCTAATACCTTTTTCAACCACAAAAAATCTTCTTTCAAAGTATGCGTGCTGGAGCAGGTAACCCGTAAAGGATTGGCACTACCCTCTGGCTGGAAGGTGAGCAGGATTCTTTGGTAGCCAGACGAACGAATTTCCTGAGTTTGGGGGAGGAGCAAGTTGCCCCCTGGGCTTTCAAAATCTGCTTCCACTAAGGCAGCCATTACGGCCACGCAAGACTTTAAGGCCTCATCTGCATTGGTTTTGATGCTTTCTCCCACCCGCATCTGGACAGGTTCAATACCCCTGATGGCTGGCAAACCTTGGGGCAATTCCTGGTAAGAGCCCGTTACAACCCCAAAGCGATCTATGGTGATGTAGGTATCATTAACATCTAAAAAAGCCAAGGGAATACGTTCTTCAGCCTCAAAATACAGGGTTGCGGGAAACTTAAAATAAACACTCAGCGACCGTAGTTCTGGATAGGCTTGCAGTATTTTTTTCTCTGCACCTTCATAACGGCCTGTCAGCAGGGCATGCAGAGAGCCCCCGTAAGAATGCAAGAAGTGTTGGCCCATGCTGAGACCAGAAGCTTGCAAGAGGTCTTCCCTGCTATGTAGAAACAAGTCTGTCCCCGCCAAGTTTTGAAAGCGAAAAGCCGGCGCCAAGGCAAAAACAATTAAGAAGGTCACTAAAGCCAAAATGGTGGCCAGCTTGGGCAAGTTGGCTGAGGCAAGCAAGGTCTGCCAAGCTTTTGCAAATTGGCTGTCCTTCGCCGGGGACACCTTGTCAGAGGGCGTAATCCAGGCGGGCCTCTCCGGGGCCTGCTTTGGCTGACTTTTAGACTCGGCTTGAGGCCCGGAAGTCACATGAACTTTTTCCTTATCAGCCGGGGCAACTTTAGCCTGGCCCTCTTGCTTAGCATGGGCTTTGTTATCTCTGTCTATTTTTAGCTGGACTGGCCGTAGCTTCGGCCCAGCCTGCGCCCCTTTCCCCTCTTTCACTTGAGGAGGTCTAGGCGCTTTTGCAGCCGGATCAGGCCCAGACTGGATCCGGGGCTGGACGGATGGGCGAATGTGGGGTGTTTTTTTCTCCTGAGACTGGGGGGGCGGCGGGGGAGCTTGTGGCTTGACCATCTTAAGCATCCTCTCTCTTGCCGGCACACATCAGGCCAGCAATCGTCTGGGCTGCTTGAGCCTTAGCCAAAGACCCAGCAGCCTGTGACATGGCAAGCAATTTGCTGGGATCGGCTAATAGCTCCTGCAAGAGGGCCAGTAAGCTAGCAGAGTCAAGCTGATCATCCTTGAGCAAGACCGAAGCACCCTGGTCAAGGAAGACTTGGGCATTGGCAGTTTGGTGGTCCTCTGCCGCCTGGGGAAAGGGAACCAAGATAGAGGGTTTAGCAGCTGCCGCCGATTCAGCAAGAAAGCCTGCTGATGACCGTCCAATAAGAAGGTCGGCCGCGGGTAACCACAATTTAGTATCGAGATAAGAGGTATAACGAATATGGGGATCTGGCGAGTCGGGAGATTTGAGGAAACGCGAATTCACCTTGCCCGTCGACAAGACCAAGAGGAAATTAGGATGGGCACAGAGAAAGTCCTGCCATTCTGGCTCATCTACTAGGCCTTCTACGGCAAGATTCAGGGATCGGGCCCCTAAGCTCCCGCCCACCGCTACAACGAGCTCCCTATCCAGGTCCAGCTGGACTTGTGCGCGGGCAGACTCACGGCTATTGTGGAAGAAGTCCTGGTGGATGGGATTGCCCGTCAAGACAAAGCGCCCCGCCACTTGTGCGGGAAAGAATTTTTCACTAGCCGGAAAGGTCAAGCAGACGGCTTGGCAATAGCGGGACAGAAAGCGATTAGCCCTACCCGGGTAGGCATTTTGCTCGTGCATATAAGAAGGGATACCCGCTCTGTGCGCCGCCATTAAAAGAGGAAAAGAGACAAAGCCCCCCGTACCAAGAACTGCCTTTACCGGTTTTTCTTTGAAGATTTTAAGTGCTTGCCAGTAACCCTGGTAATTCTGTAAAAAAAATTTGGGGTAGGCGCTTTTATGCAAAGGAATGGCCGCACAATCTATTTCTACATGCGCAAAGCCTGCCTGGCTGACCAAGTCTCTTTCCAGCCCCTCCGGGCTAACAAAGAATAAGATATCCGCCTGAGGATCCAGATCCCGCAAGGCAGACGCCACGCTTAAGGCGGGGTTAATATGTCCAGCAGTCCCGCCTCCTGCAAAGATATATCGGTTCATGCGTTCAAGAGCCACTCGCCTAACCTCGGTTACTTTGTGCCCGTGGGCGGCTATAAGACTTGCGGTACTCATTCTCTAAGCGGATAATCTTGAGCAATTCCGGGTCTGCTCTCTGTCCAGTTTTGGAGACAGACAGGATAAAACCCACTGCCAGCATCATGAAGACATGCGCCGTTCCACCGTAGGAAAAGAAAGGCAAAGAGACGCCAGTCGTGGGGATGACTTCACTGGCCACCGCTATATTGAGTAAGGCCTGAAGGGTGATCAGGAGGGTTGAGCCAAAAGACAGCATAGCGGTATATTTGCTTGAGGCATTCATGCTGATCCGGGTCCCCCTTAAAAAGAAGAAGACAAAAAGAAGCAAAACGGCCAAGCTACCCAGATAACCTAATTCTTCGCCAATGGAGGGCAGGATAAAATCGTTGTAGACCATGGGCAGAAAACCTGATTTTTGGCGACCCATACCCAGGCCTTTACCGGTCAAGCCACCTGAACCTAGGGCATATCTCGCCTGCTGGATTTGATGTATTGAGTCCGACGAAGCCGCATCAGGATTGTTAAAGGTATTAAGGCGTGAGAATACGTGGGCAAAACGCTCCCCAATAAAGGTCATGAAGGATTCACCCTGGTGGAGGAGGGGGTAAATCAAGGCAATGAGTAAAACCCCTATTAGAATAAGAGGTATCAACTGCCTCAGGCCTCGTAGCCAGATACGGGCAGGAATTTTCGCCATGAGAAACAGGGTAAGCACTAAGGCCCCTACAATAAGGGCGCCGGAAAGGTGGGGCTGGATAAAGATAAGGATCAGCCAGGCCCCCATGGCTAGAGCCGGAAAGGTGATATATAGAAAAGCATCTGATTTAAGTTGCTTTTTTTCATCATCAGGATGGTGGAAAAGAGGAATATTTCTAAGTGCGGGTACTGCCGGGAAGTAAGTAGCTAGGCAAAAAATAGCGCCTACTTTACACATTTCGGATGGTTGGAACTGGACACCCAAAATGTCCAACCAGCGCACGGCACCGTAGTCTCCCTGGACACCTGCAAAAATAACAGCTAATAGGGATAAAGTACAGGCAAAGTACACAATAATGGTCAGGAAAAATCGGTTGAAGAAACGAATGGGAAAGCGAAGCAGGATAAAAATCATCACTGCACCCAGGCCTGTAAATATGAGCTGCCTGCGTACATAGTATAGGGGGTCACCCTGGTCAGCATAAGCCGAACTTAAGGAGGCAGAAAAAAGCAAAATCAGGCCAAAGCATAAAATCACCAGAAAGATAAAAAGGAGGGATAAGTCAATACGGCCATAGGTTTCAATATCCCTGGTAATCTGATTTTGCGTGGTCTTACGCACTACCCGGGCCCTCTCCTGCTCCGCCTTCAATTGACGAGCTGTGTTCAGGTCACTGATTGCCATGGCAAACTCCTTTTATATGAAAACAAGGGCTAAGAGGCCACAGATGAGGCCTAGCAGGCTAAAAATCCTTACAATCTTGACTTCTGACCAGCCGCCTAATTCAAAGTGATGATGCAAGGGGGCCATACGGAAGAGGCGTTTGCCCTTAGTCATTTTGAAATAAAGGGTTTGGAGAAGGGAGGATAAGCCTTCCACAATGAATACGAGACCATTCAACAACATGATCCAAGGGATACCCGCCAGTATAGAGATGACCGCGAGGCCTGCACCCAAGTACAGAGACCCCGTATCCCCCATAAAGACTAAAGCGGGGTGGCGGTTGTAAAAGAGGAAGGCCAGCACACCTGCGGCGAACACGAGTGCTAACTCAATGAGGGGCTGATAAGCTTGCTTGTCTAAGAGGGAAAGAGCCAAGGCCAGGGTAAGACTAGAGCAGGTCACCAGACTGGAACATAGCCCATCCAGACCATCAGCAAGATTAACCGCGTTCGCCATATAAAAAAGATAGAGGGTTATAAAAACCAGGTAAACAATCTTCCAACCACCGCTAATCTCAAGAGGCCCCGCTCCAAAGGGCAGGCGCAGATAAGGACTTGCTGTCTGAAGATAGAGATAATAGATTGCAAAGCCCAAGCTAAGCAGGCCCATGATGATACTCTTCTGCTTAACAGAAAGGCCATTGGGGTCACGTTTAAGTTTGGTGAAATCATCCACGAAGCCAACGAGGCCAAAACAGAGAGCCAAAAGGAAAGCGGGGCCGTAATCATCCCAACCTCTAATGAAAAAGGCACGGACTAAGAAAACTAAAAGACTGGGCAGGATAAAAAAGAGGCCCCCTAGAGTGGGCGTTCCACT
This sequence comes from Clostridiales bacterium, assembly GCA_028724525.1. Classification (GTDB taxonomy): domain Bacteria; phylum Bacillota; class Clostridia; order Saccharofermentanales; family DTU023; genus SFFI01. The sequence continues at coordinate 112,452 of JAQYCV010000019.1, forward strand.
CTTGACTAAGTGAGTCTGGGGTCCATCCTGCCTGACGGTCTGCCTTAAGCCATGCTGGCGCAAAACGGGCAGTAAAAAATAACCACATGCCACCGTCAGGCCAAAGGTCAAAAAAGCTGGCAAGAGAAATTGCATTAAAGCGGCCACTCCTTCTAAGCTCGAGAGAAACGTTCTGCTATAGCCTGGTGAATTCTTTCCATTTCATAGTAGCGAGAACCTTTAACTAAAATCACGTCATCCGCCTGCAGGTCCTCAAGGAGGTCAGGAATGATCTCCTGGGTGCTGGCATAATAATGTGTTTCAATCTGAAGGCCCTCTTCCTGGATACCCTGGAGAAGCCATTGCATCTCTTCACCTACTAAATATAAAACGTCAACCGGATCCTTCTTGAGGGTCTTGGCAATGTCCCGGTGCATGGCTTGGGTATAAGAGCCCAGTTCGCGAATGCCTCCCAGGCAAGCCACCTTGCGCTGTCCTGGCTTGGCAAGCAGATTAAGGGTTTCTAAGGCAGAAAGAATAGATTCAGGAGAAGCATTGTAGGAATCATCAATTAAGAGGCAGGTGGGGAACTTGACAATATTTTGCCGGTTGCCTGTGTTATGGAAGTGCTGGCAAGCCGAAGCAGCCTTGTACATATCCATACCCAGGGCATAAGCACAAGCTAAGGCAAAGACAGCAGCCCGCACCAAGTACTTACCAGGTGCAGGGATTTGAACAGGCAAAGTAATGGCTGCATCAAGATTGGTTTTAACAACAAAACTGGTATTCGTTGGACTAAGGACCAGGTTCTCCGCCCAGAAGTATGAGAGGCCCTCTGTTTGGCTGGGATCTGGTCTCTCGTTAAAGACCAGCCAAATGGAAATCTCATCCCACATTTTGCGGGCCCAGGTCAGTAGACTGTCGTCTTGGCCGTTAATGAGAACCAAACCATTCGATTTCATGCCAGAAATAATGTCCGTTTTTTCTTTGAGGATATTTTCCCGGCTACCCAGGAAGGCGGCATGGCTGTAGCCAATGGCCGTCAAGATGGCGATATCCGGCTTGGAAATTTGCGATAATTTTTTAATTTCACCTGGCCGGTCCACGCCCAACTCAGCAACGATAACATCATCATCATCATCGGCTTCTAGGAGAGTCAGGGGGACGCCAATTTGGTTATTTTGGTTGTCTACCGTTTCATGGGTATGAACTTGGCTGGAAATAACCTCAGAGACCATCCTCCGGGTAGTGGTTTTGCCCACACTGCCCGTAATGGCAATAACAGATGCCAGCAGGGTCTGCCGGTATCCTGCCGCAATCTGACCATAGGCTTCCAGGCAGTCATCCACCAGCAAAAGATCTGGCTGTTTGACATCATCTACAGCAAATTCTTCCAGCAACTTTTGGCTTTCTGGATTGGATTTTTCTATGACCAAAGCGCCCGCGCCATTGGCGATAGCCTGGCGCAAAAAGTTGTGGGCATCAAAACGCTCCCCTTGAAGAGCAAGGAAGATTTCTCCAGACCGCAGGGACCGGGTGTCTGTACTGATTCCCCGGTAAAAGTGCTCCGTATTTTCACGATTTGCCTTGGACATGTGGAGATCACCAGCCGTCCAAGATTTAATTTGTGCGGGTAGAATTCTCGCCATAAGTCCACCTCAACTTTCTTTAATGCTTTGTCTGCCTATTGTCCAGTTGTAGGCATCTGCAAAGCGACTTTAATCACGCTACCAAATTCCGCTAGGTCACCGGGTTTACCCTCGGACCCTTCAGGTAAACTATCAGGATAGGCCATTTTCTGCGCCACGCAGTTGCCCGTCAAGCTACCCTCAAATTGAGGAGTTAAGCCAACGCTATTGCAGGCACTGATAACTTCATTGTAATTCATTTGGCTAAGGTCCGGTATGATCACTTGGGTCGCTTCGGGCTTTTTACTATAAACATAGATGTTAGAACCAGGATAGATCAGAGTACCAGGCAAGGGAATTTGATATTTAATAATGGACTCCGCTAGAGTTTTTGTATCGCCTGCTACAACCTGGACCTGTTCATAGGTCAGGCTTGACGCAGCCTGGCTCAATGTCTGACCGCCCAGGTCAGGCGTCAAAATGGACTTGGCCATCTTATAAACATCTAAGTCAGAATAACTGCGGTCCACATTCAAATAGTCCAAGATTTTACTGGCTGTATTTTGCGTGACAATTTGGGCCTCTGTCCCTGCCACGTCTTTACTACTAGGTTTTTGCAGAATCATGAGGACCATAATTTCCGGATGATCAATGGGGGCGGCCGCAACAAAAGAGACGGTCACTTGATTGGTAACTTCATCAACTGATGTTGAGGTCTTGCCTCCAATCTGATAACCCCAGGTATTGGTAAAGTTAGCTGAGTTTTCAACCATACCAGCCATGAGCTTACGGACCCGGCTGGAGGTTTCAGCTGATATGACCCGGCGGCTCACTTGGGGAGAAGATGTTTCCAGAACTTGGCCATCTTGGCTCCGTACTTCTCGAACAATACTGGGCGTAACCAATTTGCCTCCATTCACCAGGGCAGCAAAGGCCTTCATGAGATGCATGGGGGTCACACCTGAAGACTCACCAAAGGAGAGGTTGGCCATGTCCAGGATAGATGGATTTGTATGGAATATACAGGCAGCTTCCCCTGGTAAACCTAGACCGGTTTCCTCGTAGAAGCCGAAGGACCGAATGTAATCATAAAAGCGGTCTACTCCAACGCCCAGGGCCATCTGAACGAAAACAGGATTACAGGAATTCCAAAAAGCCTGTTCAACAGACTCTGTACCATGGCCGTGCCCCGTCCAGCAGGAAATCTCCGCATCCAGAACCTGGATGGGATCATCGTTATAGGGGGTCAGTTCCGTGCAGATATTTTCTTCAAAAGCCATGGCAGCCGTGAGGGCTTTCATGGTGGACCCTGCCTCGTATAGGCTAGAGATGTTTTTGTTCCGCCAGGCATGTTCTTGAAGCCATTGAATGGTTTTCTCATCTCCTGGATCCCAGTCCTTCTGCTTAATACCCAGGGGTTTGGCCGTAGGATCATCGGACCTAAAATATGGGTAAGATGCCATGGCAAGGATTTCACCATTGTAGGGATTCATAACAATGCCCATGCCATCTTCTACAGCATCATAAGCTTTGATCGCATCCTCCAGATCTCGCTGTAAGATCTCTTGGATGTTCATGTCTAGGGTTAGGTAAAACTCATAGCCGTCTTTGGCTGGTTTATCCTGACTTTGCGCATAGGGTAAGAGGCCATGACTCAAGTAATTGTCTCGGGCTGCATAAGAATAGCCTGCCGCACCCGAGAGCAGATCATTAAAGGCTAACTCAACACCCAAGCGCCCCTCAAGCTTGCCATCCTGGTAGGAAGCGAAGCCCAAAATCTGGCTGGCTAAATCTCCATTGGTGTAATAACGTTTAGGTTCCTTGTCCATGCGGACCCCGCCCACATAGTTTTCTTCTAGGAAGGCCTCTAAATTTTTGCCAGCTTCTTCCGGGACATTCTTGGCAATCTGGACATAGCTGGCCGTCTTATCTGCCATGGCCTGGTCCAAATCGGCGCGATCGACCTTCAAGTCTTCGCTCATTCTCTGAAGGATTTGGTCTTCCGTCACCTTTTTAGCCCGCGAATAAACGTGTTCCGGGGTAATACCCACACGGTAGACGAAACTAGTCGAAGCTAACTTCACCCCGTTGCGGTCGTAAATAGATCCCCGCCTGGCAGGTTCTACTTGATTGGAGTAATACTGGCCGGAAGCTGCCTTGGCCATATCTTGATGGTTGAGGACTTGAATCTTGAGGAGGGCAACCACTAAGACCACAGCAAAAGCTAGGACGAGCAGGGTAATCACCTGCATAGTCCTTGTGCTGTATGTACGCGCTTTTGTTTTTTGTTTGTTTGGGGAGGCCACGGTTGTTAATCCTGCAGTAATGACATGATGCTGTTGTTAATTCTTAACGTAATTTAAGAGACTTCATATAAGCTTCTAAGGCTCGATAATTAATCTGGCTCTGTTCTCCATAAGGAGCATCAGGACTACTCTGATAATCATCATAAATCAGCAACTGATCGCTCTCTGGTAAATCTACCATTACCCTCTGCTTTTGAGAGGCCTTGCGCAGAGAAAAAAGTCGGAGGGCTTCAGATTCAATATGAGCAGTATCTGAGTAATTCAAAAGGCGGTTTTGTAAGTCCTGCTTGACCTCCTTGGCCTCTTCAATTTGCATACGAATCCCCGTATTGGCAAAGTTAAGTTCATAAATTTTGGCTTGGCGAACGAGCAGGTTGCCAAAAACAAAGGCTAAGCTAGCTACCAATAGCACAATAGATATAGCTAACTTTCTTCTGGCCAGAGCAGAGCTTTTGCGTACCAACTGGTAGTCGTTAAACTGGGCCTCCAAGCTTTCGCTTGCTTGCTTTAATTCTAGTTCCCGCTTGCGGGCGGGACTGGCATCCCAACTTGCGGAATTTAAATTGCTAAGGTCAGACTCAAGTCTTATCCTGGCTTCGTCAAAAGCTAAATTCCCTTGATAAGAATAATTTGCCATTGTGTCTGCCCTTTCGTCTCTTGCTTTTAATAATAGTCACAGCCCTTCAAGCTGTGACTGGTCTCTCTGTTTGTTTTTACTTAAGTCCGCCCTGCCGAGCCTGTTCTAGACCTGGCCCGTCAAAGCAGAAAACCCTCAGTCTTGCAGACCGTGCGCGCGGATTCTGAGCGATCTCCTGCTCGCTAGCTGTTATCCCTCTCCGGGGCTGAGCCTGGCCTAAGGCCTGTCTACCACACTGGCAAACCGGAAATGTCGGAGGGCAAATGCAGGGGTTCTCCCATGTCCGCATTGCTTGTTTGACAATTCGATCTTCCAGCGAGTGGAAGCTGATGATCAGGAGTTTGCCTTGAGGCCGCATGAAGTAGGGAATCTGGTCTAAGAAGGTCTCCAATTCGCCTAATTCATCGTTGACCGCTATGCGAATGGCTTGAAAGCTTCGCTTGGCCGGATGCTGTTTCTCCCGCCTAGCCTGGCTGGGGATAGCCCGGTAAATCAAGTCAACAAGTTCTTGTGTCCGGCAGAGGGGCTTGTGCTCCCGCTCACGGACAATGGCGGCAGCAATCCGGCGGGCATAACGTTCTTCGCCATAATCCCAAAGAATCTTACAAATCTCTTCTTCGCTTGCTTGAGCGAGGAGATCTTGGGCGCTAGGGCCCTGGCTACCATCCATCCGCATATCCAAGGGACCATCCTCCATGTAGGAGAAACCCCGCTCGGCACGATCGAGCTGGGCCGAAGAAACACCAATATCCAGGAGCGCTCCATCCAGACCATCAATACCCAGGCTGGTTAAAGCGCTTCTGAGTTTGCCAAAGTTCTGTTGAACAATGTCCAGCTGGGCTGGAGACTTAAGTCTGTCAAGTTGCTTGCGGCCTTCTGCGATGGCCATGGCATCTCGGTCAAAACAGATCAGGTGACCTTGAGGGCCTAGGCAGCTCAGAATGGCTGAGGAGTGACCGCCGCCACCCAAAGTGCCATCTAAGTAAGTCCCGTCTTCATGAGGACTCAAGGCCTGGAGGCATTCCTCTAAGAGGACAGGCTGATGATAGTGATTAGAGTCCCTTGACATCGAAGCGGCTCAGATCTAGCTCGCTGAGCTTCTTGCCCTGGTCCTTAGTACGGGTGTAAAAGTCCCCAGAACAAATCTCGACCTTGTCGAACATGTCGATGAAACAAATCTCACTGCCAGCCTCTACTCCAATGCTGGACCATAACTCCTCTGGCAAACTGATGCGGCCTTGGTTGTCTAGATCACAAGCCACCGCTGAGCCAAGGAAATCGCGCCTAAATTGGCGGAATTCTGGATCCGTCCCAGATTGCTCGCTGAGTTGGTCTAAAATGCCCTGGAATTGTTGAGAGGAATAGGCAGACAGATAGCCCTCGTCAAGGCTAGGGGCAACATAGAGGCTGCCATCCAAATTATTGCGCACCCGAGCCGGGACAATGACCCTGCCCTTTGCATCAATCGTATGGATGTAACGTGCCATAAGCCAGATCTCCTCCTTTGCCTGCCATTATACACCACTTTACAACTATATTACACCACTTTCCTCCACTTCTCTGCATTTTAGGCCAGACGCCCTCCCTTTTCAAGGCAAAATCCTACTGTTTTGCGAAAAGAGCAAGAAAAAAGCCCCCTGTTGGGGGCTCTAGGAGGCAAAGACTTTTGTGATTAACTTTTCTTATGAATGCAATAAAGTTTTAGCCTAGGGCTACGTCTAGAATCATCATGAGGCTAAAGCCGAGGGCAAAGCTAAGGCAACCAATATGCGAGTGGCTGCCCTGAGTCATCTCCGGGATGAGTTCCTCGACGACAACATAAATCATAGCACCCGCAGCAAAGCCCAGAAAATAGGGCAAGAGCGGGATTAGGAGTTCCGCAAGCAGAATCGTGATGAGAGCGGCTATGGGCTCAACAACCCCAGACCCTACCCCTCCCATAAAGGCCTTCCATTTGCTTTGTCCAGCCGTACGCAGAGGTAGGGAGACAATAGCTCCCTCAGGAAAGTTTTGGATTGCAATACCTAAAGAGAGGGTTAAGGCCGCGGCTGCACTCAAACCCTGTTCCCCCGCTAAGTAACCGGCATAGACCACACCAACAGCCATGCCTTCTGGGATATTGTGGAGGATAACAGCAAAAAGCATCATGGTCGTCCGCTTAAGGTCTGCCTTTGGTCCCTCTACATCATTGGTCCCAATATGCAGGTGGGGGATGATATGGTCCAAGAGCAAGAGGAATAAGATGCCAATCCAAAAGCCCACCGTGCCAGGGACAAATAACCACTTGCCCCAAGCATCCGCCAGTTCAAAAGAAGGAATCAAGAGAGACCATACAGAAGCCGCAAACATCACGCCCGCTGCAAAACCAGAAAGGCTTTTGAGCATGCGGTCATTAATCTCATCCTTCAAGAAAAAAACCATGGCAGAACCGGCAGAGGTTCCAATGAGGGGTAGCATTAAGCCCCAGAAAACTTGATTAGACATAGAAAAGACTCCGATCTGTCGCTAAGCCTAAGCAAAGTGCGCGGGCTTAGCTTAATTGGTAAATTGCTTATACTCAATGGATATATTAAGCATCAGGCCTAAAGAAAGGAAGTTCATAACCATGGAAGTTCCCCCCGAACTGATAAAGGGTAAGGGAATTCCCGTAATGGGCAGGAGGCCAACATTCATCCCCATATTCTCAATAAAGTGAAAAGACTGGCTAGCCGCTAAAGCCACCAGCAAGTAAGAGGAGGCATAGTCAATTTCTTGGACCTTATAGGCTAAATAAAAGGCCCGGCTCAGAAAAATAATAATGAGAATGAGGAGGCTTGTTGTACCGATCATGCCAAGATACTCCGAAATCGCTGAATAAATGAAGTCAGACTCTTTAACCGGTACATATATATCTAAACCTGAGCTATTTCCAGAAATCCCTCCAGCCGCAATTGCTTGTACCGCTTGCTCTAAGTGGTAGCTTTCGGCAATATCTTGGCTGGGAAAAATAAGGGCTAGTATACGGTTTTTCATATAGGGAGAAAAGGAAAAATTCCAGAGCAAGGCAAAAGTAGCTAAGGAAGCCCCCGCCAGACCCAGGATGTATTTCCAATCCAGGCCCCAGACAAAAATAGTAGTCAAAAGCATGACTGCAATGACCAGAGTTGTACCGAAGTCAGGCTCCCGGTAAATAAGGAAACTGGGCAGGCCATAGATGAGGGCTATACTTAAAAAACCACGCCGCAAATCTAAATCGCCTGTTTTCATCCGGGCAAAGAAGTCCGAGGCCAGCATGGCGATGCCGATTTTGGCTAACTCAGAAGGCTGAAAAGACCCGATAAAAGGCAGGATAATCCAAGAATCTGCACCAGTGAGGGCCGCTAAGGAAAAGCTATCGACCTTAACATAGAGTAGAAGCAGGATCGACAGCCCATAAACAAGCCAGGAAAAAAGACGGAGGGTTGGACGATCCAGGAGGCAAATCAGCAGGGCCAAAAACAGGCCTAAGGCCGCCGCACCTAGCTGTTTGAGAAAGTTGCCCGGATAGGAGCCTGCCCCATAACCGGCCTGAAGGACCATGTTAAGAACGATCAAGCCAATAGTTGTCATAAGGAGGACAGGGATAAGCAAGAGGTAATCCATATCCTCAAAAAAGCGTTCAGATCGACTTTTTAAACGTGGTCTATGCATAGGCTTTAGCTATGCTTCTCCTTGTCTTCAGCTGGATCTTCAGGATTCGCAGAGTCAGTTGTCCCTGCAGGACGGGCAAAAGCAGATAAGTTTTCTGCGGGAGACTTTCGCACCCTTTGGTAGGCAACTAACAAATAGGCCAGACCGGCCAAAAACATGATCAGGGATAGGAGTTGTGAAACCCGGAGCCCGCTATACGCAAAAAAGAGTGAATCTGTACGCAGTCCTTCGACAAAATAGCGAAGCAAACCGTATAAGGCAAGATACCAAGCTGTGGTCTCGCCAGGAAATTTGCTCTTAGCCCGAACGCGCAAGAGGATGATAAAAATCACAATATTGCCCAGACTTTCATAAAGAAAAGTCGGATGAACAGGGCTATTGGCATAGGGGTATTGAATAGACTCGAGATAATGCTGGGTCCCCTCCGAAATCATTCCCCAAGGCAGTTCAGTATAAGTTCCAAAGGCCTCTTGATTAAAAAAGTTGCCCCAGCGGCCAATAGCCTGGCCTAGGGCCAAGTAGGGCGCGAAGAAGTCCGTGAGATGCCTCAACCTGATCTGCTTGGCCCGGCCAATCAGGTAAAGGGCTAAAATTCCGGCTAGGACACCCCCATAAAAGGCTAGGCCGCCGTCCCGCAGGTCTAGAATCCGCCAGAGATTATCCGCATATTGGTCCCAAGAAAAAGCAACATAATACAAGCGAGACCCCACAACAGATAAGGGAATGGACACAAGAAACACATCCAAAATATCATCCTTGGAAAGGTTAAAACGATCAGCCTGGCGCAGGGCCAGGACCAGGGCTACTAAAAAGCCAGTAGCATACAGGACACCATACCAATAGATTGTGAGATTATGGCCAAAAAGCTGAAGTTCAAAAGCAATACGGGATATCTCTAGCTGATAGATACCCAAGCCAGGAAAACTAACCTTAAATTCTGTCGGCATAATAACTCCTTAAGCAAAAACTCCGTCTCATAAGTTTACCATGGCAGATGACAAATGAAAGCGGACTAAGTCCTGCCCGGCAAGTGGGGCTAGGCTAGATCTTAGATCGAAGAGCCGCATGGGCCTGGCGGGCCTCTTGAATATCCTGCTGGACCTGGACTTGTAGGGCCTGGAGGCTGGGGAATTTCCTTTCAGGCCGCAGAAAATCAAGATAGTCGACCCGAACCGTGTCTCCATATTGGGGATAGTCTTCGCCTAAAAGGAAAGATTCAGAAAGCAGGGGCCCTTCATCTTCTATTGTTGGCCGTCTGCCCACATTGGTCACTGCATCAAAGCCCTGGCCCTGCCAGTAAACCCGAGTGAGGTAGACGCCAGGGGCTAAAGAGACTTGGCCAGCTGCTGGCTTGACGTTAAGAGTTGGGAAACCTAAACGTCGGCCTAATTTCCGGCCCTCAACCACTTGGTCATGGTGGCAGAAAGGCCGTCCCATAAGGTCAAGCGCCTCCCGCACCTGCCCTGCTTGCAAGCACTGACGAATAAGGCTTGAAGAAACGACTTGTCCCTGCCAGATATAGTCCTTGACGACGGTCAAAGAAAGGGCATGGACTTGGCAAAATTCTTGCAGGCAGGCCACCTTACCTTGGCCACCCCGGCCAAAGCTATAGTCCTCCCCTACCACTAATGCCTGAGCCTGGAGTTGGTCTAGGACATATTTTTCTAAAAAAGCCCAGGGGGCCATCTGGGCGAGTTCAGGAGTCAAGGGCAAGGCGAAAATTTCCTCAGCCCCATATTCCGCCAAACTTTGAAAGCGCTCCTCCATGGTTTGAATCAAACCCAGATAGTGGGGTCTCCGAAAGACTTCCGCCGGAGCCTGTGAAAAAGTCAAGACAGCAGGGAGCAAGTTCTGCTCACGACTTAAATGTGATATCTGCCGCAAAAGCTGCTGATGTCCCTTGTGGACTCCATCAAAAAATCCCATGGCTAAAACGCGTGGGCCAGCTGTCTGGGGCTTAAAATTAAGTGATTGATAAATCTTCATGGGAAGCAAATACTCTTATACTTTTGAGATAGTAATCTTGTGGGCCTGCGAGGACTTGTGCCATAGCCAGCATCTGGTCCCGATAAGTTAACACTACGCGGGCAGAAAAATTTGGATCAGGCAAGGGACCCAGCTCATGGACCGACCAGCCCAAGCAAGTAGCCAGTTCTTCACGGGAGATTTCTAGGGTCTTACCCTGAGTTAAGGCCAAGGCTTGATCAAAGTTCAGAGATTTTTGAGGCCAGTCGGGAAAGCCTGCGGCCAAGGGTCTGAGCAAGCCTAATGCTCTCATTTGATCACTTGTAGCCTGGACATCCTGGCCACAAGACCGCCAAAGATCAAAAAGTTCTTCAGTTGTCGGCGCCCGGTCCAGGTTAAAGGGCCCACATTGGACCCGGCATAGGCCCTCACAATAAGCGTGGAGACCAAGATCTTCGCCTAAGTCATCAATCCAGCTACGGATATAGGTCCCTTTAGATACCTTTAACCGAGCGTAGAAAAAGTGTGTAGCTGAGGGGCTAAGGTCTGGGGGCAAGAGCTCACGATGCTGAAGGGCAAAACTTGGCAACTGGGACCTGTCCAATAAATCCCAATCTTCGATTTGAACCTGGATCTGACGTGATGCGCGTTCGACTTCCTGACCTTCACGGGCATAGGCATAGAGGGGACGACCTTGATATTTAAGGGCGGAATACATGGGCGGGACCTGGTCCAGCAGGCCTTGGTGGGCCTTAAGTATATTGGCGAGGCCACCGGCCTTCAAGTCTTCAAAGGCTAGGGCCAGGTCTTCCGGCGGGATCTGGGCTAGGACTTGCCCTTCCCGGTCGCCACTATCGGTTCTAGTCCCCAGGCTGGCCAAAACTGCATAGGTCTTGTCATAATCCTGCATAAACTGGATGGCCCCTGTGGCTCGTCCGATGGCCACAGGTAAAACACCAGTCGCAAAGGGGTCTAAAGTGCCGGCGTGACCAATCCGTTTGAGGCGGAGAATTTTACGCAAACGTGCGACCACCGCAAAAGAGCTAATACCTAAGTCTTTATTGATAATAATGAGACCCTGGTCCTGCACACAGACCTCCTAGGCTAAGGCCGCCTTGGCTTGGTTAACAACATAATGGACGGTGTCATAGATATCGCCCTCAATAGGGAGACTGGCGCCGGACGCCCGCAAATGCCCGCCGCCACCCAAGCTCTGGGCAAAGGCTGCAGCATTGAAGTCTTCTGAAGATCGAATAGACAGACGCAAGGAAGCTGTCCCATCCGCATGGACATCTTCCTGCATAAAGATGGCCAAGTCAGTGCCCTGAATCTTTTTAAGCATGGAAGAAATATAACCCAGCTGATCAGAGTCCACCGAACAGGCAAGGAGTTCTCGCACGCGGAAAAAACACCATATGAGTCTGCCATCACAATCTGTACGGGCTTTCATAAGGGCCAGGCCGCGGGCACGGGCTTCTTCAATGGGCACTTGATCAAAGGCCTCTTCCGAGATTCGATCCACGGGCACGCCCATTTCTCTGAGTTCAGCCATAACCCGGTATGTATCAGGGCCAGTATTTGAATAACGCAAGCCGCCCGTATCCAGATATATGCCCGTAGTTAAATTGTTGGCCATGTCAAGATCCAAAAGAGTTTGACCACTCACTTCTTCTAGAGACTTAACAAAATAGTAGACCATTTCAGCTGTGGAAGACCGATCACTCTCAATAACAAAGTGCGCCTTGGGTGCTTCCTGAACCTGGTGGTGGTCCATAACATAAAGCTCCTGGGCCTCCTGCCAAAAAATGGCACGCTGGCCTAGTCGGCTAGCCTCGTGGCAGTCCAAGACAAAGAGTACAAAAGACTCCGGCAGCCTTTGATTCGCTTCATAGATTTCAATTTTCTCCAAGTCTGGCATAAAGTAATAAAGGTCAGGCACTTTCTCTTCTAGCAAAACGCGGGTTCGAAAACCCAGTTTTTCCAAGGCGGTAGAAAGGACCAGGCTGGAAGAAATAGCGTCGCCATCCGACCGCACATGGGGCAAAATGCAGACCGCACGCTGGGAATCTTCTTGAGTTAAAAATAGCTTGGCCAGATCCTTAATCTTCTGACTCATGGTCCTCTCTCCTCTGGGCCTCTAATTTGGCATTACGGGCAGCATCCTCGGCCCGCACCTGATCGATAAAGGCGGACATCCGATTGCCCCTTTCCAGCGATTCATCTAAGACGAAGCGCAAGTCTGGTGCGACACGGAGGTTAATCCCTTCAGCGACCCTCGTGCGCAAAAAGCCCTTGGCTTGGTTGAGTCCTTCCATCATCTCTTGCTTTTCATCGTCATCACCCATAGTAGAAACATAGATGGTCGCCAAAGAAAGGTCTCGGTTCATCTGGACCTCATTGACCGAAAGCAGATGCGGAATCCGCGGGTCATTAATTTCTCCGTAGAGTACCTCAATCAAAATGCGCTGCACTTCACCGGCAACTCTTTCTTTTCTATGCTGCATAATTAGCTCTCTTTCACTTTCAGATCTGGATTTCAGCCTGTTAAAGGAAGGGACAGCCTCTAGCTGCCCCTTCACGACTTCTTACTTGCTTTCCAGTTTGGGCTTAATCTCTTTCATGTGGAAGGCTTCAATCACGTCACCTACCAGGAGGTCATTGTAACGTTCTACACTGAAGCCACATTCATAACCCTGCTGGACCTCTTTAACGTCATCTTGGAAACGGCGCAGAGAGGCAAGCTTGCCCTCATGGAGGACAACGCCATCTCGCACCACCCGGACTTGGACATTACGGCGCAGGCTACCATCTGTAACATAAGCACCTGCCACCGTACCCACACCAGACACCTTGTAGGTTTCACGGATCTCCGCGTGGCCCAGAACTTCTTCTTCAAAAACAGGCTCCAGCATACCGGTCAAGGCCTTCTTGACATCGTCAATTGCCTCGTAGATGACCGAGTAGAGCCGGATCTGGACATTACTTTCCTTGGCCAGGTCCGTAACTTGGTTGGTAGGCCGGACATTGAAACCGATAATAATGGCATCGGAGACATCGGCCAAGCGAATATCTGAGGCGGTGATAGATCCTACAGCACTATGAATAATCTTAACCGTCACCTCGTCATTGGAGAGTTTTTCTAGAGAAGTCGCCAGAGCCTGGATCGAACCTTGGACGTCTGCCTTGAGGATGATGTTCAGGTCTTTCATCTCGCCCTTGCCCATTTGTTCAAAGAGATTCTCCAGAGATAACTTATTAGTTCTGGATAATTCTTTCTCTCTCTCTTCAGCCTGACGGCGTTCGACTAGGGAACGAGCCAGTTTTTCATCTTCCACTTCATAGAAGGTATCACCAGCTTGGGGGACTTCAGACAAGCCCATTATTTCTACAGGCACAGAGGGTCCAGCAGATTCAATCGGTTCATGGTGCTCGTTGAACATGGCGCGGACATTCCCCATCATGGTGCCAACAACCAGGGCGTCGCCCTGGCGGAGGGTACCACGCTGAACCAGAAGGGTTGCGATGGGACCCCGGTTTTTGTCCAGGCTGGCCTCAATAACAGTACCCTTAGCCTGACGGTCTGGGTTGGCTTTCAGTTCCAGAAGGTCTGCAGTCAAGGTGATCATTTCCAAGAGTTCTTCCATATTCTCACCAGTTTTAGCGGAAACGGGAACCATAGTAGTCGTTCCCCCCCAGTCTGCATCCAGGAGTTCGTAGGTAGCCAGCTCTTGCTTGACCCGGTCAATATTAGCCCCGGGTTTGTCTATCTTGTTAATGGCCACGATAATCTCTGTATTGGCCGCCTTGGCATGGTTAATGGCCTCAATCGTCTGGGGCATAACCCCGTCGTCCGCCGCCACTACGAGGACTGCGATATCCGTGACTTGAGCGCCACGTGCCCGAATAGTCGTGAAGGCTTCATGGCCAGGAGTATCGAGGAAGGTAATCTTCCGTCCGTGCACATCGACCATATAGGCACCAATGTGTTGGGTAATGCCACCGGCCTCCCCTGCGGCCACACGAGAACTGCGGATCCAGTCCAGGATAGAGGTTTTACCGTGGTCTACGTGACCCATGACTACAACGACAGGCGGTCTGGGTTTCAGATCTTCTTCCTTATCTTCTGAATCATCAAAGAGAATATCTTCTTCCTTGACCTCAACTTTTTGTTCAGCCGTAATACCAAATTCACCCGCAATGATCGCGGCGGTATCAAAGTCGACTTCCTGGTTTAGGGTGGCCATAATGCCAAAGGAGATCAATTTGGTGATTACCTCGGCACCCGTCTTCTTCAAAATCTCCGCCAGTTCCTTAACTGTCATCGCGGCGGGAAGCTTAACCTCTGTCAACTGGGCTGTAGCGGGAGCGGGTCCCTGGGCCGCCGTACGGGAACGCCGGCGACGGGCGCGGCGAACGGTTTCCTGGTCAAGTTCCAATTCTTCCTGACTCCGCCAAGAAGAAGTCCGCTTATCCTTATCCTTTTGGGTCTTCTCCTTGAAGTTACGCCGGTTGGAATCTTTTTGCATATTAAAGGCTGAACTATCTGGCATTGCCATTGTCCGCTTTTTAGGGCGGGGAGAATGGCTACGGCGGAGAGCCTCATCTTCATCTTTGTCCTTGTCGGCAAAGTTCTCCGTCCTTCTCCCCTTATTGTAGGGGGGGCGAGAGCTTTGCGGATGCCCATAGCTGGAACGTCCACCTGGTCCGCCACTGTAACTTCGCTGACCTCGGTAAGAATCTTCTTTGAAGGCGGGCGTAGAGGTGTTTTTGCCCACATAGTTGCCTGATTGGGGGCGAATGATGGTCTTCCCTGCCCGAGCTAAGCGCTCCTGGGCAGAGAGAATAATCCCTTGGTCAGATTTGACCTTGGGAGCGGCTGGCTTCGCTTGGTCGGACTTAGGTGCAGGCTGGTCAATTTTACTTGCAGGCTTGGCCTGGTCCACAGGCTTAGGACTACTAGTTGTAGCCTGGGGCTTAACGTTTGTAGCCAGGGGCTTGGCCTGGTCTGGAGTCTTTGGGGCAGTCTTAAGCTCAGCTGTCTGGGGAGCCGACTGAGTAGCTGGGGCCAGCTCTGGATCTTTATCCGCTTTGGGGGTCGGCTCTAAGACAGGCTTAGAAACAGGCTCCGCCGCTTTGACCTTCACGGTTTCCGGCTCAGGCTGACTGGCCTTCGCCTCACTGGCCGCAGGCTCGGTCTTCTGAGCTACTGCTTTTGAAGTTGCTAATGCCGTGGAACTAGCAGGCTCTTGTACTTGTGCTTCCAGGGGCTTTTGATCGCTGGCAGCTTGGTCAGGCTTTTGGTCTAACTTTTGCTCTGGCTTTTCCTCGCTGGACAACTGGCTCTCGGGAGGGGTTGTTGCTTGCTCAGCCTCCGAGTCTTTGGGTTTGCTGACTTTTGACTTGACCTTCTTAACCGCTGTGATTACTCCAGTAATCATTTTACCCGAGACACCCTGTACGGATACCTGGGGACCTTGCGGCAGGTCCTTAACTTCCTTGTCCTGACTTGCTTTGGCTTTGTCTTCCACTTTAGCTTGATCCTCTTGTGTCGGAGCTTCCGTATTTTTATCCGTTTTTTCCTCTTGAGGAGGCAGTGTAGCCTGCATCTGCTTCATCTCATCCTCATGGATGAAACCGGCTCTTAATCCAGAATCTGCTTCTTCGCGTCGCTTCATATGTCCTACCTCCTAGGAATTATTCTCTCGTATCTGCCGAGGCGGATTAGGCCCCAACATAGCGGTCATAATGGCTTGAGCTAAACCCTCATCCAGCACTCCACAGAGGGCCAGGCGCGGTCTGCCCATACACTGGGCTAAATCTTCCTTACTTAAAACAGCAAGGGTCTGAACAGGGTGTTCAGCAAGGCTGGGACGGATTTTGCGCAAACTGGAGGGACCCATATCAGTTGCCATGACAATAAGCTTGACCTGTCCCTGGTCTAGACTGGCTTTCACAGCATCAAAGCCCAGACTGACAAGACCTGCCTTGCGAGCCTGGCCTAAGAGCTGCTTGATTTTAGTCGTCTTCGAGTCCCCAGTCTGCTTCTGGTCCTTGCGCATCGCATGGAGGCCCTCCAGGATCGCCCGGCTCTCTGCCTCCAGTTTGAGAGGCGCTTTGCCTTTTGCTGGTGCGCTTAAAACTTTTTCCAAGCAAGCATAGCTATGGCACAAATAGACTCCCCTCCCCTGCGACTTGCCTTTGAGGTCCAGCCGGGCCTTGCCATCTTTTTGCAGGCAAAAGCGCATAAGATCTTTTTGGGGGTAACGCTGGCGGCAAACTGCGCACATGCGCTCTACTGTTTTATTCTTCCGTCCCTGGGACATCCCGTAAACTTTCCTCCCCAGCTTCTGGCGCCAATTCTTGATCAGGATCTACATCCTGGTCCAGATCACTGATTTCTTCTGTTGTTTCAACTGGCTCTGCATCCTCGTCATCCGCAGAAATAGCCTCATGGAAATGGGCTAAGAGCTGCTCTTCAATCATCTCATGGTATTGGCTCTCTGACTTAATATCAATCTTCCAACCCGTCAATTTGGCTGCCAGGCGGGCATTTTGCCCTTCCCGGCCAATGGCCAAGGAGAGTTGATGGTCGGGCACCACCACCGATGCAGCCATCTCTTCCTCATATACCACGACTTGAACCACGCGAGCAGGCGATAAGGCGTTGGATAAATAGACCACGAGGTCTGGATCCCACTCAATAATATCGATCTTCTCGCCATTGAGCTCATTGATTACGGCCTGGACCCGCATGCCACGCTGACCTACACAGGCGCCGACAGCATCCACGTTGGGATCATTAGACAGCACGGCCATTTTTGTGCGAGATCCACCCTCGCGGGCAATCGCCACGATCTCCACAACGCCAGAAGCAATCTCGGGTACCTCTTGTTCAAAGAGGCGGCGGACCAGGTTAGGATGGGAACGCGAAACGTACACAACAGGGCGAGACCGGCGCTCGTCTACATTTAAGATATAAAAGCGCATACGCTGGTTAAAGTCGTAATTATCCAGGCGGGACTGCTCCCGCTTGGGCAGGACTGCATCGGCCCGGCCAATATCAACAACGACCTCTCGGTTGTCCCGCCTTTGGACCACACCGTAGCAGAGCTCGCCAATACGCTCACTGAACTCACTCAGAATGCGTTCGCTTTCTGCCTCCGTCAAGCGCTGGTTGATCACGGACTTGGCCGCTTGGGCAGCCAGGCGGCCCAGCTGGTCTGTGGACACATTCATAGAAATCACATCGCCGACCTCAAAGTCCGGGCTGTAGAGCTGGGCTTCCGCCAAAGCAATCTGTGATTCCGGATCGGTCACTTCCTCAACCACTTCCTTGTGAATTTCTACATGCATATCCCCGGTTTCCCGGTCTACGAAGCCAAAAATATTGTCGTCAGCTTTGGCAGCGGGTACTTCCCGTTTGTAGGCAGACACCAGGGCCTCTTCAATCGCGGTAAAAATTAACTCCGCATCAACACCCCGTTCTTTTTCAATCATTTTGAGGGCTTCAATCAATTCAGCGTTCATGCTTGCTTCTCCTTTAAATCCGTATCACTCTTTTAACTTGAGCCAGCTGGTCATACTTTAGCTCTAGGATTTTGCCATCAGCTAGTTCTACAACAATCCCTGCCTGGTCTGCTGACTGGAGCAGACCAGTAAATTTTTTGAGCCCCTCTAGTTTCTGGTAGAGGCTAACTACCATCTCTTCCCCCGTATGGAGGCTAAATTCCAAAGGACTGGAGAGGGGACGATCAAGACCAGGAGACTGGACTTCAAAGTAGTCATGTTGATCTTCCCCCCAGGCGTCAAGGAGAGGATCACAAACCATGGAAACGGCCTCACAGTCGTCAATGCTGACCCCTCCCCGCTTATCAATGTAGAGGCGGAGGAAACGTTTTTTATTCTCGCTCGTAAAACGCAGGTCCACCAGGACACAATCCTGCTCTGCCACAACATTTTGCAAGCGAGCAAAGAGGGCATCTTCTTTTGTATTACGTTTTCCCTTGGCCATCCGGTCTCCTTCCAAAAAATAAGAGCGGGTAAACCCGCTCTCGAAGATTTTTCTTAACGATAGCTTTACTAGTATAGCAAGCTATATCGCCTCTTTCAAGGCTATCTTTCTACTTTTTTAGGCTATCACGAATCTCTTCTAGCAAAAGGACTTCTGCAGACTTGGGAGCAACTTCCTCTGGCTCCTCTTCTTGGCGACGCATCTGGTTCATGCCCTTGACCATGAGGAAAATAAACAAGGAGATAATCAAGAAGTTGATGATAGTCTGAATAAGGCTACCATAATTGAGGGATACCTCTGGTTTGACAACTTCTCCACCTTCCAGGACGGCCTTTTGTAAGACGACCTTCAGGTCTGTGAAATCTACGCCCGCGGTAATAAAACCAATAATAGGCATGAGGATATCATTCACGACAGAGTTAACGATAGCGGCAAAAGCACCACCGATAACAATACCGATGGCCATATCCATGACGCTACCCTTAGAGATGAATTCTTTAAATTCTTTAAACATGTTGCTACTCCTTTAGGTTAAAAACAAATTAATGATGAATATTGAGATAAGGAGTAAGATCGCTTGGCAAGGCCTCAGGATCATCACTGATCGTCAGATAAACCTGAACCTCAAAGTTATGGGCCAGCTCATCCAGAGCTTTGACAAAATCTGTCAGCCCCTCGCTACCTTCAACCTTGGCAATTTTATAAATACTATCTAAAAAGATATGGGAGATATCATAGTCTTTGGCAATGATGCCAGCGATAAAGGCCAAAACCTGTCCATAACCTTGGAGAGGGAATTCCTCTACGTCTACTAAACGAACAGTGTATGGAACATGGCCATCAAAACGTCTACCCACTTCCAGGCAAACGATATTATTATCTTCATTCTGAGAAAGTTCATTGATCATTTTCATGATGGCGGCAGTCTTCCCACCGCCCTTGCGTCCTACGATTGCTTCAACCATATAGTGCACCCCTTTTCTCGCCCAGTTAGGGACAGGTATTTTCTAAATTATAACAGAAAAGCCTCTAGCACTAAATGCCAATCTGTAGCAGGCTGATCTGATCTCACGGGCCTTAGCCATTGATATCGTATAAATCTAGCTTGCGCCCTTCAAAATGGCAGAGTTGGGTAATGCCCAAAGATGCCAAATAGCTGAGGGTATCGGGGATAAAGCGCAAGTGTTTTTCCACGCTATGGGAATCTGTAGTTAAGGTGAAGAGTCGGCCGCCCATATCCATATAGCGGAGAAGAATATCCCGGTCCGGCATGGCCTCTTCCAGGCTATAGCCCTTGCCAATCAAAGCGGCCACTGTGCCTGTATTAATCTCCAAGGCAATATCCGCTGCGATTAGCTTTTGGAAAACGTCCTCAAACTCCCCTTCCAAACCTTTGAAGACCATCTTGGACTTGTCCTGAGGAGCATAACGGCTGATAAAGTCGTAGTGGGCCAAGACAGAAATCTCTGGCAAGGCCGTAAGGGCCTCAGATATAGTCGCTAGATAATTGCGGTATAGGGGCAGGAGACCATCCTGGTAAGGATCCTTGTCTTCATAGGGATCTCTCCCATAAATTTCATGAAGAGAGCAGAGGCAGTAGTCAAAATCTTTTTGCATGACTGCCCGGATTTGGTCCAGATAATCTTGCCTATAGCCAATCTCTATGCCGATAGCAAAGGCGGGCTGCTTGATGCCCTTCGCCTGGTCTGCTCGGGCCTCAGCCAGGCTACGGCGGTAAGGCCTGAAGGTCTCCAAATATTTGTCAATGTCAAAGGTCCATTCCCGGCCAGAACTGGTAAAGCTACCCAGGTCATAGTGGTCAGAAATGCCGAAGCCAAAGAGCCCAGCGCGAGCCATACCCGCCGAAAGATCTTCCCAGCTTTGGGCAGCATCGGGAGACCAGCCTGCCAGGTGATTGTGTAAATCTATATACAT
>JAQYCV010000020.1 GCA_028724525.1 Clostridiales bacterium
GGGATGCGGGTGGCCGAGGCGATCCTGGACAAATTAAGCTAAAGGACCGCTAGGAAAGGCTGGTTTAAATAAATTTTTGCACCAGCTCTACGAGCATGAGGCAAGCCTTCTCCATGGTTGGAACGACCAAGTATTCATAACGTCCATGGTAGTTATCCCCGCCTACAAAGAGATTCGGACAAGGTAAACCCTTATAGGAAAGCTGAGCACCATCTGTCCCGCCCCGAATAGGTCGGTCTAGAGCTTGAACCCCACAGGCCTCCATGGCTTCCCGGGCATAATCCAGCATAAAGACATAGGGGGCGATTTTTTCTTTCATGTTGTAATAGGAGTCCTGGATCTCAATAGAAAAAATCTTGTCGCCTTTTTGAGCATTCAATGAATCTACTAGATCCTGCATATACTGCTTGCGCCTAGCAAAGTTAGCTGCATCAAAATCGCGAATAATATAGTCTAGCTGGGCTTGCTCCACATTGCCGCTCACATCAGTCAGATGGTAGAAACCTTCATAATTATCTGTACATTCAGGCTTTTCGGCCTCCGGCATGGCTAAGATAAATTCTGCGGCAAAAGTGAGGGCATTTCGCATTTGATTTTTGGCGGAACCCGGGTGGACACTACGTCCCTGGACCCGAATCCGGGCCGAAGCTGCATTAAAGTTCTCCGATTCCATCTCCCCTAAGCGGGCTCCATCCATGGTAAAGGCGAGGTCAGCTCCAAAGGCTTGGACATCAAATAAATCAGCGCCCAGGCCAATTTCTTCATCGGGCGTAAAGGCGATCTGAATATCCCCATGTGGAATCTCTGGATGCTCTACTAAGTACTTGACTGTGGCCATAATCTCGGCAATCCCCGCCTTATCATCTGCCCCCAATAGGCTATGGCCATCTGTAACGATGAGGTCCTGGCCTCGCAAGTCAGCCAGAGCTGGGAAGCTAGCCTCGTCTAAGATAAGGGCATCCTCTTCTCCCGTCTGGTAAGCAGGGTGGTCCGCATTGAGAATTAGGGGGTTACCCGTATAAGTAACCCGCCGGGCTTTAATATCAGCACCACTCATATCGGGTGAAGTATCCATATGAGAAATCAAGCCCAGACTATATCGAGCCTTGGTGTTGCCAGGCAGCGTGGCATAAACGTAGGCATGGTCATCCACCCGGGCTTCCAGGCCTAACTCCTTTAAATCTGCCAGGATGTGCTGGGCCAGTTCAAAAATCTTAGGATTAGAGGGACAGGCTGGATTATGGGGATCAGAAGTGGTGGCGTAGCTAATATAGTGAGCGAAATAGTCTAGGGCGTAGCGGAGAATTTTGCTGTCATTTGCGGAACTGAGTGAGGTCATACATTTAGCCTACTTTCTAGTAAAACTTTTGGTATGCGGCCAGGCTAGGCACGAGCCAAGGAAGGGGGCCAGACCCAGCCAGAATCTTAGAATCAGGATAACACAGATCCAATAGCTGCTCGCACAAGCCTCCCGGAGCAAATGCTTAAAGTAGATGCAGAGAAACCTAAAATTTCGTTTACATTGCCAACTTTTTGATTAAGGGATTCTGCTACATTGATGAAAGAAATGTGTTTATTTCCATAATACTTTCTTGCCACATCTGGGACAATGGTAGTTGCCGTTCCCCTTCCATTGTGGTACTAATCCTCTGTAACCACAACAAGGACATTTTAGTAAAATATACTTTATTCCAAGAGCAAAAAGAATTAAAATACTACCAACAATAACGCAATACTTCCCAATTTCAAATGAAACAAGAAGAAAGGGAAGCCACACACAAACTATACCAGCAACAAACAAAATCAAACACAGATATGCATATTTTCTTTTTAGCTTAGATTTCATTATACATACCTCCCAACCAAAAAGTGCGCAAGCCAACATTTTACAGTTTGACTTAAGCACTTACAGTAACGATTTAAATCCGTCCTCGCCGTCCTCGCCACATTTAGGGACTATACCAAAATTGTATACGTTGAAAGCCAAACTGTCTACCATCAAAACTATACATGATACCATCATCTCCAATCACAATGAAAGTCAAATAGCGCAAAAATATCTGTAACTCATTATATCAAACGTCTGTATGAGGACAATGTAAACGGGAAAATCAATGACGAGCGTTTTATGGAAATGTCCGCAGACTACGAAGCCGAGCAGCGGGAACTGAAAGAGAAAGCCGCCGCATTGCAGGGCGAACTGGACAAGGCACAGGAAGCCACGGTAAACGCTGAAAAGTTTATGAACGTTGTCCGCAAGTACCTTTCTATCGAGGAACTGACACACACCCTCTTGCGTGAAATGGTGGAGAAAATCGTTGCCTATGAATGTGAGTATGACGAGAACGAAGTACGCCGCCAGCGCATTGATATTTATTACAGCTTTGTCGGCAAGATTGACTTGCCTGAAGAATAAGCCCGACCTATCCGACACCCTGCGCAAGTGCCGGATAGGAACGGCAAAATTTTTTACACTTCTATTACTTCTTTATAGCACATAAGTAAATATCGCTGTCATCAAGCCTTCTTAAGGAAGGCTCTAGACAAATTAGCGGCTCCTGGCTTATCGTAGACAGCAAGGAGAAAATAATATGCGCAAATTTTACCATCACCGCAATTACCAATTACAAAAATATACGGCGAGTGATTTCCCTCAGCTTTGGGACCTGCTCACAAGCTCTTTTCCGAAAGAAGAACTCTTCGCCAAAGATGTCATGGCAGATCGACTGGAGGACATCCAGTCCGAGACCTGGCTCCTCAAGTACCAACAAGACAAACTGGCTCTCGCCTTGATCACCCGCAAAATACAGGATTTTTATTTTTTTGAATATCTGGCCGTCTCGCCCGCCCTGCGGGGCCAGGGCCTAGGTGGGGCTTTCATGCGGCACATCCGCAAGGCCCTGAAAAAGCCAATTCTTTTTGAATCTGAGCTTCCCCAAAACCCCGTAGCCAAAAAACGTCTTAAATTCCACCAAAGTTGTGGCTTCAGGATTTTAGACTTGCCATATGAAATGCCCGCGGTCCGGCCAGATTCTGACCCGATCCCCATGCACGTTTTGGCCAGCATGCCTCCAGAGATCACTCAAGAAATCGGGGAAGCTGAGATACAAAACGCCATTGAGGACGTGTACACGGAGGTTTATGCCGACGTCATCGACCTACCCCAAAATCAGGAGCTATTAAATAATCCCGATTAAATTTAAAAGGGGCTCGCGCACAGATAAGAACGCAAGTCCCCTTTTATTAGTACTATTTCTATATCCCCGGGATTTAAGCTCAAGGGTACATTAAAGCCTATTTCTTGTATTCGTAGAAGCCCTTACCACTGTTAATGCCAACTTCTCCCTTGTCAATTTTAGCTTTGAGCAAGCTAGCAATTTTATGGTTTACAGACTCTGGGTCTTGAGTATCAGGCTTCATAAGCAGGATATTATACACAGTCTCCAGGCCCACTACGTCCATAATTTGGAAAGGGCCAGCCGGAGCGCCCGTGGCCAAACGCCAGGTCAAGTCGATAGTCTCAGGATCTGCAACCCCCTTGCCCCACAGCTGTTGGGCAGCATCCAGCAAGGGTACGAGGAGAGAATTCAGGACATAGGCCGGTTGCTCTTTATGCAATTTAATAGGCACCATGTTGATCTCCGCAGCAAATTTCACCACTTGATCGTAAACAGCCGGGTCTGTGCCTGCATGCCCCATGCATTCTGCCGTGTTATGCTTCCAAATTTCATTGGCAAAATGGAGGGCCATATATTGGCCAGGACGGCCTGTGTGCTGGGCAAAGCTTGAGGGCAATAAAGTGGAAGAGTTGGTGCAGAGGATGGTCTTCTCATCCAGCAAATCTTTCATCTTTTCATAAAGTTCAATCTTGGCCTTGGGGTCTTCTGACATACTTTCAATGACGATATCCGCACCAGCAAGGGCCTTGCCCATATCCAGCTCTAGGTGAATCTGCTGGGCAGTCTCCTTGACCTGGTCGATTAAAGCCACAAGCTTTTCATCCGTCATAGCGGACCAATCCGTGATAAGGCCTCGGGGATAAACATAGGCACCCATAGGATTACCTAATAATTTGCGGGCTTGCTCCAGAGATTGAATCATCATGGCGCTATAATTTGCTAATTTGGGTTTGGTCCGCTCAATAGAGCCCTCACTCCGCATCCAAATAGTCGTATCATGACCGGTATAGGCGCACATTAAGGCGATTTGTGAACCTAGGACACCACCGCCCATGACAACTACTTTTTTGAATTCCATACTCTTACTCCTTTTTCTGTAGAATTTTTGTGTAAATTCCTCATCTATAAAATCTCCATCTAGGATAACACTATTAGGGACAAATCGAGCAAGGAAAAATCGATACAGAAGCCTATCAATACTGATCATGGGGGCACAGGAGACGGGTGGCTCGTAAAAAAAAGGCCAGCTCAAAGGCGGCCCTGAATGGAGCGGGATACGAGGCTCGAACTCGCGACTTTCACCTTGGGAAGGTGACACTCTACCAACTGAGTTAATCCCGCAAAGAATGTAATTTAAGCAAGATCTTAACTTTGCTGAACTCGTTTATATTAGCAAATTGCCAAAGCACCTGCAAGAGTTTAAACAAAGGCCCACCTTACTTAGCTTGCCCTGAAGATTTAATAAACCCTAAGCGGGCTTTTTGTTATGATGAGTGAACTGACCGAATAACACCAACTCCACGCGTAGCTATTCGGTGTAAACAAGGAGTAACAATTACAATATATGTTCAAACCAAGCCAATGGATCAAGCACCTGAGCAAGACAAGGACAATACCAATCCTGAGAGGGATTAGTATTGTTTGCCTCGTATTGCTTTTAGGCATCGGCCTGACTGCTTGCTCCCAGCAAATCACTATTCGTCCCCTGGCTACCGATCAAAGCCAAGCTAACCAAGCCACAAGCGCTCCAAGTAGCACGAAACCCAGCCAGGACACAGAAAATCCCTCAGAGGCAAGCCAGGAAAGGCCTACCTCTGACCCCAATACAGAACAAAGTGAGGACACAAATATGACTTCCGATCAAGTATCCCAAAACCCCAACCTAGGCGAGGTCACAGCACCAACGGGCTACCAAGTAGCAGATACAGCTACAGACCTTGTATGCATCCATATGGACAGCGGTGCCGATATCGTCCTAAAACTGAGGCCTGATGCAGCCCCGCAAAGCGTGGCCAATTTTCAAAAGCTGGTAGGACAAGGCTTCTATGACAAGCTCATCTTCCACCGGGTTATTGACGGCTTCATGATCCAGGGCGGCGATCCCGATGGGACTGGCCGAGGTGGTTCTAAAGAAACGATCAA
>JAQYCV010000021.1 GCA_028724525.1 Clostridiales bacterium
ATAATTTCGCCACAGGAATCTTGGATTGCCGCCAAGACCTTTTTGAGACGCTCTTCAAACTCACCGCGGAACTTAGCACCCGCGACCAAAGCCCCCAAGTCTAGAGACCAAATTCGTTTGCCTTGAAGGGGTTCCGGGACATCGTTTTGCACGATGCGCTGGGCCAGACCTTCCACGATAGCCGTTTTACCAACCCCAGGCTCACCGATCAAGACTGGATTATTTTTCTTACGTCTGGAGAGAATGCGGATACAATCACGTATTTCGTCATCTCGCCCGATCACTGGGTCAATCTTACCCAGTCTGGCTTGTTCGGTTAGATCGAGGCCAAAATTTTGTAAAACTTCCGCATGCTCTTCGGAAAGGCCCGTCTGGTTTTTCTGCTTATCACGGAAACTTGCCAAAGCAGCCAAAAAGCTTTGCCGGTTGATGCCAAACTGTTTGCAGATGCGGCCAGAGGGAGAATTGTGCTCCTCCAGCAAGGCCAAGTATATGTGCGTAGGTAAAATTTTACTGGTCTGATCGGGAACTTGGTCTTCAGCCTTCAAAAGAATCCGCTGGAAAATGGTTGAAGGATAAGTTGAACTATTGCCATCTTGCTGGGGCATAGCATCCAGCTGATCTTTAACCGCCTTCCGATAGGCTTCAAAGTTAAGGTCTAAAGCCTGCAAGACCCGTACAACCACAGATTTATCATCTGCTAGCAGGGCCATGTGCAAGTGCAAATCCTCAAGTTCAGGATTGCCAGCCTTAATAGCCAGGTTTTGGGCATTCTGGACCACTTCTAATGCGGTCGCGTCAAATCTATCTAAATTCATATTAATACCTCCCAGCGCTCTTACTGCGCCTCTGCGCAAGCGCTTAAAACTTATGTTATTACTGTATTTATTTTAAGACGAGGCCTAGAGCGGAAGGTGAAATAGGCCGTTCGTCTTATGAAGTATTGTGACTTCATTCTAAACTTTTTAGCACTCAATATCAAAGAGTGCTAAAAATTGTTTGCTGGCTAAGTTTAAGCATCAGGTCTAGATGGAAGAAGGGCCAGGGTATAGAATGCGACATGAGTAGCCAAGCAGGATTGAGCCAGCCTTAAGGCTAAACGGTCACCCGCCATGGAGTTTGTATTCAGAGAGAAGGAAGCTTATGCAAATGCTTTATAAGATAGTCGCAAGCCTCAGCTTAATTGGTCTACTTTGGGGTTGCGCTATTCTTGTGACCACCCTCCAACCCTGGACCTACCAGGCCTATTTACCCTCTCTCTCCGCTTATGATCCATCCCAGCTTGGGGAGAAAGCCATTTGGGAAAATTACCAAGCTATGGTAGATTACGGTCTTTACCCAGGATCCGAGCCCACCCTTGAGTTTCAAGGCATCGGAATGTCCAGTCAGGGCCGCCAACACTTTAAAGAAGTAAGGGCCGTCTTTCAAATTATCCTCAAAGCAACTCTTATTTGCTTGTTTCTTTTTCTCGCAACTCTGAGAGCTTTGCGCCGCCAAAATGGCCTGGCTAGTCCCCTCTTGTGGGGGCCGATAGGAGCGCTTGTTTTTCCTGGCCTCGTGGGGCTTATGATGCTTGTAGACTTTAATCGCGCCTTTACCCTTTTTCATCAAGTCATTTTCCGCAATAGCTACTGGATCTTTGACCCTGCCCAAGACCCCATCATTGAATATCTGCCCCAAGCATTTTTCCAATCCATGGCTTTCATTATCCTGCTCGTGCTTTTGACTCTTTGCCTGCTCAGTCTTGCTCTTTACGCCAAGGCTAAGCATTAAAAGAGGGTGCCTCTCCACTAACGTGCGGAGAGACACCCTTTGTTGTCGTTATTAATCTGATCAGTCCGACCAGATAGTGAGGCTCATCAGAGACAGCAGCTTAAGCAAAATACTCTTTACTGAGGTAATACAAGAGTTCAGCGCCTACGCCACTAGCCCCCTTGGGGAAGCGGTCAGTCCCTGATTCATTATAGGAGCTACCGGCAATATCCAAATGGAGGAAGGGAATCTGGTTGGCAAAGGCCCGGACAAAAAGCCCTGCCGTAATTGAACCACCGCCCCGAGACCCGCCATTTTTAATATCCGCACGGTCAGACTTATTTTTCTCTTCATAGTCCTCGTCCGTGGGCAAGCGCCAAATTTTATCACCCGACAATTGAGAGGCTGCTTCCGCAGAGGCGCAAAGTGTATCTGAGTCTGTAATATAACCCGTCACGTGGTCACCCAGAGCGACAATAACCGCACCGGTAAGAGTAGCAATGTCAACAATAGCCGTGGCCTTCTCTTTCTGCCAAGCATAAGTAACCGCATCTGCTAGGGTCAGGCGGCCTTCGGCATCTGTGGACATGATCTCAATCGACTTCCCCGCCAAGGATCCAATAATATCTCCATTGCGGAAAGAGCTTCCAGAGACCATATTTTCACAGGCAGCTACTAGGGCAACGACATTAACAGGCGCCTTTTGCCTAGCAAGGGCCCCCATGCAGGCAATAACAGCTGCCGATCCAGCCATATCTGAATTCATGGTGCGCATGCTATTACCAGGCTTGATATCATAACCGCCTGAGTCGTAGCAGAGTCCCTTGCCCACGAGAGCCAGGATCTCATCACTCTGAGGATTATTCATATAGCGCATGATAATGAAGCGGGGTTCTTGGGCCGAGCCCTTCGCCACACTCCAATAGGCATCCATACCGAGGTCCTGGATCTCTTGCGCGTTCAGAACTTGGATATCAAAACCAGTTTCTTGGGCCAAGTTTTCAGCTTCTTTGGCCAGCTGACTAGGTGTCATAATATTGGCCGGCTCATTGACTAATTTTCTGGCAAGGGCAGTTGCTTGCGCCAGGCTCTTTGCCTCACAAAGAAGCTGGTCTGCACCCGCCCGGTCAGTTAAAATTGCGATCTGCTTGACCTGATCTTCGGTCGTGTCATCGTCTTCTGCCGTCAGGGTATTCTTGTAGCCAGACTTAATATGCTGGTCAAACTTGTTATCTAAGAGCAAAAGGGTCTTGGCAATCTGGGTGAACTCCTGGTCACTAAAGTCAGAGCTGATCCAGGCAGCCACAGCAGGATCCTGCAGTTCAGGCAGTTTATCGGACAAGCCTTTGAAGGCCTTTTGCAGGTCATTCATAGAGGCTTGGGCTTTTATCGATAGAACTAAGACTTCAGCTACTGCATCCTCCTTAGCAATGCGTAAGATACGTGCACCAGCTTTATCGCCTTTTGCTTTAAATGCGGGTTCAAATTGTGTCAGCTCTGCCGGCCAGGTCTCTCCGACCGACCTAATGACCAACTTTAAGGGCCATTCACATGTGCGAGGGGATAGTTTGTCTACTAGGACTTGCATGTATACCTCCAAGATTTTGTTTTGGACTCATTATAGGCTATTAGCCCTTGACGCTACCAGAAGCAATACCACGTACGAATTGCTTCTGGAAGATGAAGAACAGGACGATCATGGGCAAGGCAGAAAGGGTAAGCCCCGCCATCAGGGTTGTCCAGTCTGTACTCAGACTGCTTCTCAGATTCATGAGACCAACGGGCACTGTTCTCAGATCATCGTTCGAGATGAAGACCAAGGCGAACATAAATTCATTCCAGCAACTCATGGCTGTCATCAGGGCCGATGTTGCTAAAATAGGCCGGCTCATGGGTAAAATAACCCGCAGATAAACCTTCCAGGTATTGCAACCATCAATATAAGCCGCATCTTCAATTTCCCGCGGCAAGGACAGCATATAAGATCGAATGAGATAAGTCATAAAAGGCACACGATAGGCCACATAGGGAATAATCAAGGCTAAATGCGTGTTATATAGGCCCCAGCTTTGCATCATCTTAAAAAGGGATACCAAGCTGACCTGGGGAGAAAGCATCAAGCCCCCTAAAACGAGCAGGAGGGCCAGGGTGCGCCCCTTAAACTCAAAGCGGCTTAAAGCAAAGCCAGCACAACTGCTGATCAACAAGGTAATGAAAACTGAAATACCAGTAACCAAGAGGCTGTTCCAGAAATATTGGCCCACCCCTACCTTCCAGGCATTGGTATAGTTCTGCCAACGCCACTGATCAGGTAAGCCCCAGGTATCCAAAAAGAGGCCCTGGTTATCTTTAAAGCCACTTATAAACATCCAAAGGAGAGGGAGAAGGATGAGGAGGGCATAAATACAAAGGACGGCAAAAGTCAGGATCCGTCCAGGGGTCCAGCGGTAGTCTGCATGTTTTCTATTTTTAGTCATCTGCCTGCTCCTATGCTTCTTCTTTGCGGTTTGACAGCAAGAGCTGAATGAGTGTCATGGTAAAAGTGAGAAGGAAAATAACACTGGCGATTGTAGAGGCCAAGCCCATCTCATCATTGCGGAAGCCAGCCCGGTAGAGATAGGAAGCAAGAACTTCCGTGCTGCGGCCCGGCCCGCCCGCTGTCATGACATAAACTTCATCGAAGACTTGGAAACCACCGATCAAGGTAATAATCATACACATGACTATCGTTTCCTTAACCATGGGTACAGTGATAAAGCGAAATTTTTGCAAACTACTAGCCCCTGCAATATCAGCAGATTCATAAAGATCAGCTGGAATTTTTTGAATGGCCACTAGGAAAAGCAACATGATGTAGCCAATAGATTGCCATTGGGATACGGCAATGATCGAAAACATGGCCGTTGCCTTCTCCCCTAGCCAGGCATGGGTTAAATTGTCTAAACCTATCGTCCGGAGAAACTGGTTAAGCAAACCAATGGAGGGATGATAGATCAGTTGAAACATCAATCCGACGACAGTCATTGAGATGACTGAGGGAATAAAGAAAACCGTACGGAAAAATGGCTGGAATCTTCGGAAAAATTTCTGCTCTAAAATGGCAGCAAATACAAGGCCTAAGCCAACCTGAAAAACGATTGAAATAAGAGCATACAAAAAGTTATTGCCAAGAGCTAGCCAAAAAACACTGTCATTCCACAGTCTTTTATAATACTCAAATCCTACAAAAACCCGCGTATCTTCAAAAGCTTTCCACTTGTATAGGCTCATCACAAAGTTTTGAATAATGGGATAATAGACAAAAACAATGAGCAAGACGAGCGCGGGTAGCAGGAAAAAGAAAGCCATCTTCTTATTGTTATAAATCTTCACGTCCTATCTCCCTACTATGAAAATAAGTAGGCCCCACAAGCCTTGCTCAAGACTTGCGGGGCCCATAAATTGGAGTTTTAATTATTTGCTACTTTCCTCACGGACAGTTTTAGCAATCTCCTGAACTTCTTGCATGACTTCCTCGGCAGTTTTATCGCCATTCAGAAGCTCTTGCAAGGCAGGCAGATAAACGTCGGAAATACGAATGTCGATATCGGTGTCTAACCATAAGGCCATACCTTCAGCCTGAGCTACGGCATCCAGTCCATCCACGAGACCCTGGATAGAGTTGTCTGTTGTAACAGCGCCGATAACAGGGCTGGGCCAGCCTAAAGCATTAACCATGTCGATAGAGTTTTCTTTATTCGTCAGGAACTTCAGAAAATCTACAGCTTCATCCGGATGCTTGGATTTAGCAGAAACCATAAAGCCGTCAGGAGCACCGGTGAGGAAGTTTTGATTGCCGGGCTCACCCTCGATTGCGGGCATGTCAAAGAAACCCCAATTACCAGGCATTTTTTCTTCAACATCGGCAAATTCTTCCAGCTCGATATAGACCATGCCTACCTTGCCACCATAGAACATTTCTAGGGACATGTTATGTTCAGTGGAGTTAACGCCGGCCTGGAAATAACCTTTATCATTGAGTTCTTTAAAGTAGTTGAGGGCGCGGATATAGCCTTCATCGGTATACTCTCCAGAGCTGGCCAGATAATCCTTTTCCCGTACTTCTTGTGGTACACATTTTTGGTTGAGGCCCGTGATGTAGTGGCAAGCAGCCCAAGGGTAAATATTGCCTAAGCCAATGGGGTCTACACCGTCAGCCTTGAGCTTTTCGCAGGTTTCCATGAACTCTTTCCAAGTTTCGGGAGCCTTAACGCCTGATTTTTCAAAGAGCTCTTTGTTATAGACAAAGAATTTACCATTAATTCTATAAGGAACACCATAGTTCTTACCTTCATAGGTAAAGGGTTCCAAACCGGCCTGCATAAAGCCGTCTTTCCACTCAGAATCAGCATCCATATAGGGAGTGAGATCTAGAGCATTACCAGAACGAATATAGTTCTTAGCAAACTCACCAGACCAAGAGAAGAAAACGTCAGGTTGCTTATCAGAGCCCATGACAATCTTCAGCTTGTCTTTGATGGGTTCGTCACCCGCAGCTTCCATGTTGATTTTGATATTAGGATGTTCTTCCATGTATTTATCAACTACATCCTGGAAATAGCCAATATATTCAGGATTGGGCCATTTGTGTAAGAAATACAGCTCGACATTTTCTTCCTTATCAGTCTTGTCAGCTTTTTTCTCTGGCTCAGCTTCTTCTTTTTTCTCAGCCTTTTCTGCTTCTGTTTCTTTATTTTCAGCTTTTTCCTTGTCTTGAGCAGCCTCTGTCTTCTCTGTCTTTTTTGGCTGTTCTGTAGCGCAGCCAGCAAGCAGAGAGACAACTAAAACCAAGGCAATAAGTAATTGCAAGGGTTTACCAAAGATTTTGTTCATACTTTCCTCCGGTTTTTCTCAATTTGGGCGGTTGTTAGGCAAGGGCCCGCGAGGGCTAGCACTTAACTAGTTATTATTTTTCCGCACCACTTTTCACTTATCTTAACGGAACATCCAGTAAAGTCAATACATTTTTTGTTTTTCTTTGGATTTTGCCCAAATTAGCCGGTTTATCTTTTTGCATGTTTACAAGAAATGATTAATTGGTTTATAATTTCTAAAACTTGTTAGGAGGTTTCGTATGCTTAAGTATAACGAAGAAAAAGAAAGACAAAGTGTAAAAGGCGCCCTTGCTTTGCGTCCAGAAATTAATAAAATCGTTGACCAGGTATGCCAAGACGGCTATAAAAACATCCTCTGGCTGGGCATTGGCGGCACCTGGGCTTCTTGCCTGCAAGTGGAAGTCCGTATGAAAGAAAAGTCTAGCCTTAACTTCTTCTGTGAAAATGCTGCGGAATACTTAGCCACCGGTAATAAGAAGGTTGGTCCTGGTACTATCTGTATTATTTCCTCAGTCACTGGTACGACCCAGGAGATGGTTGACGGTGTAAAGGCCGTCAAGGAAGCGGGGGCCAAGGTCTTAGGCTTTATTGATAAGGCCGATGCCGAGCTAGCTAAAGACGTAGATTGGTGCATTTCTTACCCCGTTAATGAGCAGCTTAAATTCTTCATGGTAGCCGATCGCTTTATGTACAATAACGGCGAATTCCCGGAATATGAAGATATGTATCAAAATTTTGAAACCTATCTCCCCGATGCACTGGTCAGCGTTGCTAAGCAGGCTGATAGTTTTGCGCAGAAGTTTGTGGATGAGCATAGCGATGACCCCCTCCACTACTTTGTAGGTGCAGGTAGCTTGTGGGGTGGCATTTATTCCTACGGCATGTGCTTCTGGGAAGAAATGCACTGGCGCAAAACAAAAACAGTTCGGTCTCCTGAGTTCTTTCACGGTTTCCTAGAAATTGTAGACAAAGACTCCAACGTGACGGTCTTTGTCGGCGAGGATTCACAGCGTTGCTTGAGCGAGCGTGTGGCAAAATTCCTGCCGAGAATTTGCGGACGTTACACGATTATTGACACTAAAGACTATGACCTGCCTGGTATCAAGCCGGAATACCGCTATGCCGTCAACCATCAAGTTATGCGAACTATTACCAACCGTATTGATGTCCACATGGAGAAAAAGAACTGCCATCCCATGGAAATTCGTCGCTACTATAGAAGGGTTGAATATTAGACAAGTAAGTTATAGCTGTTAAGGGTATGAAACAAGAAGGCAAGTTAAGTACTAGGGAAGAAATAGCGGAGCAATTAATTGTGTATATCAATACACATAAGCTCAGTCCGCACAGCAAGTTGCCCTCCGAGAGGGAACTCGCTGAGGCTTGGAAGGTTAACCGCTCTACTCTGCGGGCCGCCCTTCGTTACCTGCAGGAAAGAGGCTATATTTACTCTGTTCCCAGCAAAGGCTACTTTGTCCGAGCCAAAAAATTTATACGTAACTTGCAAGACTTGAGACCCATGCATGCGCGGGCGGAAGAACAAGGCAAAACCATCACTACAGTGCTGTTAAAGCAGTTAACTGCTAGCAGAGCGCCCAAAATTGCACAAAAGTTTTATCCGACTTCTCCCCCACCCTTACTTGAGTTAGTCCGTCTCCGCTATGTTGACAAGGAGCCGGCTATGTTGGAATACAGCTATCTAAGCCTGGACAAATGTCCAGGCTTAGAAGATATTGATTTATCCACATGCTCTCTCTATGAAACTTTAGAGAAACAATACAATTTAATCCCTGGCAGAGGCATGCAAAATCTGTCTATCACAGGTCTCAACCATACAGAGGCTATTCTCTTTGGCAAGCCCTTAGGCACACCGGTCCTCCTCATTGAAGGCCTCACCTATGCCCAAGATGAAGACCAGCCTTTTGAGTTTTTCAAATCCATAGTCCGTGATGATCTGGTGCGCTTTACCTGCAATTTGTGTATTAAGCAAGAGACCTAAATGCTAGTAACTGCTGCGTCCACGATGGACAGATTCAAATGTGAGGATATAAAAGTGAAAATTTGTGCCATTGGCGATAACTGCATAGATTATTACACCCAGTCCGGAGACTATTATTTGGGAGGAGGGCCCCTTAACGTGGCTGTCTATTACAGGCGCTTAGGCGGCGAGGCCTCCTATATCGGCGCCGTAGGCAAGGACCACTTTGGCGACCTCATGAAAGAGGGAATCGCGCATAAAGGTGTGGATATATCCCATCTGCACATCGAGGAAGGCACAACCGCCCTAACTAAGGTAGAGATTGTCGAGGGAGACCGGGTCTTTGGCGACTATGATGAAGGTGTCATGACAGACTTCCGCCTAAGACCGGAAGACCTTGAATTTATTAAGCAGCACCAGGCTGTAGTCAGTGGAATCTGGGGCCATAACGCGGACTTTTTTCCTGAGCTCAAAGCAGCTGGTCTGATTACTGTGTACGACTACTCTACCCATATTCAGGATTCAGCTGACCGAGCCTACCTAGCCGACATGGATTATATCTTTTACTCAGCTGATAAGCTATCACTTGAAGCGTTAAAAGAAGAAATGTTGGCTTTAAGAGCCGAAACACCAGCTACTATCATTGCAACTCGGGGCGACCAGGGCAGCCTATGCTTGGATGGGCAGGAGTTTTATAGCTTTGGCATTATCCCGGCCAAAGTTGTCGATACCATTGGAGCTGGAGATAGCTTTATAGCAGGCTTCCTCTACAGCCGCTTCCGCGGCCAAGATATTGAAGCTAGTCTCAAGAAAGGGGCCGAAACAAGCGCCGAAACGATTATCTATCTAGGCGCTTGGTAAAAGAAGACAGATAACAGACTTGGAGTCTGGAAAGGTCGCAAAGATGCCAGAGCACAAAGGAATTCTCTACCAGCAA
This sequence comes from Clostridiales bacterium, assembly GCA_028724525.1. Classification (GTDB taxonomy): domain Bacteria; phylum Bacillota; class Clostridia; order Saccharofermentanales; family DTU023; genus SFFI01. The sequence continues at coordinate 9,542 of JAQYCV010000021.1, forward strand.
ATTTATGAAGATCTCCTGGCAAAGATTTTGTCCAGAAGCTATTTACCCGGTAGCGCCATACCTTCGGAATATGAATTAGCCGCAACCTATGGGGTAAGCCGTCCGACCGTGCGCAAAAGTATCAGTCTCTTAGAGTCCCAGGGCATGGTCAAGACCATCCAAGGTAAAGGCGCCTTTGTTCTTGGCAAACAAGAAAGCCAAATCGTCGAGGAACTTCAAGGCTTTTCACGAAGATTGTCTGACACGGGCAAGGCAGAGAAAGTAACATTAATCGGCTGTTCAAGGCGTGCTGCCGGCATTCTCTTTGCGGACATTTTTCAAATTGCAGGCACGGCAGAAATCTATATTGTTCGCCGGCTAGTCAGTAATCAAGAAAGTCCTCTGGCCTTAGAACTTTGGTATATTCCCTTGGACGCCTTCCCTGCCCTTCCCCAACTCAACGTGACTGATTTCTCACTCTACGAACTATGTGCCTTTTATGATCTGTCAATCCGCAGGGTGGAACAAAGCCTAGAAATTGTGAGTCTAGAAAAAAGTGACGCCCGTCTGCTAGGCATTACTACCCAGGATTCCGTTTTCCGCTTTGACTCCCTAGGCTATACCGACCAAGGATGCCTGTCCTACGTCGTCACCTATGTACGTAGTGATAAAAGTGACTTCCAAGTCTATTTTCAGAATACTTAATGTGTGACTATTCCCCTGGGAACTTAATTTCCGAAGGGTATGCCCACTGCTGCAGTTCTTCCTGGGGCAGAGTCTTAGGCTCGTGCCCCTGGTTGATAGTAAGGGCCAGATAATAAAGCTCAGCCAGCTCTTCCATATATTGGGCTCTTAGGAGGGCCTCGTCCATGTCAGCCCCCGTCGCGATCGCTCCATGGCTTTCCAAAAGGCAACAATCTGCATTTTGCAGGGTAGTCGCGACAGACTGGGCAAGTGCTTGAGTACCAGGTCTAGCGTAGGGAGCAACAGGGATGCTAGGGCTCTTCCCTAGCACGAAACTCTCATAAAGAATTGCTGGGATCGGCTTGTTCAGGACAGCAAAGGTCGTGACGTAGCGCGAATGGGTATGGACGATAGCAGTTAGATCTGGTCGCTTTTGATAGATGGCAATATGCATGAGCACTTCACTGGAGGGGCGATGAACACCATCCCAAGCCAGCACCCGACCATTTAAATCTAGAACACAGATTTGCTCGGTACTGAGGTCTGACCGAGCAAGGCTGCTAGGAGTCACAAGGACCACTTGAGATTCTGGATCAAAAAGGCTGAAATTACCTGATTTTTGCTTGCAAAGATCAGCCTTTTCCGCAGCTTGGGCGGCAAGTATAAGACGCTGTTTGAGTTCTTTTAACATAATTGTCTCAACTATACTTTCCCTTATCTCTCACCATTACGACAAGCCAAGGGCAAGGAAGCTCTTATCAAAGGGGGCCTGACACAAGCCCTTGTCGGTAATAATGCCTGTGATCAGGCTATGGTCTGTGACATCAAAGGCCGGATTAAAGATATTAACCTGTTCTGCAGTCATCCGCTCTCTATACCACATGTCACTGACTTCCTGGGGGTCGCGCATCTCAATCGGGATGTCTGCCCCTGTAAGTGTCGCCATATCAATAGTAGAGCTTGGGGCACAAACATAGAAAGGAATGCCATAGTGTTTGGCTAGAATCGCCACCGTATTCGTGCCAATCTTATTCGCTGTATCGCCATTCCTGGCCACCCGGTCACAGCCCACAAAAACAAGCTGAATCTTGCCCTGAGCCATAAGGACAGCCGCCATATTATCACATTGTAAGCTTGTTTGAATGCCAGCCCGACTTAATTCAAAGGCAGTTAAGCGAGCTCCTTGAAGCAGTGGCCGGGTTTCATCACAATAGACATGCATCGCATCACCAGGCCAACCATGTTCCAATGCCATATACATAGGCGCTGTAGCCGTTCCATATTTCCCCGTGGCCAAAGTCCCAGCATTGCAATGGGTCAAAATACCAATCTCTCGGTCCTGGCCCTTAAGCTCAGAGAGCAAGCTAAAGCCGATCTCGCCTATATTCCGGCAGATCGTAATGTCTTCGGCTTGAATGCTTTCCGCTTCCAGAACAAGCTTATCCTTGATAAGGGATACCGGTTGACCTCGCGACTCATCAATCAGCTTTTGCATCCGGTCCAAGGCCCAGAAAAGGTTCACAGCTGTTGGACGGGATGTCGCAAGATAAGTCGTAATGGCCTGGCACTGCTTAACAAAGATCTCATAATCTTCCGTGGCAATCTGATTAGCCAGAAGAGCAGTAGCAAAAGCCGCCATAATACCTATGGCCGGGGCACCCCGCACTTTCAGCTTTTTGATGGCCTCCCACATCTCTTCAGCAGTATGCAACTGAATACGCTTCAAAGTTCCGGGCAAAAGACTTTGATCGATAATATCAACAGACTTTTTACCTGGCCCCCATTTAACCGTCGTGAGGTCATCAAACAAAGCATCTAATCGAGTCATGTCGCACTAAACCTGTTTAGCCAAGAAACTATCCACTTCTTTGCTCTCTGGGATAGAGGGAGCTGCCCCTGGTCTGCTCACTGCGATGGCAGCAGCAGCTGATGCCCTACGCAAACTTTCAGCCAGACTAGCTCCCCCTGCCTGGGCTGCCAGAAAATAACCACTGAAACAGTCGCCCGCTGCCGTAGTATCTACAACCGGGACAGAGAATGACTCACACCTCGCATAAGCGTCAGGGGAAATAGCCGCTGATCCTGCCTTGCCTAAAGTCATGACCAGAAGGGCTTTAGGAAATAGCTTTTGCAAACTTTCTAGGGCAGAGTGAATCTTTGTCTCTGACCAGTGACCATCAAGGTCTAAGCTTTGATCATAATGCATTAGGAGGGCCTGAGCTTCTAACTCATTCACTAAAAACACAGAGATTTTGCTTAAATCCATATCAAAGATACTGGCATCGAGAGGAGATGGGTTCAAAACAATCCGCATCTGAGCGGCATAGGCCTGATCAACCAAATAGGGCAACTCATTAATCTCATTTTGCAATACTAAAAAGTCACCCCTTCCAAAATCTTGCAGGTCAGCCAGGATCTTCTCTCGAGTCAAGGCTTTATTGGCCCCGCCAAAGATCAGAATGCCGTTTCGGCCATTTAAATCCCTTTGGATGATGGCATGACCACTAGGGCCGGATAAGATGCTGATGCGGGAGGTATCCACGGAAACAGCTTCCAGCATGCGGACAAGCAACTCCCCTTCATCTGAACCAATCGCTCCAGCATGGCTCACAGGAAGGCCTGCTTTGGCTAGAGCAATGGATTGATTAAGGCCCTTGCCTCCGGGAAAAACTTCACGTTCCAGAGAGCTCAAGGTCTCCCCTTCTTGCACAAAATGGGGAACCGTATAAACGAAGTCAAGATTGAGTGAGCCATAGGATAAAATTTTCATAAAAACTCCTTGCAACAGCTTACTTAGCGACCTTGGGCCAGAGACATAGTGCTGTCACGTTCAATTAATTTTGGTTCTAGGACATGCTGCTGATAGGGGCAGCCAGGATTATCTAAACGATTTAATAAGGTATCGATGCCAGCCTGGGCTAACTGGTCAATCGGCTGATGGATCGTCGATAGAGAAAGCACCCCACCATTTAAGAAGGGAATATTATCGTAGGCAATAATAGATAGGTCCAGGGGCACCGATTTGTGAAGCTCATTTAATTTCATAATCACCCCAAAAGCAGACCAATCATTAAAGGCAAAGAGGCCAGTGGCGCCACTGGCTAGAATGGCATCGGCCTGCCGATAGCCGCATTCCCAACTATAATCACCTGGGAAAATGGCGGTTTCAAGCATGTCTCTCCCGTATTGACGCAAAGCAGATTTCGCCCCTTTGAGCCGCAATTGAGAATTTAATTGCTTGCTAGGCCCCGTCAAAAAAGCTATTTCACGATGGCCCAGATCTATCAGGTGTTGACAGGCTAGAAAACCACCCAACTCATGGTCAATAGAGACCATGTCTAAGTTTTCCGTGGATACCATCCGGTCAATTAAACAAACAGGGATGCCCTTCTCCTCTGCAAGCCTGGCATGATCCATTGTTCCTGACATGGTAGAATCACTCGCTAGAGCCAGCAAAATACCATCCACCTTGCGGGCCAGCAAGGCTTGAATATAGGTATGCTCGGTGGCCCGGTTATCCATGCTATTGCACAAGATTACATTGTAATCCAGCTGGTGGCAGTACTTTTCAATTTCTTCAGCTAAGAGGGCAAAGAACATGTTATGAATATTAGGCAAAATGAGGCCTATGGTCCTTGTCCGGCCAGTTACCATACTCACGGCAATAGGATCCGGTCGATAGCCTAACTGGTCAGCAAGACGTAAGACATTGTCACGCAGGTCAGGAGAAAAACGGGCACCTTTACCATTAAGAATATGGGAAACAGTGGTAATAGAACACCCTGCCCGTTCCGCTAGATCTTTAATCGTAACCCTCATAGCTGCCCTAAATCTGCCCTCAATTGAACAAAGTCTGCAAGAGATTAATGTATTGCAAATACTTAGCTATCTCTACGTACTCATTTGGTTGATGCGCCATTTCCGGCTCACCAGGTCCACATAGGACCATTTCAGCCCGCTTATTAACACGGCGAAAGACCGAAGCATCAGAAAAGAAATTGATGCCACAGGGGGCAGAGGCTAGACCCAGTTTCTGATTTGCGAGAAGAATCTCCTTGCCCCAAACACTGTTATCTTCTAGCTGGATAGGCTCTCTGTGATTTTGCAAGTCCAGATCGATACGCAAGTGACCATCTGTACTCGAAACAAGTTTTTCTTTTGCTGCTTCAAGCATATCTTGAAGCGCACTATAAGCTAAGCCTGGGACTAGTCGGAGATCCAGCAACATATCCGCAAAATCTGGGACCATGTTGCAAGCCGTGCCCGCTTGAATGCCTGTAATGACAGCCGTGCTATGCCCGAGCAGGGGGTGCGAACTTTGGGCCAGACCAAACTGAATTGCTCTAGCAAAGTCTATGGCATAGTCCACAGCGTTTATGCCTTGGTCTGCGTAGGCCGCATGGCTTGTTTTCCCATAGACCTGAACCTGGACGCGCAGGCAACCTTTTTCTGCAAAGCAAACATCGAGGGCTGTAGGTTCAGAAATTAAGAACATATCAGCCTCGCGAATGGCAGGAAGATCCAGTAGTTCTTCTGCGCCTTGGCCATTACGCTCTTCATCACAGGTCGCGCAGAAAAAGATAGGAAGGCGGGGCAAGTGACCTTTACGAGCCCAGGAGGCCAGACAGAATAGCATGGCCGCCAAGCCAGCTTTCATATCTGAGCTTCCCCTGCCATATAAGCGTTCACCGCAAATTTCCGCCTCAGCATAGCCTTTAGACCAAGCTGAGGCCTCACCTAGGGCCACCGTATCCAGATGACCGTTCCACACAACCTGGCCTTGGTCTGTCCGCCCAGGTATGCTGGCGACCACATTTGCCCGCTTATCATCTAAAACTCTCAGCTGAGTATCTAAGCCAGCTTCCTGAAGATAGGCAGCTATCCGCCTTGCAATCACAAGTTCTCCCTCTGTACCGTTGATACTGGGGGTAGAAACTAGGTCCTGTAAGAGGCGGATAGCAGCTTGATTATATTCCATAGATTGAGCCATCTAGGCAAGTAACCAGGCGACAATATTCTGCCAGAGTTTCTCATAGGACTCCCAATTGCAGAACTCAGGAGGGGCCCAGTGGGGAGAGCAGTCCGTTGTAACTACAGCACTTCTTCCCTTGCCAAACTCTCCAAGGGCGATAAAGGGATCCTCACCAATCTTTGCCAGGAGTTCGTAGCCATCCCGCATAATGGTCTTGTTATAACCCAGAACAAAGGGCCAGTCCGGGGAAACACCATTGAAGATGGGGTGCTTGGGATCCAGCGTGACAGGTGTGATGCCCTCTGGATGTTCCATACGGTCATCCACTGTCAGCACTTCAACCGGCAAGACATTTTGTACGGCTGTGTCATGCCACTTGCCCTTGCCATCAATACCAGCAAAGGTCATATAGCCGCCTACCATCAGGAGGGCGCCACCTTCTAAGACATACTGCTCTAATAAATTGCAACGGTTAGGGCTGGCTTCACTCCGCGTAAATACGCGATCAGGCAAAAGTAAGGTGTTAGCACCAATATCAGATAAAATAATCACATCATACTCTTGCAAACCTTCCAGACTATAGGGGAAGTCATGCATGGCTTCATGGTTAGGCATGAAAGTGAAATCATAGCCACCATGCTTCATAGCATCCGCCAGAAAGCGTTCTCCACTCGCATAGGTAGAGGTATAAAAGGTATCAAATCCTTTGATGTGGGTCGTGTAGGAAATCCAAGATTCACCAACTAATAATACTTTTTTCATTGTCTGCTCCTTTTATTTTTACTTATTGTTCACTGCACCAATTACGTATCAGGTTTGCATAAATGAGGATAGATTGCTCAAACTGTTCGAGTTCAACATACTCATCGATGGTATGGCATTGGGCCAATCTACCGGGTCCAAACTGCAGGGTAGGAATTTGGGCAATATTGCGCCAAACACGGGAGTCACAGCCGCCGGGAGATCCCACAATATTGACTTCCTTCCCTCTTGAGGCGGCGTAAGCCTTGCGGAAGGCCTGGGATAAATCATGTTGGGGATCCATTTCATAGGAGCCACCACTTTGATAAACATGTGCCTCAAAGGGATGGTCTGTCAGCCAAGCATCTCCGGCTTCTACTCTTTTCATTGCGGCTCTTATTTCATTTTCGACAAAAGCCCTATTCATAATTTCAGGCAGATAGTGGACGCAAATCTTGATTGTACAAAGGTCCGCCACTGTTGAGCCAGCAGTCCCACCGTAAATTTCTCCGATATTGATACTGGGGGCAGGTAGTAAGGGGTGTTTGTAATGGGCCAGCCAGCTATGTTCGACCTCATGCAATTCATTCACTAAGCGCAACATTTTCTCGATAGCACTCACGCCCAAAAATTTGTTGCCTGCATGAATGGCCAAGCCCCGGCATGTAATCTCAAAAAAAACAAAGCCCATATGCGCAAGGATCAGTTCATCATCGGTCCCTTCACAGACCACCGCTGCATCGGCCCTTACACCGTTCATAGCGGCCTGGATCGAACCATTGCCACCACCTTCTTCATCCGCGACCGAAATAATTTTGACGTCACCATCTGGCTCCAGGCCGCAAGCATGTAGTAAGTGCAGGGCAAACAGTGGGGCCAGCAATCCGACCTTCATATCTGCCGCTCCCCTGCCATAAAGCTTGCCATCCGAAACCACCGGATCCCAGGGGGAATGGGTCCAAAGGTCTAAATCACCAGGGGGCATGGTATCCATGTGTCCATTAAAAAGAATGGATGGCGCCTGGTCCGACCGCTTGCCTTTAAAGGTCCCGTAGACATTAAAGCGGCCCTCATAGCCATGATTGGGATTGCCTTCACCATATTCTGCAATAGCTTTTTGAATGACATCTTCCGACATGGGGTCAATCAGGACTTCATCTGCACCCCATTTCCGCATCAGGTCAGCAATAAAATCTTGACCGGCCTTTTCCTTACCACCCTCAATACCATGACCAATACATTGTGTATCCAAGCGGATGAGATCCTGGGCGATCTGCAGATAGAGGGGGAAATTCTCCTTGAGTTTAGCCTGCAGGTCCATCTTAGTTCTCCTCTGGATAGGATGATAAGGTTCTTTCCAACAAATCCCAATAGCGAGGCACATCAACCCCTGTGGCAACATAAAGATTGGCCTCCTGTTTCAGGTAATTTAAGACATCACAGTTGGTCCGCCCGTAACTCTCGCCATGCTGGATGTCGACAGTCGCATGCACATGCTTGAGTTCAAGCAGGGAGGGATCCATTAACCATCCAACAGTCAGGGGGTCATGTAAGGGGCCACCAGCCCAACCAAACGTTGCCTTTTGGGAGGCATTGAAAAATTTCATAAGGTCTACAAATAAGCGGCCAGCCTTGGTCGGGATCTTGTCCATGCGGTCTAAGACTTCTGGCAAGACCAGACATTGTCTAGTGACGTCGAGTCCAACCATAACTAGCTGGGACCAGCCTGCAGAGAAGACGATGTGGGCTGCTTCTGCGTCTGCCAAGATATTAAATTCCGCAGCAGGACTCACATTGCCCAGTTGATAGCTTCCGCCCATGAAAACAAAGGTCTCGATCTTATCAACAATCTTTGGCTCTAGGCGCATCGCAAGGGCAAGATTCGTCATGGGTCCGCAAGTCACAACAGTGATGGGATCTTGAGCTGCCATAAGTGTTTCAATAATCCACAGGACGGCATGCTTTTGTTCCTTTTGGCGGCTTAAGGGAGCAAATTTGGGGCCATCCAAGCCGGTCTCCCCATGAATATCGTCGGCAATAATGGCTTGTTCCCTCACTAGAGGCCTACCGCAACCCTCATAAACAGGGACATTTAAATTAAGGTGCTGTACCACATGTAAGGCATTACAAGTAGTCTTAGCCAAGGTCTGGTTACCAGCTACTGTGCTGATACCCAAAAGCTCAAGATTAGGGGCTTGAGCTGCAAGCATGATTGCTACGGCATCATCATGTCCAGGATCACAATCTAAAATTACTTTTCTTTTCTTTGCTTCTTTAAACATTTATTCACCTCCAACTAGCGGAACTTCGTTAAGGCACTCTTGCGTTTATTCTCAGCTTGCAACTTGCTGGCCATCGTAACGGCTAAGACAGCCACTGTCACCACATAAGGCATCGAAAGAACAAGCTGAGGAGACATGCCTAAATTTTGTAAACGAGCACCTATCGAGTCAGCAAAACCAAAGACGAGACAGCCAACGGTTGTTTTTAGAGGATCAGCTCCCCCGAAATACATAGCAGCTACGCCCATAAAGCCACGGTTGCTGGTCATGTTTTCCGTAAATAGGGCGCCATAGCCTAAAGAAAGGTGGGCGCCAGCCAAGCCGCCAATCATGCCAGATATAATCATTGCTTGATATTTCATCGACTTGACATTAATGCCAACAGATTCCGCTGCCGTAGGATGTTGACCGATAGCTCTCAGTCTAAGGCCCCAGATCGATTTGTAGAAAAGTACATGCAGAGCAATAAGTACAACGATTACAAACCATTCTGTAAGTGGCCAGTTTTCAATTAATTGAGGGACTTCTCCCCAGGATGCAGGAAAGTTAAATTTGATACGGGGAATGACGTCGATATCAGGGTGGGTAAAGGTACCACTTTTATGAAAGAAAACATTCATCAAGAACTTGGTCAAAGCAAGGGCGAACACATTGACACCAATCCCGATTGCCGTAATATCTGCCTTGTACTTGATATGGCCCACAGCCATGATCAAGGCCATAAAGGCACCTGCGATCATGGCAGCCAAGACACCTAAATACCATGCACCTGTAAAATAGCTCACTGCGACCGCGAAGAAGGCGGCGGTGAGCATGATGCCCTCAGTACCAACATTAAGGATGTTGGCCTGCTGGGTGATAGACGCACACATGGCCGCATAAATCAAAGGTGTTGCCGAGCGCAGAGTGGCGTAGATTAAAGATATATTTAAGATATTACTTAGATCCATGTGCTTGATCCTCGCTCTCCGCATTAGATTGAATTTTTCCGTCTGTTTCCTGTAAAAGGTCCGCAGAACTTGCAGCCGCCTGCAACTTTTTCTTGCGCTTAGACACAAAGTTAAAGGTGATATTCATCGTTGCAAAAATGATAAACAGAGCAGAAATCATATCAACAATCGACTTGGGAACATTCGTTGCCTGCTGCATAGCCATAGCACCGTTACGCAAAATAGCTAAGAAGAAAGCCATGAAGGGAACGCCCATAATTTGATTGTCAACAATGAGGGAAATTAACATACCGTTGGTACCAAGGTTGGCACCAAAATTATCTAAGTAGGTGCCATGGACCCCTAAGATTTCAATACAGCCGGCCAAGGCCCCTAAGGCTCCGCTAATCATCATGGCAATAATGAAGCTCTGCTTGGGCTTGAGGCCAACAGTCTCTGTAAAACTAGGGTTGGTACCGGTCATACGAATGCGGAAGCCCAAGGTTGTCTTTTTCATAAGGACCCACATCAGGACAAAAGCAAAAATAGAAATAAAGATACCTGTGTTAAGCCGACTAGGCCTAAAAAATTGTGTGAGCCGGATAACCGCAGGGGGAGATTGGGAGAAGGTAGCACCTGCACTCATGGGGCCCGCAACAAAATAAGAGGCCAAGAAAATTGCCACACTATTCATTAAAATTGTGACACAAATCTCGCTAACTCTTAAGTAGACTCTCAGCAAGGCAGGAATCAAAGCCCAAAGTGCACCCACCAGCATGGCACCACCAAAAGCCAGTATATAGAGCAAGGGCTTGGGGAGATTGGTCCAGAAGCCAGCAATATATGCTGCAACCAGGCCACCCAGGAAAACTTCCCCTTCTACACCAACATTTGAAGCGCCTGCCTGAGCAGCTAAGGCAAATGCGGTAGATGTTAATAAAAGCGGTGTAAACATGGCTAGGGTGGAGCCAATGCCCAATTGTCCTTTAAATGCGCCACTAAATAAAACACCGTAGACGGTAAGAGGGTTTTCCCCAATAGCCAGAATAATAATGGAGCCAATAAAAAAGGATAGCAAAATCGTTAAGATTATTCTGGTTAAACTACTTATAAATGTAGATTGCTCAGCATTCTGCATTGGCACCCTCCTTTACTCCCATCATGAGGAGTCCGAGTTTTTCTTCATTAGCCTCACTCACAGCCATAGATCCGACAATTTCGCCTTCATACATGACCAGGATGCGATCAGCGAGCGATAGAATCTCTTGCAAGTCGGCAGAAATCAGTAGAACACCGATACCCGTGCGTGTGGCTTGTTCAATTAAAGCGCGAATGGATTCAATCGCACCTATGTCGACACCGCGTGTTGGCTGCGAAGCGATGAGGACCCTGTCCACATCAGAAATAGCGCGAGCGACGACGACTTTTTGCGCATTTCCCCCGGACATAGAAGACGTGAGATGGCTGGGCATAGGGGGACGAATATCAAATTTTTCAATAAGCTCTTCGGCATAGGACCGCACTGCTTTTCGGTGCATGAAGCCATGCTTGGAGAAGGGGGCATCCCGCACCACTGTTGCGACTAAGTTATCTTCCACAGTCTCCTGGCGGTTCAGGCCTCGGGTATTCCGGTCTTCTGGAATATGAGAAACACCCTGTTGACGAATGGCTAAGGGTGACTGGTTGTTTATCGCCTTCCCGTCGACCCGGACTTCACCCTTTTCAATTTTTCTGAGGCCGCAGATTGCTTCAACTAACTCACTTTGTCCATTGCCATCAATACCTGCAATGCCTACAATTTCGCCCTCTCGGACATCAAAGGACACACCCTTAACCTTAGAAGTCTCTTTATCCCCAGGTACCCAGATGTCATCAACACTAAGCACCATTTTGCCTTTTTCTTGTTCACTACGTTTAATATCTAAGAAGACTTCTCTACCAATCATCATACGAGCCAAAGCCTTGGTATCGGTATCTGCCTTGTTCGTAGTGTTCACGAAGGCCCCTCTGCGCATAACCGTAATCCGGTCAGAAATCTCCATCACTTCATTAAGCTTGTGAGAGATAAAGACAATGGATTTATTATCCTGCTTTAAGTTTTCTAGGATTTTAAATAAGCCTTCTGTTTCCTGGGGTGTCAGAACAGCTGTGGGCTCATCCAATATAATGATCTCCGCGCCACGCATTAGAGTCTTAATGATCTCCACGCGCTGTGCTTCTGCCAGGGATATTTCGCTAATTTTCTTGTCCAGCTGGGCATGCAAACCATACTGTTCAATGTAAACCAGGGCCCTCCGTTTGGCTTCATTAAAATCGATTTGCCAACCCTTACGAGGTTCAAAACCCAGGATCATATTCTCCAGCACAGTTAAATCATTGACCAGCATAAACTCTTGGTGAACCATCCCTATGCCAAGGGCAATCGCTTTCTTGGGTTGGAGGCAGGAGTATTCCTCTCCCCTAACCTTGATTTGACCTTCATCGGGATCTAGCATGCCAAAAAGAATCTTCATTAGCGTACTCTTCCCGGCACCATTTTCACCGATAAGCGAATGGATCTCACCACGCTTGAGGTTAAACTGCCCATCGACAATTGCCTGAACAGATCCGAAACTCTTGCGGATATTATTCATTTCAATGATATAATCCTGCATCTTAGACCTCATCTCCAGATAAATAAAAGAGAGGACGGTTGCCCGTCCTCTCACAGATCAAAACAAATTATTGGCCGAAACCTTCGTAGTTCTCAACTTTAATTTCGCCATCAATGATTTTTTGTTCAAGTTCTGCAATCTTGTCCACGATATCTTGAGGGAATTTGTCGCCCATCGCTTCTTTAAAGACGGAGAAGTCGGTGAGGCCTACACCACCCTCTTTGAGGGTCAGGTAAACAGAGGAGCCACCTTCAAAGGTGCCTTCTACGACAGACTGAATGGTCAAATAGCAAGCATTATCAACGCGCTTAACCATGGAGGTCAGAACGCTACCAGGTTGATCGTTATCTTGGTTGAGGTCAACACCAATGGCATACTTGCCTGCTTCTTTAGCACCTTCCAGGATACCAGCACCAGTACCGGAAGCAACGTTCATGACAATGTCTGCACCTTGCTCAAATTGAGCCAGGGTCAGTTCTTTACCCTTGAGGGGGTCATTCCACACGCCAGCAAAAGCTTGCAGGACTTTAATGTCAGGATTGATGTACTCGGCACCTTGCTTATAGCCGACAAAGAAGTCGCTGAGCACAGGAATATCCATACCGCCAACCCAGCCGATGATGGCATCTTTATTGACGTTAGGGATATCAGTCTTTTCAGTAAACATAGCAGCTGCAGCACCAGCTAAGAAAGAACCTTGGTTTTGCGCAAAGCTGATAGAGACAATGTTGTCGCCTTCTACTGTGGTATCAATGATAGCGAAACGTTTGTCCGGATAATCCTTAGCATATTTTTCCAAATAAGGCTGGAGGTTGGAGGCGGCACAAATGATCAGGTCATAGTCACCAGCGCAGGCAGCGATAAAGTTTTGTTCCCACTCATCTGCCGTTGTACCTTCAAGGTTTTTCAGCTCGATGCCAAAATCTTTAATAGCGCGTTCCGCACCGGCATTACAAGAGTCGTTATAGGACTTATCGCCTAAGTTACCAGTGTAAACAATGCAAACCTTAACGGGCTTGTCGTCCTTCTTAGCGTCAGTTTTGTCGTCTTTTTTGTCGTCTTTCTTGTCCTCTTTAGCAGCCTCAGTTTTCTTTTCTTCTTCAGCCTTAGCTGCCTCAGTTTCTTTCTCCTTACTTTCAGGAGCTGCGGTAGTCGCTTTATCGTCTTTCTTGACTTCGTTGGACTTGGGCGCACAAGCCGCAAGCACAGATGAAGCTATCAGAAAGACCAGGACTAGGGTCAAAATCTTTTGGATACGTTTCATAATTCCTCCTAAAAATGCGATTGGCCAGTGCATCAGTAAAACGTTTTACTGATGCACTAGCAAATCTTTAACTACA
>JAQYCV010000022.1 GCA_028724525.1 Clostridiales bacterium
TGGCCGCGCGTCTGTCCTAGGCAAAAGCGCAGAAACCTGTAGTATTTCAGCCAATTGTGCCTTATCTGGCACAGCCCCTTGATTATAGCCAGCCCGCCTGGAGGGAACAAGCTTTGCTATAATTTAGGGAGGAAAAAGCGCTTGCTTTAATTATGTAGATAAAATACGCCAAGGAGGCATCATGCGGAATAATAAATTACTCAATCAGCTAGAGGGCAAGTACGGCTCTTATGCCATAGCCAATCTCATGAGAATCATTGTGATCGGCATGGGTTTAGTCTATGCCGTGGATATGATCTCCGCTCCCATGAACCAGGGTGTGGGCACTCTGAGACAACTTTTCGCCTTTTCCCGACCTCTCATCCTGCAGGGACAAATCTGGCGGCTCATTACTTTTATCTTTGTGCCCCCTGCCAGCAGTCCGATTTTTGTCCTAATCTCCCTCTATTTCTATGACTTGATTGGCCAGTATTTGGACCAATACTGGGGAGCCTTTCGCTTCAATGTCTATTACTTCTGCGGTCTCTTGGGAGCCATTATCGCTGGCTTTATCACTGGCAACAGCACCAACTACTATCTCAACCTGTCCCTCTTCCTGGCCTTCGCCGCTTACCAGCCTGAGATGGAGGTTTTGCTCTTCTTTGTTCTGCCTGTAAAAATCAAGTGGCTGGCCCTCTTGGCCCTGGCCTCTCTGGCTTATATGCTGGTGGTTTCGCCCTGGTCAGGGAAATTGGCCCTGGTCATGTCCCTGATCAACCTGATTCTCTTTTTTGGCCCAGACCTGGTTCAGGAGGTCAAAAACCTGCGCCGGCGCTATGAATGGAAGAAAAACACCAGGCGTTAGCGGGCGGGGACTTGTTGTAGAATGATTTCTATAAGACAAGCACAGATAAGCAGACAGAAAGCAGGTTAAGCATGAAAATTAAAGTTCTTGAACCCCTGGGTCTTCCCCAAGTGGACCTAGAAAACAAGCTAAGGGCCGCCGTCGGTGACCAGGCCGAACTCGTCTTTTACCCCGACCGCAAAACCGATATCCCGACCTTGATTGACCGCTGCCAAGACGCAGATGCCGTGGTCCTCTCCAATTTTCCCTTCCCGGCCGAGGTCATTCAGGCCTCTCCCTTACTCAAATATATTTGTGTAGCCTTTACTGGCTTTGACCATGTCGATATGGAAGCGGTTAAAGATCGGGGGATTCAGCTAGCTAATGCCTCTGGCTATTCCACGGTAGCGGTGGCAGAGCTGGTTTTCGGCTTGACTCTGAGCCTCTTGCGCAAGCTACCCGCGGCCGACCAGGCCGTTAGGGCAGGCAAAAATAGTCAGGGCCTCATGGGCCTGGAGCTGGCTGGCCGGACCTTTGGCATTATCGGCCTGGGCCATATCGGTAGCCAGGTCGCCCAATTGGCTCAAGCCTTTGGCTGCAAGGTGATCGCCTATAACCGGTCCCACAAGGAGGTCCCCGGGGTCACTCAACTGCCCCTGGATCAAGTCCTGGCCCAGGCGGATATTGTTTCCATCCACCTGCCCGTTAATGTGGAAACCCGGGGTTTTATCAATGCTAACCGTCTAGCTCAAATGAAGTCCTCGGCACTTTTAATCAACTGCGCCCGCGGCCCCATTGTCGACGAGGCCGCTCTGGCAGAAGCCCTCCAGCAGGGCAAGCTAGCTGGCGCGGGTATTGATGTCTTTGACATGGAGCCCCCCATTCCGGCAGACCACCCACTGGTCCAGGCCCCCAACTGTATCCTGACCCCTCATGTGGGTTTTCTCAGCTTAGAAGCTATGTACAAACGGGCCGACATTGTGGCAGATAACCTCCGGTCCTGGTTGGCCGGTGATCCTCTTAACTTGGTGAACTAGGGTCTTTCTGTAACAATCCTCAAGTGTAAGCGCCCTCAAGTCAGTTCAGCTCTCAGGTGGACCAAAAACTCACTAGGCCTAAATCTTCAAGAGGACATAAATTTTTAAATAGACTCAAATAGGAAAGGGCCGGCAATTTGCCGGCCCCTTTGACGTTTACCCAGAAATGCCACAAAGGAGAGAGTGTCGATTTGGGTAGGGCCCCTTCTCTAGGAGGGTAGGAGAGAGAAGGGGATGATTAGGTATATGGCGGATTAGTTAGTCTGGACTAACTAATCTGGATACAGAATAAGTGATTTGTTTTGACCTGTCAAGCCCTCATTAAAAATTTTTTCAGATGCTAAGGTGAAAAAGTGTTTTCACATTTGCAAGTAGTGGGTGGCCAGATGCCTATGCTACTTTGGATTTCTGGATTCTCCGGCATTATTGCAGGTAATGGATGGGCCGCTGGGCAAATTTGCAAGAAGTGGATGGTATCGAGGGCAAATCTGCAAGTAATGGATGGTTTGGCCGCTGGGATCCATCCATTACTTGCAAATATGTCTGAAATCTACGAAATCCGAAATAGAGAGGCCTAGCCTACGGGGTCTGAAGAAGATTTCACCTTGTAGCGGGGGCGGCTGCTAAAGTCGGTTTGAATCAGGAGCTGAAAGCGAGTGAATTTTTTCAGAAATTTGTAAATAGTCGCATAAGCGGCTTGGCCAAAGTCGCGCTCTAATTCTTTGCTGGAAAAGTCTGCAAAGCCGTAAAAAGATAAGATGAAATTCCAAAGATCGCGCTCTTTAGCTGTGATTTGCCCAGCTCTCAGGAGAGCTTGGTAGCTATCCAGGGTCCGGGGCGCAGGCAGGCTCTGGGGCAAGCGGTTATAGACTTGGTCGACAAAATAGGTCAGGAAGGGCGAAACATCCAGGACCCCGCTGATTTTTTGATTTTGCTCTATGAGTTGGAAAGCTTGGTAGTAAGCCTTTTTACTTGCCTCAATATAGGAAGAAAAGGAGACGAAGAGGGAAGCAGGAAAGCCCGCCTGGACCAGGTACCAGAGGTGGAAAAGCCGGGCTGTCCGGCCATTTCCGTCAAAGTAGGGATGGAGATAAGCCAGGTAAAAGTGGAGAACAGCGGCTTTCAAGAGGGGGTCCCACTCATCTTCTTCTTGGGCAAAGGCAAGAAAGTCTGCCATATAGCTGGGGAGTTTTTCGGCAGCTAGGCCTCTGTGGACATGGCTACCCATGCGGTTGCCCACCACATAGACCTCATCATCTCTATAGAAGGATCCTTCTGGCAATTGTTTTTCAGGACTTAGGCCTGGGCCTATGGCTAATTGGTAAAGCTGGTGGAGATTTTGTGTGTTAATTTTGTAGCTGGGCTGACTAATCAAGTCGAGGGCCTCTTTCATCCCCTGGAGGAGGGCAGGTGAGGCCTGGGCCTTTTCAGCCTCCTGGCCCTGGGCCGGGCATGGGTCAAACTGAGAGCTTGAACCCGTCACAATTTTCCGAAGGCTAGCCCGATTTGCGCTTATGTTTTCGATCCGGAGACTGTCAAAAATTTCTTCCTCCATGGCCTCTGCACTGTAGTTTTGTCCCTCGGCTATGGGGCTATAGAGTAGCTTGAGGCTGGTGGGCTTGACCTGAACTAGCTGGGGCAAATAGACCAGTTTTTGCCCTTTAAAGTCCCGCAAGGGAAGAGGGAGATAATGGGAGGCGCGCAACTCGACTAAACAGGCCTCGACATCTGCCTGGCTATACTTATACTGCATTTTTTTGAGATTGCAAAAATGGGGATCCCGCAAAATTTGGGTGAAGCGCTGGACATCCATAGGCCGACCTCCTCAGTTTGCTTGCTCCTAGCATCGTAATTGTGATAGTTAATGATATCAGCTACTATCAGTTCGGACAAGCGAGAGTACCTTTGATTTTTAGCTTAACTGCTTGTTTGCCCCTTGTATCCGTTACAATAGGGACCATGAAGAAAATTCGGCTGATCACTTATCCCCAATCACTGGTCCAGGCTGACCAGCTCTTGGACTATGCGGATGTCTTGGTCTTTGGCCAAGCTGGCTTGGCCATCCGGATGCCGGCTTCCTTTAGCCGGGAGGACCAGGCAAGGCTGGTGGCCTTGGCCCATGACCGGGGAAAACAGGCGGTGATTGCTGTGAATGGTCTCCTGCATAATGCCCAGATTGAAGCCTTGGCCGACTACCTGCCCTATTTACGGGAAATTCAGGCAGATGCGGTCTTAACCGGCGATCCGGGCCTGATCCAGGTCATGCGGGAGGCAGGCCTGGACATCCCTGTGGTATGGGATACCCAGACCCTCAATACTTCCGCGGCTAGCCTGAATTTTTGGGCAGACCAGGGGGCTGTCGCTGCTGTAGTCTCCAACGAGTTAACGGGAGCGGAATTAAGGGATTTGCTATGTCAGTTGACCATCCCAGCCTGGCTCCAGCTTTATGGAGCAGTGGGCCTCCAACATTCCCTCCGGCCCTATGTCAGCAACTATGGCTGCCACTTTGGCCTGCCAGACCTGACTGCCGGGCCAGGCCAGCCACTTTATCTATCTGAACCCAACAAGCCTGATGCGCGCTACCCTCTCTATGAGGATGCCTCGGGCAGCCATATTTTCCAGGCAGAAGATTTAAATTTACTGCCCCTTTTGGACCAGTTGGTCCACATGGGCATCCATTGCTGGAGTCTGAATAGTCTCTTTTTGGAGGAGAACACATATCTGGACATTGTGGCCCTCTGCCGCCAGGCCGCTACAGCCCTGGAGCAAGGCCGGTGGACATGCGATTTGGCGGCCGACTTGACTAGCAAGGTTCGCGCCCTCCATCCGGCCCAGCGGCCTCTGGGCCTGGGCTTTTTCCCCTTAGATCCCCGGGATATCTCCTAGTGCCTATGATGAAATCAGCGCCCAAAACTGAACTCCTTTGCCCCGGTGGCAGCCTGGAAAAACTCAAAATGGCCATCCGCTACGGAGCGGACGCCTGCTATATTGCTGGCATGAACTATGGCCTGCGGACCCGGGCGGGCAACTTCAGCCCGGAAGACATGCTGGAGGCGGTCCGCTTTGCCCATGCCCACCAGGCCAAGGTCTATGTTGTGGCGAATATGGTGCCCCATGAAGGGGATCAAGCGGGAATAGAAGATTACTTTCAAAGTCTGGAAGACCTGGCTGTGGATGCTGTCCTCATCTCAGATCCTGGTTTGATCCGACTGTGCCAAACAGTCGCCCCTAAGCTTGCCATCCATCTTTCCACCCAGGCCTCCACCCTCAATTACGCGGCCCTCAATTTTTGGGCGGGCCAGGGCTTGGAACGCGTGGTCTTAGGCCGGGAAGTCTCCCTGGCTGAAATTCGGGAGATGAAGGCCCATAGCGCCATCCAACTAGAGACCTTCCTCCATGGGGCCATGTGCGTGAGCTATTCTGGCCGCTGTGTCTTGTCTAACCACATCTGCCTCCGCGATGCCAACCGCGGGGGCTGCGCCCAGCCCTGCCGCTGGTTTTATGACCTGTGGAGACCAGACGCGGACCAGGCCTGGCAAAAGCTGGGCCAGATGGGAGAAGGGGGCGACACGGCCACAGCCTTTTCTATGAGCGCGGCTGACCTCTGCATGTTGGACCATATCCCCGATCTCGTGGAAGCTGGGATTGACAGCCTCAAAGTGGAGGGCCGGATGAAGTCCATCCACTATGTGTCTACCGTGGCCAATGTCTACCGGGCAGCCCTGGATGCCTATTATGCGGATCCTGATCACTATCAGGTTAAGCCAGCGTGGCGGGCTGAGCTGCAAAAGTCAGCCCAGCGCGAGCTTTCGACGGGCTTTTATTATGGCCAGCCCAGCCCTGAAGCCCAGTTTGCCCAGCAGGGGCAGGTTGATCCCGGCGTGACCTTCGTGGGCAAGGTCCTGGACTATGACCCCGCCAGGGGGATTGCGACCCTAGAGCAGCGCAATAAATTTGCCGTGGGTGACCTGTTAGAATTCTATGGCCCAGGCATGCGGCTTTTCCGCCAGACCGTGACTTGGCTTGAGAATGCTGAGGGCGACCCTATTGAAGCCTGCCCCCACCCCCTGATGACTGTCCGCCTGCCCGTCGATCGGCCGGTCCAGCCCCATGACCTGGTTCGCCTGGTTCATGATGAAAAGAGGCTACCCTATGCCTAAAGTTAGGAGTCTCAGGAAGCAAAGTAGTGGGGGCGGACGTGTGTTAATTGCTGGCCCCTGGTCGGGTTCGGGTAAAACAACCGTCACCCTAGCCCTGCTGGCAGCTTTGAAGGCCAGGGGCCTAGAGCTTGCGGCCGCTAAATGTGGGCCAGACTATGTCGATCCGCTCTTTCACCGCGAGGTCTTGGGCATCCAATCCCGTAACTTAGATCCCTATTTCCTGGACCAGGAGGCCTTGTGTACAGCGCTGGCCCGGGCGGGCTCCCGGCTGACGCTAATAGAAGGGGTTATGGGCTACTACGATGGAGTAGGCCCTGAAGGCCTTTACTCCACTTATCAATTGGCAGTGCAAACCCAGACGCCCGTAGTCTTGGTGCTGCCCGCCAAAGGCATTTACCAGTCCCTCCAGGCCCTTATCTCTGGTTATCAAAACTTTCGTCCAGACAGCCAGATCATGGCCGTTATTTTTAACCAAGCTTCCCCTCATCTGGCCTCCCAACTTGCAGACTTTGCGGCCAGTCAAGGCCTGGAAAGCCTTGGTGTCATGCCCTATGATGCAGAGAACTCCATCAAGCCTGGCCGTTTGGGCCTGGACCTCCAGGCTGATCAGGCGGTTCTAGCTGACCAAATCGACCGCCTGGGCCAGCTGGCGGAAAAATATTTAGACCTTGATAAACTCTTGGCTTTGGCAGGTCAGACCCCCAGCCTGGAGGCCTATCTCCCGCGCGTGGAGGAGATACCACAAGCTCAACAATCTGCTTATCCAACTTGTGTCCTGGCTGTTGCGCGAGACCAGGCTTTCAATAAAATTTATCCAGAAAATATTCAGATCCTTGAAGAAGCGGGCTTCCAGATAAAATATTTCAGCCCTCTGGACAGTGCAACTTTGCCAGCAGGTATCGCAGCCCTCTATTTACCAGGTGGTTGTCCGGAGAATTTTGCCGAGGCCTTGGCGGCCAACCAGGGCTTGCGGGCAGACATTTGCCAGGCCTTAAAGGCTGGCTTGCCCTGCTGGGCCGAACAGGGCGGTACGGCCTATCTCTACCAAAAGTTGACTGGCCAGCCCATGGTGGGCTATCTTCCCGGGGAGGTGCAGCTGGCAGCCCGCTTGCAAAACTTTGGCTATGGCAGCCTGAAGGCCCTTAAGGCCAATCCCTTCTGCCTGGCAGGCGAGACCCTCAAATGTCATGAATTTCACTACTACCAGGCAGATGAGCCTGGTCAGGGTTTGGACCGGCAGAAGGCTTCCGGCATCCAGCAAGCAGGTGGTGGTTGGGCAAGGGACAGGCTCTTTGCCAGCTTTGCCCAACTTTACCTGCCGGCCTATCCCCATGTCGCCAGGCGTTTCTACCAGCTGGCCCGGGCCGGTCTGAGAGAAGAAGAGAGGTAGTCTGGCATGCCTAAGATTCAACTTGTTCAAACGCGTTGTCCTGGCGGTACCCGGGTTTTTATCCTTGTTTTAATCTTACTTAGCTTCTTGTGGGGGCTGGTTACACCCACTTGGGCCGCAGAGGCTGTAGATCCGTCTGGTCCGCCCAGCCGAACCTACGTTATTGGGACCAGTGGCCAGACTAAGCCCCTGGATTATTTCAATGGCCAAGGGGAATTAGACGGCTATGAGGCAGCGGTCATTGCGGAGATGGAGCGCCGGGCCCCCCACCTGCATTTTGAGTATGAAATTACGGAGTTCGCCTCCCTCTTTGCCGGCTTGGATGCAGGAAAGTTTGACCTAGTTATGAATAATCTGGGTGAAAACGCAGACCGACGGTCGAAATTCTTATTTTCCCGCTATCCCTACATTGTCACCCACAATGTCTTGATTACCCAAACGGCTGAGCCTGATGGCCTTAGCCTGGCCGATCTGGCGGGCAAATCTTTGGGCGTTGTGCCGGCTTCGCCCCAGTCCCTCTTCCTGGAAAAGTGGAACCAGGAAAATCCGGATTTGGCCGTTAAAATTGTCTACCAGGATTCTGACCCTTCTGGCCTCATTCAAGATGTTTACAACGGTCGCATCGATGCCACCATTTATGCGACGACCTATCTGAAGGATGTGGAGGAGACCTATGGTATCAAGCTCAAGGCCCACCCCATCGCGAACGAGGAGGCTATCCGGCCCCCGGGATCTTACTTTATTTATTCATGGAAAAATTTAGGCCTACGCAATGAAATGGATGCCCTCTTGGCCGAGATGCGGGCAGACGGAACCCTCAAGGCTATTTCTCTAAAATATACGGGCCAGGATGACAGCATCATGAGCCAGGAAATTATCGACAAGAATGATGCCTGGGAAGCCCAGCTTTTCGGACCTGCGGCCAGCTCGCAAACTCCGGAGGCTAGGTCGGACTCTGATCTCCGTGCTGCCCTGGATCAAGCCCAGGGAAAGATTTTTGCCCCCTCCTTGATTGCCTATTTCCTGCCTCGGATCCTGGCCAAGCTACCCATCACCCTCCTCCTGACCCTGGTGGCCGCCTTCATAGGCCTGTCTCTGGGCCTGGTCTGGGCCTGGATCAAGCTGAAAAATATCCCCGTCCTCAAGCAGGTCACGGTCTTCCTGGTTTCCTATCTCCGGGGGACTCCCCAAATTGTCCAGCTCTTCTTGGCCTATTACGGCCTGCCCATCTTCCTGCGGAGCCTCAATTCCGCTTATGATGTCAAGGGCCTTCCAGCCCTGGTCTATGCCTTTATTGCCCTGGGACTCAACCAGGCCGCCTTCAACTCGGAGACCATCCGGGCGGCCATTCTATCTGTGCCAGCCAGCGAAATAGAGGCTGCCAAATCCCTAGGCCTCACCGAAGGCCAAACCCTCCGCCGCATTATCTTGCCCACCGCTTTGATTAATGCCGTGCCCAACTTGGGCAACTCGCTTATTTCCCTCTTGAAGGGGACCTCTCTGGCCTTTACGGTAACCGTGGTTGATATCATGGGCCAGGCCCGGATTATTGCGGGGGCCAATCTCCGTTTTTTTGAAGCCTATATCGCTGTATCTCTTATCTATTGGTTGCTTTGCCTGGGCATTGAAGGCCTGGTTTATCAGCTGGAGAAAAAACTTAATGTTGACCAGGCGCAGCCGCTTGAGGCCCAGGTGGCTGGGGAGGATCACTCATGTTAAAGCTTGAACATTGGTCTAAGGCCTTCGGCGCCAATTTGGTTCTGGACCAGATTAATCTCCAGGCAGAAAAGGGTGAAGTGCTTACGGTGATTGGGCCCAGCGGGTCCGGCAAGTCTACTCTCCTCCGCACGATTAATTTTCTGGAGCCAGCAGACCAGGGCCGCATCAGCCTGGGAGACCTTCATGTAGACGTAGCCCAGCTGAGCCAGGCAGACATCCTCGCCATCCGCCGCAAGACCGCTATGGTATTTCAAAACTACGCCCTCTTTTCCCGTAAGACGGCCCTAGAGAATGTCATGGAGCATCTTGTAACTGTTAAAAAACTAGATAAAAAGATTGCCCGGGAAATCGCGACTGCCCAGCTGGACCGGGTAGGTATGGCCGACCGACTCCATTACTATCCCCGCCAGCTCTCTGGGGGCCAGCAACAACGGGTTGGAATCGCCCGGGCTTTAGCGGTAGAGCCTGAGGTCATCCTCTTAGATGAACCCAGCTCTTCCTTGGACCCAGAGCGGACCACAGAGATCCTGGACCTCATCCGGACCCTGGCCCACGGCCACATGACCATGGTCCTGGTGACCCATGAAATGGGCTTTGCCAAGGAGGTTTCGGACCAGGTCATCTTCTTAGACCAGGGGAAAATTCTCGAGCAAGGTCCCCCGGAGGTCGTCTTTGACCATCCCAAAACCCAACGGATGGTGGACTTTCTGGCGGGCTACAAAAGCCGCCAGATCTAGACTGCAAGCCAGCATAGGTTACAAGCCAGCTTTAGCCTTTGCCACTAAAGCTTGTGGCCGTTAACAATCTCCATGAGGGCGGCCCAGTCTAGGTGCTGGCGGAGATTGTCTGCCAGGCGGTCGTAAGAGGCTTCGCGCTGGGTCCTGCTGTAATGGCCTTCCTGGTCGGACAGAGAATCTTCTGCATCCAGTTGTAAGTCTGGCAGGTAGGGGAGAGTGCCTAAGATAGGTAGGCCCGTGAGCTCTTTAAAGTCCACCAGGCCGGGTTTTAAGATGGCGGGGTCTCCCCGGAACTTATTGATGACCAGGGCCTTGATATGGTCTCCGCCTTGGTCTTGACACAAGGCCAGGGTCCCATAGAGGGAGGCAAAGACCCCACCTCGATCGATATCTCCCACCAAGATACAGGGGAGGTCTAAGCGGTCCGCTAGGCCTAGATTAACAAAGTCATCCTGGCGGAGGTTGATCTCCGCCGGACTGCCTGCCCCCTCTACTACGATGATATCGGCCTCCGCCGCCAATTTCTGGTAGGCCGCTTGCACAGTCGGCCAAAGCTGATTCCTGACCTGGTAGTAATCCTTGGCGGCTAAGCTTTGCCAGTATTGACCTAGGACATAGACATCGGAGCCTGTGTCCGATCGGGGGACTAGGAGGACGGGGTTCATCTCAGGTTGGAGATCTGTGCGGCAGGCCTCGGCCATGAGGGCCTGGGCGGTGGCCAGCCGGCCACCCTTGGGCAGGCTATAGTATTCCCTGGACATGTTTTGGGACTTGAAGGGCCTGACCCGGTAGCCCTCCTGGGTCAGGAGCCGGCAGAGACCTGTGGCCAGGGCGGACTTGCCTACGGAAGAGGCCGTGCCTAGGACCATGATCGCCTTAGCGGGTTCAGGGTGGGCTGGGGTCTGGGTCTTTCGCGCTGTCTGCCTGGCTTGCCTCGCCTCTGAGTGCCCTATGTCTTGGCCTTGCTGGAGCAGAGTCGTGGATATGGTCTGTCCCCCGCCTAGGGACTTTAAAGCGGCAATCAAGGTGTCATTTTCCGCCGGGCTTTTCACAGCCACTCGCCAGAAGCCGGGGCCTAGACCCCGGTAATTGGCGCAGTTGCGGATGAGGATAGGGGGCTTGGACTGGGTCAAGAGGTCCAACTGCAGAGTGGGGTAGTCCCAGGCGAAAAAAAGAAAGTTAGCTTGGCTGGGATAAACTTTGGCTCCGGCTTGGGTCAAGGCTCGGCTTAAGCGCTGGCGTTCCCCCGCCAGTTGCTGCCGCCAGGCTTGGATGTCTTCTTCTGGCGTAGCCAGGGCCGCTAGTCCCACGGCTTGGGCGGGGCCTGAGACCTGCCAGGGTGGTGTGGCGGCCCGGACCTGGTCAGCTAGGTTAGAACTACCCAATTCTAGCCAGCCTAAACGAAGGCCAGGTATGGCAAAGAGCTTGGTTAAAGATTTAATGATGATCTCTTGCTCTGAGAGCCCCGTCTTAAGGGAGTAGACAGGCTGGTCTGCGGGATCTAGAAAATCTAAGAAACACTCATCCATGACCAGATAAATTCCCCGGTTGCGGCAGGCCTGGCGGATCTGGGTCAGGAGGCTGGGGTCTATGGTCAGCCCCGTGGGATTATTGGGTTGGCAGAGGATGCAGACCTGGATGGTCTCGTCCAGGCTATCCAAGATGCCAGGGCCTACTTGAAAGTCCCAGTCTGGGGCGAGGGGATAGCTTTGGAGGACAAAACCTGCCTGGCTAAAAGCCTGGGCATATTCTGAAAAGGTCGGAGCGGTGAGGAGGACCTGGGCCTTTCGGGAGGCCTGCCTTTCCTTTGAACCGAAGAGCCTAGCGAAGACTCCGGCCAGGCGGAAGATCAAATCTGCGCCCCCGCTGCCGGGGACAATTTGCCAGGCCTCCAGTTGCCGCCTCTGGGCCAAGGCCTCTAGCAAGGGCCGGGCATGGGGGTCTGGGTATTGCTGAATATGGCCAGAGGCAGTCTTTAAAGCCTCTTGCATAGCTGGTGTAAAGCCGTAGGGATTAATATTGGCTGAAAAATCTAAAATGTCCTCAGGGTCGAGGTCCAAGATTGTGGCGACTTGAGCCCGGTCAGCTCCATGGGCCATCTGGGCTAAAAGCCCTGTGCTTTCTATTTTTGCTCCTTCACAGGGCACACCTGCCTGCCTGTCTTGCTTATCCATAGCCGCCTCCTCTTTTCTTGATTATAGCCTGTCAGGCGGGAAAACAGGATCCGAGAACTTCACTTAAGTTAGGGTCTAGCAAGACAGGATCTTTGCCGCTAAGATAGATCACGAGGCCAGGCAATATCTGGCCATCCTGCCGGGAGGCCAATACATGAAAAAAACCGAGACCCTTTCTAACCTACTACTCCTCTTGACTGCCCTGATTTGGGGCCTTTCTTTTGTGGCCCAGACCGTGGGAATCCAGCATATCGGGACCGGGTCCTATAATCTTCTCCGCTATCTTTTGGCTTGTGCCAGCCTCTCCCTCTATTTTCTTTTCTCTAAGGCCCGCCTGACCAAGGCTTATCTCAAACCCTCCCTCCTGATCGGGACGGTCCTCTTTTTTGCGACCTGCGCTCAGCTGTTTGGGATTCAGTCTTCCACTGCGGGCAAGTCGGGTTTCATTACCGGACTCTACATTGTCATGGTGCCCATCCTCGCTGTTCTCTTTGGTGCCAAGCTCCGCCTCTATAACTGGTTGGGAGTCATCTTGGCAGTCGTTGGACTCTACCTCCTGAGTATCGGGGGAGAGGCGGGCTTTGGTCTGCCCGAGGTCTACCTCCTGATTGGAGCTTTTGGTTTTGCCCTCCATATCATTTTGGTTGACCGCCTGGCGGCTGATTTGGATCCGGTCCTGATCAGCTGGGGACAGTTTGCAGTTGCGGCGGTCTGGACCATCCCTCAGGTCTTGTTATTTGAAGACCTCAGCTGGCCCCAAATCCAGGCCGCCCTGCCCAGCCTCCTCTATGCGGGTGTCTTGGCCTCCGCTTTAGGCTTCACCCTGCAGGTCCTGGGCCAAAAACACAGCCCACCCGTCTTGGTTTCCTTAATTTTAGGTATGGAGTCTGTTTTTGCGGCCCTCGGCGGCGCCTTGATCCTGAAGGAGACCATGCAGCCCCTGGAGCTCCTGGGCTGTGCCCTGATGTTAACGGCCGTTGTCTTTGTTCAACTAATGGAGGCCAGAGAGGCTAAAAGGCGCGCCTGACCCAGGCTAAACCAGGCGTTTAACTCCTCCCACTGGAGCTTATATTTCAAAAAGAATACAAACTGATTAAAGCTTGCTATCAAGGGCTTTTGCCCTGATTCCCCATGCTATGCTAACTCCGTATAGATAGCTTTCATGGGGGTGAGGATATGGATCGGCGGACGAGACTAGACCTAGCTAAGTCTTCGCCCCGCCGCCTGCCGCGCGGCCGTCGCCAGGCCAGGTATCAGGGGGTTATGCTGACCATGGTCTTAAGCCTCCTGGCCCTCACTTTTCTGGCCCTCCGCCTCCTCCCCCAAAGTCCCTTCAATCCTGATGGCCAACCTGTGATCACTTCCATTAAGCCTGAGGACTATCCCCCGGCCTGGCTACAAGTGCAAACTCTACCTGCTTCTGACCCGGAACTAGGGGATGCAGAGATTGAGTTAGTTTTCACAGGGGACCTCTTGCTCCATGAACCCATCCTCAACCAGGCTATAGGCCCAGATGGCATAGCTGATTTTTCCTGGCTCTTTAAGCATACCCAAGATATTTTACAGGAGGCCGACCTGGCTTTTGGTAATATGGAGGGGACTTTGACCGATGGGCCCTACTCCGGCTATCCGACTTTTTCAGCCCCCAAAGCTTTTGCCAAAAATCTCAAGGACGCGGGCTTTGACTATCTCACTACGGTGAATAACCATGCCATGGATGCTGGTATTACCGGCCTCAAGTCTACGGTAGAGGCCTTGCGGGCCCAGGGCCTGGACTGTGTGGGAACCCGGAGTTCTCTGGAGGATCCAGAATTTTTGCTCCTAGATTGCCAGGGAATCAAACTGGCTTTTGCCTCTTTTTCCTATGAAACACCCCGGGTCAATGGCCTCCGTAGCCTCAATGGGGCCCCCATCCCCTCAGACCAAGAGGGCTTGGCCGACACTTTTAGTGTGGCGGCTGGACCCCTGGAGAATCTGGAGCCAGATGCCCAAAGGCTCAGAGACCGGGTTCAAGTCATGCGGGAGGCCAATCCTGATCTCATCATTTTCTTCATGCACTGGGGCCAGGAATACCACAAGCAGGCCGACCAATGGCAAAACTACTATGCTAAGGTCTTAGCAGATGCGGGGGTAGACCTAGTTATTGGTAGCCATCCCCATGTGGTCCAACCCCTGGTCTCCTTGCCCGCCAATAATGCGGCCGGCCAGATGATCTGCTACTATTCCCTGGGAAACTTTGTCTCTAGCCAGCAGCCTGATACGGGCAACTCCGAGGGCCGGGCCGAAGAAGGCGCCATGGCCCGGATTTTAGTCAGCAAAACTGCTGGCCGGACCCAAATTAAGCTGGCTGACTATATTCCTCTTTACATGTATAAGACCTATCCGGGTTACCCCCTGGCCAACTGCACCTACGGCTGGGCTCTGCCGGTCGACCGGGCCTTACAAGATCCCAAGAAGTATGAAGCGGAGGCCCTAATTCCCCGCCTGGAACAGGCCCTCCAATCCAGTCAGGCGGTTATGGGCGAGAGGATTCTCTTGCCTTCCTGGGACCGGGCTGCTATCCATTCAGCTCCCTAGGGGCCAGCCGTCACTTTCCTTCTTTTTCCCTATCTACTAGAATAATGACCATGAAAAAGCCTGATTTTAAATTACCTATGCGGCAACTTAACGCCAATCCTGCAAGTAGTGGCCAGACCCTGCCCAAGTCTCGTTTCGGCGGGGGCTTGGCTGTGTTTTTGTTGGTCATTGTCCTGGCCTTCCGCTTGCTGGGCCAGGATCAAAGTCCCCTGCGACAACCTCGCGATGCCAGCCTGACGGAAGTTACGATTGAACGGGTGGTAGACGGGGATACCCTCATTGTGGATATGTATGGTAGCCGGGAAAGAGTCCGCCTTATTGGCATAGATGCGCCCGAATCGGTGAGCGATAATCCCGACCGTATTACTGAGGCGGGCCTGGCTTCTGCAGACTATCTCAAGAAATTCTTGGCCGACTACCAGGGCCTGGTCTATTTGGAATATGACCAAGAGCCCAGGGACCAATATGACCGCCTCTTGGCCTATGTCTGGCTGGGCAATACCCTCTTGAATGAGAAAATTTGCCGGGATGGCTATGCGGAAGCCAGGTCTTACCCGCCCAACACCCGCTACGATAAATATTTACAAGAGGCCATGGAGTTTGCCCAGCAGGACGAACGGGGGATCTGGAGTCCGACTTTTCAAGATTAAGTCCCAAGATTGAGAAGGGGCTATAGTTTGCGCCCTCCGACCTCAAAGTGGGCCCAGGCCGAAGTCTTTATGTGTCAGCTCCAGCTTTCTGGCTTAATGGGGAAGGCCCCAAACACGCGACCTGCCTGGAAAAATGCCTCAATATTTGCCAAGGGGGTCCCTAGGGGAATTTCACAGCCTGCAGACAGAATGTAGCCCTGAGGATTGTCATAGGCTTTTTGTATGCAAGTCTTTACGGCTCTTGTAACCTCTGCGGGGGTCCCTTTTAGCAGAATATCCACGGGGGCTACATTGCCCATGAGGCCACACCGGTCACCTACTAAGGCCTTGGCCTCGGCCAGGTCCTCGCGGTTCCCTATATGCAAAATACCGCAGCCTGCGTCCGCTAGATCTTTCCATAGCAATCTAGATTCTCCGCACACATGCAGGCTTGGCTGGCAGCCCAGATATTTCTGGCAGCTGGCTATATTGGCCTGGAGATAGGGATAGACAAATTCCTGAAATTGCGGGTAGGAGATAAAACTCAGGGAGGCAGCAGGATCGCATAGGCCGGCCCGGAAGCCCAATTGGCCCAAGGCCTTAATGTAGTTTTCATTGTCCTGCGTGATAATTTGCAAAACCTGGTGGGCAACCTCTGGCTGGTCATGCATCCAGGACAAAAACCTTTGGCTGCCAACCAGGGCCAAGGCGACAGAAAAGGGGCCAGCCAAGTGGCCGGATACCTCTACCTGGTCGCCAATTTTCTCGCGCAGAATCTGCAGGGCCTCTAGGCAGAGCGGAAGTTTCCCTGATCGCCAGGGATCAATTTCTTCCAGCTGTTGAAGGTCATCTGCACAAGAAAGGGCAGGCTGGACGACATAGCTTATCCCCTTGGTCGGATAGGCAATGTGTGACCCCATGGCCTCGGCCATGCCCCGGAGGCCGTTAGAAATGGAGACTGAGTCTTGACGGAAGCGCTTAAAGAGCCAAAGCTCTGCTTCAACCATGCCTTTTACGCTGCCATAGTAGTCAGGCAGAGAGACTCCGGCAACTGGGGCCAGGCTTGTCCCCATATCCAAAATAATGGGTAAGCGGTCTATAGGCTGGCCCTGCCGGAAGGCGGTCATCCGCTCCAGGGGTGTCATTTCTTCTCTTGCCATTGCAACTCCTCTCGCCAGGGCATCAAATAGGCCTGAGCGGCAGGATCCTCTAAGACCTCTGCCTTGCTACCCCAGCTACAGATATGACCATCGTCCAAGATGGCCAGCTGGTCTGCTAAGTATAGGGCGTCAGTCAAGTCGTGGGTCACAAAAACCAGAGTGAGGCCAAGGTCCGTTTGTACGGTCTTCAGGTCTTGACGCAGACGCTGGCGCAGGTCCAGGTCCAAGCCGGAGAAGGCCTCATCTAGCAAGAGCAGGCGGGGCCGAAAGACAATCGCCCGGGCCAGGGCTACCCTTTGCTGCTCACCCCCGGACAGGGTGGAGGGAGAATGCTCAGTATAGGCGCTGAGGCCAAAGCGCTCAAGTTCTCTTTCCACCGCGGCCTTGATTCGGGCCGCCGGCCACCTCCGAATGCGCAAGGGAAAGGCCACATTCTCATAGACGCTGAGGTGGGGAAAAAGGCGAAGGTCTTGAAAGAGAATCGGCGCTTCGCGCGCTTCGGGAGGGACCAGGGAGGCTTCTTGACCGAATAGATAGATCTGCCCTTCCTGCAGAGGAAGCAAGCCGGCAATTGTCTTGAGGATAGTAGACTTGCCTACTCCAGAGGGTCCTAGGACCGCAAGGCAGGAGCCGGCGGCCAGGTCTATATTAACCTGGCGCAAAATTATATGGTCAGGTCCGTAGCCCAGGCTGGCCTGGTGGAGAGAAATAGCGAGCATTTCAGGCAATTCAGCCATCATAGGAGTCCTTTCTGGCGCAGGTTAATCTTCCGCCTCACGCCCAAATGGAGGCGGCAGAGGCTATAGATGGCCCCGCAAATGATCACAAAGACGAGGGAGGAGGCAGCAGCCAAGGCGCGATTGCTGGAGGCCATGTAGGGGACCAAGACCAGGGCGAAGGTTTTCACCCGCCCGCCCCCTACCATGAGGGTGAGGAAGTATTGGCCAAAAGAAATGATAAAGCCAAGACCTAAAACTGCGGCGAGACCAGGGGCTAGGAGGGGAAGGTCAATTCTCCAAAAGGCCTGCCAACGGCTGGCGCCCAGGCTGTACCCAGCTGTGGTGTAGTAGTCGGCAAAAGGTTGCCAGAAGGCAGCTAAACTAAAGATGCAGTAAGGGAGGATAACAATGGCATGCGCTAACAAGACTGCCAAGATGCTGTCGTGAATACCCCACTGCATAAAGAGGACGTGAAGGCCAATGTAATAAGCGGTGGAGGGGACCAGGAGGGGTAGGAGGAAGATGGCTTCTAAAAGTTTACGACCCCGAAAGTTGCCCTGGGTTAAAAGCTTAGCCACAGGCAGGGCGATGAGGGTCGCGAGGAGGGCGGCCAGGAGAGACAGCCTGAGGCTAAAGCCTAAGATGCGTAAATTCTGCCCCTTAAACAGTTCGGCGAAGGCCTGCAGACTGGGTTGGTGGGGGAGGAGGTCGGGCCAGGGCCAGCGGCGAAAAAAGGCATAGACCATTAGAACTAGTAGGCTCAAGATTGGCCAGGCAAGGGCGAGACCATAGATAAGCTTGCGCCCTATACCAGCAGGAGGACGAGAGAGAGGCGGAGTCATTTCATTAACCTGCGCCCCATCCGAGCTAATCGGTCTGTTTGACCCCCAGAGAAGACGGTAGAGGAGAAGTGAGGCTAGAACTAAGAGGATCCCACAGAGGGCCAAAAGCATGGTGTAGGCCATGGCTTGAGGCCGGAGGGCCAGGTCTGTTTCGCTAAAGGCTAGTTGGCTCTGGACGGCGAGCATGCGGGGCAGGGTAGCCCCCAAGAGGAAAGGCAACTCGTAGGCTCCAAAATCGAAGGCTAGCAGAATAAGGAAGGCAGAAAAGAGGGCTTGCCGGGCCTGGGGCAAGGTGACCCGCCAGAATATTTGCCCTGGCTTGGCCCCCAAAGAACGGCCCAGATCGTAGTAGGCTGTATCTGCCCTTTGCAGAAGAATATAGGTTACCGACATGACATAAGGGGCTTGTTTAAGGACATAGGCCAAAATGATGCCCCAGCCATGGGGATCCTGGATAAGCAAGGGGAAATTACCCGCTTGTGGGATACCGCCCAGGCTACCCACCAGACGGGAAAAGAGACCGACCTGGGAGAAAAGACCCCGCACAAGAAAGGCAATGACAATGTGGGGAATCCCGATGGTGAGATGGAGCAGATGGTGTTTAGACTGGCGAAAAGCGAGGACCAGAGTGGAGAGGAGAATGCCCACTAGGAGGGAGAGCAGGGCAGAGCTTGCTGCGACCTTGAAGCTAAAAGCTAGACTCTCTCTCAAACGTGGGTCGGCAAATATCGCTTGATAATAGCGAAGGGTCCATTCCTCCAAACCGAGGGCCGGGAAATAGCCGAAGCTCTGCACCAGGCCCCAGGCCAAGCCAGCGCCCAAGAGGCCCATGAGGGCCAGGGCGGGCACAAGGCTTAATGTACGGGCAAACTTATAGAGTTTACTTCCCTGCCACTTCATCTAGCCAAATTTCTTCAATCAGGGGGACCAGGAAGGCAGGCAGCTCAGGCACACGCTTTTCCAGCAGGTCGTCTGCAGGCAGTGCGCCCTCGCCCATTTCAATAGCGGAGAAGAGGTCCAGTTGGTCCTCTTCTAGTTTGTCGTAATCCAAGACGGGAATGGTGCCCCAAATCTCAGGATCCATTTTGCTGGCTTGCATCTCGGGGGAGAGAATAGCGTCTGCCAGGCAAAGGGCTCCTGCAATATTCTGAGAATGTTTACCAATGGCGACGTAAGAGGTATTGCCTACAGTGCCTTGGTCAAAAATAAAGGCGGTGGCCGTTTCAGGATACTGACCGTTGCGAATCATGGAAACAGCGTGGTTTTGGTCGTAGGACATGGAGAAATGCAGCTGGCCATCCATGAACATTTGGTCTACATCTGCCGTGGTTGCGGGGTAGGTTTTACCTTTTTCCCAGAGATAGGGCGCCAGGTCTTTCAGGTAATCCATAGCCGGTTTGATGATCTCCGCCAGGTCTTTCTTGCTGATATCCTTGTCGGCGTCCAGGAGCTTGTCGTAGTCGGCTAATTCATGGACGATTGTGCGTACAAAGGCGGAGGAGGTGAAATCAGGCAGGGCAGCATAGGTGAAGGTGCCGGGATTAGCCTTGACATAGTCCAGGAGGTCTTGGGCACTGGTGGGCAAGTCTTTGACCACTTCGGTATCGGCCAAAAGGACCAGCTGAGCCTTGGAATAAGGGGACTCAAAGCCTTCAATTTCCGTGGCAAAGTCTACTTGGACTTCAGGATCTTCCAGGTCCACATAGCTGTGGTAATGGGGTAGCAGTTCCGTGAAGGGTCCGTAGAGGAAGTCATTGTCTTTGGCCGTGGCAAAGTTTTCACCGTTGATCCAGATCAGGTCAATGGAAGAGTCCTTCTGGCCGGCAGACTTTTCGCCAGCCAGCTTATTGAGGATCATGTCGATATCCATGGGAACCCGGTCGACCTTGATTCCGTAGTGTCCTTTGGCATAAGGGGTGAGATAGTCGTCCACCCAGGCGTTAATCCGGTCTGAGCCGCCCCAGCCATAGAAGGTAACTGTTGTACCCTTGGCTTGGCCCAAAACTTCATCCCAATCGGCAAATTCTGTGCCTTCAAAGGGGCCTTTGCTTTCTTCATCAGCTTCTTTAGCAGTTTCTTTACTGCTTTTTTCTTCTGCCTGGGTACTTAGGGTGGGCATGAAGAGTAGGCTTATTCCCATGATGAGGACTAAGAAGAGGATGGTTAATTTTTTCATGATACTTCTCATACGAATGATACAAACCTTTCTTTAGGAATTTTTGAGACCGGACAGGAGCTTATGGGCTTCCCGCAATCTCTGCCCGATAGTTACAACAATTAGAGCGGCATAAATCCAAGTCAAAAGGACCAAGTGACTGCGGAAGATCATCATTAAGCTGAAGGCGATAAACCCCTCTGTTCTCTCCATGAGCCCTGCCTGGTAATAAAAAGATTTTTTGCCCTTCTTGGGGGCATACATACCGGAGGTTAAAAAGACGGTCATGGAGATGAGTATGGCCGAAAGCAGGCCGATGAGGGCAGGTCTGGCTTCCGGGTGCCGGTAGGCCAGGGCCCAGATAATTGCCAGTTCCACCAGTCGGTCAAAGACAATATCCAGCTGGGCCCCCCAGAGGGAGGAGGTGCCGCTTAAACGCGCCATCTCTCCATCTACTGCATCTAAAAGGCCCGAGAGCCAGAGGAGGATAAGGGCCAGCCAGGTCCAGTTGAGAGCCAGGCTGAGTCCGGCTAAAAGCCCTAGGACCAGGGCGGCCAGGGTAATCTGGTTAGCTTTTAAGCCTTGTGCTAAAAAGCCCTGGGCTATTTTTTGGAAGACCCCGTTGACATAGGGCCGGGCATAACGGTCAAGCATTCTGATCTCCTTTGATCTTCCGAACGCACTTATAGCGGGTGCTCCAGCCTTTCTGAGCAGCCATCCCAAAGAGGGCTTCCAGAACATGGGCCGTCTTATAGCCGTGGGCCACGAAGCGGTTGAGGCAGGACTGGCAATAAGAGCAGATGGTCTGATCGGCCGTGAAGTCTTTAAGCCTTTGTTGGGTGAGCTTTTCTGAGGCTTGGGGATTCAATACATGCAGCATCTCTACCTGGCCGCAGCAAATGGTCTTGGCCCCTGTGTGGGCGGGCTCTTGCCAGTTAATACCGGCCTGGCTCAGCAGCTGGCGGACCTCTGCCCTGACCTGGGGCTTCTGTCTCAAGGGACAGGGGTCATGTAAGACGAGCTGGTCTGGCGGGCTTGCCAGGTCGCTGGCCTGGAGATTCTCCTGTAAGGGCCGCCAGATCGTCTCTACGGTAAAATCGCCCTCCCCCGCTAGAGCTTCTAGGTCCTCTGTACAGTGGGGGCAAGCCGTATAGATTGCCCGACAGCCAGTCTTGGCTAGGCTTTGCAAGAGCCAGGCCCGCCGTTTTTTATAAGCAGTAAGACCTAGGGACCTGCTGGGTTTACCGCAACAGGCCGCCGCGAGCTTAATATCCGGTTCTGACCGCGCCAGGACCTTCAGGGTCTTATGCAAGACTGGATAGCCCAGACCCATGAGAGAGCAACCCGGCCAAAACAAGACCGGGGCTTGGGGAATGTGGGTAAAAAGACGGGAAAAAGATAGGCCCTGGTGGAGCCTTGCCCCCAGCACAGCCCTGGCCCATGGAGAAGCTTTTGTGATCGACTGGGTCATAAACCTTGTCACTTCCTATTTCTGGCCGGTGGGATCAGCCACTTGGTCTTTTTTATAGTTGTCGTAAATCTTTTTGCCGATGGAGACCAGGATGGCCAGAGAAAAGAGGGTTAAGAGGCCCAACATCATGTACTTGGGACCACCAGTCAAGGTGCCGCCGACATACGAGTAAACGATGGTGGCTGGTAGTTGGCCAATGCCTGTGGCTATAAAGAAGGCCCAAAAGTTGATAGGGGTCAAGCCGGCTAAGTAGGATACGATATCAAAAGAGATGAAGGGCAAAAGACGGGCCACCAGAATGGTCTTTGCGCCATAGTCTTCAAAGTACTTTTCTACGGCCGCTAGAGCACCCTTACCGGTAAATTTCTGTACGACATCCCGGCCCAGGAAGCGGGCGATATAGAAGCATAAGGCTGCTCCAGCCATAGCAGAGGACCAGGATAGGATGGCTCCCTGCCACCAGCCAAAGATGCTAGCGTTAGCCAGGGTAATTAAAAAGGCGGGGATGGGGGCTAGGATGGATTGAAACACCATGAGGAAAAAAGAAATGACTGCTGCCCATTCTTTATATTCCCGAATCATGACAATGACTTGGTCCACATCGCCAGAGGACAGATGGGTCCAGGCTTGTTTCATAAAGTTTTGGTAGCCTGGCCAGGTAAAGTAGAGGACGACCAGAAGCCCTATGAGGCCTAAGGCGAAATAGCGGCCAAATTTATAAGTCTCCTCTTTGGGAGCCAGGGGCTGGGTTGTCTTAGGCTTGCTTTGCTCACTGGCTGTTGCAACTTGCGGATATGCTTGATCCTGGGAGAAGTCTTGGCTTTGCGCGGAGTCTGTAACTTGTTTGTCTTTCATAGGTCTTCCTTTCTAGGAATTGTAGTGTTTACTTTTCTGTTGAGTAACTGATCAGGAGCATCGTGATTAGCCTTGGAAAGGCGTTTGGCTGCATAAAGACCAAGGACGATTAAGGCTACTAAGAAGAAAACGGACAGGTAAAATTGAGGGCTGCCTAGCTCCACGACCTTGTCTCCCAGGTTCACCATGGCCATAGTGCCGGGTAGGATCCCAATCAGAGTGGCTAGCAAATAGGCAGTCAGAGACATATGGCCCAAGCCTGAGGCGTAGTTTAAGAGGGTAAAGGGGACCAAAGGAATCAGGCGCAAGATGAGCAGAAGGTAGAAGGCCCTAATCTGATCACTTTGCAGGTAGTTTTTGATCCAGCCCTGGCGGTCGTGTTTTTGGATCAGGGCTTGAAAGTGTTCCCTGGCTAGGCTTCGCGACAGCCAGAAGCTGAGGATAACATTGAGCATGGCCCCACACAGGGTGTAGAGCAAACCCAGCCAAAAGTTAAAAGCCAAGCCTGCTGCTACTGCCAGAGGGGGAACAGGAAAAAAGAAAGCCGGCAGGATCGTAAAGGCTAAAATATAGTAAAAGGCTGCCGCTGAACCCTTAGCCTGGAAATAGTCCCGCAGGCTTTGAGCAGAAATCTTGGGGAAAAATAAAAAAGAGAAATTTATAACTAGCAGAAAAACCAGCAGGAGGACGATCTTCAGGAT
Organism: Clostridiales bacterium; assembly: GCA_028724525.1. Lineage (GTDB taxonomy): Bacteria > Bacillota > Clostridia > Saccharofermentanales > DTU023 > SFFI01. Next base: position 23,150 of record JAQYCV010000022.1, read on the forward strand.
TTTCTTTCGCTGATTTGCCTTGCTTTCCATCTTTTCTCCCCGGCCTCGGTCCTCCAGCCCCTCATCCGTCTCTGCCCCCTCTGACAATGTCCCTTGAAAAATTCCAACCTTCTAACTATTCATTTTAGCCCATAACTAGAGAAGCAACCAATCAAAATAAGCTATGAAAACAATTGATTTTTTAAATGCAGTAAATCCATTCATTTCGGCCTGTAAATGATTGACCTCAAGCTTCATACTTTATACAATGCCTTATGACATAGCTTTTTTAGCTATGCCTAAAATTTTACTCGAAATCGCAAAATGCGATAAATGGAGGGAAACATGAAAAATCTGAAAAAATTGATGTCCGTGCTCCTGGTCGCCGTTATTTTGGTGAGTGTGTCTGCCTGCGGTAACCCCAGCAAGAAAGATGCTGGCAATGCCGAGAAGACTGATGCGGCTATGCAATATCTGAAGCCGGAAGAGCTCAAAGACAAGGCTGATGACTATCTCATTTTAGACGTCCGTAAAGCCGAAGACTTTGAGAAGGGCCACATCGCTAACGCTGTTAGCCAAGATATGGATGCTGCTAAGAATGGTGATACCGCCGCTGGGGAAAAGACCATGAAGGCTGCTGTGGAAGGGAATGACAAGCCTGTCGTATTAGTTTGCTATTCCGGCAAGGCTTACGCCCAGGCTGCAACTAATGCCCTGGCGGCTATTGGTTACGATACCTCCAAGGTTTACACCCTGGAAGGCGGCATGAAGGCTTGGGAAGCCGCTTATCCTGACGCGATCGAAAAATAAGTTGCTCGCACTTAAACTCGACAGCCTGTCGAGGCTATAATGTAAAGGACGAATGGTCCTTAACTAGGGCTGTCTCTTCTGAGACAGCCTTTTCCATAGACCTAGTTTGGAGGAAAAATATGTCTGAATTACGTAAGGCAGTGGATTGCCTGGGCCTCGAATGCCCCCTACCGGTGATTGAGGCCAAGAAGGCCTTGGCGGAAGTCGAAGAAGGTACTTGGGTAGATATCTCTGTAGATGGCAATACCCAGGTTCAAAACCTTACCCGCTTGGCAAATAACCGCGGCTTCGCCGTCGAAACGGAGTCGCTCGGCGATAACTTTATCGTCCACATCCAAAAGGGCTCCGAACAAGCTGAAGCGGAAGCGACTGCCCCTGCGGCCGGTCCTACAACTGTTGTTTTCTCTTCGGACTGCATGGGTCGGGGAGATGATGAACTGGGCCATATCCTCATGAAGGCCTTCGTCTTTTCTATAACCCAGATGGATCCCTTGCCGGACCGCCTGATCTTTTACAACTACGGTGTCAAGCTCACAACTGTCGACTCTCCCTTATTGGAAGACTTAAAACGCCTAGCTCAAGCAGGGGTGGAGATCTTCTCTTGCGGTACCTGCCTGAAGCATTTGGGCCTGGAAGACCAGCTCCAGGTCGGCCAAGTATCCAATATGTATGACATTCTGGAGATGCAGCTGAAATCTGGCCACCTGATTAAGCCCTAAAAATCTGAAGTCGATAATTCTGAATTCAATCGCCCAGGGTGGACCCCAGGAGGCCACCCTGGCTTCAAACACATAGGCCTAAGCAAAGTAGCCTTCTCCAGAGAGTAACAACATGGCACTCGAAAAATTTCCCGCAATTGTCATCACTTTTAACACGACCACCGATGCAATGTATTTTGAAGACCAAGGCCACAAAGCTGGCCTCAAGGGTCGGCTTATTCCTGTGCCTCGGGCCATCTCTGCCTCCTGCGGCCTCGCCTGGATGTCTCGCTTGGATGAGCAGGAGGCCTTAGAAGACCTCTTACAACGCCCAGACCTCTTATTTGCGGGACGCCACCAGTTGGATTTATAGCCTGTCGAATGTAAGACTTAATTCTTAGTGGAATTTGCTGAAAGACTAAATGTGACTCCCCGCCTTATGGCTCTTTCTGCAACTACACTATTTTATGGACGTGATCCTTTCGCCACCTGACGGCCCGACCAATTTTCTTCAGACTCCTTAGGCTAGACCTCTTTATTTCGGATTTCTCAGATTTCAGACATATTTGCAAGTAATGGGTGGGTTCCAGCTGTCAAAGCACCCATTAGCTGCAGATTTGCCCTTGATACCATCCATTTCTTGCAAACTTGTTCGAGGAGCCCACCCATTAGTTGCAATAATGACGGAGAATCCGGAAATCCAAAGTAGCATAGCTTCCTGCCACCCTTTACCTGCAAATTTGTAGGTCCATGGACGTGGCTCAGTGGGTTCAATAACTTAGTAGAGTGTAAGTCTGAATTCACAAGCTCATCTCAGTCTCATCTATAGAGTATAATAAGAGGAGATCTTGAGTTAAGAGAGGGCCGTCAGCATGTTATTAGATACCAGCTACAAAGCCTTTAAGACCAAGGCAAAACGCAGTGACCTCGGCAAGGAGCTGGCCAAGCTCCAACGCCGGATGTTGGCATCGGAGGCTAAGATCTCCCTGATTATCATGGTTGAAGGCTGGGAATCCTCCGGTCGTGGCAGGGTCATGCTGGATATTGTACGTGAGTTGGATCAACGCTATGTCCACGCCTATCCTGACAATGGAGACAGCCACACCTGGCCCTTTATGCATGCACTATGGGATGGCCTGCCGCCCTATGGCGAGACGACCATCTTTTCGCGTTCCGTCTATGTAGAACTGTTTGGTACCCTGGGCTTAGAAGATGAGCTCTTGGATGATTACGCAGAGATCTATCACAATGCGGCCAAGACCCTCTATGACGACCATGTGATTTTGGTGAAGTTCTTTCTGGATGTCAGCCAGGAAACCCAACAAAAGCGTATTGAAAAAGCCTATGCAGACCCTTATCTCCACCTTTATGTAGGCCCCAGGGATATCAAGGAGAATTCCCGCTACCAGCTTATGCGCCAGCACTATGACCGGATCCTGGACAAGACAAATTTTGATTTTTCGCCCTGGCACATTATTAACGCAGAGGACTCTGACTCGGCGGGAGCAGAAGCCCTCACCATTCTCCTGGACGAGGTCACGAAGGGTATAGACCGGATTGAAGGTCAAGTCCCCGAAGTGAAGCGGACCTATGTAGAGGAGAAGCATATTCTGGACGAAATCCCGACCGAGGGCTCTATGTCGCGGGAAGACTATGATGACCAATTAGAAGACCTGCAGGAGCAGGCTGCGGACCTCCAGCTCCAGCTTAAGGCCCGGAATATACCGACTGTCATTGCCTTTGAGGGTATGGATGCCGGAGGCAAGGGTGGATCAATCAAAAGGCTGACCCGGCTCATGGATCCCCGCTTTACTTTTGTTTCTACCACGGCCGCTCCCAAGCAGTTCGAGAATGCCCACAACTATCTCTGGCGCTTTTACCAAGCTTTTCCTCAGTACGGCAATATGACCATCTTTGATCGGTCTTGGTATGGTCGTGTTTTGGTGGAGCGGATTGAAGGCTTTGCCCGACCGGATGAGTGGGAGCGGGCCTATCAGGAAATTAACCAGATGGAAGAGGAGCTCTATCGGCACAATTGCCTGGTCCTCAAGTATTACATCCATATCAGCAAGGATGAGCAAAAAGCCCGTTTTGAAGCCCGGATGGCGGACACAGATAAGCACTATAAGATTACGGATGAGGACTGGCGGAATCGGGATAAGTGGGACCGCTACTGGGAGGCCACAAATGAAATGCTGGTCCGGACCTCCACGCCCTATGCCCCCTGGCAGGTAGTCCCCGGCGATAACAAACGCTTTGCCCGTATCTTCATCCTTAAAGACTTTATTAAGCGGGCAGAAGAGGCACTTGAAAATTACAGCCCCTGGTCTCTGGCCAAGCTCAGCAATTAGTGCCCAGGCCAGCCTATTTTTCCATTGACAAGGAGGCTTAATTGCCCTATGCTAACCACAGATAGTCAGGGCTAACTCTGGCTGCTTGGAAAGTAGGTGTCTATGCCTCTTATTTATGCCCCGGTAGGTCAAGACCTACCTATCATCCATATTTCTGGTAAACCTGACGTGCGCCGGCACCTGCAGGAAATGGGCTTTGTCAAGGGAGAGACCCTGCGTATCGTTTCCCATATGGGCGGCAACATGATTGTTGTTGTCAAAGAGACCCGGGTCGCTATCGACCGGGAATTAGCCGCTAATATTTTAGTTTAATTTTCCGATCCCAGGACGAGTCAAGCCAGCAAGTCAAAATGCTGGCTTGACTTTAAGTTAGACTGGGCTTACTATGTATCCGTTATTTGAGTTGCCTTTGGCTAACTAGAAAGAGAGATCCTTATGAAGACATTGAAAGATGCGAAAATCGGCGACACTGTAAAGGTGGTAAAGGTGACGGGCTCCGGTCCCATCAAGCGCCGCATTATGGACATGGGCATTACCAAGGGTACGGAAATCTATATCCGCAAGGTGGCCCCCCTAGGCGATCCCCTGGAGATTACCGTTAAAGGCTATGAACTCTCCCTCCGCAAAGGGGATGCCGAGATGGTGCAAATCGAATGTTAAGCACATCACTTGGAGGTAATACGTATGAAAAATAAAATTACTATTGCCCTGGCTGGCAACCCCAACAGTGGTAAAACAACCCTATTTAACGCCTTGACTGGTGCCAGCCAGTATGTTGGTAACTGGCCCGGCGTCACCGTTGAACAAAAGTCTGGCCGTGTCCGTAAGCATGACAATGTTGAAGTCGTAGACCTTCCGGGAATTTACTCTCTCTCTCCTTACACTCTGGAAGAGGTGATCGCTCGAGATTATCTCATTGATGAAAAACCGGATGTCATTTTAAATATCGTCGACGGGACCAACCTGGAGCGTAACCTTTATCTCAGCACCCAGCTCCTTGAGGTGGGGATTCCCATGATCATTGCGGTCAACCTCATGGACGTCGTGCGGAAAAATCAGGACCACATTGACTTGGATAAGCTTTCTGAAGAGCTAGGCTGTAAAGTCCTTGCTATCTCCGCTCTGAAAGAGGAGGGGATTGAAGAAGCGATTCAAGCCTGTATCCAGGCTGCGGGCAAGGACATCCCGCCCCGCCACCTCTTCTCCGGCCCTGTCGAACATGCTCTGGCCCACATTGAGGAAGCAGTCCTCCATGACCTGCCTCTGGAAGAGCAACGCTGGTATGCCATCAAGATCTTTGAAAGAGATGAGAAGGTTTTAGATAAACTGGCCATCAGCCCAGAAATTCTCAAGCACATTGAGCAAGATATTGCCGCCGCGGAAGAAGAGTTGGACGATGATGCGGAAGCCCTCATTACCAATGAGCGCTACACCTATATCGCCCAGATCTTGGCCCTGTCCTACCGCAAGAAGTCTCAAGGCCAGCTATCCACCTCCGACAAGATCGACAAGATCGTCACGAACCGCTGGCTGGCTCTGCCCATTTTTGCAGCGATTATGACCCTGGTCTTCTATATTACCGTCTCAACCGTAGGTACCTGGGCAACCGACTGGGCCAACGATGGCCTCTTTGGCGATGGCTGGCACCTTTTCGGCATCGGTACGGGAGAATATGAGGAAGCCATAGATGAATATGCGGCTGAGCATATATTCACCAAAGAATTAAAGGACATGGTGCGGAAGGCTGATGAGGCCGATGTTGTCGGTGCAGCTGAATTGGAAGAAGCTGTGGAAGATGGGTCTTTTGCAGACTTTGAAGAAGCGTATAAAGCCTATGGCCCGGTCCTGCTGGAAGCTGGCTATGGCCTAGACCACATCGTAGATCCTGCCCTAGAGTCCGAAGACCTCCCGGCTACCGAAAATTTTGGTATTTGGGTACCTGGTATTCCAGTACTTTTTGAAGGCGGGCTGGACTCCTTGAACGCTTCTGAGGGTGTTAAGAGCCTGGTCCTGGATGGGATCGTGTCTGGCGTCGGCGCCGTTTTAGGCTTCGTTCCCCAGATGATCGTCCTCTTCCTCCTCTTGGGCTTCCTGGAACTTTCCGGCTACATGGCCCGGGTTGCTTTTATTCTGGACCGGATCTTCCGCAAATTCGGCTTGTCCGGTAAATCCTTTATCCCCATGCTGATCTCTATTGGTTGCGGTGTACCTGGCATCATGGCTTCCCGTACCATTGAAAATGAACGTGACCGCCGCATGACCATCATGACGACTACCTTCATGCCTTGTGGGGCCAAGCTTCCCATCATCATCATGGTTGCGACTGCCCTCTTCCACGCGGCTTGGTGGTTCACCCCCCTGGCCTACTTCATCGGAATTGCGGCGATCATTGTCTCCGGTATCATGTTGAAGAAAACTGATCGCTTCGCAGGCGAGCCGGCTCCCTTCGTTATGGAGTTGCCTGAATACCGTATGCCCCAGATTTCCAGCATCCTCCTCCGCATGTGGGAGCGGGTCCGGTCCTTTATCATCCGGGCCGGTACTGTTATCTTCATTTCCTCTATCATCATTTGGGCGGGGTCCAACTTTGGTTGGGTAGACGGTGCCTTTGGCTTCTCCACAGAGATGGAACTAGACAACTCCGTCCTGGGCCGGATAGGCAACGCCGTAGCCTTTATCTTTGCCCCCTTGGGCTTTGACAATGCTACAGCCACTGTCGCCACGGTGATGGGCCTGGTTGCCAAGGAAGAGGTTGTTGCGGTCTTCGGCGTCATGGACTTTGTCGCTATGACCCAACTGGCTGCCTTCTCCTTCCTGATTTTCAACCTCCTTTGCGCCCCCTGCTTTGCGGCTATCGGAGCTATGAAACGGGAAATGAATAACGCCAAGTGGACGGCGTTCGCCCTGGCTTATCAAACCTTCTTTGCCTATGGCGTCGCCCTCATCATTTACCAATTTGGTAGTGCCCTTCAAGGCCAGCCTAAGCCCTTCTGGCTTGCGATTTCCGTCCTGATCTTGGCTGGGACGATTTACCAGCTCTTCAGACCCTATCATGAAAGCCAAAAAGCTTACCACGCCCGCTAAGCTCTCTGCCTTTTGCTAGAAAGTAGTGCTTCAGTGATCGACTTCTTAAGAAATAACCTAGGCGACATCCTGGTCATCGGCATTGTCGTGGCCCTGGTCGTCGGAGTGCTTGTACGCCACCATAAGCGGAAAGCTAGCGGCCAGTCAGGCTGCTCCTCCTGCTCTGGCTGTTCAGGTTGCTCCGGCTGCGCAGCATCTGCTAGTTGCCACCCGACAAGCCATAAGTCAGACCAGGCTTAAAGAAATCAATTAAATTTGTAATTACCTATCTTTAACTTTTCTTAGGCTACTTTTGCTAGGATGCACTTTTTGTTGGCAAGTCCGCTAAATTAGCGCTTTGCCAACCTTTTTTGGCTCACTAGGCTGAATTGGCAGGAGATTTTGCTTGGCAAGCTCGCCAAATCAGAGGTTTGCCAATCTTTTATACGAAGTAGATTGGCGTCTGACTTTTTTGCGCCATTTTATGGACGTGATCATACCCGTAGCTATTTAACCTGCATCTAACCTTCTTGAACTTGCAGACTTGTCCAAAATCTGACCCGAAAATAGAAAACGTTTTCTCGTTTTATGCTTGGCTATAATGAACAAATATTAAGATGAATTGTGACTAAACTGACCATTGATTCTTCATATTTTGATAATTGACATAAAATAGACCGCGAATCTATAATCTATCTACAATACTCTTTTGATAACGTTTGCTAAATTCGAAATTGGCGGTGCGTTCATTAGAGAAAAACGAGGAAAGTTAAAAGGTGAGTTTATGAACTTCAAGAAACTTCTCATGTGTATGCTAGTCTTTTCCCTCATTTTCGGAGTGGTCGCTTGTGGTAATAACAGCAAGGATCAAACTACTCCAGCAAAAATTGAGAATTCAACCCAGGAAGCTGATAAAGAAAAAGCTACAGAAGCTAATGAGGAAAGCAATGCTGATGCCAAAAAAGGCAATGTAGATTACCCTAAAAAATCCATCACCATGATTGTACCCTACGGTGCTGGTGGAACAACGGATTTAGCTGGACGCCAACTGGCCATTCAGTTGGAAAAGCAATTAGGACAATCTATCACAGTTGTGAATCAACCTGGTGCTTCCGGTGCAGTAGGTTGCCAAACCGTATTAGATGCTCCCAGCGATGGCTACACTGTGCTTTTTACTGCTGAAAGTCTCGGCACACAGCGTGTCATGGAACTATCTAAGATGAGCTACAACGATTTCAGACCGATTATGGTTACAGTTAATGACCCTAAAGTTGTTGTAGTAAATAAGGACAGCAAATATCAAATTTTGCAAGAGTTAGTCGATGATATCAAGGCACGCCCCGGGCAAGTAAAGATGTCTTACACAGGTCCTGGTGGTAGTGGCCACGTGCAATCCCTCATCTATGAAACTGCGGGCTTAAAAGCTGCGCTTACTGCCTATACGAGTGGTAGTGATTGCATTGTCGCAGTCTTGGGTAATCAAGTTGATTTTACGAACTCTAACTATTCTTCTGTAGCAAGCTACATCGATAGTGGGGAGCTGCGCCTCTTAGCTGTTTCCTCTTCGACTCCCATCGCTAAATACCCTGATGTGCCGACCTTTGCCGAAATCGTGCCAGAAACCGCCGATGCTTTTGAGACACCTTTCACGCCTCTTTCTCTCCTTGTAAAGAAGGATGTTCCCCAGGAAATTATTGACATCTTGCGTGATGCAGCTCAAAAGGCTATCCAGGAAGATGACTGGAAAAAGTTTGTCAAAGACAACAGCCTTGAAGAACTCTATTTGAAATACCAAACGGAAGATGAAATGATGTCTTTCTATAAAGACTGGGAATCCAAGGTAAGCTGGATGCTATTTGATGCCGGAGCCGCAGCGCAGAGCCCAGAAAAATTCGAAATTCCAAAACCCTAAACCCTAACAATCTGTTATAGGCCGGAGCGCACTTCACACTCCGGCCTATTTTAAGGAGAAGCTCATGTCTCGTTTTAAGACAGCGATCAAAAATCATAGCTTACAAGATGCTCTACTCTTTGCTGTATTTGGCATTGCTCTACTCATCCATGCTTTAAGTAAGCACTATGCTCAAGCCATGCCAGACTGGAAGATGTCGCCTTATCTTTTCCCCCTGCTGGTATCAATATTTTTAATTTTGCTCTCAACTTCTTTGGCTGCAGATGGACGGCGCGAACTTAAGCAATCCGCTGAGCCAAAACAAAATGAAGCTAGCCTTCAACTTAACTATGGGAAGAAGGTTTTGTTTACGGTTCTTTTTAGCATCGTTTACTACATTTTAATGCCGATACTGACATTTATTCCCTCAACGATCTTGTTTCTAACGGTCATGTTCTTATATTTAGGTGAAAGACGCCCTTTGGTTATAGGTCTCATATCCGTATTAACAGCCGTTTTTGTATATGCTTTGTTTGCCCTAGGGCTTAACGTGATGTTGCCGTAGGAGGTAATGTATGGACCAAATAATTGGCGTTTTAAAATGGATGATCCAACCTGAATTCATCCTGTTCACATTCATCGGTTCATTAGCCGGACTATTTGTTGGCTCTATACCTGGTCTTTCCGTGACTATGGCCACAGCCCTGCTCGTATCGGTTACTTATAGTTGGCAAACCTCTCATGCCTTGGCAACCATCATGGGCGTTTATGTCGTTGGTGTATATTCTGGAGCCTTATCAGCCATCTTAATTAATATTCCAGGGGCTCCTTCCTCTGTGGTAACCACTTTAGATGGCTATCCTCTTGCCAAAAAAGGGGAGTCGTTCAGAGCCTTAAAATACGCCACCTTCTACTCCTTTGTGGGTTCACTATTTGGCCTTTTAATGCTTTGGATAGCGGCCAAGCCCGTAACCAATCTCGCCCTAAAATTTACGCCTATGGATTATTTCTTGCTCGCCCTCTTTGGTCTAGCAACCGTAGGTTCCTTAACCACTAAGAGTTTCTCTAAAGGCTTAATTAGCGCTGTCCTCGGACTCATTCTGAGCATGGTGGGTATTGATAGTGTAGTGGGCACGCCTCGTCTAACCTTCGGAATGCAAGAGTTAAACAGCGGAATTAGCATAGTGCCTGCACTTGTTGGACTTTTTGGCTTTTCTGAAGTTCTTTTTGTCATTTCAAATGGAGCTGCTGACGGTGAAGTTGCCAAAATTGTGAAAAGCGTAGTAAAAACCAAAGAACTGCTTAAGCACTTTTTCGCTTCTCTTTATTATTGCATCATAGGTACTTTTGTCGGAGCTTTGCCAGGTGCTGGTGGTCCCGTTGCGGCTTTTTTGGCCTATTCTGAAGCCCGTCGAATTAACAAGAATCCTTCTGTACCTTTTGGTGAAGGCGCAGTCGAAGGTATTGTTGCTAGCGAATCTGCGAATAATGCCTGTATTGGCGGAGCTTTGATCCCCATGTTGACTCTAGCCATACCTGGCGATGCGGTTACGGCCATTATTCTATCCGTCTTTTATGTGCATGGCTTGCGCCCAGGCCCCATGTTCCTGATGGACAGCCCGGATATCTTCGAGATTATTTTGGCCGGTGGATTTTTAGGTTGTATTTTCCTGCTTCTTTTGGGAACTTTAGTGGCTCCACGGGTCAGCAAAATTATCAGTGTGCCTAAAAACCTCCTCTTGCCTGTCGTTACTGTACTCTGTGTCATTGGTGCTTTTGCTGGTAATAACCGGATGTTTGATGTTGCCCTGATGTTCATCTTTGGTATAATCGGCTATTTTATGCGCCGCCGTGGTTACGCCGTAGCGCCTATGACACTCGCTTTAGTGCTGGGCAATATGATGGATTCAAACTTCCGACGCGCTATATCACTGGCCTCTTCCGAATCCAATAAGATTGCAGCCTTATTTGGACGCCCTATAACGCTTGTCCTTTTACTATTTACAATAGTTACCTTGTTGATGAATATTCCCGCTATCAAACGTATCTTGTCAAAAGCAAAAAAAGAAAATAAAGCTTAGAGCTTTTGTTTATTACATGGCACAGTAAATGCCTCAAATACTTTTAAGTAAACTCTCTTGCACTGCTCATAGCATGAGCTACTTGTAAGAGACACTACAACACAAAACGCATAGGAGAAAAACATGAAAATAAATTCCAGTAAAAGTGAATTACGCGGTACCATCATCGTACCAGGTTCTAAGAGCCATACTATCCGCGCGGTCCTACTTGCCACTATGGCGGAAGGCAAATCGACTATTCGCAACCCTCTTCCTAGTAACGATTGCAAAAGTGCTGCTCATGCTGCCCGCCTCTTTGGAGCTCAAGTCGAAGAAGCTGATGGCGTCTGGTATATCCAGGGTGCTGGTAGCCAGCTAAAAGTCCCAGATGACATTGTAGATTGCGGCAACTCTGGTACTGCAACCATTTTTGTCATGGGTATGGCGGCTTTATTAAAAGGGTATGCAGTCATTACTGGTGACGAGCAGATTCGTCGCAGGCCCGTTCATTGGCTGGTTAACGCGCTTAATGCATTGGGTGCTAGAGCTATGCTAACTAGGCCTGATCATCAAGCCCCGCCAGTTGTAGTGGGTGGGCCCTTGCAAGGTGGCACGGCTGTTTTTGATGGCTTTAACTCCCAGGTTATCTCCGCGACCATGCTGTCCAGTGCGATTTGTGGACACCAGGTAGAAATTAAGGTAGATCATCCCCTTGAGAAGCCCTATCTGCAAATGACCATTGATTGGATGAAAACATTTGGCGTCGACTTTGTAGAAAAAAGTAACGACTATTCCCATTTTGTCTTAGATGGCCAAGGCAAGTATCATGCTGTAGATGCGGTAGTTCCCAGTGATTGGTCTGGTGTTGCTTTCCCGCTTGTGGCTTCCATTATTACACCTTCAGATGTCGTCATCGAAGGTCTGGACTTTTACGATGCCCAAGGAGATAAGGCAGTTGTAGACCACCTCCTCCGCATGGGTGCTAAGATTGAAAAAGATGAAGCGAAAGGCCGGCTCCACATTATCGGCGGATCTCCTCTCAAATCTGGTATAGAAATCAATCTAAATGACACACCAGACGCTCTCCCTGCTCTTGCTGTTGCAGCAGCTTTTGCCGAGGGTGCAACGACCTTTACTGGGCTTTCCCACGTCAGGGTCAAAGAGACGGATAGAGTGGCTGTTATGGAAGAGATGCTAGGCCGTCTCGGCGTCAAAACCGATACCACCAAGGACTCTATGGTAGTATATGGCGGTAAGGGCCTAAAAGGTGATGTGGTAGCGAGCCAGAAAGACCACCGCATTGCGATGGCACTTGCCGTTGCCGGTCTGGCCTCTGAGGGTGTCGTAACCGTAGAAGATGCTGAGTGTGCGGATGTTTCTTTCCCGGGTTTTTATCAGCAAATGAATAAGTTAGGAGCAAACTTCCAGGAGGCTTAAGCCATCAATAGCTCTCTATTTTTAGTTTTATAAGGGGATGTGATATGAAAAATAGCAAAGCTCCTACCATAGTAGATGTAGCAGAATTGGCTGGTGTATCTATCTCCACAGTCTCTCGAGTCCTGAACAATAAAGGAGGCGTCAATGCGTCTTCTAGGGACAGGGTAGAAGCGGCTATACGTGAGCTAAAGTATGTACCAAGTCCGGCTGCGCGACGCATCCGCGGTGCGTCTAGCCGGACCCTTGGCGTTATTCTGCCAGATGCTAAAGATCCTTTTTTCTCAAAGGTCCTGGAATCCATTCTAAATGCTGCCGATGAGGTGGCCCTTAAAGTGATTGTGTTTAGCTGTCATGGAGATAGCCGTAATGAAGCAACGCAACTCAAAGCCGCTGCAGCAGCAGATCTTGTTGGACTTCTATATTGTCCCTCTTCGGGAGTGGATGTTGCCTTGGTTCGATCGCTCTTCAATGCCAAGCTTCCCTTGATCATTGTGTATCGTAGGGGGACTATGCCAGGCGTACCGCATATCTATATAGATAACTATAAAGGTGGCTATCTGGCTACAAAATATCTACTGCATCTAGGGCGCAAAGACATAGCCTTTTTTGCTGGATTTTGGCCCTCGACAGAAAGCGATCATATTGAGAGCTTCTTGCCGCTACTCGATTCGCCTAATCGTGGGATCTATACAGCTCTAGATCGTATTGCTGGCTACAAACATGCGCTGGATGAAGCAGGTTTGCCTTTCGATGAGTCTCTTCTTATTGCAGCTCCGGGCTTTGACTATGAAAGTGGTCTTGTAGGCATGCAACACTTTCTCTCCCGTATGCGTTCTTTCGATGCTTTGATATGTGGCAATGATGCTGTCGCTACGGGGGCTATGCAAACTCTATCTGAACAACATTATCAAGTACCAGGGCAAATCTCCATTGTTGGATACGACGATTCTCTTTTCTCGCTTGTTACAAGACCGAGATTGACAACTATCCGTCAAGATGCAACTCAAATTGGTAAAGGCGCTATCGAAATGCTCATGGCCTGCATGGCCGGTGAGCAGGTTGACGACCGTGTGATTGACGTAGAGTTGATCGTTAGAGAATCTACAGCTATGGTTCTTGAAAACTAATATTCTTTATCTAAAGGAATGATATCAATGACTATGGAATCAAGCTCTCCGAGAGAGGCAAGGATAAAGTGGTTAAAGTCACTAATCTTGTCTTTACTTGGCCCTATCCTCTTGCTTGTCTGGCAGCCCTTAGGCATGACTTTTCGCCAGACTGCTATTGTGGCTGCCGTTGTCCTAACGATTATTTGGTGGACAAGCAATCTCATTCCGAAAATCCCAGCTTCCCTCTTTCTGCTTGCGATATTCTGGTTGGGTAGTGGGGCCGCACCTGAGGTGGTTTTTTCCTTCCCCCTATCCGAGACTTTTCCCCTACTCATCTTTACCTACCTTTTTTCCCATGCTGTCTCGACTTCCGGTTTGGTGGAGAAGCTCATAGCTCCTTTATTACATCGGATTGCCACAACGCCTATTCGACTCATTTTATCGATGTTGCTGGTGTACCTGGCAACCGTCTTTCTTATCCCTCAGCCCTTAGCGAGGCTGATCTTAGTGACTGCCATTTTTGACAGTTATCTCAAGGAGACCAATGCCTCTGCGGAGGCTATCCAGGTTTTTAACTTTGCCTCTGTTCTCTATTATATTCTGGTCAATATGCTCCTCACGAGAGCAGATCTGATCATGAATAATGCCGCCCTATCTTTTGCAGGCATAACTGGCATGGATGATTTGACCTGGCTTCGCTATATGGCAGTGCCTACACTTGTCGTCATGTTTGTGCTGACAGCTGCCTTGTTCTTTATCTTCAAAAGGGAACTCCGAGGGAGTTCTTTAGTGCTCAAAGCCGAACATAAAGTCCAAAACAACCGTCTGACACAAAAAGAGATCATTGTTTTGATAATTGTTCTCGTAACAGTCATCCTATGGATGACCGAATCTCTGCACGGTATTTCGGGCACTTGGATTACTCTAGCTTCAACAGTTGTTTTATTTTTCGTAGGTGCTCTCAAATGGCAAGACCTACGAGCAATAGATGTCAACACGCTGGTCTTCCTATCCGCTGCATTTGCCATAGGGGGGGTGTTAAAAGCCATAGGGGCAGCCGACTTACTTTTCTCTCACTTGAAGGCACTTTTCCCCCTACCTTCTTCACCTTTCTATTTTGTTGTCATGGTTTTGATTACCATGGCCATACACATGCTTTTGGGGAGTAACACTACCACTCTCTCGGTCGTTATCCCTGGCCTACTTGTGGCTGTAGGTGACACCCTTGCCCCTCCCATGATCATGTTTATTGCCTACTCTAGTGTTGCCTATCACGCTATCTTGCCCGTGCATTCTGTAGCTTTTATGATCGGTGCAGAAAAGGGTCTTTACCCGCCGAAATATGTCACACGTTTCGGAATCTTTTCTACGTTTGTAGTTTACCTGTCTATCTTATTTCTTTATCTGCCCTGGTGGAGGTTAATAGGGGCCTTATAGGGTTACTGTAAAGATTGTGATCTCACAATAGATTAGACATCTTGAAATTAAAAACTCCCGCAGTCAGTTGAAATCCGACTGCGGGAGTTTTTTTATTGATTAGATTTTTGCGCCTATGGGGCTAAGAAGGCTTACCTGAGATAATGTTTCCGGATCAGGGCCAAGCAAGCAATACCCATGAGGGTCAAGCTGAGGCTCCAGCCGAGCGTATCGGATGCGCCCGTTGCGGGTAGGCTAGTGATCTGGCTCTTAGCTACTGGCGGTTTGCCCTGGTAGAGGTTGGTGAAGTAGGCTGTCGTCGTATTGCTATCTAGCCCATTCTTATACATCCTGCGGTCCACCATCAGCTGGCAGTCTTGTAAGTAAACATGGTCAACGAAGGTGTGGACATCTGTTGAATAGGTGTATTTACCGTCTCTTGCATCCAGCTCCTGGATTCTATATTCATAATAGCCAGGCTGGGTATAGCTTATCTGGCCTGTTGAGACCGTGCCTTCACCGGATCTCTGAACCTCTCTGACCGCGCCCTGCTCGTTTTGCGGTAGGGGGAAGGGCTTGGGTTCTGGACGTGGGTCAACCGGGTCTGGCCGGTAGGAGACTGGTTCAATTCTGAAAGTAAAGAGGTCTGCCTGGTCAGGCTGTCCGCCATCGATTTTCTTGAACACGATAGGGGAGGAGTCGCTAACACTTGGGGGAGGTGGGACTTCTACCTCGGACGGTTCTGAGGGCTTGGTGGGTTCCGGTGGTAGACTGTTGGTTAACTGGATCGTATAGGTTCTGTTTGTAGCATCTTTGCTATAACCGTCAATGCTCAAAATATATTCGCTGCCCTCTGGTTCCCGGAAATTAATGGGCAGGAGTTCTCCAGTTCTAGCATCCGTCAGGGTATCAGGATCAGGGAAATCTTCTACGGTAGCTTCCCACTGATTGGCCTTGGTAAGTGTCACATCTTCGATATAGTGGTCGCCTACATACATACCGAGGGTAATGGTGTCTGGGATCGCACTAGGATCTACAGCCCAGGCTTTTTTGACAATAATTTTATAGGGAGTGTCTTCGCCAAAAATGATATGACCATTATTGGCGATGCCGCCTCCGCTTATGCCTGTATCTGTAGCTATATTTCCGGAAATAAGAACTGTAGCCAATTGTTTTGCCAGGGCTTGTGAGTCCCCGGAAGGTTGGGATTTGTAGGCCAGGTTTTTGCCCTTTTGATCTACAAGCATAGTTTTATAGGGCAAGGGATCACCAGGGTCCTGAGGATTAAAGCGATCGGGCTTGCTGTCCTTCATCCCAATTCAAGTGTACGCCTCGATTACTACCGTCCTGATACCAGAGACGGTAGCCTCCGCCCCAGAAACCTTCTGCCGTGTTAGCAGTAATGGTACCTCCTGCAATCCAATGCTTATCACCCCTGTACAGGCAAATCCCACCGCCAGAAGCCCCGGCTGTATTACCGGAAACTGTTCCACCAGACATTTGAACGGTAGAGTTTATAGAAAATATACCCCCCACCAAAGTCATCGCAAGAATTATCATTTATGGAACCACCGATCATGTGCAAAACACTATTTGTTTCTAAATAGATGCCGCCGCCACGTGGTGCGTAATTATTCTTAATTATGCCCCCCTTCATACTTATGATGGCTCTCTTACCGAAAACGGCTCCGCCAGGATACTCAGTTGGGTTATTATTTTGGAGGATTGCTCCATCAAGGATGTTCAGAGTACCGCGGCAATCAATGAGGCAATCCTCAGCTGGAGCTGAATCAAGCGCACCTCCGTCAATTGTAATATTTGTAAGATTGACTTCAGCGTCTGGTTTAATTAATAGTAAACACCCTAAATAATTAGGGCCTCTCTTTAGTATGGCTTTGGTTCCGCTGAGTGAAATATCGCTTGTGTCTAATAAAACTCTGCCCGTAACAAATATAGTGTCAATGGCAGGGTTAGCTGCGGCAAGTTCTTTAGCTTTGTCAAAGGTCATGACGGCTTGTTCAGGGCTTTCGCCTGTCTTGTTATCATCACCGGTTTCCCCATCCAGGTAGATGGCATTACCTGCACCCACCGGATCGGGCACGATCTCTTTACCTATCTCCAGACCACCTGCGGGCGCTTTTGCTGGAGCCTGGCCCAAATTACCTTCCACTGTCAGAAGGGGCGAATAGTAATGTACGAGAATTTCCTCGTCGGGGTTAGAGAGATTGGTAGTTGAATCTATGGTTAAGACCAGCTGATCTAGCTTGAGCTTGGCCAGGCCCGTAATCTGGGAGGCAAGCCCTTGTAATTGTAAATGAATGCGGTAGTTCTTACCGGCTTCAAACCGAGCTGTTTCGATAGTTTGGTCGATAGGGAGCCAGCTGCCATCTTCCAGTTGGATTTCCCAGTTAGCAGTAACCTGTTCGTCATCCTCTACCCCCCCCTAAGGGGTTTGCAGGGTCCTCAGGTTTTTTGACCTCATTGAGTTCATCTTGAGTGTCTACGACAAAATGCTGAGCTCCTGCGGTATCTTGATCTTCAGTAGCCTGCACCAGGGGGCTGGGCATGATGAGGCTACTGAGCATGACGATTAATTAGACATAGGAAAAGATTTTTCCTATGCTTTTATGTTTGCGGTGATTCATTTTCGCTCCTCCGATATTTTTAATATCTCTTAAATAATATAAATTATATTAAGTGGGCTGCATGAAGTCTTGATATCTTTATAGATACAAATAGGTTACGTGAAAATATCTTGCCTAGAAAAACTGGGAAAAATGAAGGCGCCTCTTCGGCTGAAGAGGCGTCTTGTTAGGCTAGCTTGAAAAAGCAACTATTATGTTTACTGGGCCAGGATCTCCATGAATTCCTCGCCCGTAATGGTTTCGGTCTGGTAGAGGTGGTCTGCCAGTTGGTCGAGTTTATCTCGGTTGTCGATCATGACCTGCTTGGCCTTAGCGTAGGAATCACTGATGATCTGGAGGACCTCCTGGTCGACCTGGTAGCTGGTTTCGGGCGAGCAGGTCATCTGGCCTTGGCCGCCCAGGTATTGGCTGCCGCCGGACTCTAGCTGCATCATGCCAAATTTGTCCGACATGCCGTAGCGGGTGACCATCTGCTTGGCCAGCTGGGTAGCCTTTTCAATATCATTGGCTGCCCCTGTTGTGATCTCGCCGAAGACCACTTCTTCCGCGGCCCGGCCGCCTACCAGGGTTTCAATCTGGTTGAGGGCATCTGTCCGGGACATGAGGACTTTTTCGTTTTCTTCTACCTGCATGGTGTAGCCCAGGGCGCCAGAGGTGCGGGGAATAATGGTGATCTTAGTGACAGGAGCAGACCCCTTCTGGAGGGCTGCCACGAGGGCATGGCCAATTTCATGGTAGGAGACGATCTTCTTTTCTTCGTCGGACATGATGGAATTCTTCTTCTGGGCACCGGCGATAACTGTTTCAATAGACTCTACCAGGTCTTCGGTGGTGACTTTGTCGCGCCCTTGGCGGACGGCACGCAAGGCTGCCTCATTGACCATGTTGGCTACTTCGGCTCCCGAGGCCCCGGAGGTCATGCGGGCGATGAGGTTGTAGTCGATGGGGTCAGCGGTTTGGACCCGACGCAGGTGGACCTTGAGAATATCTTCTCTGCCTTGCAGGTCAGGTAGCTCCATGCGGACCTGGCGGTCAAAGCGTCCGGGCCTGAGGAGGGCGGGGTCCAGGATCTCTGGCCGGTTGGTTGCAGCCAGGATGATGACACCTTTATTGGCACCAAAGCCATCCATTTCGGTTAAGAGCTGGTTAAGGGTCTGCTCGCGTTCGTCGTTGGAGGCCATCTGGTTGTCGCGGGACTTACCAATGGTGTCGATCTCGTCAATAAAAACAATGCAGGGGGCATGTTTGCCGGCTTCCTCAAAGAGGTCTCGGACTTTGGCAGCTCCCCGGCCCACAAACATCTCTACAAATTCTGAACCAGAAATCGAGAAGAAGGGGACATGGGCTTCGCCGGCCACTGCCTTGGCGATGAGGGTTTTACCAGTCCCGGGAGGGCCCACAAGCAGGACGCCCTTAGGACATTGAGCCCCCACTTTTTGGTATTTATCCGGCTGGTTCAAATAGTCAATGATTTCCTGCAGGGACTCTTTGGCTTCTTCCTGACCAGCAACATCTGCGAAAGACTTTTCGCCTTCTTCAGGCTCATAGAGCTTAGCCCCGGACTGGCCGTAAATATTCAGGCCAGAGGCCCCCATCCGGCCCATCATGCGCTTATTCAGCATGTTGCCAAGCCAGAAGAAGATGAGGAT
>JAQYCV010000023.1 GCA_028724525.1 Clostridiales bacterium
AAAAAGCTCCCAGTCTGTTGACTAGGAGCCTGTTGGTGGAGAATAGGGGAATCGAACCCCTGGCCTCTTGAATGCCATTCAAGCGCTCTCCCATCTGAGCTAATTCCCCACATCCTTCTGCGTAGGTTTTACCTTAAGCAAAATTCCGCGAGAACATTAGCTATTGTATCAGGGTCCGAGATATTGTCAAGCCCTAAAAGTATTTGTCGGACGAATAAACAATTATCTTATTATGATTTTTAAGTATTGCATTTATGAAAAGTAGGTAAATCCTTGATTTTCATAAAGACCTCGCCTGAAACGCCACATCTGGCATCTTTGCTTATTTACCCTTGGGCAGGTCTATCACCGTGCCATCAATCGCATTCAGGGTTAAAAATGAATTATGTGGGTTTCGCTCATGCCGGAAAAGCAACTTATCATCCGCTCCCTCGTAAACCAGGCTTTTGCTGCCGTAAAAGTTCCAAACCGGAACGATCGTGCCCAGCAAGGGATCATCCTGATCCAGAATACGGTAGGGGGAAAGAGTGGCATATTCAATATTAAGCTCTACCTTATCCTGCGGTCCTCGTGTTTTGGTCATAAGGTCCTCTTGCGTGCGAACTAACATATTCTCCGCCAGAGACAGGATCTCATCTTCAGGCAAGAGTTGGGCCTCCGAACTAATTTCTTCAGTTACTTCCATGGGCGAATTGTAACTTAAGGTAACCAAGCCATCTGCTCCCAGGGAAAAAACCAGTGACTCAAAGTTCCAGGGTGCCATTAACTTATCCATAGAGGCATCCTCATCCAAGAGAAAAGGCATATCCGCAATACCATAAATATTGTAGGCAAAGGTATGGTTAGCGACACTGGGATAATAAATAAATCTCCATACTGGTGTCAGGTAACGCACATCATAAAAAAGTTTTCCCGCAATTTGGTCATGTGCTTGAGAGGGTAAGGACCTATAAGTCGCTACCATAGCAGCATCTTGGTAGGCTAATTGTAAATGCTCTAGGCCCAAGGCTTTAACCAGGTCATTAGCCTTTTGCAAAGCCTCCTCCCTTGACCATTGAGGAACAGCAGAAGTAAGCGTGGCGTCAAATTCTCGATCAGGAGATTCCTCAATCCGCTGTGCCAGCTCACTAAAGTCCTCCGCGCTCTCCACTCCACTCGGCAGGAGATAATTACTCAGATAATAATGCGCTATATCCCCTTGTGCCAAGGGACTAATCTTTTCGGCCTCTTCCCGGCTAAGTTCGTGTCCGTAAGGGAATAGAGTTATGCCAAGTGTATCCAGCCGGTAGCAGAAATTGTTCACAGGGTAGCTAGTCTTTTGATAAGTTAAGGAAAAATAATTAAACCCCTTGGGTTGATTAACCTTTAACAGGCTATATCCACCTTTACCTTTAGCAGCAAGTGTGAAATGATCAGGATCTTCTTGTTGCAACTTATGAGCATAGTCTAGGTAAGAATCATACCTTGCTGTATCCTCGCGATTGTTGGGGTCCCAAATTTCCACACCCTCTAGGCCACTGGCTTGAAGCCTGCGCAATTCCGCCAGATAACCCTCATGGCCTCCAGACTCATCTTCCATCTTTTGACGTTCTTCTAGTTCTTCAATGCGGTCTTCCACATTAGCCAGTTCCTCTTGCATGGTAATCAGTTTTGCGGGATAGAGGGTAAGGTCACTCATATAAAGTTCAAGAAAGTTATCAATAAAATCCTGGCTAATGGGCTGTCCTTGCACACGCAGGACAGGATAAGGGCCAGTTTCTCTTTGCAATTCCGGGTGAAAATTAATAGTGACCCGGCCATCTTCTGAGCTAAGCACTTGGTTGGCTTTAGGTCCTGTGGCTTCGGGCTCTTCCTGGGCTTCTGTCACCCTTAGATTCATGGGAGCTAGTAGAAAGGCACTTAAAATTGCCAGGCTCAGCAAGATAATACTCAAAGCTCGTCTCTTCTTAAGGTTTCTCTTACAAAAGCTAAGGTGTTCAGTTAAATAAGTCATAATTTAATCCTTCTTTCTGCCGGCAAGTATAGTTTGCAGTATCAGTCAGCCTTTGTGATTAAGCTTGACTTAAGTCTTCCTAGTCCTCACTTATAGTTCCCTTAATTGAAGCTAACAGTGGCTGTAAAACCTCGGCCTTCTCCACTAGAAAAGTCTAACTGCCAGCCATAGTGCAGGCAAATCTTATCTACCAATGCTAGGCCCAAGCCCAGATGCTGCCCAGGCTTCTGATCATGAGTACCTGTGGTGGCACGAAAAAAGTAAGTCTTAAGTTGGCGGAGCTCTTCCGGCAGCAGGCCTGGTCCCGGATCGTAGACCCTTAGCCGGCCCTGGTCAGCGGAAATCTTGATGATACGCTTGTCAGGCTCCAAATCCTGGACCGCTTCACAAGCATTGTCCAGGAGATTGCTTAAAATCTGTTTCAGCAAAGTAGGGTTAGCTTGAATGGTTTCTGGCTTAATTATTTCTAGCTCAATTTGGCAGCCCTGCTCTTGATACAGAGGTATAACCTGCTCCAGAAAATCTGCCAGGAAACTTTCCAGCTCGAGTTCTTGGCTGGGTAATCCTTCCGGGTTGAAGTAGAGTTGCATGAGACGCTCCCTTATGGAATCTAAGTGGCTGGCCGCTTCCCACAGATAAGCCAAAGAACGCTCCTTGTCCGCCGCTGTGAGTTCCGCCTCTTTAAGGAGGCTTAAGTGCAAGAGCATACTAGCCAAGGGGGTTTTGTATTCGTGGTTTAAAGATTGGATAAAGTGGTCCTGACGTTCATTTTCACGCAAAAGGGCTTGTCGCTGAGCTTCTAACTCCTCAGCCATGCGATTAAAGGTATTGCCTAAAGCTTGAGTTTCTCTTGATCCCCTGAGGGCTAAAGGCCTAAATTCTTGACTTCTACCATACTGGTCACTGACCTGCGCAAGTAGTTTTAGGTCTTTGGTCAGGCGATTCGCCCAGACTTGACCCAGCAAAATCACTAGAGCAAGCAGGGGTAGAGCGTAGCCAGCAAAGGAGAGCAGGAGATTGTGCAGCTGCTGGTGCAGGCTATTTAAGGGGCGCGTCGTTTCCAAATAAAAGTATTGGTCTTCAACCTTTATGAGCTGCCAAGCCTTAAGGCTAGTGGTCTGCCCAGATTTGACCAGCCACATACTCGCCGTATGTTGAGCCTTATCTGGCACAGGTACTTGATAGGCTGCCCATTTTCCTTCCAACTCATCTGTCGGCTCATCTGTGACGTAGCGTAATTTGGCCAGTTCTAAGCTGCTTTGTTTGAGCAGATAATCCAACTGGACAAAAAGTTCTCTGTCTCCTGTGGGAATAAGATTATGCGCAGGCTTGGCCTCCGCAGGAGTCAGCTCTTCCCTTCTTGTAAAATTACCCTGCAAGCGCTCCGCTTGCGGACTGGCCTCAAGAATTTTAGCGCCCTTCTCCCCACGCGTCGATCCAGAACTATGCGTTAAGGTAAGCGGAGTTTTCTGAATCAGGGCGATAAACTGGTCAGCTTGTAATACATTTTCTCGGGTGAGGAGTTCTGCCTCTGACGCGAGGCTTTGTGTATAAAAATTGCGGGCCACCAACAGTATAGCCAAGCCATATGCCAGGAGAAATATACCTGACATGGCTGCCACCAGCTTATTTTTAAATCTTACAGGCTTACCCTTTATGGTCTTCTTCCAAGAAATGCGAAGACCGTAGGATAAAGCCCAGACGTCCTTGGGTTTCGATGAAATCTGGGTCACCAGTCTTCTGCCTGACCTGGCGCAGGTGCACATTAAACGTGTTGGGATCTCCAATGTAGTCCTCGCCCCAAATAGCATCCAAGCATTCCTGCTTGGACCAAGTGTGATCAGGGTGGAGAACAAAAAAGTGTACGATATCGTATTCCAATGGGGTTAAATTAAGTCTACAGTCATGATAGACAACCTCTTTGCTCAATCGATTAAGACACAAGGAGCCCATGTTTATAACATTCGCTGTCTCCTGCATACGACTCAGGATCTTCTCAATCCTGGTCAGGAGCCTTAAGGGGTGAAAGGGTTTAATGAGGTAATCCTCTATCCCCAGATCAAAGCCTTTAAGTTCAGATTGGATATCCGTTCGGGCTGTGATGATAATCACAGGAATATCTCGGGTGCGGCAGGCCTGGGTAACTTCAAAGCCAGATTTTCCCGGCAACATGAGATCAATTACTGCTAAATCATAACTGCAAGACTCTTGTGTCAAAGCCTGCAGGGCTGCCCTGCCATCCTGGTAAAGGTCACAGCTATAGTTAGACAGGATTAAAATACTTTCTAAACCTGAACGAATACCCGGATCATCTTCTACCAATAAAATGCGGGCTTGAGAGCCTGGCTTGCTTAAACTCGAGTACAAATCTCCCTCCCTGGGGTTTCCAATTATTCTAAAAAGTACAAGTTTAATATAGCATGTGTAAGGAGTGGTAAGTTTAAGAAGTCCTTATGATAGCAAACTGCGCAAGAGTTAATTTCCAAAGTAAACAGGACACTCCGTATAGACAGCTAAAGCAAAAACAGTATTTCTTTGCTGGGGGGCAGGAGAAGTTCTTGTGAAAAGCGAAGAAGTCAGCTTTCACAAATTATTCTATCTTCAGCTTGTCAACCAATTACCTGTGGAAGTCACGCATGCCATCCGTCACAGGCTACCCTGCCCTTAGTTTTCAGCCAATTAACTGTGGAAATCGCGGAAGTCATTTTTCACAGGCCTTCCGCCCTTACTTATTTGGCCAAAATTCATGTGAAATAAATCATTCTAGCATTCCACCGTAAATTTGGCTTATCCAGCCATGCCAGAATTCTTGTGAAACAAATCAATATGCTATTTCACCACATTTTTTCTTAATCTGGTCTGGGCCAAATTATTGTGAATCAAGCTATTATCACATTTCCCCGTAATTATGGGGTTTTTGCCCCCGCCCGAAGGCCTGTGAAATGAGCAAATGAAATAATCCACCAAATTTGCGATTCTATGGGCCGGCTTGACCAGGCCTGAAAAAGGTTGGCAAAGTGCGGATTTGGTGGATTTGCCAACCAAAATCTACCGCCAAACCAGCCCAGCCGGCCCGAAAAAGGTTGGCAAAGTGCGGATTCGGCGGACTTGCCAACCTAAATTTACTGCTAAGCCGGAGCGGCAGGGCCGAAAAAGGTTGGCAAAGTGCGGATTTGGTGGATTTGCCAACCAATGCCGTCTAGCAAAAGCAGCTTAAGAAAAAAATAAAGGAAGGCAATTACAAATTTACACACTATTGGGGACTTGACTTCAACTTTCCGGATTTTCTTACAAGTTTGCAGATAATATACATCTCGTTCCACTTTTTCCTCTTTGAAATGTATAAAAGTCGCAGACAAAGTGTATATTTGTATAAATTAAGCCCTTTTAGGCCTATTTTGAGGGGAAAAAACGGGCTAACCGGACTTTCATAGAATTTCGGCGTACAAAAGCTGCAAACTTGTAAGAAAAATGAGGAAGTTGGATGTACTGAGTGAGAGAGTGGGATGAGCTAGTAAAAGAATGAGGAAGTTGGATGTACTGCATAAGGGCCAGGAGGGCTGACCGGCCCTCCTGGCTTAACTTGCAGGAGTAGTTGGTCAGAGCAGGGGCTTTATTCTCGCAGTTCTGCCCCTAAAGCATGCGTCAGGGTGTTGAGTAAGGCCTTGCGCTTCGCCTCAATTTCCTCCGCGGTCATAGTTCCGTCTTCCTTACCAAATTGTGCACGGAAGGTCAAAGATTTTTTGCCTTCACCAATTTTTTCTGACCGGTATTCGTCTATAAACTCTAGGTGACGAACTTTCTTGCTCAGGAACTGTTCGATCTTGGCCCAAGATAAGTCCTCGGGACAAATGATGGAAAAGTCCATGTCGACCAGGGGGAAGTGGGGTAGGTCTTGATAGTTCTGCGCATCAGGGAGCACCTTTTGAATAGCTCGATAATCGAGTTCTAAAATGGCTAGGTCACCCCGTTTGAAGCCCAGTTCCGTCTTGGCAAAGGCTGAAAGCAGAGCCATATTGCCCAAGATTTCGTCGTTTGCCCCCAAGATATTGACATAAGCTTCGGGGTCAGCCCAGGCAGGTTTAAGCTTTTGCTCTAGGCGGAAGTCTTGGATACGGAGAGCCCTAGGCATGGCTTCTAGCACGCCTTTGAGCCGGCGGAAGAGCGACCAGGCATCCTGACCGAAAGCCAAAGCTGCCATATGCATAGGGGTATCCGGCAGGAGTTCTCCGTGCGCGCTGGGCTGCTTTTCTGGGCCAGACTGTAAGAAAACCTGGCTGCAGGTAAAGATAGCAAATTCTGGGTAATAGCGTTCATTATCCTTGGCGGCCTTCAAGAGTGCAGGTACCAGGGAAACATTCAAATACCGTTCTTCTGGGCTGGGAGGGCTTGAAATCGCCACGCTTTGCGCATTGGGCAGGCCACAAACCTTTTGGTATTCCACAGAAGTCCAGGGGTAAAGGATGACCTCGCGGAAGCCCGCTCGGTAGGCTAAAAATTCTCGGACTTCCCTATCCAGATCGTAGCGGTTTTCTACCACTGCTGAGTCTAAAGTGATCTGGGGCGGGATAGAGGTAAAGTTTTCATATCCCATCATCCGGGCAAGCTCTTCAACGATATCTGCTTCCAGGCCCACATCCCCGGTAGCCCGCCAGGCAGGTACTCCGACCTCAAGCTTATCCCCTGTCGCTTTGAGGCTAAAGCCCAGAGGCGCCAGCAACTTCTGCATCTCTTCCGGGCTGAGCGCTTTACCCAAGCGGTCCCTGACACGCTGCAGGCTACAAGTTACAGTCAAGGGGTTAGGTTCGGCTTTCTGGGTGTCTTCATAAGCGACTATTTTTGCCTGGGGTTGGTAGGTGCGCAAGAGGTCTTGCCACAAACCGAGCGTCTGGTCAATCCTTGCCGTATCAAGTCCTTTTTCATTACGGCTGGCAGCATCCGTGTGAATGTCATACTTCTGGGCCGTATGACGGACAAGTCCTGGGTTAAAGTTGGCGATTTCTAGTACAACAGCGGAGGTATCCGCATAGATGGAATCCTCCTTGCCTCCCTTGATCCCCGCTAGTCCAATGGCCTCTTGGTCATTGGCAATGACCAGACTATCTGGGCCTAAGGTCAATTCTGTATCGTCCAAGAGGGTCAGCTTCTCTCCGGTCTTGGCCCTACGGACTTGTATACCCTCGCCTACTTTAGACCGATCATAGGCATGATTGGGCTGGCCCGTGGCTAGCATGAGATAGTTGGACAGGTCGACCAGAAGATTGTGAACAGACAAGCCCAAAACATGCAAGGTGCGTTGGAGTTCAAAGGGAGAGGGCCCATTTTCAAGGCCTGTCCAGACGCTAGCGTTAAAGCGAGGACAATCCGCCGGGTCCTCAATTTTGAGAGCGTAGCCCTCTAGGCCTTCTGGCTTTTCAAACTCGGGCAAGGGCTTAAGCTCCGTACCATAAATGGCGGCTAATTCTCTCGCCAAACCATAATGGCCCCATAGGTCAGGACGATTTGTGAGGGACTTATTATCTATTTCTAAAATCCAGTCCTCCAGCCCTAAAAGCTCGCCGATAGGCTGGCCCGCCTTTGCTCCAGGGAATTCAGTCAAGTCTAGGATGATGCCATCCTCTTCTGCAGGGAACAAGCCTTCTAAAGATAGCTCAGCAGAGGCACAAATCATGCCCCGCGATTCTACACCACGCAGTTTTGAGTCTTTGATTTCGACAGGCTCACCTTCACCATGCCAGCGGACAAAGGAGCCTTCCATGGCCAAGGCTATTAATTCTCCTACATAGAGGTTAGTCCCTCCGCAGACGATCTGCAGAACACCAGAGTCTCCCGCATCGACCTGACAAATTCGCAATTTATCAGCATTGGGGTGAGGGTTAACTTCTAAGATCTTACCAACGACCACCTTATCCAGGTCATGGGCAGGATTACGCCAGCCCTCCACCTCTACAGTCCGCATGGTAAGGTCATAGGCCAACTGTTCCATTGTCAGATCTTCAGGTAATTCTGTATATTCTTTAAGCCAATTCAGTGAAACGAGCATACTACTTCCCTCCCCTAGTCAAATTGTTCTAAGAAGCGCAAATCACCGCTATGGAAAAGCCGGACATCCGGAATACCATACCGCATCATGGCGAGACGCTCCAAGCCAATATCGATGTAAAAACCTGTCCATTCGTCGGGATCTAGGCCGGCCGCCCGCAGTACATTAGGATGGGGAGTCCCTCCGGGCATCACTTCTATCCAGCCTACATGCTTGCAAAGAGGGCATCCTTTGCCTCCACACTGCACACACTGCATATCAATTTCAAAGCCGGGTTCAACAAAGGGAAAGAAGCCAGCCCGCATGCGGGTATTAATCTTACGTCCAAAGACCTTTTGCAGGATGGTAGAGATTAAGAGCTGGCCAGAGGC
Organism: Clostridiales bacterium; assembly: GCA_028724525.1. Taxonomy (GTDB): domain Bacteria; phylum Bacillota; class Clostridia; order Saccharofermentanales; family DTU023; genus SFFI01. Next base: position 8,408 of record JAQYCV010000023.1, read on the forward strand.
AAAGGGGAATTGCTTATCGACAATTAAGGCCTCATATTGAAAGAAGGCCCGCTCATGACGAGCATCCGTACTCTCATTGCGATACACACGGCCAGGATAGACAAAACGTGCAGGCGCTCCATGTTCTTGCAAATAGCGGACACTCGCACCCGTAAGGTGGGGCCTAAGGCACAGGCGGTCCGCACCTTTTTTTTGGTCAGTCCCTTCCAGCCAATAGGTATCCATAGTTTCCCGAGCAGGATGGTCAGGCGGGAAATTGAGCATATCAAAAGCAAATAGCTCTGAGCTGACCTCCCCTTCGCCCGCGATTTCAAAATTTAAGGACTTGAAGGCATCATTCAACTCATAGGTGATGGCGGTAATGGGGTGAAGACCTCCCGTAGCCAGAGGGAGGCCAGGCTGAGTAAGGTCGGGGCGGTAAGGAAGGATGGTACGGGCCCGCAGCAAGTCATCAGATTTTTGATCCATAGCGGTTTGAAGCTGGTCTTTAACCTGATTGGAGAGCTGGCCCATTTCTTTTCTTTGCCCAGGGTCCAGACTGCCCAAGCCTTTCAAAATTTGCGTCAGGCTGCCTTTGCGGCCCATGACTTCTTGCTTAATATCTGCTAGTTCCTCGCTGCTTGAGGCAGCGGCAATACGTTCCAGGCTTTCCTGAGCTAGCTTTTCAATAGCGTCCCTCATCCTTAACTCCTTCTCAACAAAGAGGATCCTGCGACCCTCCTTCATACGATATCTTGATAAATAACTTGATTATTTTAACAGACTGGACTAGCAGGGGCTAGTTGAGTCTGTCTTCGAGACCTAGTCCAGCAGGACCAGATCTTGCGGCTCACTGCGGGGCGAGAGTTCGTCGCAGACATTTTTTTCAATCAAGCGCCGAATCTCACCTAGGTCACGGGTTTGGCCCAAAGCCCACATCAGCTTGACTAGGGCAGCTTCTGTTGTCATATCATTGCCAGAAATAACACCCACCGATGAGGCTTGTTCCCCGATACCATAAACATCAAGGTTGACGCCATCATAAGGACATTGGGAAATTAAAACCACCGGGATTTTAAGTTCTTCATTAAAGCGTTTTAGCCCATCAGCCATCCCACGGTTAAGATTAGAAATCCCCCCGGTGCCAAAGCCCTCAATAAGGAGGCCATGGTAATCATCCTGGCCAATATAGTCCAGCAAAGCCGGACTCGTCGCAGGGCTAAGCTTCAAGAGAAAGACATTGTCGTCCAAACCGCTATACAGGGGTTTGCCCCCGGTCTGAATTTTCGCCTGATGCTCCCGCACAAACCGGCCCTGGTCAATGCGGCCTAGGTAGGGATAGTTACGGGAGACGTAGGCATCCCAGTTTTTGGAATACATCTTAAAGGCGCGAGAACCATGGATGACCTTGTGGTTAAACACAATCTGCACACCGGGATCAGCTTGGCTGGCCACAATAAAGGCATCTATAAGATTAGCTGGCGCGTCAGAGTTCTCAGCCGCCAAGGGAATTTGGGCTCCGGTTAAGACGATGGGAATTTTGAGGTCAGACAACATAAAAGACAGGGCCGCGGCCGTGTAGCACATAGTATCTGTCCCATGCGTCACTACAATCCCATCGTAAGTCCTTGCAGCTCGGTGACAAGCCCGCGCCAGCGTCTGCCAGTCTGTGGGCGTCATCTCCGAGCTGTCAATATTCATGATTTGATGGACTGCAACATCCTCATAGTGGGCTAGCTCCGGAACATAGCGGAGAAGTTCATCTCCCGAAAGTCCCGGAACATAACCCTTATTACTGGGGACACAAGCTATGGTCCCCCCTGTCGCAAGCAGGCAGAGCTTTTTCATGTCTAGAGGCTAGCGATACAATCAATTTCGATCGCTGCACCCTTAGGCAAGGCCGAGACCTGAAGGCAGACACGTGCCGGATAGTCTCCAGAAAAGTATGAGCCATAAACGTCATTGACCTGGGCAAAATCTGCCAGATCAGTCAGATAGATCGTAAATTTAGCGGCTTTATCGAGGCTAGAACCAGCGCCGTCGAGAATGGCCTTGATGTTGTCCATGCAGTTACGGCAGGCTTGTTTGATATCTTGAGTTTCCAGTTGACCATCTTTAATGGGAAGTTGGCCAGAAACAAAAACTAGATTGCCTGCTACATTGGCATGGCTGTAGGGGCCAATCGCGGCAGGGGCTTGGGGGACATTGATAGCTTCTTTAGACATAAATTCCTCCTAAAAATGCTGAGCAGACAAACTCCTTGAATATGCGTACACAAGACGGATCCGGAGGCATATTCTCAAAACTGTCACTCAATACATATGACTTAGTGTTATTTTAGCCTCGCCCTTCAGGCCTTTCAAGTAAAAGCAAAAATCGCCCCGAAGGGCGATTTGGGGACTTAAGTGTTAGACACAAGGGTAATTATAACCCCTACCCTTTAGGGACTTAGTCGCGGTAGTTGTCGTGTTGACGGCGCTGTTGCTTTTTAGCTTTGCGGCAAGCAGGGCAGCGAACAGGGTCATTTTCAAAACCTTTTTCGCGGTAAAATTCTTGCTCACCTTCAGTGAAGACGAATTCGGCGCCGCAGTCTTTGCACTGCAAAATTTTGTCTGGCATCTATCAAGGCCTCCTTATTTGATTTGCTCTGTTTTATCTCACTGTGTCTGAAACCTGAGGGATCAAATAAGGGATAAATGAAGCACTCGGATTATAGCATAATTTGTATGAAAAAAAGCAAATCTTTGAATTGATCAACAGGACAAAGTCTAAACCCAAATGACTACTTCCCTGCCCATGAGGATATAGGCAGGGAAGTTCTTAAGTCTTGGCACGTATTCCGTCTGAAAACTAGCAACAATTAGGCTTTAGCTTCAGCTTCAGTATTTGCCAGTTTTTCTTTAGCCTTTTGATGGTGAAGTGCTTTACGTTCTTCTTCTGCAGCCTTCTTCCTAGAGTAAGCATGCATAACCAGGGCCAAGGCAACAACACCATAGGAGATAAATGAACGGAAATACTCACCAATGGCCGGGTTGCCTGTAAGATTCTTACCCGCATTAGGCATTACTATAAACATGAGATGGAAGAGGATAACACCAATTAAGGCGTTAGGAATGGTAGCCGAGGCGACTGATGCACCACCAATTAAGAGGGCAGCAGCAGCGAAGAGTGAGGTTTGGTCTGTACCATTATAGGTATTCATAGTCCCTATATTCTGTAGGTAAATGAGCTGACCAAGCATCGCCATTACGGTAGAAATGATAATAGATTGCAGACGAATCTTGTCTACCTTCATGCCTGCACTATCCGCTACCCGTTGACTTTGGCCGACCGCCTTCATATCATGGCCGATTTTTGTCTTCTTAAACCAGACGACAAACACACAAACCAAAGCAATGACAATATAGGTCGCGATAGGGATATTCAGCGGACGCATAATACCTGGAATCTTAAATTTAATGTTCCACAGATTATCTAAGGCACCCTTAGTAGCCAGAGGAATGGAGTTTTTAATACCATAACCGCGAGACAAAAGAATATCCTTATTTTGAATGGGGATCAAACCACCCATAATATAGAGCACGACGAACTGATAGATACCAGAGATCAGGAAAGCCAAGATCATGGAGCTGATCATTTCCCGGCCTTTGGCTTTATTCATCACAGAACCAGCAAACCATCCGAGCAAAATCGCAAAAGGCAAGCCGATTAGGGCCGAGAGCAACATACCAGGGATCCCACCTACAAAAAAGTTTTGCGAGATGATAATCCCGATTTGTGCCGCCATGGCGCCCAGGGAAATGGCAAAGTTAATACCCATACCAGCCAGAATAGGGATAATCAAAGAAACGGCAAGGAAAGTATCCCGGGCGAATCTTGCGAGAATTTCCCCGATTAAGTGGGCTGAAGAGAAGCCGGAAAGAGGAATAGCCAGGGCAATTATAACGATGAAAAGCAAGGGTACCATGGCCTGGCGGAGGGTACTTCGCCAATCAATTTTCTTATTAAGCATCTTTCTTTCCTTTCCTCGTCAGTGCAATGATGATGAGGCCGTTAGTGATGATCATACGAATGACCTCAGACATATCAAGCTTAATGGCACTATTAATAACGGACGGTGTTAGGGTTAATACCCCCTGGAAGAGGAAGGTACCAAGGATAACGTTGGTTATGCTGGCTTTATTAAGCGATGCACCGCCCAAGAGTATGGCCGCCACCGTGGGAAAGGTAAAGAACTGCGGTGCCGTGTAGAACTGAGCAAAACCATAAGTCTGTCCGTAGATAATCATTCCAATGGCAGCAATGGAGGTGCTCAGCACTACGGAAGACATCCGCATCTTCTTGATGTTGATACCACCAGCCATGGCATAGATGGGGTTGGAACCGACCGCAGTCATAGCTGTACCCGTCTTGGACCGGAAGAAAAGCCACATCAAAAGTGCTAAGAAAGCAAAAAGTAATAGCGTACCGACCGGAATCTTGAATTCTTGGGGGGTCCATTGACCATTCAAGTATTCATGGATTGTCAGGACGACTCCCCTACCAGGTTTACCCGGCCAGTCATCAAAAACATGGAGCCAGTGGTTATCCAAACTGATCGTGACCCGTAAGCCTTCGCCTGCATAGCCTTGAACACTCGAGGGGTTTTTGAAAGGCAGAGTCAACCACATCATATTCATAAAATAGATAATGGCGTAGCCGACATATGTTGCAATCACCATCTCATCACCGCGAATACGGTTGAGAATAAATCCATACAACATACCCAAAATGGCACCAATCAGGGCACCCAAGAGCATAGCTAAGATGAAACCTTTAGCTCCAGGAAGTTTGTATTCCCAAATAATGGCCTCCGCTAGAAGGCCTGAGACTAGCCCCAGGGGCACACCAAAGTTCAGGCCGCAACCGGATTGAATCATGGGAACCATGGATAAAACTAATACAGCGTTCATGGCGAAGCGGGTCAGCATATCATTTAAGGAAGCCACCCGACTGACACCAAACACCGGGGCAATCAAGAGTAAGGCCACCAGGAAGATCAAAATAATCATCCTGGCGCGGCCAAAGCCCTGGATAGCGTGTTTAATTTTTGTCATGATGCACTCTCCTCAAGTTTTTCGCCGGACATCAAGAGGCCAAATTTGGCAGATGATTCGGTAGCCGGTAAGATGGCGGCAATCTCGCCCTCGTCTACTACAGCAATACGGCCCGCAACAGAACGGAGTTCCTCAAGCTCTGAAGACACTATAACAATGGTTGTGCCATTGTCGCGGTTATATTTTTTCAAGGCTTCTAGAACTAATTCTTTAGCACCTACATCAATGCCACGAGTCGGCTCAGAGACTAAGAGGAGCTTGGGTTGCATACAGAATGCCTTAGCCAAGCAGATTTTTTGCTGGTTACCGCCAGACAGGTTCTTGACCAGCTGATCGGGACCAGTACATTTAATTTCGAGTTCTTCAATGTACTTTTCAGCAATCTCTGTCATTTTTTTCTCGTCACGTAAGTTAAAGAACAAGAATTTTTTGAGTCCAAGGTTCTGAATCTGCATCGCATTAAAGCAAATGTTCCACGAAATAGGCTCATCTAAGAGCAGGCCTACACCTCTCCGATCTTCGGAAACAAAGGCTATGCCCATCTCTTGTGCCGCTCTGGGGTTGTTTAGGGGGACTTCTTTACCCTGGAAAATAATTTTTCCAAGTGTAGGATAAATTCCCATAATCCCATTAGAGATACCCAGCTTGCCTTGGCCTGCTAGGCCAGCAATGCCTAAGATCTCACCCTCATATACCGTTAGGTTTACACCATCCACGGCCTCACCAGGCATGTCCACAAAGAGGTTCTTGAGCTCTAGGATGACGTCTCCATTAGGCTCATATCCCTTTGCATCATGGGCATTTTGGGTATCCATATCGACGTCGCGCCCCGTCATTAAGCTAGCAATTTCGGGTATGGTAATGTCATCCTTGTCCGCGTCCGCCACGATCAGGCCGTCGCGCATAACCACAACCTGGTCACACACTTCCATGACTTCACGGAGACGGTGAGAAATAAAGATAATACTGATACCGCTCGCTGACAACTTACGCATTGCTGTCAGCAAGAGTTCAGCTTCAGACTCGGTTAAGACGGCGGTAGGCTCATCCAAAATCAAGAGCTTAACTTTCTCTTTATTGATTTCGCGGGCAATTTCCAAAAATTGCTTGTAACCTACGGGCAACTCTCCCACCATGTTATGAGAGTCTAATTCAATTTCCAGTTTATCAATAGATTCCTGGGCACTTTCATGCATCGTGGGTGCATCTATTTTGTCCAGTTTCATCTGACGGGTAATTTTCGAAATAGTATTGGGTTTGGTTGGTTCACGGTTAAGCATAACGTTTTCTGCTGCCGTAAAACCTGGTATCAAAGAAAATTCCTGATGAACCATACCAATACCGGCCTCTAGAGCATCTGACGTATTTTGGAATTTTACGACCTGACCGTCAATAAGAATTTCTCCTTCATAGCCACCCGTATCCTGGATGACTGGCATGCCGAAGATGATGTTCATCAGGGTAGATTTGCCTGCGCCATTTTCACCGCACAAGGCTAAGACCTTTCCAGCATCCAAAGAAAACGAAATATCTTTTAGAACGACATTGCCGCTAAAATCCTTGCTAACATTTCGTACTTCAAGCAAGGCCATAAGCACCTCTTTCTATACGCTTGTTTCTAAAAAGCCCTGCTCCAGTTTGGGCAGGGCTTTTGAACGCATTATTGTTCAAGGATGAAAATCAAAGGACAAATAGCACGAACAAACGACTAATTGCCTTCGGGTTCCGCTTCGGCTTCCAGTTCTTCCTGGGTCTTAACTTCGTAAGCCATTTCACGATACTTCTGTGGTACCTCTACTTCATCCAGGCCTAAGAAGCCTTTATCGAAGACATAGAGATCCTGAGAGACAAGGTAGAAGTTTTTCCAGGGTTCAGGCTCATCGCCCGTGGTATTCATGAAGTAACCACCGGTCCACTTACAACCAGGAGTGTACTCTTCAAAGCAAGCGAGAATATCTTCTGGCTTGAAGGTCTCAGTTTCCGGATCCTTCTCATACTCGCCTTCAACAACCCGCTTACCAAATTCACCTAAACCAGCAGTGCAGGTAAAGCCAAAAGAGTAGGCCCAAGTACCCATATGTTCGCCACCGCCAGCTTTAACGACGGCCTCTTCAACCTTCTTTAAAATGGCCGGCCAGTCACCAGCAACATCTTTGAGCTCAATGCCAAAGGCACCAGGATAGCCCATGAGGGGACTAGGAAGGTCCGCTTCAATAAAGAAAGCTCCGAGTTCAGCGACTTTTTTCAACATAGGCTCAGTCTCTGCATCATTGGTGCAGAAGAAAGCCGTATCCGTCCCATATTTATCTACCCAAGCATTCATGTGCTCGAGGATAAATTGTTGAGCGCCTGGAATACCAATATCAGACATGGGGTCAGGTGCAGTCTCATCAGCAAAGTCAATACCCAGTTCTTCGCAAGCTGCGGCTAAAATGGCATGGCGCTGAGCCATAATTTCTTGACTTAAGTGACGAGGGAAAGATACGTGAACAAAAGTCTTTGCGCCTAATTCTTTAGCAGCATAGGGCATAAGGTAACCCTGGCCAACTTTATCAACGGATACGCAGTAGTCTGCGGCAGGGGTAATGACGGTTGGGTCTTCATGAGACTCACCCGCTAAAAGCAGGATATCATCACGGAATTCGCGAATCTGATTGAAAGCGGCAGCTGTGCCAGGAACAGCTTGGTTGACCACAATAACCTTCATGAGAGGGTCATCAGCCAGACCAACAATTTGAGAGATTGTCGTTTCTTGCTCAGACATAAAGTTGTCGGGATAGGTCAGGTGAGTAATCATACCACCTGATTTACTGTCACCATACCGGCGGATTAATTCTTCTGCACCACGCAGGTCATCTTCACTCTGCGAAACAGTACCAGTTACCAGGCCAATATGGAATTCAGCTTCAGTGCCGTCCCAGTCTGGAACATCCTTAAGAGATTTGGCCTCTTCTTCTTCAGCAAACATGAGCGTTGGGGCCGCGAAAACACCTAGTAATAGGACTAGGGCTAACAGCAGGCTGATTCTCTTCTTCATAATGTACCTCCATAATATATTTTTGCATTTCGCATATTTATGCATCTATCTAGCTAAGAGCGAAACACAAGCTTTCACAGATATTACAACAGAGTTAAAGATATTGTCAATCAGTCGCACAATTTATTTGACTGTTCGGGGCATCTTTTTAGTGTTTCTATCTAGCATTTGTAGTGTTAGTAATTTTGCATGATTTTTAATACATTTTATGCTTATCATCCCACTTATAATTTAAGAAGAAGTTGAATATAAAGCATCCGTGAGGCATCTAGATTTTATGCGTGAGCAGAACCTGCCTGGTCAGCAAGCATCTTCTCCTTGAGTTCCCAAAGGTCATAGGACAAATCAACATAGTAGATTTGGGGATTTTCAAAACGTCGGATGGAATCCCAGAGTCTTGCCAACTCCGCTTGACAACGCTGTCTCGCCGCCTCCAGGCCACCACTCTCATACACATATTCACCTTTAACAAAGATGGGCTTGAGCATCTTGACTGCTTCAAAATTGGTCAGTGTCTTCTGTTTCCAGGTATGGAGGGGATCAAAGATCGTATAGGGATGAATGGATTCAATCTCCTCGCCTTCCAAGCTAATGAGGTCGGCTAGAGCATAACCGGTTTCCTTGTCATAGAAACGCCACACCTCTTTGCTACCAGGGTTAGTAATTTTTTCTGGATTATCCGAGAATTTCATACGGGCCAGGGGTTTACCATCCTGATAAACTGCGGACAACTTATATACCCCACCGAAAACCGGCTCGGACTTAGAAGTAATGAGGCGCTCCCCTACCCCAAAGGAATTTACTTCCGCACCTTGGCGTAAGATCTCCTGAATGGTGTATTCATCCATGGAATTGGACAGGGTGATACCGCAGTCCTCCAAACCATTAGCATCCAACATTTTCCGGGCTTCCATACTCAGATAGGTCAGGTCACCAGAGTCAATGCGGATAGCCCGGAGTCTCTTCCCCATGGGTTCCAAGACTTCCTTAGCGATACGGATCGCATTGGGAACACCAGAGTGCAGAGTATTGTAAGTATCTACTAAGAGCTGGCAGTTATCCGGGTAGTTGAGGGCATAAGCCTTAAAGGCTTCATACTCCGTAGGAAAGCATTGAACCCAGGAGTGGGCCATAGTTCCTAGGGGCAGAATGCCGAATTGCTGGCCTGCCAAAGTACAGGAAGTGCCAGCAACACCCCCAATATAAGCCGCACGGGCTCCCATGACAGAGGCATCATAACCCTGAGCCCGGCGGGCACCAAATTCCATAACCGGTCTGCCCTGGGCAGCTCGCACAATCCGGGTAGACTTGGTTGCAATCAAAGATTGATGATTAATGGTGAGGAGCAACATCGTTTCTACCATTTGAGCCTGAGGCAAAGGCCCTCTGACCTTTACAATCGGTTCACCAGGAAAGATAGGCATACCCTCCTCAAAGGCCCAAACATCACAAGCAAATTTAAAGTGGGCGAGGTAGTTTAAAAACTCTTCAGAAAATGTGTTGAGCGACCGGAGATAGGCGATATCTTCACTAGAAAAACTTAAGTTGGCTAGATAATCAATTGCTTGCTCCAGACCAGCCATAATGGCATATCCGCCATTTTCGGGAACAGAACGGAAGAAAAGATCAAAAATAACAATTTGATCTTTCAAGCCTAATTGTAAATAACCATTGGACATGGTTAGCTCATAAAAGTCTGTTAGCATAGAAACATTGCGTTCGCTAAGACTAAATTTAGATGAAGAATGATTCGTCATGATTTGTCATAACCAGCTTTCTTTGTTTGATCTATTTTATGCTTTTGCCATTGAAATAGCCAATTAAAAAGCCTTAGACAAGGCGGATTTGCTGCCAGAGGCTTGACCGATCCGCCTGGACTAGGACCTGATAATCGTCTAAACCATCTCCCCCAAAAACCGGCTGAGGATAAAAAACCCGCTCCAAACAGAGGCCTTGGGCTGGCATGGTCTTGCCCAGAATTTTGCGATTTTTTTGTAGCAGAGCCTCCTGGACAGCCCCAAGATCTAATTTACCCTGGCCTACATAGCTGAGAGTCCCTGCCAAAATCCTCACCTGATGATAGAGGAAGGCCGGACCTAAACATACCATGTTAAGAACAGGACTTTGAGGATCCGGTATAATTTCTAAGCGGTCCAGCCTTCTTAGAGTCTTGCGAACAACCGAGCCTTGATCCATAAAGGCAGTAAAATCATGGTCTCCACATAAATAATCCGCCACCTCCTGCATGGCTACGAGGTCCAATTTTTGAGGCAGGTGGCAGGTCAGATGAGCTAAGAGAGCAGAGCCTGACTGATGATTAAAAAAACGATAAACATAGAGTTTGCCACAGGCCTTATGTCGCGCATTAAAGTCGGGAGTAACAGCTTTTATATCCCGCACGCGAATAGTATCCGGCAAGTAGGCGTTGAGGGCACGGGGCAGGCGGTCTGGAGGGATGGCGGACCGGGTAGCAAAGTTTGAAACATGTCCCCGGGCCGAAACGCCCGCATCTGTACGAGAGGATCCCTGAAAGTGTAGGTCTTCTCCCGTGAGTTCATGCCAAGCGGTACGCAAAGTCGCCTGCACGGTCAAGGCATTGGCCTGATCTTGCCAGCCATGAAATCCTGCACCCGTGTACGCCAACAAGAGAGCATAGTATTTCAGAGGATGATCTGTGAACTTTATCTGACCTGTGTGTCCCATACTACTATCCCTATTAGCGAGGCCATAAAAATTAGGAAGAAGATCCAATCCTGCGTTTGCAGAAGCAGGGGGTGAAGTTTACCGCGGCGGATATCGGAGCGGTAGGCTCTGGCTTCCATAGCTTCTGCCAAAACTTCTGCTTGGCGGAAAGAAGAAATAAAAAGAGGGACCATAACTGCAACCAGGCCCTTCAAGCGAAGGAGCAAACCACCCGTATCATAGTTGGCTCCACGTGAAGATTGAGCCTTCATTAGATTATCCGTTTCAGCCATTAAACTAGGAATATAGCGCAGGGCGATAGACATCATCATACCCATATCTTGAACTGGCAAACCCAGCTTACTTAAGGGAGACAAGAGGCTAGTGATGGCGTTGCTCAGTTCCATAGCAGTAGTCGTCAGGCTTAAGAAAAGGTTAGAGACAAAAATTAAAGCCGATATCCTCAAGGTCATCACCCAGGCATTGGTCAAACTCTGCTGAGAAATTTTCAAGAAGCGCCAGTGAAATATCAAGGGATCACCCGCTTCCGTGACAAAAAGATTGATTAAGAAAGCTAAGATGAGGAGGGGTAGGAGAGGTTTCAACGTAGCCAGAGCCTCCCGCAAGTGAATTTTGGATAAGCTAAGACAAATGACTGCTAATAAGTTTAGAGCTAAGATACCCCAAGGAGATTTTGTGATAATCACCACTATAATAAAGGCTAATAAAGCGAGAAACTTCATGCGGGGATCCCGCTTATGAAGAAAAGAATCAAGGGCAATATATTGGCCAAAATTTGTATTTTCAAACATACCCATGCTACGCCTCTTCTAGGCCTTCATTTCCAAGGGCTAAGGCCGATTGAAGCTGGCTACTAGCCTCCTGGAGGCTCATAAAATTCAGGTCTAGACCTGAAGCCTGAGATAAATTATGAGAAAAGCGAAGACTGGCCGGCAGAGCCAGACCCGACTGAGCGAGAAGGTCTGCTTGACTAAAAATGATCTCAGGCTTATCAATCGCCAAGATTCTACCCTGGGCCATAACAGCAATACGGTCTGCTAAATAGGCCGCATCCTCCATATTATGGGTAACCATCACGATGGTCTTGCCCTTACGATTGAGGGCCTTAATTTCATCTAGCATCGCCTGCCGAGCTAGGGGGTCTAGGCCAGCCGCCGGCTCATCTAAAACTAAGACTTCAGGCTGCATGGCTAAAACACCTGCGATAGCAACCCGCCGTTGCTGACCACCTGATAACTCAAAGGGAGACCGGTCCAAAAGATCAGGATCCAAGTCCAGTAGCTCTGCAACTTCTCGGATCCGGGCACTAATCTCTTCTTCAGCTAATTTTTGTTGACGCAAGCCAAATGCAATATCCTCCGCTACGGTCTCTGCAAAGAGCTGTTTCTCCGGATATTGGAAAACCAGGCCAACCAATTGGCGAATTTTGATCAGATCTTCCTTAACCCGGCTGTCGTAACCCAAAACCTTTACCCAGCCTGTCTGCGCTCTATATATACCATTTAGGTGAGAAATCAGGGTGGATTTGCCAGAACCTGAATGCCCACAAAGCACAAAGATCTCTCCCTGCCGGATCTGTAGATTAATCTCATGTAGGACCTGCTGAGGCCTGCTAGATTTAGGGTTATAGCTATAGGATAGATCTTTTATTTCAATAAAGGACTCTTGTGTTGGGCTAGCAGAGGGCTCTTGATCCACTAGGAGGCCCTCCTTGCCAAGACTAGATAATTTACCTGTATCCATCAGCTTTATTAAATCAGCTAAATTATTTGCGAGATCTTCTGCCGTTTCTGGATAAGCTAAAGCAGGAACCCAAGGCAAAAGTTCGTGATAGAGTCCTAAATAGAAGGGTAAGACTAAATTTTCTTGTGTTAAGCGGTCGGGTTGCGCGAAGATCTCACGGGGACTGCCAGACAGAACTAGCTTGCCACGACTTAGGACAAAAACTTGGTCGGCCCGCATTGCCTCTTCCATATTGTGAGTAATATTGATGAGGGTGAGACCTTCCGTCCGGCAAAGCTCAGTTACAAAATCCATCAAATCCTGAGCAGCCTGGGGATCCAGCATAGAGGTTGATTCATCTAAAACCAGGCAGGTCGGATGCATGGCCAATACGCCGGCCACACTTAACTTTTGCTTTTGACCGCCCGATAAGTGTTGAGGCGACATTTTGGCATAAGGGGTCAAGCCCACTCTAGCTAAGGCATCCTGAACACGGGACTGAATCTCTGTCGTTGATAGACCCAGGTTTTCAGGGCCAAAAGCGACATCTTCCTCAAGACTAGAGGCCACAATCTGATCGTCAGGATTTTGAAAAACCATGCCACAAGTTCTACGGATCTCGTAAACCGCCTCCATGCTGGAAGCTGTAAGGCCTGCTATAGAGACCTGACCTTGGTCAGGCAAAATAAGGGCATTGCATAGCCGAGCAAAAGTAGACTTACCAGACCCATTATGGCCAATAATAGCAACATGCTGGCCCCGCCTAACCGCTAAACTTAAATCTTCTATGGCGCGAATTTCTTGTTGATCTGATTGGTAAGCAAAGCTTACATCAGTGAAACAAACCATATCCTTAGACAGATTAGTCAAGTCTTCTTCCCTTCAAAACAGATCATAAGCCAAGCCACTCCAGTTTCAGTTGACCAGACCGGGGGTAGGCACTAGGCAGGTTTAGAAAAGGGCATCTCAAGAGATGCCCTTTAATCAAAAATAATCTTATTAGGCTGTACGAGGTAAAACTAGACGAGTTCCAGTCTAACCATATGGGCACCGTCGCCACGGCGAGCGCCTAATTTAACGATTCGCGTATAACCGCCCTGCCGCTCTTGATAACGGGGAGCAATTTCATTAAAGAGATGGTTGACAGTATTCAGACGTTTGCCATTCTCATCCTTCATCTCATACATATAGGCCAGCATTTGGCGTCTGGCGGCCAGACGAGAGGGATGGTCAACCTGAACCAGCTTACTAGCCACTTCACGCTGTACGACGTCATAATGAGCGCCAGACTTAGAAGAACGGGACTCCAAGAGTTTCTTGCCCTTCCCATCTAATTTGGCAGTAGAAACTTTGACCTCTTTACTGTCATAGTTCTTATGTTCTTTAATTGCTAGGGTAATAAGACGCTCGGCAATCTTTTGCACTTCCTCAGCACGAGCTTCTGTAGTCGTCAAATGTCCATGAACAATAAAGGACGTGACTTGATTCTTTAAAATAGCACGTCTTTGGTCAGACTTACGACTAAGCTTTCTGTATCCAGACATTTATATCTTCCTCCAACGCGGGGGTCCGCTTACTCTTCAGTTTCTTTTGCTAATTCCAGACCTAGTTCGTCCAGTTTTAGAATAACTTCTTCCAAGGACTTTTTGCCCAAATTTCTTACCTTCATCATATCTTCTTCAGTACGCGCAATCAGGTCACCTACTGAGTTGATATTAGCCCTTTTCAGGCAATTGAAGGTGCGGACAGAGAAGTCCAAATCTTCAATGATCGTATCGTGTTCCTTGTTATGTACATCTTCAATGGGCTCTTCCACTTCAACTTTAGAGAGAGCATCATGATCCAGTACGGTAAAAGGCTTCAGATGTTCAATTAAATGCTTAGCTGCGTAAGACAAAGCATCTGTGCTATTAACAGTACCATCCGTTTGGATCTCCAAAATCAGACGATCAAAGTCTGTATTCTGACCTACGCGGGTATTTTCAACCGTATAGTTGACCTTCCGCACAGGGTTAAAGATCGAATCGATCGGAATAACCCCAATAGGTTGATGGGGCCATTTATTATCTTCGGCACTGTTGTAACCGACACCTTGAGCAAAGGTGAATTCCAGATAGACATCCGCATCACCATTCAGGTGGCAGATAAACTGGTCAGGATTCATAATCTCTAATTCTTCATCATGCTCAATATCGCCGGCCTTAACGACACCTTCTTGACCTTTTTTAGCCTGGAAATGTACAGTTTTGGGACCATCAGTATGGACACGGGCCCTAATTCCCTTGACATTCAGGATGACTTCAGTCATATCCTCAATCACACCGGGAATAGTAGAAAACTCATGATAAACGTCTTCTACACGGAGGGCAGTTACTGCAGCTCCTGGCAGGGAGGACAAGAGAACACGCCGCAAGGCATTGCCTAGGGTTGTACCATAGCCTCTTTCCAAGGGCTCAAAACTATATTTGCCGTAGAAACCATCGTCACTATGTTTTAGGCATTCGATAGTTGGAACTCTTACTTCTAACACTTTGGCCTCCTTATCTGGCTGGGTGCTTACAAATAATCTTAGATTCTAGAATACTCTACTCCAAGCCCGATGGGCGCTGAGTCGAGTGTTGAGACTATTTGGAGTAGAGCTCGACGATTAAGGTTTCTTCAACGTTCAGGTCAACTTCTTCTCTGGAAGGTAGACTGACAACCTTGCCGCTGAGCTGGTCTACATTCATTTCCAACCACTTGGGCACCATGCTAGAGGCCTCTAAATCCGTAAAAGGCAGAAGTTTACGAGAATTCTCACGTACTGTGATGACATCTCCCTCATTTAAGGTTGCAGAAGCGATATCTAAACGGCTACCATTTACATCGAAATGGCCATGTGTAACCAATTGACGGGCCTGAGCACGAGATTCTGCAAAGCCAAGTCGGTAAACTACATTGTCCATACGACGCTCTAAGAGCTGGAGGAGGTTTTCACCTGTAATGCCAGGCATCTTTTCCGCACGTGCATAGGTCTTGCGGAATTGATTTTCTAAGACGCCATAGAAACGTTTTGTCTTCTGTTTAGCACGCAATTGGCGTCCATATTCGGATTCCTTGCGTCTTCTCCCCTGATTTTGACCAGGAGCACCTTTGCGACGGACCATTGCACACTTATTGGAGTAGCAACGATCACCCTTAAGGAACAATTTATCATTTTCACGCCTGCAGAGACGGCAGGCAGCATCAGTATATTTAGCCATTCTATACTCCTTTAAACTCTACGACGCTTGGGAGGGCGGCATCCATTATGAGGAATAGGCGTGACGTCACGAATGACAGTAATTTCCAAGCCGACAGTGGCCAAAGCACGGATGGCGGATTCACGTCCTGCGCCAGGACCCTTGACATTAACTTCTACAGTACGTAAACCATGCTCCATAGCCTGCTTTGCAGCAGATTCTGAAGACAGCTGAGCAGCAAAGGCCGTAGACTTCCGAGAGCCTTTCATACCCTGAGCGCCAGCGGAGGACCAGGAAATGACGTTGCCCTGCATGTCCGTAATGGTAACAATCGTATTGTTAAAAGTAGAATGGATATGGGCAATGCCCTGATCTATATTTTTGCGGTCTCTTCTTCTTACGCGACCGCCTTTACCTGATTTTCTCGGATTCTTAGACATATCATCCTCCTACTATTTCTTTCTCTTGGCTAAGTTGCCTGGGCCCTTGCGGGTTCTGGCATTAGTCTTAGTCCGCTGTCCACGTACAGGAAGGCCCATACGATGGCGGCGTCCCCGATAAGAGCCAATCTCTTGTAGACGTTTGATGTTCATTGCCACTTCACGTCTGAGGTCGCCTTCTACATGGTAGGAGTGATCAATAGTATCTCTAATTTTAGAAATTTCATCATCGCTTAAATCCTTAACCAGCGTATCAGGGTTGATGTCACATTCGGAAAGGATTTTATTAGACATGGTCCGGCCAATGCCATAAATATAAGTTAGGCCGATTTCCACGCGCTTATCGTTGGGTAAGTCTACCCCGGCTATACGTGCCATTAAGTTACCTCCATCAATCTAGGTGTTGGTTTTGTTTGTTAATGATCTATATCTATATGGCAAACACGAATGTTAGGAAACAACAATCCAAGATTGATGCAGCCGCATCCCTGTTTCGTGTGCTTAAATTTTGCGAAAGTCTTAGATCATGGACTATCGCTAGCCCCGGATTTTTTTCGGCACCGGGAGAGGCAAGGTATAATCTGCCGAGCCTCAGCCTAGGCTTAAAAATGCGTTTAGCCTTGACGCTGTTTGTGCTTGGGATCGGAGCAAATTACCATAACCCGACCATGGCGCTTAATAATACGACATTTGTCACACATCTTTTTTACGGAAGGTCTTACCTTCATAGTGCTACCCCCTTCTTTCACAAAATTAAAGCACACAAAACTATCGCGGTTTTGCGCGTACCCATCCATTATAGGGAAAACTTTCTACTTTGCAAGGCCTAAAGCAATATTTATTTAGATCTCCAAGTGATTCGACCTTTGGTGAGATCATATGGAGATAACTCTAGGGTGACCTTATCACCTGTTAGAATCTTAATGTAGTGCTGACGTAGTTTACCTGACAGGTGTGCCGTGACAATATGCCCGTTTTCCAATTCAACTTTAAAAATAGTATTGGGCAGAGTCTCGACAACCACACCTTGTACTTCTATCAAATCTTCTCTAGCCATAAAAACTCCTTTACGAAATAAACTAAGGCCTGGTCCGTTCCAGGCAAGTGAGAATTTCTGGTCCATCCTCTCGGATCACTACCGTATTCTCATAATGAGCGGCCGCTTGGCCATCTCTCGTGACAATGGTCCAATCGTCATCCTCTAAGACGATGTGGGGCGATCCCAGAGTCACCATAGGTTCAACTGCAATGACCATACCCGCTTGCAAGCGGGGACCCTTTCCAGCATGACCATAATTAAGGATTTCTGGGTCTTCATGTAAATCTCGACCCACGCCATGGCCGCTCAACTCCTTAACAATGCCAAAGCCCTGGCTTTCACAATGTGTTTGAATGGCGTGAGAAATATCCCCAATCCTCTTCCCTTGCTGCGCTTGTGCAATGCCTATCCAAAAGGATTCCTCAGTAACACGCACCAGTTTTTCTACAGCAGGATCGACATTACCGCAAAGGAAAGTGCGAGCTGCGTCCGAGTGAAAGCCATCTAAGTAAGAGCCTACATCCACTGAGACAATATCACCATCTCTAAGGATGCGGTCTTTCCGTGGTATGCCGTGTACCACTTCATCATTAATAGAAATACAGGCGGAAGCAGGAAAAGGGGGATCACCATAATGTAGAAAAGAGGGCCTGGCTCCATGTTTAACAATAGTCTCATAAACAATTTGGTCTAGGTCCCAGGTAGAAATACCAGGCTTGATCCAAGGTTTAATAACTGCAAAGATCTCTGCCGTGATAGCGCAGGCAGCTTTAATCTTTTCAATCTCATCTGGTGTTTTGATAATAATCAAACTATTCAGATCCTTTCTCTAGTTGATCTAAAAGAATTTCTAAAGCTATAGCAGGTGAAGCAGAATTGTCTACTTTCAGTAACAATCCCCCATCTTGATAATATTGAATTAAGGGCTTGGTATTCTCCTCATAAACCTCTAAACGATGGCGAACGACCTCTTCTTTATCATCTTCACGGACTATAAGAGTCCCCCCACACTTATTGCAAATACCCTCTTTTTGAGGAGCTTGTTGTAAAAGATTAAAAATGGCTCCACATTGCGAACAGGTTACACGTGAGGACAAGCGTTTAATAATGACCTCCTGATCCACATCAACAAGAACAACATGGTCCAAAGGCGTATCTAGCCGAGCCAAAAGTTGGTCTAAAAACTTTGCTTGCGCCAAGGTGCGCGGATAACCGTCTAAAATATAGCCATTCGATAAGTCTCCTTGCTCAAGTCTATTTTCGAGCATAGAGTTGATCAGGCTTTCAGGTACAAGCTTGCCCTGCTTAACATAATCGTTTGCTTCTTTGCCCAAGTCACTGCCCGCTTTAATTTCTTCCCGCAAGATAGCACCGGTTGAAATATGAACAAGATCCGCATGATCGGCCAAAAGCTCCGCTAAAGTTCCCTTGCCTGCCCCTGGCGCGCCCAAAAAGATTAAACGCATATGTAAACCTCCACAGCTTCAATTGTTAGCATTACATTAATTCTAATTTTGTCTTAAACAGCAAGAAAAGCCAAGGCCGCGCCAAAGCGTTGCCTCGCTTTTCTGTCATTTAAGCAAAGACTGCCCCTGGCCAAGGCCAGAGGCAGCTGTAGATTTCCTGAAAGCTTAGTCAAGGAAACCCTTGTAGTGTCTCATCATGAGTTGAGCTTCTAACTGGTTCACCATGTCTAAAGCGACACCAACGATAATCATAACGCCGGTACCACCAAACCAGAGGGCTTGGCTAGTACCTGTAGCGAAGCTAAGAATCGTAGGCAACAGGACTATAACTGTTAGGAAGAGTGCTTCAAACCATGAGAGTTTATTAGCAGACGCCTTGATATAGTCAGCAGTCGGTTTGCCAGGACGAATGCCAGGGATAAAGCCACCATTCTTCTGCAAGTTCTTAGAGATATCTACCGGATTAAAGGAGATAGAAGAATAGAAGAAAGTAAAGCCTAAAATCATCAAGGCATAAATAATGTAGTAAGAGACATGCTGGTTAAAGTTCAGGAAGAACTGAGCAATCTTACCTGTCCCGCCGGTCATACCGGCTATAGTAGAAGGCATCATCAATACGGACACTGCAAAGATAACGGGCAGAACGCCGGATTGGTTTACCTTAATGGGCAGATAGGAGGATTGGCCTCCATAAACTTTACGGCCAATGACCTTCTTAGCATACTGAACAGGGATTCTGCGTTCGGAAGTAGAAATGTAAACTACAAGTCCAATAACAAAGACGAAGAAGGCAACAACACCAAGCACTGTAAGCACAGCGACAAAGATGCTGCCACCGCCTAAGCGCCAAGCAGAAACGCTTCTCCAGAGAAGCTGAACGGTATAAGGAATGCGGCTAATAATACCGATGGAAATGATAATAGACGTACCATTACCAATACCACGTTTATTAATTTGCTCCGCCAGCCACATAATAAAAGCAGAACCTGCAGTAAAGCTCAAAATAACCACAAAGGCATTAAGCCAAGCAGGTAAAGCATTAATGGCAGCAACTTTAGTTGCATTCCAGTAAAAGAAGGACATCAAGAGGGCAAGACCAATAGCAAAATACCGGGTGTATTGCTGGATCTTTTTGCGGCCAGATTCACCTTCATCTTGCAAATTCTGAAGTGCAGGAATGATGACAACTAAGAGTTGCATAATAATGGAGGCATTAATATAGGGTTGAATACCTAAAGAAAGTATAGAAACCTGATTTAAAGCACCCCCAGAGAAGATGTTCAAAAAGGAACCCAGTTGACCTAGACGGCCCAGCAGCTCGTTAAAAGCTACTGAGCTGATACCAGGCACTGGGACATGGGTACCCAGACGAAAAATCAAGACCGCAAAAAGTGTGAAAAAGATTTTCCGCCGGATATCCTCTACCCGCCAGGCGTTTTTAAATGTTGTGAAAATACCGCCACCCATGGGTTAAACCTCCTCGGCCGTTCCACCAGCCTTTGCAATTTTTTCCTTGGCTGACGCGGTGTAAGCAACAGCTTTTACTGTCAGAGATTTGTTCAGATCTCCGTTACCCAATACTTTCAGGCCATCACAGCGCTTGGGCACATGAATTAAGCCGGCTTCCTTAATAGCCTGTAAATCAACAGTAGAGCCATCCGCAAAATCATTTAATTGTTCAACATTAACGAGAACATATTGTTTGGCGAAAGGTTTGTTGTTAAAGCCACGCTTGGGGAGACGACGATAAATAGGCATTTGACCGCCTTCAAAGGCTAAGCCAGTGCCGCCACCAGACCGAGCTTTTTGGCCCTTATGGCCTCTGCCAGCAGTCTTTCCGTTGCCAGTACCATGGCCACGGCCCTTACGCCAGGCCTTGGGCCGGGAGCCCGCGCTGGGGAAAAGATCATTAATTTTCATTATCTAGCCTCCTCTTCAACTTCAACTTCTTCTACTAAAACGAGATGGCTAACTTTATTGCACATGCCTCTGATGGCAGCATTGTCTTCATGCAAGACCTGCTCATTAATTTTGCCCAGGCCAAGTGCCTGCAGATTAGCGAGTTGCTTCTTGGTGCACTTATTGCTAGACCTAACTTGGGTTACTAATAACTGTTTCACGTTCGCCCTCCTTAGCTAATAATCTCTTTGACAGTTTTGCCGCGCTTTTTAGCTATTTCTTCAATAGAATTTAAGCTCTTTAAGCCTTCAAATGCGGCATTTACCATATTGTTAGGATTATTACTGCCTAAAGATTTCGTACGAACATCTTTAATACCGGCTAAGTCACAAATAGCACGGATAGGGCCACCAGCGATTACCCCGGTACCTTCAGGAGCAGGCTTTAAAATAACCTTACCACCGCCGAATACGCCAGTAATCTCGTGAGGGATTGTCGTGCCAGAAATAGGCACCTGGATCATATTCTTGCGGGCATCCTCAGAAGCTTTACGAATAGCATCTGGAACTTCACCAGCTTTACCTGTTCCCTTCCCCACTCTGCCTTCACCGTCTCCAGCTATGACTAAAGCAGTAAAGCGATAGTTTCTACCACCTTTTACGGTTTTGGCAACACGACCAATGTGGATGACCTCATCCTTAATGGGATCTTTCTTCTCTTCCCGTCTACGGCCGCCGCGGTCATTTCTGCGCCTACGGTTATTGCGAGGGTTATTGCCACGAGAGGTTCTTGAATCTCTCATATCACGGTCTTGATCCGCATTGCCCCTAGGAGCTTGGTCTGCAGATGTATTAGCCTCTTGCAGGTTGATATCTTCCTGTACAAGGTTTTCTTGCATATTTTCTTGCATCTCTCTTCCTCCTAGAATTTCAGCCCAGCTTCGCGAGCAGCATCAGCTAGAGCAGCTACACGGCCATGATAGATATAACCAGAACGGTCAAATACGACTTCTTCGATACCAGCCTTTAAGGCACGTTCAGCAATGGATTGACCCACTTGCTTAGCAGCTTCTGTATTAGCTCCAGACTTACCCTTGTACTCAGGCTCTAAAGAAGAAGCGAAAGCCAAAGTGGTATGCGTTTCATCGTTAATGATCTGGGCGTAAATATGGGCATTTGAACGAAAGACAGAGAGCCTGGGCCGTTCAGCAGTACCAGAAACTTTTTTACGAACGCGTTCTTGTTTTCTCTTGCGAATGACGTTCCTAGAAATTTTCTTAATCATCTTGCTATCTTCCTTTCATTAGGCACCAGTCTTGCCTTCTTTGAGGCGTACGACTTCATCAGCATAGCGGATGCCCTTACCCTTATAGGGTTCGGGAGGACGGACAGCACGGATCTTGGCGGCAGTTTCCCCTACCAGCTGCTTATCAGCACCCTTAATGATAATTTCGGTGGGCTTAGTCAGTTCAAAAGTAATGCCCTCAGGGGCTTGCATTTCAACAGTATGAGAAAGGCCAACGGTCAAAACCAGATCCTTACCTTTAAGCTCTGCTTTATAACCGACTCCTTCGATTCTCAAGGTTTTGGAAAAACCCTGGTCTAGTCCAACGATCATGTTATGGATCAGAGCGCGGTACAAACCATGTAATGCGCGAACTTCCTTGGCATCACTATGACGGCTTAAAACAATATGGCCGTCCTTTTGTTCAAAATTGATCCTCGGGTCAATGGCTTGGCTAAGTTTATCCTTACCCTTGCTGACAGTGCAGACATGGTTTTCAAACTTAACCTCAATGCCCTGAGGAACAGCAATAGGCATTCTTCCTATACGAGACATTCTATCCTCCTGCTCTTAAGATTACAGCCTTAAAGGCCTTTTCAGAGTTTTACCAAATGTAAGCGAGTACTTCGCCACCAACATTTTGCTTGCGTGCGCTTCTATCGGTCATAACACCTTTAGAAGTTGAAACAATGGCTATACCAAGGCCATTTAAAACCTTTGGCATATTCTGCGCGTCAGCATAGACCCGCAGGCCGGGGCGAGAAATTCTTTTAATGCCTTGAATGACATTCTTATGATCGTGATATTTCAGTGTGATCTTAAGTTGGCCTTGGACACCTTCATCCAAGACTTCCATAGATTCAATATAACCTTCATCGACCAAAATCTGTCCAACAGCAGCCTTCAGCTTGGAGGCAGGAACTGTGCATGTTTCATGACCGGCAGAACCGGCATTGCGGATACGAGTCAGCATATCAGCGATTGGGTCTGTAATTTGCATATCTACCTCCCTTACCAGCTAGCCTTGTGTACGCCCGGAATCTGACCTTTATAGGCTAATTCACGGAAGCAGAGTCGGCAAATCCCGAACTTGCGCATATAAGCCCGAGGGCGGCCACAAATTTGGCAGCGATTATGCTGTCTGGTGGAAAACTTGGGTTCTTGTTGAGCTTTTACAATTTTTGAAGTTTTAGCCATTTTCTACTCCCTCTACTTACGGAAAGGCATGCCCAGCCCAGTCAGCAACGCTTTGCCTTCTTCATCCGTTTCCGCCGTGGTGACAATCGCGATATCCATGCCACGAATCTTATCAATCGAATCGTAGTCAACTTCTGGGAAAATCAGCTGCTCTTTTGCGCCAAGGGCATAGTTGCCGCGGCCATCAAAAGAGTTGGGGTTGATACCACGGAAGTCACGCGTACGAGGCAGTGCTATAGAAATAAGCTTGTCAAGGAACTCATACATTCTTTCGCCACGCAAGGTGACTTTAACACCAATATTCATTCCTTCTCTGAGCTTAAAGTTAGCAACGGACTTGCGGGCCTTAATGACGACAGGAGCTTGACCAGAAATTGTTCTCAGTACATCCATAGAAGCTTCGATCGCTTTGGCATTTTCACGTGCATCGCCAACACCCATATTGAGAACAATTTTCTCTAGTTTGGGAACTTGCATCACGGATTTATACTGAAAACGTTCCTGTAAGGCAGGTACGACTTCATCTTTATATTTTTCGTATAATCTGTTTTCCATACTTACCTCTCACTACTTAGCCTTACGGACTGTTTCGATTTCCGCATTACAAGATTTGCAATAGCGGACCTTGTCCCCATTATCCAAAAAACGGTAGCCAGTCTTAGAAGGCTTCTTGCACTTGGGGCATACCAACATGACCTTGGAGGCATTGATGGCCGCTTCCTTCTTAACCAGTCCGCCAGTATTCAGGCGCATATCGGGCTTTTGGTGCTTAGTAATAATATTGACACCTTCTACGACTACCCGGTTATTCTTGGGATCAACCTTAAGAACCTTACCAGTTTTGCCGGCATCCTTACCATTGAGGACGAAGACATTGTCATTAACTTTTACATGTACTTTTGCCATAGTTTCCTCCTCTTATAGCACTTCCGGAGCCAGAGAGAGAATGCGCATATAGTTCTTCTCACGCAATTCTCTGGCTATGGGTCCAAAAATACGAGTGCCTTGAGGGGTATTGTCATCTTTCAAGATAACCGCAGCGTTCTCATCAAAGCGAATAAGAGAACCGTCACTGCGGCGCACACCCTTTTTGGTACGCACGATAACAGCCTTAACGACGTCACCTTTTTTCACAACGCCCCCGGGCGATGCTTCTTTAACCGAGCAGACAATTACATCACCGATATTGGCATACTTGCGTTTAGACCCACCGAGGACCTTAATGCATTGTAATTGTTTGGCACCGGTATTATCTGCAGATTTTAAATAACTTTGTACTTGAATCATACTGCTGCCTCCGACTACTTAGCCTTCTCGATGATTTTCTCCACCCGCCAGTTTTTATCTTTACTGAGGGGCCGAGTTTCCATAATACGTACGGTATCACCAATGCCACATTCGTTATTTTCGTCATGGGCTTTAAAGCGAGTGGTACGTTTAACATATCTCTTATACAAACGATGCTGAACGCGGTCAGTAACTTCAACGACCACGGTTTTATCCATTTTGTCAGAGACAACGAGGCCGGTACGAGTTTTTCTAATATTTCTTTCCATCATTCCACCTCACTATGCCTTGGCGATTTCCCGTTCCTTGATTACAGTTTTAACCCGAGCAATATCGCGTTTAACAGATTTCAACTGTAAAGGATTATCTAATTGGTTGGTTGCGTGTTGAAATCTCAGCTTAAAAAGCTCTTCCTTGAGATCTAAAAGCTCTTGATCGAGCTCAGCAACGCTTTTATTGCGTAAATCTTTAGCTTTCATCACTAGCGTCCTCCGCATTATCAGTATCTTCAGCCTCATGATGAGCGCCTTCGTGAGCTTCAGCTTCTTGAGCTGCGGCATCAGCCTCTTCTAAGGATTCAATTACATCAGCTTGAACTTCAGCAAACTTAGCGTATTCTTCGGCAGTCAGCTGTCTATCACTCTGGATAAAACGGCACTTAATGGGCAGTTTGTGGCTAGCCAGACGGAAAGCCTCTTTAGCTGTTTCTTCCGGTACACCCGCTAACTCAAAGAGCACACGGTTAGGCTTTACAACAGCTACCCAGTACTCCGGAGAACCTTTACCGGAACCCATCCTGGTTTCAGCCGGTTGTGAGGTAACAGGCTTATCAGGGAAAACTTTAATCCAGACCGTACCACCTCTACGGAGATAGCGGTTGATAGCAACACGAGCAGCTTCAATCTGAGCAGAGGTAAGCCAGCAAGGTTCGAGAGCCTGAAGGCCGTACTGGCCATAGCTCACCTTATTGCCGCGAGTGGCCTTACCCTTCATACGGCCCCGCTGCTGTTTTCTATATTTAACTCTCTTGGGTAATAACATCTAGGCCTCTCCTTCCATAGCTGTTTGGGCCTTGGGCACAGGGATAATTTCTCCCTTATAAACCCATACTTTGACGCCTAAACGGCCATACTGAGTGTGTGCTTCCGCAAAGCCATAATCAATATCTGCCCGCAGGGTATGTAGAGGAATTGTGCCTTCGTGATATTGCTCGGTACGAGCAATTTCTGCACCGCCCAGACGGCCAGAGCACATCGTCTTAATGCCGCGAACACCAGTTTTCATTGCATTATTAATGGCCTGCTTCATGGCCCGGCGGAAAGACACGCGGTCTTCTAGCTGACGGGCAATATTTTCGGCAACTAATTGTGCATCGCTGTCAGGATTCTTAATCTCTTTGACATTAACAAAGAAATTACGTCCAAACTTTTTATTCAGCTTCTTCTTCAAAGCATCAATTTCAGCACCTTGTCGGCCAATTACCAGGCCAGGTTTAGAAGTAGAAACAGTGATGACAACCTTATCTTCGCCTTCGCGCTCAATCTCCAGGCGGGCAACACCTGTATTAGCCAGCTGAGATTCAACAAACTTGCGAATTTGATAGTCCTCTACGAGGAAGCGGGAAAAATCTTTTTTGTTGGCATACCAGCGGGTGTCCCAATCCTTGATAACACCTACTCTAAAACCGTGGGGATTAACTTTCTGACCCATACTTACCTCCTAGGCTCTTTCTTTCACTACAGCAGTAATGTGGCATGTTCTCTTGTTGATCCGACTGGCATAGCCCTTACCCATAGCTTTCCAGCGCTTGAGAATGGGGCCTGGACGGGCAGAGATTTCCGCAACATAGAGCTGATTGCTGTCTAAGCCATTATTGTTGACAGCATTGGCCTCTGCTGAGTTGAGCAACTTGAGGATAACAGGGGCAGCTGCTCTGTTGGTATAAGTCAAAATAGCCTTAGCTTCAGCCAGATCCTTACCTCTTACAAGGTCACACACCAGAGCAGCTTTACTAGTTGACATCCGAATGTGAGATTGGGTAGCTCTGCCTTCATCTTTACCGATGCCCAAGATCTTCTTTTCTTTCTTGGTAAGTACAGGCTTCTTCTGAAATCTTTTTTGAATTTTATGGTAATCTGCTAGGATCTCTTCGCGCTTTTCGAGGAGCTCCTGTTTACTCATTGCTTTCTTTGCCATTTAGCTTCCTCCGATCCTAGACACCTTTTTCAGATCTAGCATGTGATCTGAAAGTACGGGTGGGAGCAAACTCACCCAGCTTATGTCCGACCATTTCTTCTGTGATATAAACGGGCACATGTTTGCGACCATCATGGACAGCAATAGTATGTCCAACCATTTCAGGGAAGATGGTAGAAGAGCGAGACCATGTTTTCAGAACTTTTTGCTCATTCTTTGCGTTCATGTCGAGAATACGCTGCATCAGCTTTTCTTCAACATAAAATCCTTTTTTTGATGAACGGCTCATACGTGTCTATCCTCCTACTTCTTCCTGCGACGGATAATGAACTTATCCGAAGGCTTATTATGCTTACGGGTTTTCTTACCGCGGGTAGGTTTACCCCAAGGAGACATGGGGCTAGGCATACCGATGGGGTTTCTACCTTCACCACCACCGTGGGGGTGATCAACGGGGTTCATGACCTTACCGCGAACCTTAGGACGGCAACCCATGTGACGGACACGGCCAGCTTTACCCAGGGTAATGTTCTCGTGTTCAATATTGCCCACAATGCCTACTGTGGCACGGCAGCTTTGTAAAACCATGCGGTATTCGCCTGAAGGCAGACGTAACTGCGCATAACGGCCTTCTTTAGCCATGAGTTGGGCAGACGAACCAGCAGAGCGGACGATTTGTCCACCACGGCCGGGCTTGAGCTCGACGCAGTGTACCAAGGTACCTACGGGAATGGATCTCAGAGGCATGCAGTTACCGGGAACGGGGTCCACGGCTTCACCAGAAATCACAGTCTGACCAACCGTAATACCGTGAGGGGCTAAGATATACGATTTAGCGCCATCTGCATAGTGCAGGAGAGCCAAGTTAGCAGACCGGTTTGGATCATACTCTAAAGCAGCTACCTTGGCCGGAATATCATCTTTGGAGCGGTTCCATTCAATGACCCTGTATTTACGGCGATTGCCGCCGCCACGGCGTCTAACAGTAATACGTCCATAATTGTTGCGCCCACTATTCTGCTTGCGCACTTTAAGAAGTGATGCTTCGGGCTTCTTTCCTGAAAGTTCAGAGAAGTCGGCCGTGGTCATTTCCCTACGTGCGGGAGAAGTGGGTCGATAGCTTTTTGCCATTTTACTCTACTCCTTCTCTTGGGGACGACTTAATGGCCGAACCCGAATTCTTCAATCGTATTGTTGTATTTCTTACCAGTGCTGGTCACCTTGCCACCCTTAGCCAAATAAGTTTCTGCTTGAGGATCGGTATCGATGGTGACGATAGCCTTTTTGTAACCAGGTGTCCGTCCGCTATTAAGACCTACACGTTTAGTTTTACCTAAAACATTTCTTGTATTAACCTTTAGGACTTTGACATTAAACAGTTCTTCACAGGCTTGGCGAATTTGCGGCTTAGTAGCCTTAGGCGCTACCTTAAAGGTGTATTTGCCAGCATAGGTATTCATAGTTGACCGTTCAGTGATGATCGGTGCAATGATGATGTCGTGGGGATTCATTAGGCATATACCTCCTCTAATTTACGGATGCTCGCCTCAGTCATGAGAACCTTGTCGTGTTTAAGCAGGTCGTAAACATTGATGGTATTGACATACTCTACTGTCACGCCAGGAATGTTGCGCGCAGAAAGCTCAACAACTTTATTCTTAGCGTCCAAAATGACCAGAGTTGACTTATCAAGCTTAAGATTGTTCAAAAGCGTGGCCATGGTCTTAGTCTTGACTTCTTGCAGGGTAAGCTCATCTAATACCAACATCTTCTCCCCTTGAGCACAAGCAGACAAGGCAGATTTCAGAGCCTGTCTTCTCATTTTCTTGGGCATCACTTTGCGATAAGAACGCGACAGGGGGCCAAAGGTAACACCACCACCAATTTTCAGGGGTGAACGGATAGAACCCTGACGAGCCCGGCCAGTTCCCTTTTGTCTATATGGCTTACGACCGCCGCCACGAACCTCAGAACGATCCTTAGTCTTATGGGTTCCCTGGCGCTTGTTAGCCAGCTGCATCACTACTGCACGGTGCAGCAAATCTTGATTGGGCTCCAGAGCAAAGAGTTCATCGGATACTTCAATGTCACCCTTGCGTTCGCCCGTCATTGAATATAAATCTAATTTTGCCATTCTAATTACCTCTTACGCCTAATTAGCCTTGACGGTTTCGCGAATTTCCAAGAGGTTATTACGAGATCCGGGAACGGAACCCTTAACCACTAGAATGTTGCGCTCGCCATCAACCATGACTACGTCTAGGTTCTGCACGGTAACCCGCTCATTACCCATCTGACCAGGAAGTTTTTGGCCCTTATGGACTTTAGCAGGCGTAGCGGACGAACCCAGAGAACCAGAGGAACGGTGGTACTTGGAACCATGAGCTACCGGTCCACGGGAGAAATTGTGGCGCTTGATGCCGCCAGCATAACCCTTACCTTTAGAGCTACCAGAAATGTCTACGCGGCAACCTGCTTCAAACATTTCAGCAACATTGATCACCTGGCCAATCTCATAATCTTCATCGGTCTGGAATTCACGCATATGGCGCATGGGTTTTAGGTCATGCTTAGCAAATTGACCCTGGTCTGGCTTGTTGGCCTTCTTCACTTCTTCATAAGCCACTTTGATTGCTTCATACCCATCGTTTTCGGTCGTTTTCTTATGTACAACCGTGAGAGGTCCGCAATCTATGACGGTGACAGGAATGGCGTTACCAGACTCATCAAAGATCTGGGTCATGCCTGCCTTTCTACCTAACATTAATTTACTCATTTTTATTCCTCCTGCTTATTGGTTCACCTTATAATATGAACATGAGCGGTTTTGCCGATTAGATCTTGATTTCAATATTGACACCGGCTGGCATCTCGAGTTTCATGAGGGCTTCCATGGTCTTATTATTGGGAGCCAGGATATCGATTAGACGTTTGTGAGTCCTGAGCTCAAACTGTTCCCGGGAATCTTTGTTGACGTGGGGAGACCGGAGAATAGTATAAATTTCTTTCTCTGTAGGCAGAGGGATTGGGCCAGATACAATAGCTCCAGACCGCTTGGCGGATTCCACAATTCTACCGGCGCTCTCATCTAAGACCTGATGATCAAAGGCCTTGAGGCGAATTCTGATTTTTTGATTTACAGACATATTTCCTCCTGTTATTCAAAGTTCACAACTCATCCGGGTGTTTCTTTTATCTACAAGATAAAACCCAGACGCTTCATCTTTCTGACGCATGCGCTGGGTTATTGTTACCCTCATCATGCTGCGTGTAAACTCACCCGCCTCTGTGGGCGGACTACTCAGTCTAAGTTACCCGCCGAAGAAGCGCAGCGGCTCTTGACGGCAATCTCAGACTTCATGGTTATGTGCTCGCAAGCAGAGCTCTCGAGCGACAGCGGTTAGTATAACCGACTTTACGAGGCTCTGCAAGCCTTATTGTCTATTTCTTTGAGTTTTTAGGCTCTTATTTTTATTATTTGCAGAGTTTTGTTAATGTGCACAGAAATTCTTTTCGCAGAATAACAAGGCTCTACATCTTGCAAGGTGGCTAGATTTAGTCTTAATAAATTAAGCTCATGACGGCCTTGAGCTCGTCTAAAGTTTGACGGGCAAGGGCAGAGGCTTTTTCTGAATTTTCCTTGAGCATTTTAAGGATTTGATCTTGCTCTTTCTCGTACTCTGCTCGGCGGGTCCGGATTGGGGTTAAGAGATCTTGCATGACCTCCAGAAGATGGCGTTTAACCTTGACATCTCCAAGGCCTCCTCGCCGATAATGATCAGCCATAGCCTGAACTAAGTCTTGGTCAGGATCAAAGGCTTTTAAGTAGGTAAAAACTGGGTTTCCTTCGACTTTGCCCGGGTCTTCCACGCGGAGATGGCCAGGGTCAGTAAACATGCCCATGACTTTATTTGTCACGGTCTTCTCATCATCAGACAGATAAATGCAATTGCCAATAGTCTTAGACATCTTAGCTCCCCCATCTGTACCGGGTAAACGCCCCGTCTTAGAGATGATCGCCTCGCATTCCCGTAAGACCTCCGCCTTATATGTGTAGTTAATAGATCGCACAATTTCGTTCGTTTGTTCGATCATGGGTAACTGGTCGTTACCAACCGGCACCAGGTTAGCCCGGAAGGCGGTGATATCTGCCGCCTGGCTGACAGGATAGTTCAAGAAGCCAATAGGTACAGTTTCCCCAAAACCCTTTTGTTGCATTTCATTCTTGACTGTGGGGTTACGCTTTAAGCGGGCCAGCGAGACAAAGTTCATGTAGAGGGCAGTGAGTTCGGTGAGCTCTGGCACTAAAGACTGGATAAAGATGGTGGATTTATCAGGATCCAGGCCCACAGCCAGGTAGTCAATTGCTAGTTGCATGACAGACTGGCTGACCGCTTCCCCACCCTCTGCGTGGTCTGTCAGGGCCTGCATGTCAGCAATCATAATGAAGTTATGATCATACTTATCTTGAAATTCCAAACGCTTCTGAATGGAGCCGGCATAATGGCCAATGTGCAAGCGGCCGGAGGGACGGTCACCTGTGAGCACGATATCCCCTAAATGATCAAAGCTCCTTGAGCTCTTTGCATGTTCTGCCATAAAAAATCTCCCTATCTATGCTATCTGTAACTCTAGTACGGAATGCGACTTAGTTCAAATAATTTTCCTGGATATAGGTTAAGGCTGTCTGGAGTTGCGTGTCTTCCGCATGGTCCAGCTGGCCTAAGGGCAGGCCGGCCAATTCTTTATCCAGGCTAACCTCAATCTGCGGTTTGAGGCCCTCCCCATCCACACAATCACCATTAGGCAGATAATAATGGAAATTTGTAATCTGCAAGGCCGAACCATCTGTCAATTCTCTGGTAATGGTACCCACACCCTTACCAAAGGATTGTTCACCAATCAGAACTGCCTTGTCATAGTCTCTTAAGCAACCAGAAAAGAGTTCGCTAGCAGATGCAGAATATTTATTGATTAGAACAGCGTATTTCCATTCTTCAGGAACACCTGTCTTGGCTTTGGAAGTCCAATCTTCCTCATAGTCCTGGCCATCCGCCCGGCCCTTAGCAACCGCCAGAGTTCCTGCTGGAAGAAGGTAGTCTAGCATCTTAGTCACTTCAAAGACATAGCCACCACCATTGTTGCGGACATCAAAGATAATGGACTGAACGCCCTGCTTTTTAAAGGCATCAATAGCCTTAATAAAGTTATCTGCCACACCAGAATTAAACTCCAGTATGCGGATGTAACCTACTTCCGGGCTCAGAAGTTCGGACTTCAGGTTGGCATTTTCTACCTTTCCCCTCGTTACTTCTAAGGTATAAGTCTGGTTATCACTAGGCCGAAATACCTCTACAGTCACAGTGGATCCGCTGGGACCTCGTACTTCTGCCGCTAGACTTGTGACATCGGAAAAATCAGAAACGCTTTTCCCGTTGACACTCATAAAACGGTCACCGATACGCAAGCCCGCTTGAGCTGCCGGTGAATCATCGAATATGTCAGAAATGAGATAAAAATCGTCCTGTTTAGAAACCTGGGCCCCAATTCCCGAATACTCGCCCTGCATAGAGTCTTGCATAGCCGAATATTCTTCCTGATCAAGGTAAAAAGTATAGGGCGATTCCATCTCGTCCAAGAGGCCAGCATACATGGCCTCCACGAGCTCAGCATCGGTCAGTTCACGAAAATAATCATTTTTTAAGGTATCATAAATTAACTGCAATTTCTGCAGCTGCTTGAGCGTTTCTGGATCAGGATCTTGCAGGTTCATGGCTGGCAAAACCAGGCGAGAGATCTGTGACTGATCTTTCAAGCTAGGTCTCTGCAAACTCAGCTGTCTATTTACAAAAAACTGCGGCAAGATGTAGCTAGCAGCAACTACCAAAATGAGCAAAACTGCTAGGCTACTTAAGAGCCAAGTCTTCCGCTTTTGACCACCTGCTTGTTCAGCTGGCTGAGGGGGGACAGAAGAATTAGAAGAGGGTTGCTGGTCAAGATTCTGGTGAAGATCAGCCTGGGATGATTGATGATCTAGCTTAGCCATATTGATACTCCTTGTTTAATGCCCTAATAGAGGTAAAGGCGGGGATCTACAGGCGAGCCTCCGACTTGAATTTCAAAGTGTAGGTGTGGACCATTGGCCAAGCCAGTCGAACCGATAGCACCAACAACATCGCCTGCGTTGACCGTTTGTCCTACGGATACATATATCTCGTTTAAGTGGCAATACATGGTCATGATGCCCCCACCAATATCGATTTGCACGGTATTACCACCGTACTCCATCCAGCTCGCATAAATGACCGTGCCAGGGGCAGCCGCAACAGCTGGTGCTCCATAATCAGCGGCAAAATCAATACCGGTATGGAAGTCATTAATGCCCATTTCCGGTATCGATCGAGGACCAAATTCTGAAGTTACACCATCAGTCTGAGGACAAGGCCAGCAAAAGCCATTACCAGAATATGAATTACCTACCGAAGGAGGTGCCTGCTGAGGAGGCGTAGCCTCACTTTCAGCTTGCTCTCCTAAGCTCGCAAGGTATTCCTCTTCCGCTAGACGCCTATTGGCCTCGTCAATTTCCATCTGAAGTTGGAAATGGTCATTTGAAAAGCCCTCAATGCTATCCGCCAGATTCTGCATTTGGGCATCTAGATTGGCCATGTTGAATTGGTAGTCCGCTAAATCCTGTTCAATAGCAGACTTATCTTCCTTGATGGATTGCAAGAGACGGTTATATTCCTCAAGCTGCTTCTCCGTTTGGGCTTTCTGTTCTTGCAATTTATCTCGCTGCTCCCGCATGCGCGCTAGGTCCTGCTCATCGGCGTCAGAAATCATTTTCATGAAACGCAAAGTTGTAAAATAGGATTCTAGAGAATCAGATTCCAGAAGGATTTCCAGCTGAGATTTCTTTTGCAGGCTATACATACCTTCAATTCGGGCAAAATAAAGTGCTTTATGGCTTTCATATTGGCGGATGGCTACCTCTAAACTACGTTCCAAGGACTGTTTAATCCGCGTAATAGAAGCGACCTGCTCAACCTGTTTTTCATAGAGGGCCTGCTGTTCCTCTGACCGCTCTAAAAGCCAGGAAAGATCTGTATCGGCCAAGTCTTGCTGGGATTTAAATAAAGCCAGCTCTTCCTTAGCAGACTCCCACTGTGATTCTAGGTCTGCTTGTTCTGCCATTAATCTATCTAACTCAGCCTGACTATCAAAAGCAACCACTCCCTGCGCTGGTAAGCACAAGAGGAGTAATAGGCAAGTAGCTAAAACGCCAGAAAGCAAAGATAAAAATTGTTTAAGAAATTTTTTACGCATGATTCACCCTATCGATCGCCATCAAAAAAGCTTAAAGGTTTAGGATCGGCTATACACGAATATATCGTTTGACTGAGAAATAGGAAGTTAATCCCCCCACCAAAAGCCCTAAAACAAGCACAACGAGAATGACCGGCAAGGCCAGCTGGCTGACCGGGAGCAGGCTGTCTGCAATAAAGCCTGCCTCAATTCTTTTGAGCAAGAAGTGATAGGCGGATAAAATGACAGCCAGGCTCAATACAGATGCGATGAGAGAGACAAAAAGGCCTTCAATTACAAAAGGAATATGAATATATAAATCCGTTGCCCCCATTGTTTTCATGATACTGAGTTCATTAGATCGCGACAGAGCGATGATACGAATCATGTTATTAATCACCATCACGGAAACAATTAAAAGGATCAGAAAGACCACAAAAGAAACAAGGCTGACGGTTTGAATGGCACTTTCCAGTGTAGACATAAGCGCTGTTTCCATCATGACATCATATACCCCAGGATATTGCATCACTTCAGACTTAAAAGCTTGACCTAATTGTGGATCTTTAAGGCGGAGGAGAATAGTCCAAGGAATATGTTTCTCATAATCAAATTCATCAAAAAGCCCATCTTTATCCATGAGTTTGATAAAATCCGCCATATTATCCGCTGGGCTCATAACTTTGTATTCGACAATATTCTCATTGGCATCAAATTGCTTGGCTAAATTGACAACGGACTCAGAGTCAACACCTAGCTCAAACTGAATTTCCACAGGAGGGATTTCCCCTGCTTCTTTGAGGACAGCATTAGCATTGAAAGCAAACACGACAAAAGACGCTAAAAGGCTCAACATGATGAGCATGGTCGTAATAGATAAAATTAAAACCATTGGATGGCGTTTCAAGCCAATAAAGCCATCACTGATGGCATAGCGTAAACCTTTATTTCCCATAGCTAGTAGATCTTCTCCTCTTGAAGCTTCTGCGTCTGATCAAGCTTCTCCCCCACCCTGTCTGGGGGCCTCTGTCCGTGCTTCCCATGCGGATGTGTTTTGGGGCGCATCACTTGCGGCTTAACCCGGCGCTTGCGCCGGTCAGAATCTTCCGCAATACGCTTTTCTAAAGCAGAGATATCCAGGGCAGGATCAGAGTCAGGACTAGAAGCCTCAAGCGGTTTAAGGCTAGGTGTCCAGTCTTCTTTCTGGTCATGCTTAGGCGCATATTGGGACCGTAAGCTGTTGTTGAAATCCGAAGTCTGCGCCTGGTTATCCTCCATTAAACGACGCATCTCTTCGGAAACTTGAGGCTTGACTGAAACAAAGTTTTTGGAGAAGTCTTCTTCCACCCGAGGGGGATCGTCACGGGTCACCCGACCATTGCGGAGTTCAATAACCCGTTTATTCATCTTTTTAACAGTTGCTAAATCATGGGTGCAAGCAATAACAGTCGTTCCCGCCCGATTGATTTCATCCAGGAGAGCCATAATAGCTTCACCATTTTCCCGGTCAAGATTGCCGGTAGGCTCATCAGCCAAGATAAGCCGAGGGTTATTGACCATGGCGCGCGCTACACCTACACGCTGAGCCTCCCCCCCAGATAGTTCACTAGGATAGAAATCTCCTTTATTGCGGAGGCCAACTACAGAGAGAACCATTGGCACACGCCGTTCAATAACATCCACAGGTGCACCCACAATTTCCATAGCAAAGGCTACATTTTCATAAACTGTTTTCGAATCGATCAAGCGGAAATCCTGAAAAATAAGACCAATCTTGCGTCTTAAATAGGGTACAAGTTTCTGCTTCATACGAGAAACATCAAAATTATCTAAAACGACAGTGCCCGATGTTGGACGTTCTTCGCAAGTCAAAAGCTTAATGACCGTAGACTTCCCAGCCCCAGATTCACCAATGAGAAAAACAAATTCGCCTGCATCAATGGAAAAATTGGCTTGATGCAGGGCATGCACTCCTCGCGAGTAGCTTTTAGAAACGTCAATAAATTCTATCAAGTTCTTACCTCTATTCTCAGCACGGTAAGACCCAGAGGTCTTACCAATGCTTGTCTAGGGTTTGAGCCTCATCCTTTTGTTGTAAAGATTCCAGGTACTTGTAGACCATGGAGGCAAGTTTAAAGAGCACAGCGTCTTCAAAGGTACGGAGGTCTAAGCCCGTTATCTTTTGAACCTTATCTAAACGATAGACAAGGGTATTCCTATGGACAAATAATTGACGAGAGGTCTCAGAACCATTGAGGTTGTTCTCAAAAAACTTCTCAATGGTTAAAAGTGTTTCAGGATCTAAGGCTTCATAGGTGTCAGGCGCAAAAACTTCCGACAAGAACATCTCACATAAGGTCCGAGGTAGCTGGTATATCAGGCGGCCCAAGCCGAGACGCTTGTACCACATGATGCGCTCCTCTTCTTCGAAAATCGACCCGACTGTCAGGGCTAAAGCAGCTTGACGGTATGAGGAGGCGGTATCTTTTAAATGCTCAGCAGGCAATCCGATACCAATCGTAACATTCCGCCCCTCTCCTTCGAAAGTAGCAATCAATGCCTTGCTGGCCTCATCAATATAGGCCTCATCATGCTTTGATAAAGAGGCCAAAACCACAACCGTATGCTCATCAACTGGCAGGATGCAATCTTCAGAGCTAGCAAAATGAGACTTGATAAACTCTGTGCAAGTAGCATCACAGCTTTCGCCAAAGCTCAGTAAGAGAACTTGACGACTGAGGAAGTAATCAATCTTCAGCTCCCTAGCTTTTAAGGGAATATCCCCCGGCAATTCATTCTCCAGGAGCACATTCTTCAAGAAAGAAGAGCGCTCATCATTGAGGTCACGACCGTCATAGGCGGTTTCTACGGCACGAGACAAAAGGATAAGCAAATCTTTTGCAGCTGGGTCTTCACCTTCGGCGTAGAAAATAGCTTTTTTATTATCGACCAGGTCAACCGCCATGAAGGTTAACCCTTGGAAACGGACGGCATCGTCTGTTTCTAGAGCCCTGCGCGCGCCATCTAGCGCCCCTTCACCATATTTAGCGTTAAGAGAGGCAATTTGCTCGGAATCTTGATCCAGGATAACACCCAGTTCGCGTTCCAGACTTTGGGCTATCTCGTTTACGATTTTTTTAATCTTTTCCATAAAAATACCTTTCCCAAATTGTACCTGAGTCAGATGGAGACTGGGGTATGAAAACCCCAGTCTGTATTGCCGATGTCTTACATTCAGATTACGTTTAGAACAAACCGTGGATATTCCCTGCGCTGTCTACATCAATATTTTCAGCTGAGGGAACCTTGGGCAGTCCAGGCATGGTCATGATTTCGCCCGTAAGAGCAACCAGGAAGCCAGCACCAGCAGAAACCCGCACATTGCGTACGGTGAGGGTAAAGCCAGAAGGCGCGCCTAAGAGAGTAGGATCATCCGAGAAGGAATACTGGGTCTTGGCCATACAAATAGGCAGGTTACCAAAGCCCATCTCGACAGCTTCTCTAATTTGCCGTCTTGCACCAGCCGTAATTTCAACTGCAGATGCCCCATAGACTTTCTTGGCAATATCTTCAATCTTTTGGGCAGGATCTTCATCCAGGTCGTAAGCAAAGTGGATGGGTTTTTCTTGATCGCAGAGCTCTACAACTTTTTCCGCCAAGGCCATACCGCCTTCACCGCCCTTGCCCCAAACTTCGGATAGGACAACTTCTACGCCATATTGCTTGGTCAGCTCGCGGATGGTTTCGAGTTCCTTTTCTGTATCCGTCGGGAAGCGGTTAATGGCAACAACTACGTTGCTGTTAAAGACCTGCTGTAGGTTCTGAATATGCTTTTCCAGGTTGGGCATACCCTTCTTGAGAGCATCAATATCCTCATTATTAAGATTCTTGAGGTCAGCACCACCATGGTGTTTCAAAGCACGGACAGTTGCTACAATAACAACAACCGCAGGGTTGAGTCCGGCCGCCCGGCATTTAATATCCAAGAATTTCTCTGCCCCTAGGTCAGCACCGAAGCCTGCCTCAGTGACAGCGTAGTCAGCGCTTTGCATGGCCAGTTTTGTTGCCATGACAGAGTTACAGCCATGAGCAATGTTAGCAAATGGACCACCGTGGACAAAAGCAGGTGTTCCTTCCAGAGTTTGAACCAGGTTGGGCTGGAGGGCATCCTTTAGAAGCGCCGTCATAGCACCCTGGGCCTTAAGGTCAGCGCAGGTAACAGGCTTCTTATCATTGGTATAAGCAACGATCATCCGGCCTAAACGAGCTTCCAAGTCTTCCAAGGAAGTTGCCAGGCAGAAGGCTGCCATAACTTCAGAAGCAACCGTAATATCAAAATGGTCCTCACGTGTAATGCCATCTCCGCGTTTGCCGAGACCAATCACGATGTTGCGCAATTGCCGATCGTTCATGTCTACGCAACGATTCCAAACGATGCGTCTAGTGTCGATATTCAAGGCATTGCCTTGGTGGATATGGTTGTCCAACATAGCGGCTAAAAGGTTATTGGCCGCACCAATGGCGTGGAAGTCACCGGTGAAGTGCAAGTTCAGATTTTCCATGGGGACAACTTGCGCGTATCCACCACCTGCGGCACCACCCTTAACACCAAAAACAGGGCCGAGAGAGGGCTCACGCAAGGCCACCGCAGCTCTCTTACCAATTCTGCGCAGACCATCGCCCAAACCAACAGTTGTTGTAGTTTTACCCTCGCCAGCAGGAGTTGGGTTAATAGCAGTCACCAAAATTAATTTAGCCTTACTTTCCTCCTGCTTGATAGCAGAGAAGGGTACTTTAGCCATGTAATGGCCATAAGGAATGATCTCATCCGGGTTGAGACCGGCCCGTTCTGCAATATTGCCGATCGGTTCTAGAGTGGCCTCTTGGGCGATTTCGATGTCAGACTTGTAGGACATGTTTTTACCTCCGCAATGTCAAATTAGAAGTCTTCTAACTCTTGGCCAGCAGATAGTTCCTTTAAGTCAAGCAGCCAAATAACTCTGCCGGCCACTTTTATCAATCCATCTTCTTCCATGCTGATGAGTTCACGCGACAAGGAAGGGCGGGGCATAGCTAAAAGCTTGGCCACCATAGCCTTGCTGACAGGTAACTCAACAGCAGGAGTAGATACAATTTGCAGCTCATTTTTAAGGCTGGTTCCCTTTTCCTCCAATTGGTCACGTAAAAGATCAATTAAGTAGGCTGAAATTTTACGTCGGAGACTCCGCTGGGACAGCAGGTTGATCCTGCGATCTTGCTCATAGATGGTGTCAGAAAGGGAAGCCAGAATATTGCTCAAGAGCTGAGGAGATTGAGCAATCATCTCAAGAACTTTTTGCCGCGAAATAAAGAGGTACTTACCATTTGTAGCAGCCTCAAGACTAGACTGGTAAAAGCGACGGGTGCCGAAAAATAGGCTCTCACCAAAGGTATCACCTTCGCCAAGTAAGTTGAGGGTAGAATAATCGCCATTAGGCGAGGTCATCAAGAGGGCAGCTTGACCTTCGACAATAACAATCAGGCCCTCACAGCGATCGCCTTCTTGCACGATGAGATCGCCCTTCCAGAACACTTCTAGCTTGGAATTCTCACAATAACTACGGTAAATTTTCTGGTCTAAACCCTGAAAAAGTGCCGTCTTGCGCAGAATATCGCATATTCGCTTCAAGTTGAACCTCTCATCCTTGCCACGCAGCAAACAGTTGGTGCGGATGACAGGACTCGAACCTGCATGCTTTGGGGCACTGGAACCTAAATCCAGCGTGTCTGCCAATTCCACCACATCCGCATAGCTGACCCATTGATTTTAACTAATAAAGCAGGTAAAAGTAAAGGGCTAAGCCAGCATTATTTTAGTAACATTGCACAAGCAGGGCCAAGTAGTAGCCTATTCGTCAAGTTTAAGCACTGAGAGGAAAGCCTCTTGGGGAATATCTACAGACCCTACGGACCGCATGCGTTTTTTACCCTCTTTTTGTTTTTCTAAGAGTTTCTTTTTACGGCTGATATCTCCCCCATAGCACTTGGCTAGAACGTCCTTGCGATAGGCCCGGACGGTTTCCCGAGCAATTACCTTACCGCCGATGCTTGCCTGGACAGGCACCTCAAATTGATGACGGGGAATATTATTCTTCAGTTTTTCCACAATTCTCCGAGCGCGCGGATAGGCTTTTTCCCGGTCAATAATAAAGCTTAAGGCATCGACAACTTCACCATTAATGACAATATCCAATTTAATCAAGTCTCCCTGGCTATAGTCCAGGAAATGATAAGAAAGGGAGGCATAGCCCCGTGACCGCGATTTGAGCGCATCAAAGAAATCGTAAATAATCTCATTTAAGGGCATGTCGTAATGGAGTTCAACGATCCGCTTGTCCAAATACTGCATGTCTTTAAAGTTACCACGACGGTCTTGGCACAACTCCATAATGTTGCCCACATATTCCGTCGGGGTCATGATATTGGCCCGGACTATAGGCTCTTGAATACCTGCGATTTTATCTGCAGGGGGCATATCACTGGGATTCTGTAAATCAATAATAGAACCGTCAGTCAGTTGAATTTTGTAAACCACCGAAGGAGCGGTCGAAATCAAGTCAAGATCATATTCACGTGACAAACGTTCTTGAATAATCTCATAGTGGAGAAGGCCAAGAAAGCCGCAACGGAAGCCAAAGCCTAAGGCTGCCGAGGTTTCTGGTTCAAAAGATAAGGCTGCATCGTTGAGCTGAAGCTTTTCCAGGGCCTCACGTAGCGCGTTATAGTCTGCTCCATCCACAGGATAGAGACCGCAAAAAACCATCTGCTGGACTGGCTCATA
Source organism: Clostridiales bacterium (assembly GCA_028724525.1). Taxonomy (GTDB): domain Bacteria; phylum Bacillota; class Clostridia; order Saccharofermentanales; family DTU023; genus SFFI01. Next base: position 49,096 of record JAQYCV010000023.1, read on the forward strand.
GCCCGGTAGAGCGTGGGCAGCCGGTCGGTCCACAAGAGTGACCGTGTCCCCTACCCGGGTATCTTGCACATTCTTAATGGAGGCGGCAATATAGCCCACCTCTCCCGCTAGAAGTTCCTGTCGGCTATGAATACGGCCGGGACTGAAGACGCCAAGCTCCACGACCTCAAACTGGGTCTTGGAGTGCATCAGCAAAATCTCCTGACCCAGACGCAACTTGCCCTCCTTGATTTGCACGTGAAGAATGACTCCTTTATAGGGGTCATATTCTGAGTCAAAGATTAAAGCTTGGAGCGGAGCATCAGCAGGTGCCTCCTCCGGGGGCGGCAAATGCTGGACAATACCTTCTAGGACGGCGGGAATATTCACGTTATTCTTAGCCGAAATAGCAGGAGCATAAGAGGCATCAATACCAATAACCTCTTCGATTTCATCCCGCACTTCCTCCGGCCGGGCTGCTGGCAGGTCAATTTTATTAATTACGGGTAGGATTTCTAAATCAGCATCAATCGCTAAATAAGCATTTGCCAGCGTTTGAGCCTCAACACCCTGGGCTGCATCTACCACCAGGATGGCGCCATCGCAGGCAGCCAGGGTTCGGGAAACTTCATAGTTAAAATCCACATGTCCCGGGGTATCAATTAAGTTAAAAAGGTAGGTCTCCCCGTCCTCTGCCTTATAGTTAAAGCTGGCCGCACGGGCCTTAATGGTAATACCACGCTCACGCTCCAAATCCATATTATCGAGCAATTGATTTTGCATTTCACGTGAGGCAATGGCCCCACAGTTCTCAATAATGCGGTCAGCCAAGGTAGACTTACCATGGTCGATGTGGGCAATGATGCAGAAGTTACGGATATGGGAAATTCTTTCAGATTCAGTGGACATTAAGCCTCTTTCTTATTGAGCCTATTTGGGTACACCCATGCTGTCAAAGGGATAGAAACGGACTAAGAGTTTGCCGAGGATAGCGGACTGAGGAACAGGCCCATAGTAACGACTATCTGTAGAATTGTTGCGGTTGTCGCCCAAGACATAATACTCATTTTCCCCCAGCTTTAGCTTACTAAAGCGCAGATCCCGCGCCACTGTTTTGAGCTGAGGATCAAGGAAGGGCTGGTCTAGTTCCTGGCCATTAATGTATACTTTTCCGTCCTTGAGCTCGACCTCTTCTCCTGGCAAACCTATCACACGCTTGATCACCCGGTTTGGATGGTCCGTTTCAACCCAATGGGTATCAAGCGTAATGATATCAAAGCGATGGATAGCGCCAAAATACCGCGTCACTTTTTCCACAAAAAGTTCATCCCCATCGTGTAGGGTAGGTACCATGGACTCACCCTTGACCGTGTTTCTTTGGATCACGAATTGAGTTAGCAGGAGGGCCAAGACTAAGACAATGAGGAAGGTCTTCACATAATCTAAGGCCTCTGTAAGGAAGTCCATTTTTCGCTGCGACTTCTCCTGGTCAGCAGTCTGGACTTCTTCCCCACTTTTATCCTCGGGGGCAGGCTGAAGATCCGGCTGATCAAAGTCCGTTTTATCCATCTCTTCAACTTCAGCCCCCGGGCCTTGCGTATTCAAATCATTTTGTGGAGTCAAAATATAGTCCTCCTTTGCATAAGTAGCGGGCACGAGGCCCTGTCAAGCCTAATTTCGTTCTGAGTCCTCAAGCTTGTCTTTGGCAACTTGGGGCAGGATGCCCAAGCCAAGCTCTGCTAACTGGGCAGGATCTACGTTTGAAGGGCATCCAGACATGAGGTCAGAAGAGTTCTGTACCTTGGGGAAGGCTATGACATCCCGAATATTATCGGATCCGCACAGCAACATGGTGAGACGGTCCAAGCCCAAGGCAATACCTGCATGGGGTGGCACTCCATATTCAAAGGCTTTCAGTAAGAAACCAAAGCGGCGTTGGGCCTCATCCTGGGGAATACCCAGCAAATCAAAGATTCGAGCTTGCAGGACAGGATCAAAAATACGCAAGGAGCCCGAACCCAGTTCATAACCGTTTATCACCATGTCATAGGCATTGGCCCGCCAGGCAATGGGTTCCTTGTTGGGATCATTCAAGTCTTCTTCTAAAGGCATGGTAAAGGGGTGGTGGGCTGCGACCAGGCGGTCTTCTTCTGCGCTATATTCAAACATGGGGAAGTGAATAATCCAGAGGGGGGCCCATTGGTTCTTATCTATAAGATCCAATTCTCTGCCTATCTCCAGTCGTAGTCTGCCCAAGATTTCAAGGGCCTTGTATTTTTCGTCCGCAATTAGGAGGAAGAGGTCACCTTGGTCTGCGCCACAGCGGTCCGCAAGTTTGGCCATAAAGTCAGGACCCAAAAACTTGGTCGCTGAACCGCGTAAAGGTTCTTCATAAGACATCCAGACTAAGCCTTTAGCTCCATGGTCTTGTGCAAACTTGCTCAATTCATCCAGCCGACGGCGTTTGTATTGAGAGCCTCCGGGGACCGCAATCGCTCCTACAATCCCCCCATCTGCTACGGCAGAGGAGAAAACCTTAAAATCGGTCTCCGCAGCCAAGTCAGAGATATCATGGATCTCCATACCAAAGCGGATATCAGGCTTATCGGATCCATAACGTTCCATGGCTTCATCCCAAGACATGCGGGGCAAGGGCAATTGGACTTCCACACCCGCTTGATCATCCAGCAAGTCATGGATATAACGCTCAACGAGTTCCCGCACGTCTTCTGCAGAGACAAAACTCATTTCTAAGTCAATTTGAGTAAATTCTGGCTGCCGATCTGCCCGCAAGTCTTCATCACGGAAGCAACGGGCCAGTTGCATGTAGCGATCATAACCTGCCACCATGAGGAGTTGCTTAAAGAGCTGCGGGGATTGGGGCAGGGCAAAAAATTCACCAGGGAAAATCCGAGAGGGTACAAGGTAATCGCGGGCACCTTCCGGAGTAGACTTAATCAAGGTCGGTGTTTCTATTTCGAGAAAACCCTCTTGACTAAACCAATTACGGGTAAAGTGGGCAATTTCATGCCGCTTGATCAGATTATGTTGCAGGCGTGGCCGACGAAGATCTAGATAACGGTATTCTAAGCGTAAGGCCTCACGTGCCTGGTCTCCCCCCTCATCCACATAGAAAGGTGGGGTCTTGGATTCTGAGAGAATACGGAGGTCATGGACGTGGAGCTCATAGGCACCAGTTGGCATATCCGGATTGGGGTCCTGACGCTTGCGAAAAGTCCCCACACAGGCTAAAACATATTCTGCTCTGACTTTTTGAGCCTTAACAAGCGTCTCAGCACCAGATTCTTCATCAATAACCAGCTGCAATTCGCCCGATCGGTCACGTAAAGTCAAAAAAACAATTTTGCCCAGGTCCCTTTGAAGGTGGCACCAACCCATAAGAGTTAACTCTTGACCCAGATTTGCTTCAGAAACTTCGGCTACACGCATGCTACGCTTTAAGCCGGCCATACTTTCACTCATGATAATTCCTCTATTTCTCTACTAAATACTTAGCACTAGTATTGTACCCAGCATCTAGGCACATGCAAGAGCTAACAAGATAAACTTCAAACAAGCGCTGTTACACTTTTATGCCATTAAAGCTGTTGGAGCAAAAACTGGACAAGCTCATCAAAACTCATTTCAAACTCTTCTCCGTCCGCCATGCGTTTGATGGTCGCGTTCATCCTTGCCGCCTCCTCTTCGCCAAAGACCATAAGATAAGTGGCGCCCATACGATTGGCATGTTTAAGCTGGGCTTTAAAAGACCTGCCTAAGATGTCAGCTTCTGCATGGATGCCAGCTGACCGCAAGCGATAGGCAAAAGCAGAAGCTTGATCCTGGTAAGCTGGGAAGGATGCGATAAAAATCTGAGCTTCCTGATCGGGCTGAGGCAAGAGGTCTTGGGCTTCAAGCTCCAAAAGCAGGCGCTCTACACCCAGGGCAAAACCTACAGCCGGTGTGGCCTGGCCACCCAACTCCTCCACCAGGCCATCATAGCGGCCGCCACCACAGATAGTCCCCTGGCTTCCCACATTATCGGAGATAAACTCGAAAACGGTTCGTGTGTAATAGTCTAGGCCCCGAACAATTCGCTTGTTAACGGTATAGGGTATCGCATAGAAGTCCAAAAGGCGAAGGAGTTCTTCCCAGTGGTCTTGGCAGCTCGGACACAGAGTATCTAAGGGAGCAGGAGCATCCTGAGTAATAGCCTGGCAAGCTTCTTGCTTGCAATCCAGAATCCGCATAGGGTTAATTTCAAAACGCTTCTGGCAGTCTTCACAGAGGTCCCCTAAATGCGGGCGCAAATAATCGCGTAGTTGGTCTAGATAGGCTGGCCGACAGTCTGGACAGCCGATAGAGTTTAACTGCAGGCTGATATCGTTCATCCCCAATTCCGAGAAAAAGAGCCAGAGCAGGCTAATGATTTCTGCATCGGCACTAGGCTCCGCAGAACCAAAGCACTCACAGCCCAACTGGGCAAATTCCCGATAACGACCCTTCTGCATTTTTTCATAACGGAAGGCTGAAATAAGGTAAAAGAGTTTCTGCGGCGAAGGCAGAGAGGCAAGACCGTGTTCAAGATAGGCCCTGACAACCCCAGCGGTTCCCTCCGGTCGGAGGGTCATGGCCCGGCCACCCTTGTCTTCAAAATTATACATCTCTTTGCGGACTACATCGGTCGCATCCCCTACTCCACGGGCAAATAGTTCTGTTTGCTCAAAGGTCGGTGTGCGGATTTCGCCATAAGAAAAACGCTCACACAGCTCGCGAAACTTCGCCTCCACCTTCTGCCAGACCTGGCTATCAGGCGGGAGCACATCCTTGGTTCCACGAGGGGCCGTATAATTCATATCTAATACCTCCAAGCTTCTCAACTATTTGCTAAGTATAGCAGATTAGCCTGGCAGTCGTAGAGGTAAAGACAACGCTTAAGCCCGTTCTGTCTCATTCGCACTTGCTTATGCTACAATTGATTCAACCCCTCTTAAGCCTGCCATATCATTAGTTTTTTCCGGCTAAAAGAGGGCAATAAAGGATAATCCTAACAGGAGCAATATATGAATTTACAAGAATCTGGCGAAATGTATTTGGAAACCCTTTATATTTTAAGTAAAGACCAAGATATTGTGCGGTCTATAGACCTTGCCAATGCTATGGGCTACTCCAAGCCTTCTATCTCCAGGGCCGTTCACAACTTACAAGACCAAGGCTTTTTAACTATGGGCGAGGACGGCCGCTTAGAGCTGACGGACAAGGGCTTGGGAGTTGCCCAGACTATCTTTGATCGACATGTTTTCTTCTCTAATTATTTTATAGCAATTGGTGTAGAGCCCCGCAAGGCAATTGAGGATGCTTGTAGCCTTGAGCATGTCATTTCTCAGGAAACCTATGAGCACATGAAGAAACACATTAACACCGTTATGGAATGGGACAACAAAGACCACTACACAGCCTATTTAAAAAATAAACAGGCCTTTCTGTAAGGCATTATGGTTTTAGAAAAGTACCTGCAAAAATGCCCTGTCAGCTGACAGGGC
>JAQYCV010000024.1 GCA_028724525.1 Clostridiales bacterium
AGGCCAGAAAAGCTATGAGGTAAGAAGCATGCAATTAATGAAAGAAAGCCCCGTTAAGGACTATCCCCTACTGGCTCGCGGCAAGGTCCGTGACCTGTATGACTTGGGCGACAAGCTCCTGATTGTCGTAACGGACCGGGTCTCCGCTTTTGACGTCGTCTTGGATGGACTCATCCCAGACAAAGGTGGCATCTTGAACTCCCTGTCTGCCTTTTGGTTCAAAAAGCTCCACCATATCATTCCCAGCCACATGATCTCCACAGATCCCGCGGACTACCCCGAGCCCTTCTGTCATTATCAGAAAGACTTGGCCAAACGCTCCATGCTGGTCAAGAAGCTGGACATGGTCCCCGCCGAATGTATCGTCCGGGCCTATCTCGAAGGTTCCGCCCTCAAGTCCTACCGGGCCAGCGGAGAAATCAACGGGATCAAGATGCCGGCAGGCCTCCGCCAGGGCGACCGTCTGCCCCAACCTATCTTTACCCCTTCCACCAAGGGCGAAATAGGCCAGCACGACGAAAATATCTCCGTAGAAGAGCTGGGCAAGCGTATTGGCCATGACCTGGCTAAGCAGCTGGAAGAAACCTCCCTCAAGCTTTTTGAAGCCGCTTCTGCCCACGCCGAAGCCCAGGGCATTATCCTGGCCGACACAAAGTTTGAATTCGGCTTCTTAGACGGTCAGCTGACTTTAGGGGATGAAGCCTTCACCCCAGACTCCTCCCGCTTCTGGGATAAAGAGGCCTGGGAACCAGGCCACGAGCAGGTCTCCTTCGACAAGCAGTTCCTCCGGGAATGGCTATCTAGCCTAGACTGGAACAAGGAGCCGCCAGCACCCCACCTGCCCCAAGATATTATTGATAAAACGGCCGCCCGCTACAGGGAGGCATGGTTAAGACTAACCGGAGAGCCCTGGCAAGCCTAAGCTGCCAGGCTCTCTTACTTAAAGGAGAGAATATATGCCACAAGTTGCTGTCATTATGGGTTCCCGCTCTGACCTCGATGCCATGAAGGAAGCCTGCCAAGTACTGGAAAAATTCGGCCTGGACTTTGAAGCCCGGGTCATGTCTGCCCACCGGACACCCGAGGCCGTAGCCACCTATGTTGAAGGTCTGGAAGACCGGGGCGTTAAAGCGGTCATCTGTGGGGCGGGCGGGGCTGCCCACCTGGCCGGCGTGGTGGCCTCCCATACCATCCTGCCCGTTATCGGGGTCCCCATGAAGTCCACCCTCAATGGTCTAGATTCGCTTTTAGCCACCGTCCAAATGCCCCGGGGTATCCCTGTAGCTACCACAGCTATTGGCGGGTCAGGCGCTTACAACGCTGCCCTCTTAGCCGTCCAAATGCTCAGCTTGTCTGACCCCAAACTAAGAGAAACTTGGCGTCAATTCCGCCAGGACCAAACCGCCAAAGTTGAAAAAGCGGCAGAAGTAGAAGCCCAAGAATGGGCCTAGACTGACACAAAGGAGAATACGTTAGTGAACCATGAATGCGGAGTCCTCGGACTCTATAATGTGCAAGAACCTGCCCACAAAGCCTACAACGCCCTCTATGCCCTCCAGCACCGGGGCCAAGAGTCGGCGGGTATCTTTGTGACCAATGGCGAGACCTTCCAGGGCTACAAGAACTTCGGCCTGGTCCGCCAGGTCTTTGACGAGGAAACGGTCAACGAATTAGACCAAAACCAGCCACGGCATGCCGTGGGTCATGTCCGCTATGCAGGGGCCAAGGACAATCTCGTGTCCAATATCCAGCCCATGTTTTTCCGCCACCTGCGGGCTGAGTTTGCCATTTGCTCGAATGGGTCCATTCTCAACTACGACAAGCTCAACCGCGACCTGCAAGACAAGGGGTCTATTTTCCAATCCACCTCCAACTGTGAAATCTTGGCCCACCTCTTAGTCCGCAATTCCGGCACCTTCCTGCCGGCCCTGCAAGAGTCCCTCAACCAGCTCGTCGGGTCTTACTGCTTTGTCATCATGCGGAAAAACCGCCTCTATGCCGTCCGGGACCCCAGGGGTTTCATGCCCCTCTGCTTTGGCAAGCTGGGAGATGGCTATGTCGTCGCCTCTGAATCCTGCGCCCTGGATATGCTAGGCGCGGAATTCGTCCGCGATATAGAGCCGGGCGAAGTCGTAGAATTCAATAAAGACGGGGTCCAATCTCACCGCTTTGCCCCCAAACAGGCCGGGGCCATCTGCCTCATGGAATATATCTACTTTGCCCGGCCAGACTCCACCGTGGATGGACTCAATGTCCACCAGGCCCGTTACCAAACCGGCATGGAGCTAGCCCGGGAATCAGCTGTCGATTGTGACTGGGTCATCGGGGTGCCCGACTCGGCCCTGGCCGCTGCCCAAGGCTATGCCCAGGCTGCCGGCCTCCCCCTCCAGTCTGGTCTCATCAAGAACAAGTACTCCGGCCGTTCCTTTATCGAGCCCACCAATCAGAAGCGCCGGATAGCCGTCCAAATGAAGCTGTCCCCTATCCGCTATCTCATCGAGGGTAAGTCGATCACCTTAGTCGATGACTCTATTGTCAGAGGCACCACTGTCCGCCAGCTGATCAAAATGGTCCGGGACTTTGGCGCCAAGGAGGTCCATGTCCGGATCGCCTCCCCCAAGATGATTGGGCCCTGCTTTTACGGGGTAGATTCTTCTGATTATAATGACCTTATTGGAGCCAAGAAATCCATTGAAGGGATTCGGGAAGAAATTGGGGCGGACAGCCTGGCCTTCCTCTCTCTGCCCGGGCTCTGCAAGGCCCTGGGCCTCCCCCAAGACCAGGTCTGCACGGCCTGCTACACGGAAAAGTATCCTACTGAATTACATGACTTTGAAGACTTCGTCCAAAGTCTGGAAGCCAAGAAAATCCCTGAACGCTGGTATTAATAAGCCTGGTATTCATATCGGATGATGCCTTAACTGAAAAGAAAATTTTGGAGAACGAGGAGAAGAGGAAAAATGACCACCCATAAAGCCCCCCATGACCACCTGCCCCAAGCCAAGGCTGCCGCACAATACAAGGCAGCCGGCGTAGACCTGGAAGCTGGTTACGAAGTCCAGCGCCGTATTAAGGATGATTTAGCCTCGACCTCTCGTTTGGGGGCCATGTCCAGCCTCGGCCGCTTTGGTGGTCTCTTTGACCTGTCGACCCTGGGCCAGTATGCCGAGCCGGTCCTGGTTTCCGGCACTGATGGTGTGGGCACCAAGCTCTTCCTGGCCTTTACTATGAATAAGCACGACACCATCGGCCAGGACGCCGTGGCCATGTGCGTCAACGATGTCTTAGTCCAAGGAGCAGAACCCCTCTTCTTCCTGGACTATCTGGCCCTCCACCAGGCAGAACCCAGCCTGGTCCAGGCCATTGTTGCCGGGGTAGCCCGGGCCTGTAAAGAATCCGGCTGCGCTCTCATCGGGGGCGAGACAGCCGATATGAACGACCTCTATGCCCCCGGCCATTACGATATTGCCGGTTTTTCTGTGGGCATTGTGGATAAGAAAGACCTGGTCACCGGGGATGACCTGGCCGAGGGAGATATCCTCCTGGGCCTGCCCTCCTCTGGTGTTCACTCCAATGGTTTTTCCCTCCTCCGCAAGATTTTCTTTAAAGACCATAACTACCAAGTCGACACTGTACCCACAGGTTGGACCAAGACCCTGGGCGAGGAACTCTTGACCCCCACCCGCCTCTATGTGGCCCCTGTCTTGCCCCTGCTCAAAGAAATCCGCCCCCACGGCATGTGCCATATTACAGGCGGCGGCTTCTATGAAAACCTGCCCCGCATGACCGACCGCGACTTTGCCTACGTCATTCAAAAGGATTCCTGGCCCCGCCTGCCCATCTTCGACCTCACAGCCCAGACAGGTGGCCTCAGTGAGGACGAAATGTTTAATGTCTTCAATATGGGTATTGGCTTTGTCCTCGCCCTGGCCCCCCAAGATGTTGCCAGAGCCCAGGAGATCCTCCAGGCCCAAGGCCAAGCCTCCTATGTCATTGGGGAAGTGGCGGCTGGCCAAGGCGTAAAACTGGTCTAAAGGCATGGTCATGGCAGAGAAAAATTTTCGCCTAGCCCTTTTTGCCTCTGGTAACGGCACCAATGCCCAGGCCATCTACAAGGCCTGGCAGGCAGGACAGCTAGGGCCGATCACCCCCCAAGTCCTGATCTGTGATAAGGATTGTCCAGCCCTGCATTGGGGCCAGGATCTAGGCCTTGCTAGCTACTTGGTCAAGCCCCGGGACTATCCTGACCGGAAGAGTCACGAGCAAGCCATCCTGGCTCTCCTGCAAGACCATCAAATCGACTTAATCGCCCTCGCGGGCTATATGCGGCTCCTGACCCCCCTCTTGGTGGGCGCTTATGAGGGCCGCATGCTCAATATTCACCCCGCTCTTCTGCCTGAATTCCCCGGTACTGAGGCCATCGAAAGGGCCTACGAGGCCAGAGTGCCTTTTTCCGGAGTGACCGTCCACTTAGTGGATGAGGGGATGGACAGTGGGCCCATCTTAGCCCAGGAAAAAGTAGACTTAGATCCGGGTATGAGCCTGGAAGATTTTGCTACTGCTATTCACCGCGTGGAACACCAGGTCTATCCTGCGACCCTGGCGGCCTATGCAGAAAAACTAGCCCAGGCCTAGCCTGGGGATATTGGAGGAAACTATGGAGAAAACTGCCCTACTATCTGTTTACGACAAGACTGGCCTCACGGCCTTTGCCCAAGGTCTGGCAGAGCTTGGCTACCGGCTCATTTCTTCTGGTGGCACTTGCCACCATCTGCAGGCGGCTGGCCTAGAAGTAACTGAAGTGTCCAGCCTTACGAAATTCCCCGAAATGCTAGGCGGCCGGGTCAAAACCCTCCACCCCCTTGTCCACGGAGGCATTCTGGCCAGACGGGACAATCCCGAAGACCTGGCTAGTCTGGAAGCCCAGGGCATCCAAACCATTGACCTAGTCTGCGTCAACCTCTACCCCTTCGCCCAGGTCTTGGCCAAGGGCGGAGACGAGGCCGAATTGATTGAAAATATTGATATTGGGGGACCCACCCTTCTGCGGGCTGCGGCCAAGAACTTCCGGGACGTCTGGGTCGTAACAGAACCTAGCGATTACCCCCAGGTCCTGGAAAACTTGAAAGCCAGCCAAGGCAAGGCCCCTTACGATGCTGAGGTGCTAGGCCAGCGCCGGCTCCTGGCTGCCAAGGTCTTCCAGTCTACCTTCCACTACGACCAATTAATTTCCTCTTATTTCCAGAAGGCCACGGCCCAAACAAACGACAATCTGACAACTGCAGACCTGTCTGACGACCAGCTTTTCCCTGACCGTATTGATATTGAAGGCCAGCGCCTGCAGGTTCTGCGCTATGGGGAAAACCCCCACCAGAGAGCAGCCTTCTACCGCTTGGCCCAGGTATCTGACTCAGGCCTCCCCGCGGCCCAGCAAATCCATGGCAAGGACCTATCCTACAATAATATCCAGGATGCTAACGCGGCCTTGGAAGTCCTCTACGAGTTCGACCAGCCCTGCGTTGTGGCCCTCAAGCACATGAACCCCTGTGGCCTTGCTGTGGGCAAGGATATCTACCAGGCCTGGCAGGCGGCCTACCAGGCTGATCCCGTTTCCATTTTTGGAGGAATCGTGGCCGCCAACCGAGAAATTGACCTGCAGACCGCCCAAGAACTCCATAAAATCTTCCTGGAAATTGTCATTGCCCCCTCCTTCAGTCCCGAAGCCTTAGAAGTTTTGACCAAGAAGAAAAACCTCCGCCTCTTAACCCTGCCCATGGCAACCAAGCAGTCCTTAGACCGACTCAAACTCGTGTCGGTCATGGACGGGGTCCTCATGCAGGAAAGAGACTTGTACAAGGTCCAGCGGGAGGACTGCAAGCTGATGACTCAGGCTGCCCCCACCGATGACCAATGGACCGACCTTATCAATGGTTTCTCAGTCGTCAAGCACTGTAAGTCCAACGCCATCGTGGTCTTTAAAGACGGGGTCACCCTGGGCATCGGGGTCGGCCAATCCAACCGGGTCGGGGCAGCCAAGCTGGCCCTAGAACAGGCCGGCGATCGGGCTCATGGCGCCATTTTGGCCTCTGATGCCTTCTTCCCCATGCCGGACACCGTGGAAATGGCGGCAAAATATGGCATAGCCGCTATTATCCAGCCCGGCGGTTCCATCCGCGACGAGGATTCCGTCCAGGTCTGCCAGGAAAATTCCATCGCCATGGTGGCCACAGGTATTCGCCACTTTAAGCACTAAATTGCACCGCAAATCCGCAGCTGCTTGCCCTGCAAGCCCAAAGATATAGACCAAGGCATTACCTATGAAAATTTTACTGATTGGGAGCGGAGGCCGGGAGATGGCCCTCCTGCTCGCCATCAAAAAATCCCCCTTACAGCCCCAGATTCTGGTCGCACCTGGCTCTGACGCCATGTCCGACCTGGCCCCCTGCTATCCCAATTTGAAAGTAGAAAATCTGGCGGGCCTCGTACACCTTGCCCAGGAGGAAGCTGTTGACCTCTGTATCGTGGGTCCGGAAGTCCCCCTGGCCCTGGGCCTGGTCGATGCCCTCTCCGCCGTGGGTATTCCCGCCTTTGGCCCCAGCCAGGCTGCTGCCCGGATTGAGTCCTCCAAGGCCTACGCCAAAAAGCTCATGGTGGAGGCTGGCGTGCCCACGGGCCGCTACCAAACCTATACTTCCAAGGAGGCCGCCCTGGCTGCCTTAAACCAATGGGACTTCCCCCTGATTCTCAAAGAAAATGGCCTCAAGGCCGGCAAGGGGGTGGCGATTTGTCATGACCGGGCTGAGGCTGAAGACCATATCACCGACCTAGACCTCTCGGAGGATAACCCACTCCTCTTTGAAGAATTTCTCCAAGGCTTTGAATTTAGCTTGATTTGCCTGGCCTCCGGGGAAAAATTCCTTCCCCTGCCTGTCGCCCAAGACTACAAGGCCATCTTTGACGGCCAGCAAGGCCCCAACACGGGCGGCATGGGGGCTCTATCCCCCCTTCCTCGCTTATCCAAGAGCCTCTATCAAGAGACCATAGACCAGGTCATCCGGCCAACCCTCAAGGCCTTAGCAGCTGACCAGAGCGCTTTCACAGGCTTCCTCTATGCCGGTCTTATGGCCACGGCTTCCGGGATCAAGGTCATCGAATTTAATGCCCGGATGGGAGACCCCGAAGCGGAGGTCATCCTCCCCCGTCTCCAGGGCGACCTCCTGACCGCCATCTGCCAGCTGATGGGCCTGGAAACAGGCCAGGGCCAGGTGCATCCGGAAGATCCTACAGGCACACAAGAGCTGACCGTCAGCCCCCAAACCTGCCTGGGGGTGGTCCTCAGTTCCCCCGGCTATCCCGGCAAAGTCACCAGCTATCCCGTCATTCCCCAGGCCTTCTTCCTCAAGGCTCAGGCCCAAGGCCTAGAAGTTATCCACATGGGGACCCGGAAAACTCCTGAGGGTTACCAGGCCGCAGGCGGTCGCGTTCTCATGTTGACCTGCCAGGGCCAGGATATTGCTCATTGCCGAGAGCAAATCTATAGCTTCTTACACGATCAGCACGACCTCATTGCCGACTTCCATTACCGCACAGATATTGGCCTTGCCGCCCTTGAACAGTAAATAAAGGAGCCTATCATGTTAAACCGTTATTCTCACCCTGAAATGCGGGCCATCTGGTCCGATGAAAACATCTTCCGCGCCTGGCTGGAAGTCGAAATCCTCTCCTGCGAGGCCTGGTCAGAACTAGGCGTCATCCCCAAAGAAGATGTGCAAGCCATCCGCGACAAGGCGACCTTCACGGTGCCTCGGATTCGCGAGATCGAGCAGGAAACCCGCCACGACGTGGTGGCCTTTACCCGGACGGTTTCCGAAAGCCTGGGCGAGGAGAAAAAATGGGTCCACTATGGGCTCACCTCCACCGATGTGGTCGATACGGCTTACGGCTACCTCTACAAGCAGGCCAATGCCCTCCTCCTGACCGAGCTGGATAAATTAATCGAAGTGGTCAAGAAAAAGGCCCTCCTTTATAAGGACACCCCCAAGATGGGCCGGACCCACGGAATCCATGCGGAGATCACCAGCTTTGGCCTCACCATGGCCCTCTGGTATGCCGAGCTGGAACGCCAGCGCGGCCGCTTCCTCCGGGCTGCCCAAGCTGTGGAATGTGGGAAAATTTCTGGCGCGGTAGGCACCTTTGCCAACACCCCGCCCTTTGTCCAAGACTATGTCTGCGAAAAACTAGGTATTGACTCTGCGGCTATCTCTACCCAGATCCTTCAGCGGGACCGCCACGCCGCCTATTTCGGCAGTCTCGCCCTGATCGCCGCCTCTCTGGAAAAATTTGCCACAGAAATTCGCCACCTCCAGCGGACCGAAGTCCGGGAGGCCGAGGAATATTTCTCCAAGGGCCAAAAGGGGTCTTCCGCCATGCCCCACAAGCGCAACCCCATCGGGTCTGAAAATATCTGTGGCTGCGCCCGCCTCATGCGGGGTTACATGCTGACTTCTTATGAAGATGTCTGCCTCTGGCACGAGCGGGATATCTCCCACTCCTCTGCCGAGCGGGTCCTCTCTTCCGATGCCACGGAGCTTCTCCACTACATGCTCCGCCGCTTCACCAGCATCTTGGACAAACTGGTCGTCTATCCCGAAAATATGCTCAAGAATATCGGTCTGACTCATGGGGTCATTTTCTCCCAGCACATCCTCCTCTCCCTCATCAACAAGGGCATGTCACGGGAAGAGGCCTATGACCTGGTCCAGCCCCTAGCCATGCAAGCCTGGGAAAACCAGATCGAATTCCGCCCCCTGGTCGAGGCCAATGCCAAGATTACGGGTAGCTTGACCAAGGAAGAGATAGACCAGGCCTTTGACCCCCATTACCACTTGAAGAATGTGGACACTATCTTCCAGCGGGTAGGCCTCCTGTAAGTCGCCCGACATGAAATATTACCTCAGCCCCTATCAGGACGCGGCCTACAACCAAGCCCTGGAGGAACACCTCTACCTGGCCTATCCCGGCGAAGGCTTCCTCTTGCTCTGGCGCAACCGGCCCGCTGTGGTCTGCGGCAAATTTCAGAATATTTATCAAGAGGTCAATATTCTGGAGGCAAAAGACCGGGGCGTAGACCTGGTCCGCCGGATTTCCGGCGGTGGCACGGTCTACCAGGACCTGGGCAATATTAATTACAGCCTGATTGGCCACAAGGACGGCCTAGGGCCCCATTACCAGCCCATTCTGGACAAGATTTGCGCTTCCTTGGCCCTCCTGGGGGCCCAGGTGCAGATCATCGACGGCATTGCCTTGGGCCTATCTGGAGGTGAGGCGGGCTTAAAGATCTCGGGTTCGGCCCAAGCCAGTAGCCAGGACCGCCTCCTCCACCATGGGACCCTACTCTATGACGCGGATTTATCTGCCCTCCACCGTCTGGCCAATGGCCATAACGAAAATTTCTCCACCCGAGGGACCCGGTCGGTACCCTGGCCGGTCACCAACCTCCGAGACCATTTAGCCAAAGATCTTGGCGACAGCTCTGCCTTCCTCAAGGCCTGGCTGGTAGCCCTCCAGGAGATTTTTGATGTCTCAGAAGCCTTTGTTTTATCCGAGACCGACCGCCAGGCCATTGACCAGGTCTACCAGGAAAAATATAAGCAGTGGACCTGGACTTTTGCCCAAGGCCCCGCGTTCAGCTACAAGCGGGACCTATCCGACGAGGTCATAGAGCTTGAGTCCGGTCAAGGATCTGCCCCTAATCATGAGAAAATACAGGCTCCGGGGCCTGCAAGCCGCCTGAGCCACATCAGTTATACTGTCAAAAAAGGCCTGATTCAGGAACTGTCCTGTGAACCCGCCTGGCCCCAATTGAGCCAGGCCCTCGTGGGCCTGCCCCTAGAGCCCGGCCAGGTCAAGGCCCAGCTAGACCCGCTGGGAGCCGGCCCGCTCTTGTCTTATCTCTTTGGATAAGTCTGGGATAAAATGGGAATAAGCTGAGAATAGAGGCTTTGCCCCTTAATTGAGAAGGGTATCTAAAATATCTTCCGTAGAAATCCCCCGAATCACCTGCTTGAAAGCACCCAGATCTATATTTTCTGGACCTGTAGCAAGTCCGGTGTTTGCTTGGCCTGCGCCTAGTCCGGGGCCTGTCTCTGCTTGATCATGCTTGCCAGCCTCAGCCAGCGCAGATCGGAGTTCCTCGCGGTCTAGGGCATGACCCAGCAAGGCGGCTTCTAGGTCTGGCAGTCGGTCATTCGCAAAGAAATCGCCCTCAAATTGAATCTCCTCAATCACGCCCTGCTTGACCCGGTAGCGGATGGTCAATTTCCCACCTGGCAGGCGCCGGCTTTTCTCCGCGCTAAAGGGAGGATTGAGGCCATAAATAACTCTAGGATCCTGGAATTTCTCCCGGCCCAGGGCCCTGACCCGGTCGGCCTCCGCCTCCGTCAGCTGATAGGGGGACCCCCCCCCTAAAATCGCCTCAACCATGAGGCTTTTAAAGCTTTCAGGCGAGATTTTCTCCGTCAAATAATCCTGGATATTGCCTACCCTATCCCGCACAGACTTGATCCCCTTGGATTCAATCTTATAGGGGTCCGGGCTGGTGGCTTTGACCATTTCTTCCAAATCGCTGGCAAAGAGGAGGGACCCGTGGTGGACCGTACGCTGGCCGAGCTTATACTGGGCCGTTCCAGAAATTTTCTTGCCAGCCAAAAGCAGGTCATTTCGGCCCGAGAAAGTAACATCCAGGCCCAGGCCCCGCAGGGCGGTGACCACTGGCTGGATGAAGTGGGCAAATTCTATCTCCTGGCTGGAAGACTCCTGAATGAAGGTATACTGCCAGCCGCCCAGGTCCGTATAGATGCAGCCTCCCCCCGAATACCGCCGGACGAGCTTGATCTGTTGCGCCTCTATGTAGGGCAGATTCACCTCTTCGTAGATATTTTGATAGCGGCCCAGCATCAC
>JAQYCV010000025.1 GCA_028724525.1 Clostridiales bacterium
GACTTCGTTGATGATGCGGGTGGAGACTTTGTCGAGAACCTCGTAGGGGATGCGGGACCAGTCGGCGGTCATGAAGTCGGAGGTGGAGACGGACCGGAGGGCCAGGGTGTATTCGTAGGTCCGGTAGTCGCCCATGACGCCGACGGATTGGGTGTTGGTGAGGACGGCGAAGTATTGGTCGGCGTCTTGGAAGCCGGAGCCTTCGAGTTCGGCCCGGAAGATGGCATCGGCATCCCGGAGGGTGTCGAGTTTTGCCTTGGTGATGTCGCCGATGATCCGGATGGCCAGGCCGGGGCCGGGGAAGGGCTGGCGGTCGGTCAGGTAGGCGGGCAGGCCCAGCTCTCGGCCGAGCTTGCGGACTTCATCCTTGAAGAGCATGCGGAGGGGTTCGACCAGGCCGCGGAATTCGATGACGTCGGGCAGGCCGCCCACATTGTGGTGGGACTTGATGACGGCGGAGTCGCCCCAGCCGGATTCAATCACGTCGGGGTAAATCGTGCCCTGGGCCAGGAAATCGACAGACTTGATCTCCTTGCCAACTTCTTCAAAGACCTTGATAAATTCATCCCCGATGGCCTTGCGCTTGGCTTCGGGATCGCTGACTCCGGCCAGGCGGGCCAAAAACCGGTCTTCGGCATCGATACGGATAAAGTGCATGCCGGAATCCTTGAAGGCAGCTTCTACCTCGTCGCCCTCGTTCTTCCGCATGAGGCCGTGGTCGACAAAGATGCAGGTGAGGCGGGGGCCGATGGCTTTCGACAAGAGGGCGGCCACGACGGAGGAGTCGACACCACCCGACAAGCCCAGGAGGACTTGGCCGTCCCCCACTTGGTCCCGCACTTGGGCGATGGCGGTTTTGGCGTAGTTGGCCATGGTCCAGGTGCCCTCTTCGCCGCAAATGTCGAAAACGAAATTGCGGAGCATTTGTCGACCTTCCAGGCTGTGGTTGACCTCGGCGTGGAATTGGAAGCCATAGATCTGGCGCTGGTCGTCCGCGATGGCGGCCAGGGGGCAGTTGGCCGTCGACCCAATGGCGGTAAAACCCTGGGGCAGGGAGGTCACCCGGTCGGCATGGCTCATCCACACCTGGGTGGGCTGGGACACGTCCTTAAACAAGCTATGGCCAGTATGGTCCAGGCTAGTCTTGCCAAATTCCTTAAACTCCGCCTGGGTCACTTGCCCGCCCAGGCTGGCCGCGATCAGTTGCATGCCGTAGCAGAGGCCCAGGATGGGGATGCCTAGCTGAAAAATCTCCCCCTCAATCTGGGGAGCCTTATCCTCGTAAACCGAGCTGGGCCCGCCGGTGAAAATCAGGCCGGAAGGCCGCTTGTCCTTGGCGGTAGCCAGGGCCTTGTGGTAGGGCACAAGCTCACAATAGACGTTCAGGTCCCGGATCCGCCGGGCGATCAGCTGGCTGTATTGGCCGCCAAAGTCAACTACTAAAATCATGGGAAGGGTCTCCTCTCGTATTGGGTCTTATCCTGTGTAGCTTATTTTATGCTGCTTAAAGTTTCCGAAGAATTGCACTTAGTCATTGATCTTAAACCTAGCCTCTATTTTCTATGCTTAAAAATATTTTTCAACTGGGAATTATGCTCAAAACTATCCAGCTCAAAATCGCTGTCCGGATTCTCCTGGCCCGCGATCGACATTTTGGTCAGGTAAAGATTTTTCCCCAATTTGTTGAGCGGGGGCAGCCAATCGACAAAGAGGGCGGCAAAAATCCCGATCAGGCTGTTGATCACGGTTTCTATGGTGTAGACAAGGCTGGACACTTCCTGGGCGGGTTGGTAGGAATAGGCAATGGTGATAAAGGTCATGGCCGCGATCCCCGCCCCGCCAGGCATGTGGATGAGGACTAGGACCTGCATAACGATGATGAGACCGATGAGGAAGAGGAGGGTGTAGGGCAGGGATTTCCGGCTGAGGCCCAGGCCCTGAAAGGCCAGTAGGATATAGGCGTAGCCCAAGAGACCGGCGACCAGGGTGCCAACCACCCGGTTGACGGAGGATTCCAGGGTGCTTTTGAGGTTCCGTTGCAGGCAAAAAAGGGCGACAATGGCGGTTGAGCTGGGCCCGTCTGACTGGCGGAAGTATTCAATGAAAATACAGAGGGCGACGGCCAGGCTGGTTTTAATGATCCGCATGCCAGGCGCGTTGGCCAAAAGAGACCGGAGGATCTTGTTTTGGGGACTTTTCCGGGTCCGGACTTTTATGGCGGGCTTACTAGCCTCTTGTTTGGATGGGACTGGACTGGTCTTTTTCGACAAATTGTCACTTCCTCCTTTCGACAAATTGACTCCTCCTCCTTCCGACACTAGGGATTTTACTCAGTATGCCCTTGGCTTCACATACCCCTCGCTTAATATTCTACGCCGGGCCGGGCGTTGAGTCCCTCGGTCTCATAGGGGTGCTTGCGCATGCAGACCCCAGAATAGTAGTCGGCCAGGTCAATCATGCGGGGGCTGGGGTCCCGGCCCGTGATGACCAGTTCCAAGTGGACAGGCTTGTGGGCCATGAAATCGACGACCTGGTCTTCCGGCAGAAGCCCGGTGGCGACGGCTCCCAGGGCCTCGTCCAGGACCAGGAGGTCAAAATCTTCAGCACGAGAGACGATATCTTCAAGACGTCCTGTCGTCTCGGCCTTAGCCTGGGCCAATTCTTCCGGGGTCATGGCAAAGGTGAATTTCTTAATGGTCTGGCCCGTGATAATCTCCACGTTCGGCTGCTGGCCCAGAATCTTGAGTTCGGCTGAGTTGCCGGACTTGAGGAATTGGGCAAAGAGGACTTTCCAGCCCCGGGCAGCCGCCCGGATGGCCAGGCCAACGGCAGCGGTTGTTTTCCCCTTGCCGTCACCGGCGTAGATATGGATATAGCCCTTGGCCTGGGCGTGGCCGGCGACACGACCTCCTTCTTGGGCGTGAAATTGCCCGTCTCGGCTAGGATTTTGTGCTTTTGCTGTGCTCATCTTCTTTCTCACTTTCTGAGTCTTTCTTTTGATCATGCTTCTTATCATGCCTATTATGCCTAATTCTCCGGCCTAAACCCACTAGTAGCCACAAGACAACCAGTCCAAGCAGAAGGAAGGGCCAGGCCAGGACCAAAAAGAGGACCAGGCCCTGGAAGAAGGCGGAGATATTGTGGAGGGAATTGCGGAAAGCCACGCCCAGCTGGCTGGCGAAGGAGGGGTCCTCGCGCTCGGCCGGGGTCAGGACAAAGACCTCCTCTAGCCAGATGTCAAAGCTGGCATATTGGGTCAGGCCCTCGATCTGCTTTTGGCTAGCTTCCAACTGGTCGATGCGGGACTGGCAGTCAATAATCTGGGCCTGGATGGCCATGATGTCTTCCATGGTCTCGGCCTTGTCGTAGAGCTTGTTCAGGGCCTCCAACTTCTTCTGCTCGGACTCTAGCCGGATCTGGCTGTCCCGGTACTGGTCGGTGTAGTCCTGACTATTGGAGGACTGGGAGGTAAGAGTCCCCAGGCCGTCTGTGATCTCGGCCAGGAAGGACGGGGCCTTATCTTGGGGAATCTTGACACTAAAGTAAGCGGAGTGGAGAGGCTTTTCGTAGGTCCGGCGGATGTTGAGGTCGGAGGAGGCAATGTAGCCGCCCTGCTTGCGGATGGCCTGGTCCAGGCGGGCAAAGTCGGCGCTGTAGTCCTGGCTTTCAAAAGACAGAGAATAGGAATAGGAGATCATGCGGCCTTGGGGCCCGGGGAGGTCTGTCAGAAGGCTGGACTCTCCAGAGTCGACTGCCAGGAGCGACTGATTAGACAGCTTAGGGGCGGAAGCCAGGTCGGCCCGGTCTTCTTGCATCGCCACCTGGGTAGCGACAGGCGCATTCTCCTGAGGAGGCAGGGGGTTGCCATTGGAGCTAGGGGCCGCCCCGCAGGCGGTCAAAAGCAGGGCCGCGGCCAGTGCTAGAATGAGGCTGGCGAGGCGGGACTTGCGCTGGGTTTCAGAAAAAAGATTAAGCATATCAGTTAGCCCTCCGGTATACTTGTTGAGATAAGGCTCTCGAAAGAGACACTGACAGGGGCAAAAGCGGGCGTTAGCTCGCATACTATGTCGTCTGCCCTCAGTGGGATTAAGATGAATATATTTTATACTAATAAGGCAAGAGCTGGCTTTCCTGTTAAGAGCTTGTAACAATTGCCGCAATTTGTAACCTAGATAAGTACAGAAGTACCTTAAAGCCTGCCACTCGATCTCGTACAATGAGCCTGCACCTTGAAAAAGGTGACAACACAAACCCTAAAATTTTAGGAGGAAACACAATGAAAAACCTGAAAAAGCTTTTCGTAGTTCTGCCTCTCGTACTGGTTATGCTCTTGAGCATTGTTCCTGTACAGGCAGAAGAATTCACAGTCGATTCTGACTATGTTGAAAACACACTCTTCCAAGGTCTAGTTGGCCAAACCAAAGTGACCAAAGATGATGTCGTTAAATATCTGAGTGCTAAGGGTACTCTGAGACCTGTCTGGGTCGGCGAAAACATCCCCTTCGCAAACTCTAACTTCCCTGCTACTACTGATGGCAAGAACAAAGTTAACGATCGCCACATGAATGTTGTTCTGATGAATGGCGGCGCTGTCCATGGCTGGATTTCCACCAACTATGACGCAGTTGCTCCTCTGGGCGTAGCACAAAACTATGTTGCTGCTAACCTGCCTGGTTATGTTATTCCTAGCTACCAGATCCAGAACGTCATGCACTTCACCAAGAACGTCAGAGTTCCTGAAACTTGGCTAAAAGAAGAATACCAACCTACCAAACAGGTTATTGATCCTGACACTGCTAAAGTTATCTACGTTAACGCTAAGTTCACTGATGCTGTCAAGAATGGCGACGACGTTATTTATGCAAAAGATTCAGCGGTCCCCGCAGATATGATTCCTGCCAATGTTACCTGGAAACATGACGCAAATAATAAGACCGCAACTGCCATGATCAAGATTCAAGTGCCTTCTAAAGTTCAAGATGGCGACGCAGTAGAGGCCGAGGTCAAGGTTATAGCTGACATCGCTTATACCGGCGAGACCGAGACGGTTCCTGCTCCTGACAAGAACAAACTTGTTGATGCCAAGATCACTGGTCTTCTGATCATCGTTGAAAAAGCAGACATCGATGTTGCTGTAACCCACCACTTCGTATTTGCTGACGGCACCGAGATCGTTCAAACCGCTAACCAGAAATGGGCTAAAGCTAACGGCGCACTCACCGTTGCAACCGTGAACCCCGCATGGTACATGGCTGTTCCTGGCTTCACCATTGACACCACCAAGACCGCTGTTGCTGAAGTCCGTGACGAAGCTAACTACCTGGTCCTGGGTGAAAAAGTTCTGAAGAGCTACAAAGTTGACCTCTACTACACCGCTGGTGAAGGTGCCGACAAGGCCAATGTAGACGCTGCTTTTGCTGGTAACACCGCAAACGTAGCTAACGCTCAACAACTGCCCGCCACTGGCGCTGCCGATAGCTTCGCTCTCGTACTCAGCTCTCTGGCTCTGGTCGTAGTTGGCCTCTTCCTCAAGAAATAGTCTTAGTCACTAAGCACTAGATCTTGTAGATCAAATGAAAAGCGGCTCCGCAAGGGGCCGCTTTTTTCTTGGCCCGCATGTTAGAATACAGGGCAGAAAGGAAGGTATTTAGCATGAGATTTACCGACAAGATTATGATCATTACCGGGGCTTCCTCTGGCGTTGGCCGGGCAGCCTCCATCCTGGCAGCTAAAGAGGGTGGCAAGGTTTACGCCGTAGCCCGCCGTAAGGAGCGGCTGGACAGTCTGGTCCAGGAAGTCAAAGACCAGGCCTATCCCGGTCAGGTCATCGCCCTGGCCGCCGACCTCTCCAAGGCCGAGGACATCGAGCGGGTGTTTAGCCAGGTCAAAGCAGACAACGGCCGCCTGGATATTCTGATTGCCAATGCGGGTATCATGGACAACTTTGAGCCCATCACCCACTGCAGCGAAGAGACCCTAGACCATATTTTTGCGGTCAACGTCAAGGGGACCTTCCGGACCTTTAAGGCTGCTATCCCCCTCATGCAAGAAGGCGGGGCCATTGTCGCCACCACCTCCATTGCTGGCGTCCGTGGTGGTAAGGCCGGTGTCGCCTACACCATGTCCAAGCACGCCATCCACGGCCTCGTCCGCAACACCGCCGCCATGTACGGCAACCAGCACATCCGCTGCAACGCCGTCGCCCCCGGTGGCATCCAGACCGAGATACTCGAATCCTTCACTAATGTCGACGAACACGGCATGGGCATCATCCAAAGAGGCCCCAACATCGACAAAATGGTCGCCTCCGCCGACGAAATCGCCAAAAACCTTCTCTTCCTCGCCTCCGACGACGCCTCCAACATCAACGGCCAAATCCTCGTCTCCGACAGCGGCTTGACGAATTTGTAGGGAGGGGGGTTATTTCCTTACATTAACAGACTGGTCTTCATAGGCCAGTCTTTTTTATTTGTACTATTAGCAAATAACTAGGCATATTTATCGCAAAATTGAATAGCTTTAAATTGAATTACTAGGCCTTTGTGGCTAGAATATTTGTGGCTTAAAAATTTGAGTAAGTGAGGACTACAATGACTAAGAAAACAATTGCATTTTTTCTGTGCCTGATTTGTTTACTAAGTACACTGGTTTCTTGTAAATCTGCTGAGAAAGCACCTCAGCCAAAGGAAGAAAGTACAGAGGCTGTAGGAGACAAGTCTGAAGAGACTACTGCCGATGAGCAAAGCAAGAAAGCTGAAGACAAGTCTTCAGATGAAAAAGTCTTAAGGCTCGCCATGGGCTCCACCTTTCCCTGGGCTTTTGTTGAAAATAATGAACTCCAGGGTTTTGCTATTGATCTGTGGGATGAAATGGGCAAGCGGATGGGGTATACCATCGAGTACACGCAATATAGTGATGCAGAGGGCATTGCCGGTGCCTTAGATTCTGGACGTGCAGACCTTTCAGGTGGACAGACTGCCATCACTCCGGCTATAAAAGACAAATACAACTTTACTGACCCCTATGCATACAACTTGATCAAAATGCTTGTTAAGGATGATAATCCAGCACAATCTATAGAAGATCTACATGGTAAGAAGGTATGTATTGAGCCGGGTGGCAAATTAAGTGAATTCTTTAATGCCTATAACGATAAGTTGCCAGATGACGAGAAATTAGAGCTGGTCTTTACCTCAGGTTCTATCTGGGAAGATATTCAGCTAGGACGCTTTGACTCTTTTCCCATTACCGTTCTATCTTTCGATGCACGGCAAGCGAAAGGTGAAAGCCTTAATTTAAAGCTAATTGGTGATCCTATTATTACTGAGCACAATGTCTTCCCCGTTGCCAAGCATGTAAGCGAAGATACGTTAAAGCTTATCAATAAAACACTTAACGAAATGCTGGATGATGGAACAATAACCAAGATTTCTGAGAAATGGTATGACAGAGATATCACTCAGAAGTTTTATTAGAACCAATACACACGCCTAAAATTCATAAGGCCCATCTGAACTAGCTAGGTGTTCGGATGGGCCTTCTTAAATTGTAAATTAGTTTATATGATTAGCTTACTTAAGGGCTATTTCTAAAAAGTTTTTTGTGAGAGCTTCGCGGGGTGAGCGGAATAATTCTTTAGAGGGGCCAGCTTCGACCACCTTACCGTTGGACATGAAAATGATCGTGTCTGAAATGGAAGCAGCAAATTTTATTTCATGTGTAACGATTAGCATTGCGATACGCAAGCTTGAAAGATCTTGAATGACCTTTAAGATGCCATCAGCGAGTTCAGGATCAAGGGAAGAGGTCGGCTCATCTAGAAGCAGTACAGTAGGATTAACCGCTAAAGCTCTGGCTATGCCAACTCTTTGCTGTTCTCCGCCTGAAAGCTGTATAGGGTAGGCAGAGTGACGGTTGTTAAGTCCAACCTGCTGTAGAAGTTCGACCGCCCGGTTTTGGGCATCTGGCTTAGGCATATGCTGGGTATATACAAGAGGTTCCATGACATTTTCTAGAGCAGTTTTATTCTTGAAAAGATTGTAATTCTGAAAAACCATGGCAGTATGAGAACGTAGATAATGGATATCGCTTTTGCTCAGCGCCTCGTAGTCTATCTTGCGGTTATTTAGGGTAATAGTACCTTTTTCCGGCCTTTCCAAGACGTTAATACTACGTAGAAGAGTAGATTTCCCTGTTCCTGATGGTCCAATAATGGTGGTGACTTCGCCTTGATTTAAGGAAAGCGAAACACCCTTTAAAATCTCTCTATCTCCAAAAGACTTATGCAAGTTTTTGATTTCTAACATTTCTTTCTCTTTTATCTTCTCAGTTTACCCGGTGTGCAATAAGCAGCAGCATTCTTTCCATAGTTTTCATCGTAGTCAATGGTGATTCCTAATTCATCGGGCGAGCTCAGTCTGTCAGCAACAGCTTGTTTTCTAGTTCGATTTTCTATGGGATTGAGCGTTTGGATAACCCCTCGGGCTGTGGGTATGAATTTATTAATAGGCATGGCGATGCCAACCTCGTCAGTAGCCCAATCGTTTTTAAAGCGAGTGCCCGCGCACAAAAAAGAAATGTTTAGGTCGTCAGTTTCGTAGGGCCGGGCCGCTAAATCACAACAGAATCCTTGGTTGCCTACTGTAGAAATATTCCGAGGCGGACCAAAGACATAGGCATAACCTTGAATGATCCGCATAGCGTCAAAAGTATTGCAGACGATAATGGAAAGATCTGGGGCCTCGAGCGTTTCCAAAGGGCCAACTACAATCCCTGCAACTCGATGATGAATCCTTAAGAGGGAGTCTTGTACTTGTTTAGCAACTGATCGTGATATATGCAATCGGGTGGCAAAGTACCTTTCACCTGATGCAACACAGTCCATTTCCTCCACCAGGCCTAAAGCTTCAGCGGCACATCGGCAGGTGAAATTCTCAAAGTTATATTTGTAGCTTTCGTTGTCCATTGCCCGACGAACCATTTGGCAGAAACTGAGTTTGCCTGTGTAATTTTTACAGGGATAGTTTGTGTAGGTCTCCTGATTAAAAAGAAATTGTACGCCCACTACTAAGCGTTGCAACGGGAGTGCTTTATCTAACTGTTGTACAATTTGGCTTATTTCATTTTGTTTATACATATACCCTCCAGCTTGTGTCATTATATTGGTTTTGAGATGATTCATTTAATTAGATATTCCCCGACGTGGGATTCTAACAAAGCTTGTAACTTATTAATAGCAACGACAATTATCCAATAGAGCAAACCAACTACAAGATAGGCTTCGAGGAAATTAAAGGTAATGGTTGATCCGATTTTCGCTTGTGAAAGCATTTCAACAACACCAATGGTGAAACCAACGGAGGTGCTTTTGATCATATTGATGTAGGAATTTCCCAGAGAAGGAATAGCAGATACAGCTGCCTGTGGTATAACAATTCTTGTCGCAATATGATATTTGGATAATCCACAGGCCAAGCCCGCTTCAATCTGTCCTTGTTCTACAGAAAGTAGCGAACCGCGAATGATCTCGGCAATAAATGCTGCTGAATTCATGGCTATTGAAATAATCAAGGCCATTTCAGCGTTAATGATTAAAAAGGCGGGGAAAGCCTGAGGCAAGCCAAAATATAAGATGAAAAGCTGCATGATGTAGGGCGTTGACCTAAAAAAAGATATATAAATTTTCGTTAAGTGCACGAGAGGCTTGATTTTACTTTTTAGGAGCAAGGACAAAACAATTGCTAGCCCAAACGCGATGATGAAGGCAACGGAGCCCAGGTAAAGCGTATAAGGAATTTTCTTGATTAAATCAGGTAAAATATCCCTCATATACTTATAGTCGAGGATATATAAGAGGGAATTTACATGTAAATTTAGTGCGAACATGCGAGAATCGTAACAAGCACATTTGATACTGTCAATTATTATTATGTTTATCGATATTAAGTTTAGCATTATGCAGAAAACACCATTCTCCTGCCTGTGGTAAGTTCGCATAGCCAGTCCAACAAAAATAGCATTGCTTAGAGATCATATTTTACATCAGTGACCACGAAGAAAGTGCATAGACAATTAAATATAAGAAGGCTCTTTTCCTCTTCTTCCTTGTTTATGCTCTGCTATTAGCTTGGTGGAGCTACAATCTGTGAACTTTGTTTTATTCAACTTGTATATTTAATACTTTTCATGATTTGTTATTGACTTTTCTAAAATTGTGTACAATAATGTGTGTAAGATCGGATGCAAGAAATGGAGTAAGTCTATGTCGTCAAAAGTTAAAGCATATGAAATTGTATCTGCTATTAAGGAGGAAATTATTACTGGTAAGCTCCAGCCAAAGGAACGTTTAAAAGAGGAGGATATTGCCAATAGATTTAATGTAAGCCGAACACCGGTCCGAGAAGCTTTGAATATTTTGGTGAATATTGGGCTTGCGCAGGAAATACCCTATAAAGGAGCCCAGGTTGCGATGTTTGATAAACACAAGATAGTTGAGCTCTATCAAGTAAGAAAAGTTTTAGAAGGACTTGCAACTGAGCTAGCGACACCGGAAATCACAAAAGAAGGGAAAATGCAATTGGATGAAATGTTGGTATATATGGATACTGCCATTTCAGAACTCAACTTCGAGGCTTACGGAAAGCTTCAGGATGAGTTCCATGAATTAATTTATAGCTTTTGCCCAAATTCTTACCTAAGAGATCTCACTAAAGAGCTTTTATTGAAAACAGTGACCTTTCGCAGAGCATCTTCTTCCACTATCAAAACTAGCAAGTCGTCAAATGAATCGCATAAAAAGATAGTAGAAGCAATTCATGATAATAACCCAAAATTAGCACGCAGGCTTACTGAAGATCATGTTGAAATCATTTTGAAGTCGCTAAGTGTAGAAGATTAATAATCAAAAAAGGAGGCTATATGAAGTTTGCTAAATATCTTACGAGCAGATTGTTGCAGGGTTTATTGGTTATATTCCTTGTTGTCGTCTTGAACTTTTTTATTATCAACTTAGCTCCTGGTGACCCGGTTGATGTTCTTGCTGGTGAATTGGGCAGCGAAGAGTATATCGCTGAACTTAAGGCACAATATGGTCTAGATAAGCCAATTACAACAAGGCTAATCAATTATTTAAGTAACCTACTTAAAGGCGACTGGGGCATGTCTTATAAGTTTAGAAGTCCTGTTGTTGAAGTGGTTAAGAGTAGAATATCTAATACTTTAATTTTAGTACTCAGTAGTGAGCTCTTTGCGATATTTTTTGGCACATGGCTTGGCACGATTTTAGCGAGAAATCGAGGCTCCCTGCTGGACAAATCAGTATCGAACATATCTTTGATAATCTATTGCTTACCTGCATTTTGGATAGGCATGATTTTCATTTTAATTTTTGCTGTTAGGCTTCATTGGTTTCCGAGTGGCGGAATGATGAGCCTAAGAACCAAGCAACCTCCGATTGTTGATTTGATTTGGCATCTCGTATTGCCTTGGCTAACTATCGTGTTGGTTCGACTTCCTATTTATATTAAGTTGGCTAGGTCGTCTGTTATTGAGGTTAGCCAGGAAGACTATATGACTACTGCTAAAGCTATTGGATATGGTAAGAAAAAATCATATAAAAAATATGCATTGAGAAATGCACTGCTACCTATTGTGACTCAGGCTGGACTTGGCCTGTCGACAGTATTTTCGGGCGCTTTGATTACGGAAACAGTTTTTTCTTGGCCTGGCATGGGACTAATGATTTTCAATGGTGTACAAGTACGGGACTATCCACTTATCATGGGTGGCTTTTTAATCACATCTATCATGGTGGTAATGGGTTCATTAGTTGTAGACATTGTTTATATGTACTTAGATCCGAGGGTTGTGCATAATGAATAAGTATTCTCTATTTTTACAAGCGCCAAAAACTAAAATTGGTATGTTTATTATTTGTTTTCTTCTGGCGATGGCAATTTTAGCCCCGATTATTTGCCCAGGGAACCCATTATTTTCGGTTGATCAGCCATTGCTTCCGCCAAGCTCAGCCCACTATTTTGGCACTGATGATATTGGAGCAGATGTTTTTGTGCAAGTTGTGTGGGGAAGTCGGGTATCGATTTTTATTGCATTCTGTTCGGCTGGGATATCTCTGATTTTAGGGACTTTACTTGGATCTATTGCAGGATATGCGGGTGGTACGGTAGATAATATTTTGTCGAGATTTTTTGAAATGTTTTATACAATCCCCAGAACTTTTCTAGCTATATTATTGGTTGCAATCTTTGGCTCAAGCATTAGTTTAGTGATGTTGGTTATAGGATTAACAATTTGGCCATCAAATGCGAAATTGATGCGGGCGCAAGTGCTGAGCTTAAAAAAACGTGATTATGTAGATGCTGCCAAAATTACAGGAGGAAGTGGAGCAGCTATTCTATTCGCTCATATCATACCTAACAGTATTGGGCCAGTTCTTTCTAATTCTACTCTACAAATGGCACAAGCTGTGCTCACAGAGGCAAGTATCTCATTTTTAGGATTAGGAGATCCGAACCTAGCATCCTGGGGAAAATTACTACAGGCAGGCCAAAAACATATTTCTTCGGCTCCGTGGCTTGTTGTTATTCCGGGTATATTTATAGCTTTATTAATTCTATCCTTTAACTTTATTAGTGAATCACTCAATGAAAATTTAAGCCTAAGACGATATGACACTGTGTAGATGGGGAGATAGAGGTCATGATATTAGAAATAAAAAATCTAACGATTGAATTCAAGACACGGTCTTCAACTGTACATGCTGTAAACAATGTGAATTTGACTCTTGATGACCGAGATAGATTGGGTATTGTTGGAGAATCAGGTAGTGGAAAGAGTACATTAGCTTATTCAATCCTGCGACTTCTAGCAGATAATGCAAGGATTAGTGGCAGGATTCTATACAATACTCATGATCTTGTAAGCATACCAGAACCTAATCTAGACCAATTACGGTGGCAGAAGATTGCTATGGTATTTCAGAATTCTATGAATGCTCTCAATCCGGTCACTAGAATTGGTAAGCAACTTATCGATGCTCTGCAATTACACAAAAATATACAATATTCTGAAGCGCGTGAAATTGCAGCTGATATGATTGAAAAAGTGGGGATACCAGCGAAGAGACTTATGGATTTCCCCCATGAATATTCAGGCGGGATGAAACAGCGTGCAGTACTTGCTTTAGCTCTGATTTGCCACCCGGAAATCTTGATTGCAGATGAACCTACTACTGCATTAGATGTGGTTGCTCAAAGACAAGTATTGCAATTGCTTATGGAACTGCAGAAAGAGCTGGGTCTGAGCGTCATCTTTATTTCACATGACATCTCAACAGTTGCGGAATTCAGTAATAAGATTGCTGTTATGTATGCGGGAGAGATTGTCGAATACGGTACCACTTTTGAAGTGTTTAACCATAGCCAACATCCTTACACAGAAGCTTTAGTTGCTGCTTTCCCTTCATTACATAGGCCAATAGTGGCATTGAAAGAGATTAGTGGCCATCCTCCCAATATGGCAAATTTACCTGAAGGGTGTCCCTTTGAGCCCAGATGCTCTTTTTCTAAGGAGTTATGTAAGTTTAAAAAGCCAGATTTTGTTCCTTGTTCAAATGGTTCTTTTTGCCGTTGCCATCTTCCTAGGGGGTAAATATGAATGAAATTGTATTGAGAAATGTGATTAAGAAGTATAGTTTAAAATCTAATGTTTTTAATCAGCTAAGAGGCAAGGTTAAGGAGGTCTATGCGGTTAATGATGTTAGTCTTACAATAGACTGCCATGAGATAACTGGACTTATCGGTGAATCTGGCTGTGGCAAGTCTACCCTAGCTAAACTTATTTTGCATTTAGAAGATATTACTACAGGGGAAATCCTTTTTGATAATCAAAAAGTAACTTTAAATAGTAAAGAGGATAACATTGCATTCCGCAAAAGATTACAACTGGTTTTTCAAGATCCATATGAATCATTGGATCCTAGATTCCAAGTGGTAAACATTTTACAGGAGCCGCTTAAGAATTTACGTATTTATAGCTCTTCGAAAGATAAACAAATGGAAATCATGAAGCAGGCCTTGGAAGACGTAAGTTTAGTGCCGCCAGATTCATTTCTTCAGAGATACCCCTATCAGCTATCAGGTGGTCAGAGGCAACGTGTTTCTATTGCTAGAGCTTTGATTTGCAATCCAGAATATCTTGTGGCAGATGAGCCTATCTCTATGCTAGATGTCTCAATTCGAGCAGGTATTCTCACCCTTTTAAAGCGTCTGCAGCAAGAAAGGAATATTGGGTGCCTGATCATCACACATGATTTAGCTACAGCTAGATATGTGTGTGACGAGATAGTGGTCATGTATTTAGGGAAAATAGTTGAATCAGGTAGAGCGTCTATTCTCATGGATGATTTTGCACATCCATATTCTATGTTGTTACTCAAATCTGCACCAGATCTGTTCTTTAATGAATCAGGATATAAACGCCCACCTATCTCTACGGAAGTAATGGATGCTATAAATCCTCCTAACGGATGTAAGTTTGCACCGCGTTGTTCTTATTGCACATCGATTTGTCAAGAGGAAGAACCTTGCCTCGAAAATTTTAATAAAGATGAGCAGCATAAAATTGCCTGTCACCATTATAAAGAAATAATAAAAAAAAGGAGTAACTAAAATGGAACAACTCAAATTAACAAAAGCACAGGAATACAGGGCTCAAGACTTATGTGCCAAGAATTTCTTTTTTGACTGCCTTTGTGGGAATTTAATTGACCCCGAACCACCAGTCATAGATGGCAAGTCTTATCTTGACAGATGTCTAGAATCGGGCGTCAACGCTCAAAGTATAACTCTAACCGCTACGTGGGCAAACTTTGAAGAAGTATTGTTTGAGATGTACAACTACTTTAACTACATTTCTTACTTCAAGGATAAGCTAATGCTTGTTAAATCTAAAGATGATTTGCAGGAATTACGCCACACAAATAAATTAGGTGTCGTGTTTAGCTTACAGAATTCTATCGCAATAGGTAGTGACTTCTATAAATGGTCCATTCTCAAAAATTTGGGCCTTAGAATTTGCCAGCTAACATATAACGAACCCAATATTATGGGGAGCGGATGTACCGTCGATGTAGATACCGGTCTAACCTATTACGGAAAGCAAGCTATCCGTGAGATGAAACGTCAGGGAATTGTTGTTGATCTATCTCATGCAGGCATGAGAACAAGTTTAGAGGCCATTGAATATAATGAAAATCCATCCATCTTTAGCCACTCAAACTGTCGAGCGGTCACTCCTGATGCAAGGCGTAATCTGACCGATGATGTCATTGAGGCAGTCGCTAAAAAAGGAGGCGTAATTGGGCTTAGTCCGCATGGGTTTATGTGCCATAGTGAGGTAGGTGTTCAACCAACTTTAGAGGACTACATGAAGCATTTTGAATATTTGCTCAACAAGATTGGACCTAAGCATATTGGGATCGGTAGCGATATTTATGAATACTATACGAAGAGTTACTGGGAGAATAAAACAAAACTTCTGTACAATAGCCCTTGGTTCTTTGAGACTGTCTTCAATAGAGATGTAAAACGGGTAGACCAATACATTAACATAATTCGTGGACTTGTTTATTTAGGCCTAAATGATGAAGAGATTGCAGATATTATGGGTCTCAATTTCCTAAGAGTTTTTGAGCATGTATGGGTAGATTAACCATTTTTCGAAGAGCCATTAAATTTGCATAGATCTTATTAATTTTAAGCATATCATGCTTGAAATAAACAAAACATGAGATTTTAAAGGAGGCAATTATGAAAAAGGTAGTACAAAGCGTATGCATTGCATTTTTAATTATTATGCTTTGCGTTCCCCTGGCTTGTCCAGTAAAAGCAGAAGAAACTGTTCCTCAAAAGGGTGGAACTATAGTAGTTGCAACAAAGCTCGAACCTAGCTGGTTTGTTCTTAACTATGTTTCCGATGGTGCTATTCAATACATTAATCGTAATATTTTCTCTAAGCTAGTTGCGTATGATTATAATACAAAGGAATTATATGGAGATCTAGCGGAGAGTTGGGATGTTAATGATGATGCTACAGAATACACCTTTCACCTACGGAAAAATGTAAAATGGCATGATGGCGAAGATTTCACTGCCGAAGATGTAGAGTGGACAGTAAATGATATTCTTGAAAAGGGTGAGGCCGCCAATGCATATATAAAATTAGAGCAAATCGAATCTTGCAAGGCTGTCGACAAGTATTCTGTAGTATTCCACATGAAAGAACCTTCGGGAACATTGTTGAACAACCTAGCGGATTATTATGGCTTTGATATCCTCCCTAAACATATATGTGAGGGTATAGATGTTCAAGAAAGTGACTTTAATAAGCATCCTATCGGTACTGGTCCTTTTAGGTTTAAAGAACATGTAGCGGGTAGCCATATTAGACTCGAAGCTTTTGATGACTATTACGGTGATGGACCTTATCTTGATGAGATCATTTTTCAATTTATTCCTTCGGAAACTACAGCTATCAGTGCGCTAGAAGCAGGTGATGCTGACTGGATGACTGCGTCGCCGCCTTTTGCTGAAATTGAGCGGCTAAACAACATAGATAATCTCGCAGTTGATATGGATCCGTCAAGTATTACTCAGTGGATTGTTTTTAACCTGGATGGTTCCAGACCCTACGTTGATGATATTAATGTTCGTAAGGCCATTCTATTAGCGATTGATCGAGATGAGATTGCAGAAAAGCTCTATAGGGGTTTAGTAAAAGCTAGTGAAAGTTGGTATACTTCTATAATTCCTTGGGCCGACAACCCTGATGTGCGTGAACCTAAAAGAAATGTCGATGAAGCGAATAAAATCCTGGATGATGCAGGATATAAGCGTGATGCCAATGGCTATCGATTCGAACTTACATATTTGGCGTTCCAGACCTCAATTTTTGGTACCACAGATATTCCAACATTTGTCAAGCAGTCACTAGATGACATTGGTATTAAAGTTAATATTGGTACTTACGAATGGGCTGTAAGATCTGATATGTTAGCAAAACGAGACTGGGATATCTGCGCAAATGGTGGTGATAGAGGGCCCGATCCGGACAACTTCTCCCGCCCCTTACGATCCGATTCACGCACTAATTTAGGTGAATATAAGAACGTTGCATTGGATGAAGCCTTTAAAGCAGGTGCGCAGTCGTTTGATCAAGAAGAACGTGTGAAAGCTTATTATGACTTTCAAAAAATTGTGAGTGAAGATATCCCGTATATCAACATTGTAGAATATGTCTTGCCTAGAGTACATAATACTCAGTTTACCGGGTTCTTCTGGCAA
This sequence comes from Clostridiales bacterium, assembly GCA_028724525.1. GTDB lineage: Bacteria > Bacillota > Clostridia > Saccharofermentanales > DTU023 > SFFI01. Next base: position 17,361 of record JAQYCV010000025.1, read on the forward strand.
GATAATTCAGGCAACTGCACTGACCACATGCTAAACACAGTTTATTTACAAAAACCTTAAATTTTCAAATTTAATTTGAAAATTATCACAAGTTAGTGTGGGACGAGACATTATCCCACACTAACTTATATATCTTGTATATCTTGCTAGATGAGGTGACAACTTAAATGAGAGAGTATGTTTATTATAATTTTTCTTATTTAGATGTTATAAATAAGAAGATTGTTAAAAATTGCTATTTTAGAATTACAGATGGTGTTTTTTCAGAAATTGACGATTTAACAAACTTATCAGAAGAAGAGAAGAAACTTGGAATAAATCTTAATAACGCATATGTTACTCCAGGACTTTTCAATATCCATACGCATGTTTTATCAACCCCATTAGCAAATCCTGCATCCTTAAACTATGAAAATCAGGGCAAATTTGCCTTGAGGGGTTATCGGCATCTCATGCAGTATCTTGAGACAGGGGTTGTTTTCGTGCGTGACCTTAATGGTAGGAAACAAGCTGAGATCGAATTGCGGGATGCTATTAATGAAGGAATATTGATCGGACCACATTATCAAGTATGTAGGCAATGCTTAACTATGACGGGAGGACATGGTTCTAATACCGGTTATGAATGTGATGGTATCGACGAGTGTCGCAAAGGGGCTAGAGTCCAACTAAAATATGGTGCAGATTTTCTAAAAGTAATGGCTACAGGTGGTATAAATTCACCTGGTAGTGAAAGAAGCTCTCAGCTTAGTGAAGAAGAAATTAGAGCTATTGTCGAGATAGCACACACTGCAGGAAAGAAGACTGCTGTTCATGCACATGGAACTCAAGGTATTAAAAATGCTGTTAAAGCAGGTATTGACTCAGTTGAACACGGCACCTATTTAGATGATGAAGCACTTGAGTTGATGAAAATGCGAGGTACTGCTCTAGTCCCTACTCTAAGTGTTTCATCAGCACTAACGGATAAGAATGCAGATTTAAGCGGCGTTTTACCTTTTCAGATAGAAAAATCTAGAAAAGCTCATGAAGCACACATAAAATCCTTCAAGGCTGCGTGGAATGCAGGAATTTTGATTGGCCTAGGAACTGATGGAGGTACGCCGTTAAATCCGCATACCGATACTTGGAGAGAATTTAAAGCAATGACTGATTTAGGCTGTAATGCTTTTGATGTTTTAGCAGTGGGTACAATCAATTCTGCAAAAATAGTAGGAGTTGATGATAATTTAGGCAGTATTGAGAAAGGAAAATTTGCAGATTTTGTCACTTTTGAAAAGAATCCGATCGATGATATAACTGAACTATCTAGGCCAACTGCAACCTATCTTGGAGGGAGAAGATTTATCAAGGCGGAATTAATTTAGTAATGAGGATTCCGATAAATTTTGCGTTAGGATATGAGATGCTTATATGTTTTGCCTAAGTATTTCTCATATTAAAAATTTTAAGGGAGGGCCAATTAAGCCCTCCCTTAAAATTTAAGCTACTAACATTCCACATAAACGTATGTAAGCCCAATATATTGCAAGTGATGCAAACGTAACGCAAGCTATTCTCATACTAGGTACTATCAAGAAATGTTCGCAACTTTAGACTCCAGTGAATCATAGTTAAAGTTGTTGTTTTTTAGGAAGGGCCGCGGCCCTTCCTGAAAAAGTGTTGATTGTTCTTTGCCCTCAGGCGGCTAACTTCGGAATGGCCGCTATCAACAGCTCACTTAGATAAGCTTTCGAGACAGACCAGTTTTCCGAGTACTCCATCAAGTAGATGCTGACAAGGCGGACGTAAGCGTCCGGGTTAGGAAAGATCCCGATCACTTTGGTACGCCGTCTTATTTCTTTATTTAAGCGTTCTATCATGTTGTCTGAGCTGATTTTCCGGGCATCTAGACTGGGAAAATCGTAGTAGCTCAGGCTGTCCTCCAAGCCGTTATCCAAAATCTCAAAGGTTTTGAGATATTTCGTCTCATAGAGGTAACTCAGGCTTTTTACTTGCTCTCGCGCTGCTTCCTTATCTCCGGCTTGCCAGATCAGCTTGAGGCTTGATGCAAAGGCTGCTTTATCACGCTGGGAGATATACGACAGAATGTTGCGCATGAAGTGAACCTTGCAGCGCTGCCAGCTTGCTCCCGGAAATGATTCCCGGATTGCTTTTATCAGGCCGCTGTGCGCGTCTGAGACCACGAGCTCTACTCCGGTCAATCCGCATTCTTTTAGGCGGTTGAACAAGTTACCGTACGTCACACTCGATTCTTCCAGCATCGGTTCTATAGCAAGAACCTCCCGCTGTCCACTTGTGTTGACACCACAGATAATTTGAATCGCCATGCTGACCACGCGACCGGAATATCGCACTTTTTCGTATAAGGCATCGATCCAGATTACCGGATAACTTTCACCCGCAAGATCTCGATTGCGGAAGGCCTCTGCCTGCTCGTTTAAACCCTTCGTCATCTCACTGACCTGACTTCTTGAAAGATTTTCTATGCCCAGTTTATGGGTAAGCTTTTCTATCTTCCGTGTCGACACGCCCTGAATGTAGGTCTCCTGGATCACCTGGATGAGAGTGGCTTCACTCCGCTTCCATGAACTGCTCATAGAGCCATTCCAGCATGTGCAGCTTCGGATCCTGACTTCCCAGGCATTCTAATAGCATTCCGCTCAAATCCGTGGTATCTTTTTTGTAGACCATTAGAGGTAATCTCCTTTGTTTTTTCTCCAAATAGAATTCTAAAGGAGTCCTAATGGCTTTTCATTTACTTTTTTTGCAAGTTGTGAACATCAGCATACTCTATCTATTTGAGGCTAGGTGAACTACTCAAGCTGGCCAAGATGAAGAGTTAATTACAGAAACAAGAAGGTTGGATACATCACCGCTTGCGAATGGTGACGTGGAAACGACGTATTCGTATCCACATGTACAGTGGTATGAGTGGTCGGCTGACCGATAAATGGTCAGTCTCGTACTGGGTTGGATAGAAATAACTAGAAGAAGATGCTGCAGTTCGTTAGAGATGAATATATTGATTAACTTTAAGGGAATAAGCTAATCAATCTGAGCGTACTTAAGATAGTTCGATGTTTACACGGTAATTTATACTCATTATAGATATGCTACGAAAGTACTGATATTATATAGACATGATAAATCATCCATGCTAAACCATCATTCAATTGGTGATTATGGAATTTGGAAGGAAGAAAGTTTTATGCTTACTAAGATATCTTTAGAAGATGTAGCGAGTTATAAAAGCTGTACAAGCCTAGAAACAGATAAAAAAGTCAATTTAATTTATGGACTTAACGGTACAGGTAAAAGTACTTTTTCCAATTATTTATATGATTTGCAAAGGGAAAACAATAGCATTAATTTTTCAAAATGCTCTATAGAGGGGCTACATGATGATGATTCTATTTTTGTATATAACCAAGCTTTTGTGAAAGACTTCTTCTATGAAGCAAATGGGATTAAAGGTATCTTTACCTTATCCAAAGAAAATAAGATAGCAAGAGAAAATATTGAAGCTGCAAATAAAAAGATTAGCGAATTAAAAGAGCAGCTCCATGATATTCAAAATATACGTGACAGTACTCAGAAGGAACACACAGAATCGTCAGATCAAATTAAGGAAAAGATTTGGGAAATCAAAACTGATTATTCTGGAGGAGACAGAGTTTTAGAATTCTGCTTGGAAGGATTAAAATCCAGCAAAGATAAGTTGTTTAATCATCTCTCTAAAGTACCCATTCCTGAGGAGCCAGTTGCATACGATATCAATGATTTAATAAAAGACGCAGGGGTGCTAACTAATACACAAGGACAGCAACCTATGGTAAATAGACTGGATATCAGCGTTGAAGATATTGAAAATTCACCTTTGCTAGAAAAAGCAATAGTTGGCAATAAAGATAGTACGGTTGCTGACTTAATAGATGAACTGGGAAATTCAGACTGGGTTCGTAGAGGCATTGGTTATATACGCATGGACGGTGAAGTTTCAGTCTGTCCTTTCTGTCAGCAAAAGACCATAACCAAGAATCTATTAAAAGAAATTACCCAGTATTTTGATAAGAGCTATGAGGAAGATAGCCTAGCGGTTACAAGGCTGGTAGAGGAATATGTGCAAAAAACGAAGGAAATTATCAGCTTCATAGACAAACTAAAGGAGAACCTTTTTCTTAAAGAAATGGAGGCACAATTAGAAATCTATGAAGTGCAGCTTAAATCTGTGATTGAGAAAAATTTATCCATTTTACGAGAGAAGCAAAGGAATCTAAGCCATTGTGTCACTATAGAATCTGTTAATAATTATGTGAAAAAGATTAATGAAATAGTTGATTGGCTAAACCAAAATGTAAAAGAATACAACGACTTTATCTTAAATGAGGAGGAAAGTAAAAAGACTATCAAAATGAAGTTTTGGACTCTGATGAGAAACCAATATGCTCGAGAGCTGAATTGCTACCAGGATATTGTAGATGAATACAAGCAAAATATCCTTTCACTTAATGAAACAATTGAAGAACTCAATCAGGAAATAATACAACAGACTAGCATAATAAATGAAAATCAAAAAAACACTTTAAATATAGATGAAGCCATCGATAATATTAACTCTCGTTTATTTGAACTTGGAATAACTGGATTTAAGATAGAAAAATATCCCAACGGAGAAGGATTATATCGTCTTAATCGGGAAGATACAACGAGTGATGTTTTCCTTTCTTTAAGTGAAGGTGAGAAAATGCTCATTAGTTTTTTATACTTTATTGAAATGTGCAATGGCCAAACCGATGCTGGGAGGGTCGCCTCAAATAAAATAGTTGTCATTGATGATCCAATATCTAGCCTTTCCCATATATATATCTATAATATTGGTAGGTTGATATATAATGAGTTTTTTAGAACTGACAAGTATGAGCAAATTTTTATTTTGACTCATAGTCTTTATTTTTTCTATGAACTGACTAACTTGAATCCTGATAAGCGAAGTGCTGAACAAAGATTGTTCAGAATATACAAGAACCAGTCTGGCAGTCATTTTTGCACTATGCGATATGAAGAAATTCAAAATGATTATCAAGCGTATTGGTACATTGTAAAAGACAAAAATCAGCCCCCAGCATTAATTGCAAATTGTATGAGAAATATTATTGAGTACTTTTTTAATTTTGTAGAAAAGCAAGACTTTAATAATATATTTCAACGTGAAGCACTTCAAAATAACAAGTTTCAGGCTTTTAATCGTTATATGAACAGAGAATCGCATTCAAAAGGGCAAAATATTTTTGATATTAAAGAATTCGATTATGATAGCTTTAGAGAAGCTTTCAGGTTAGTTTTTGAAATAGAGGGATATCGCGAACACTACAATAAGATGATGAAATAATCTTTTCGTTTATTAGATTTTTGTGTTTCACTTTATTTCTCGAGAGTCATCTTCTAACCGGTGTTCTTTGGTGTTTTAAGAAAGTCTTAAGAGACTATTAATAGTGTTAAATAATTAAAAAATCACAGGAGAGCGCTCTATGGTGAAAGAGCTATGCAAACGTGAGAACAGCATAGGTGGTATGAGGAATAAAAGCCCAAAGAGCAAGTGGCCTTGCCGTTATAGGCTGGTGTAACCAATAAGGTAAATCTGAAGCAGGCTATTGCTCCCGCAGTTGGCCGAACCTCTCTCCTGCGGGTATTTTTATTTAACAAATTAAGCGAGTTTAACTTTGACGCTAACGAAGGCTACACAAATTTTTACTGCCAAAGATGGGATAGCATCATTTAAAATTAAAAATTCAAGCAACTGCCAGTTATTACACAGCTATATTGTATTTCTCTTTCAAACCATTAAGCATCGTATATTTAATCATGCCATCGTTTTGCATCCTACCGACTAAGATGCCTGGTGCAACGCCCTGTTCTTTGGCAAATTGTTTCACGCTGTCTGCAGAGTAGTTATGGGCTTTTCTGAAGTTTTCGAAAGCCTGTGATGGGATAAGGGTATCTGCAGCCCACTTATCAGCGGCTTGCTCATCTTCTAGAGAGGTTCCATTTTCTAGACCTATATGTCCAAGCATAATATGTGCTAGCTCATGAAAAAGACTAAACCAAAACTTATCTGCATCTTTCCCTCTAGCAGTTAATCCCACCACGATCTTTTTGCCATCGATAAAAGAAGCACCATGCAAGAATGAACCTTTTAGGTGGGGAAGAAATACCAGGGCTATGCCGCAATTGGCAAGCATATCTGTTAACCTAGGGCAAAACTCATCGGGGGACAATAAGGTCATGCGACGAATTTCGGGGATCATGTCATTTAATCTTCTTAGATTGATGAGTGAAACTTCCCGACGGCGTGCTGCGAGTTTTGCTGCTTGGGCCCAGGCTATTAGAGCTAGATCACTTTTTTCTGTAATGGCTAGTCTACGGCAGGCTATTCTAGTTATCTGTGAACTCTCTAGTAGCGAGAGTTCAACTACTTCAAAGTATTGTCTAAGATGTACAACTTTATCTTTTGCTTTATTAGTAGGCGGAACCCAGCCTAACTTAGCAATTTCGTTATAAGGCATCTGCTTAGCCAATTCGATGTCAGCATCCATAGAATTTTCAGCTTTTGCTTTGACAATCTTTTCTCTATATATAGCTTCTAGATTATTCCAAAACTTAGCTGGGATGCCGAGGACCATCTCTAATCTGACTGCAGTTGCCGGAGTTAACTGCACTTCACCATTGATTAGTTTGCTAATATGCTTTTCTGACATATCCATCCTGGCTGCAAATTCTTTTTGGCTCATGCCTCTATCAGTTAGTTGTTCTTTTATAGTTTCACCGGGTGGTATTGCTATATAAGTGCGGCTCTGTATCATTGCGCTGCCTCCTCAAGCTTATATACTAATTTTTAATGATAATCTGTGATTTCCACAATATGGGCTATCTGAATTTGTTTACCATGTTTCTCAAAAATTAATCGGAAGGGATGGACGAGATCTAAAGCGTACTGCCCTTTGCGATTTCCAGTTAATGGGTGACACCTTCCAATTCGGTGCTCAATCATTAATTCAACTGTATCCGCAGCGATTATCTCACCGACTCTCCGGTGAATAATTTTAGCCATGTCAAAATTATATTTCTTCGTGGCTTCCTCGAAACAAGTACATACTTTGGCGATCCTTTTATTTTTGTAGGTAATTTCCAAAATTCCAAACTCCAGAAGTATTTACCTGTTAGGTAAATAAATTGTAAGGAAAAAGCTTTTTGTTGTCAATATAAAATTTACCGACGGGGTAAACTGTTTCGCTTTTGCGGCTGAAGAGACGCCCGTCTACTAATTAAACCATACTTTGGTTTTTCGGATTTTCGGTCAAAATTGCAACTAGTGGGTGGGGCGATTAGGCAAGTTTGGGGCTAATGGGCGTTTCTTTGGCAAGATAACAATTAATGGGTGGTTTTTCCCGTGCTTTCCACCCGACGCCCATCCATTACTTGCAGACTTGTCCGGTTTCCAGAAAATCCAAAATAGGAGTCAGATTCTCGCCGAACAAAAGTCTCCATTACCTGCGAACTTGCCCTGAGTCCTACAAAGTCTAAGCTTCAGAGCTGTCTCGCACACACCTCTCTGATCTGAAGCAATATCCTCCTAAATATCCAGCAGGTCCTCAATAGAGCAGTCGAGGAGCTTGGAAAGGCGGTAGACTGCCTCGATGCTTGCTCTGTCCAGACTTTTGTTTCGTAATGCATACATTTGGAGGAGGCGTAGAGACAGTCTAGCG
>JAQYCV010000026.1 GCA_028724525.1 Clostridiales bacterium
TCAGCAAGCTCTTGGCCCCTGATGCCAGAATCCACGAGATCCTACACAAGTACAGCGAAAACTTACAAGCCTAAAGGAGGAGTCAGGCAAAATGACTATCAATAATGCTACAAATAGTAATTTCGGTTATCTGGATGCCAAGGACAGAACCTATAACGTCTATAATCAGTCGGGCCGTAACCCCATGCAAACCCATGGTCCCGTAGGGATTATCGCTTTAACCGGAGCAGAAGACTTTGCGGCCCAGGTAAACGCCAAACTTTTAGACCGGAGGAAACAATACCTAGAGGACCTGGATCCCAGCAACTCCTCCCTCCTGGAGCCAGGCTTTTTGCGGGAGGATTATACAATCCCTATCGACCTTGTACGCTTCTCCTCCGGCGAGGGCAAGGCTGTCATTAACAGCACAGTTAGAGGTCACGACCTTTATATTATTGTGGATCCCATTAACTACTCTAAGACCTATAAAATGTTTGGTCAGGACAACCGCATGAGCCCGGATGACCACTACCAGAACCTCATTCGCACCATCCTCGCCATTTCTGGCAAGGCGAGGCGGATTAACGTGGTCATGCCCTTCCTTTATGAAAGCCGTCAGCACCGGAGGTCAGCGCGCGAGTCTTTGGACTGCGCCTACATGCTGGAAGAGATTTTCTCCTTGGGTGTTACCAACTTTTTAACCTTTGATGCCCACGATGAAAGGGTAGCTAACTCCGTGCCTATCGGCGGCTTTGAGTCCATATCCACCTGCTACCAAATTCTCAAGGCCATGGTTAAAACGATACCTGACATCTCCTTCTCCCCGGACCGCATGATGGTCGTCAGTCCGGATGAAGGTGGTATTAAGCGGGCCATGTACTATGCTTCTGTTCTGGGCCTGAGCCTGGGGACCTTCTATAAACGCCGGGACTACGCCGTCGTTGAGGCTGGCCGCAACCCCATCGTAGCCCATGAATTCCTGGGTGAATCGGTCGAGGGCTACGACATCCTCATCGTGGACGATATGATTTCCTCTGGTGACTCCATGTTGGACCTGGCCCGCATTCTTAAAGAGAAAAAGGCCAACCGGATCTTCTGCGCAACCTCCTTTGGCCTCTTCACAGACGGCATTGGGCGATTCAACCAAGCCCACGAACAAGGCCTTATCGACCACGTCTTCTGTACCAACCTTAACTACCACCAGCCCGAGCTTCTGGATGCTAGCTGGTATACGGATGCAGATATGACCAAGTTTGTAGCCCTCCTGATTGACTCTCTCAACCACAATGCCTCAATCTCTGGCTTGCTGGATCCTTCTGCCAAAATTAACAAACTCATTAAAAAGCTAGATAAAAAAAAGAAAGGAAACGAAGGAGACGAGGAAGATCAGGACTAATGCCTCGGAGAGGGCTCGTCCCTTGATTCTCGATTGATAAATAAAGCACCAGTGGAATCGCAATCTACTGGTGCTTTTTCTATACGCTATGAAATTATGGCTAGATCAGCTACTCCCCCGCTATATCCTCATCATCAAAGCCATAGGCTTCAACAAGATAGCGCGCTGCTGCTTCATCCAGCATGACCATAACATCAGGATGCAGATTTAAAATGGAGGCAGGGACCTGACTAGTGACCTTACCAAATACAAGGTCAGAGATGGTCTCAGCCTTGTCTGCTCCTGAAGCTAGCAGAATAATTTTTTTCGCAGCCAGGATTTGTTTCATGCCCATGGTAATGGCTTGTCGGGGCACTTGATCGGCGTTATCAAAAAAACGTTGGTTTGCCTGAATAGTAGATTCTGCCAGATCTGTGACATGGGTCTCTACAGGAAAGGCATCGGCTGGCTCATTAAAACCAATATGGCCATTGCGGCCAATACCTAAAATTTGCAGATCGCGGGGGAGCATATCTGCTAACATTTCATATTCCTGGGCTGCATCCTCAGGATCTTCTGCCAGTCCATCTGGCAAATAGCTAGAGTCAGGATCAATGTTGATTTTAGAAAATAGTTTTTCCCGCATAAAGTAGGCATAGGATTGGTCATCATCTGGGCCCAAGCCTAGATATTCATCTAGATTTAGTGTAACAACTTCTGAGAAATCAAGATTTTCTTCCTCATACATACGAATCAGTTCTGCATAGAGGCCTAGGGGTGTAGAACCTGTTGCCAGGCCCAAAACGCTGTCTGGCTTTAAGCGGACTTGGGCTGCGACTAAGCGAGCAGCATTAATGCTCATCTCTTCATAACTATCAAACACTTGGATTTCCATTAGTTATCTTCCTCCCTTTCACGATAGCGGCGGTACAGAAATAGGCCCCAACCTATACTCATAAGCAAGAGAATCTCCACACCCCAAAGCAGGCTGAA
>JAQYCV010000027.1 GCA_028724525.1 Clostridiales bacterium
GCCCTCTTTGCCTTTGGCCTGCTAGCCCTTACTTTAGCCTTGTGCCTGATTCAGTTTCGTCGGGAGTCTTAAATGTCGAAAACAGAAGCCAGTAAACTACAAACTATTATCCATCCCTTAGCTCCTCTTTATCGGGAGGACTCAAAAGTCTTGATCTTAGGGTCTTTCCCCTCCGTCAAAACGCGAGAATATGGCTTCTTCTACGGCCATCCCCAAAATCGCTTTTGGCCCCTCATGGCCGTGCTTTTTCAAGAAAATATTTCCACAGAGATAGAGGACCGACGAGACTTTCTCCTCCGTCACCAGATCGCCCTCTATGACAGCATCTACCAATGCGACATTGTCGGATCCAGTGATGCCAGTATCCAAAGGGTGGTCCCTTCTAACCTGGCTCCTATATTTGCAACTGCGGATATTCAACAAGTCTTTTGCAATGGCACTACATCTTATCAGTATTATCAAAAATACCATGCAGAAGCGTGCGGGCTCCCGGGTGTCAAGCTCCCTTCGACAAGCCCGGCCAATGCCCGCTACCGCTTGGATGATCTTTTAGAGGCCTGGCAAGTGGTCAGCTCGACCCTGTGTTAGCTAGACCTTTGTGCCAGCTCGGCCCTGCGTTAGCTAGGTCTATGCGCTTTTCGACCAAGTGCCTCAGGAGATGAGCAGCCTTTTATTTTTCTTCCTGTTGCTTACCCCATGCCTTCAGGGCATAGGCCAAAACAAGGCCAGTAATTATAAGAATAACCCCAATGATCAGGGCGGCATTGGGGATAATCGACATAAAACTCAGACCTGGATCTGTATACCCTCCTCCTGCAGTGCCCAGCTCGTCATTAATCTGTTTAACAACTTCGCGTGGTAAATTATCGGGTGTTATCGCAATTGCGTTCCCAAAATTTCCAAAGCCTGTGGAAGCCGTGGCCCGAGAAAAGCCACCCACCATCGTCTTCCCTATAAGACCAAAGATGACAAAGCCTAGACCATATAGGGCTAGACGAATACCAAACAGCCAGCCATATCGATAAAAGCCGGTTTTTAAGAGGCCCGGGAGATTGTCGAGCCAGTCGGGGTAGCTACTATTCTTAGGCTTTTTTGCCTGTGCCAATCCCTCTTGGGGGTTATTCACTTGCGGACCTCCCTCTTGGGGGCTTTTGGCTTGCGTAGCTCTCTCTTGGTCCCTCGTCCCGGCCTCAGCGTGAACTTCTGATCCCTCTGTTCCCTCTGTTCCTCCTCCGCTGTCGTGGCTTCCTTGCTCCCTGTCCCCAATGTCTTGGGTCTCATCTAACAGAAAGTCTACCGATGTCCCCAGCTTTGCCGCCAAGAGGGCCAGTTTGTTGATCTCAGGATTAGCAGCGCCTGTTTCCCAATTGGAAATAGATTGCCGAGATACGTTGAGTGCGCTCGCTAGCTCTTCCTGCGATAGGCCCTGCCTCTTACGAAGAACATATATTTTTTCACCTAATTTCATGTGCGAATTTTCCTTTCTGCTTCGCGCCCTGCTTTTCATGCTTTAGTATAACTTTTCGCTCCCTCGGGACAAGCGAAAGTCTTTGTCAATTCCGCAAGCATCGCTTGCGAAGACTGGTAATCCAGGTTTTTAGAGATTTTTGGGCAACTTTGCAAGTTGTGGATCTTTACCCTTGGTTATATGTGAATCAATATTTCCTTCTCCTCGAAATCTATAAAAGAAGGAAGCTTATTTTGGTCCGTGCCTTGACTACTACTTTGGTTTTTCTGAAAAATGGCCAAGTTCGCAAGTAATGGATGGGCGCTGGCCTAGAAAGCAGGGATCAGCCACCCACTACTTGTTAACTTGCCCCATAATCATCCACTACTTGCAGTCTTGCCTCAGACTTGCCTCAGACTTGCCTCAGACTTGCCCACAGGCCCACCCATTAGTCGCATCTTTGTCCCAAAATCGCAAAATCCAAAGTAGGGTAGGGTTAAACCACTCACTAGGTTTAGGGATATTTGTCTGCATATGTCTGTACTTGTCGTCCTAAAGATGATTGTGTAGCAACTGAATACGGTATCTTCATGACATGAAGAAATTTTTATGTGGTAGAAAAGCTTTGGAACATTGGGGATTTGTTGATGTCTGCACGACTTTGAGTCTTCCTGATTATCCAGAATACCTTGTGTTTTCTGATCGTGACTTTAATCGCCCCTCGCACGTTCATTGGTGTCAAATTAAAGCAGCTAGAAGATACACCGAAAATGGCATTTGCACACCTCCGTATTTGTTTTTGCGATATGCCCATGATTTAAGCCCACTTCAGCTTATTTATCTGGGTTTAGAAATGTGTTCCTGTCCGCCTGGAATGCGGCCATTATGCAGTGTGAGAAAATTAAGAGATTGTGCACTGAGTCTTGAGCGGCATCGAGGACGCAGAAAGGCTTTACAAGCTGTCAAATATATTCAAAATAATTCTAGTTCTCCTATGGAATCCAAATTGTACATGCAACTATGTCTACCTAACTTCTTAGGTGGATGTGGCTTCCCAAAAGCGGTTCTTAACAAGCCAGTGCAAGTAGAATCCAAGCAGTATTATTTGGATATTTATTTTCCTGGCACCCGTTTGGGTATTGAGTACGATAGTTTTGAATACCACAGTAATGCCCGATCCTTTTCTCAAGATAATCTGCGGGATGCCAAACTACGTACAGCTGGCTATCGCCTTATTCATGTCAAGCCCGGTCAACTTAATGACCTTGAGGCTTTCCAAGATCTTGTTACTAATATTTCTCATCAACTAAAGCAACCGATTCGCATCCGCACGCCCAAATTTTTCAAACCTTTTAAGGAGCTATTCCATTTTTTCAAGCCTTCTGCTTATGCCCCCGTTGATGTCTTTGATGTGCCACAATTTCGGGGCGCAGATCGTGCATTTCGCGACTATCAAGGTCGGTCGAGCTTGTAGCTGGCTACTACTTTGGTTTTTCAGGAAAATGGCCAAGTTCGCAAGTATTGGATGGGCACTGGCCTAGAAAGCAGGGATCAACCACCCATTACTTGTTAACTTGCCCGAAAATCATCCATTACTTGCAGACTTGACTCAGACTGGCCTCAGACTTGCCCACGGGTCCACCCATTAGTCGCATCTTTGTCCAAAAATCGCAAAATCCAAAGTAGGGTAGGGCTAAACTAGCTATTATAAAAGGTATAATGAGGAAAAGGAGGATAGTCATGAAAAAATTACTCGTAATTACACTTGTATTGGGCCTACTGCTTTCAGTTAGTCCGCTTGCTGTTGCCGAAAATACGGCAGAAGAGCCAGCAAAAGGAGCCAAGCCGGACCAGGAAACCGAACCCGAACTTAAGCATTTAAGCTGGGTCCTCCAGCAAGCAGGAACTGGCACAGAGGAGGACAAGAATGACCAAAAGAGTGAAGCAACTGAGCTAGACAGGCGTGCCCAGTGGGATAGCTTAGAAAAATTGTCTCAGAACGTGGAAGCTTTGGCTCAGACCATGCAGCCTAAACTTGACGACGTAAGTGGCTTCTCTCCCTTATCACTGTATCTGGCCCTCTTGGCTATGCGCCCTGGCTTATCGGAAAAAGGTCAACAAGCCTTTGATGCCAAGCTGAATGCAGCGGGCCTCACAGCTGAGGAGCTTCAGCAGGCTATGGCCCTCATAGCTGAACGTTCGCTAGGCTATGATAAAGATGATCAGGAGATTAAGATTTGGGAGTCTAACACCTTGGCGATTGGTGATCAGTCTTTAGATTTCCATCCTGATTACTTGGCAGGTCTTAAGGCTTTAGGCATGGGTGCCATCCAGGGCGATCTAAGTTCAGAAGAGGCCTTTCAGGATATTAACGCCCTTATCGCTTACTACACACACGGCTTAATCGACCCTCTATATAGTGATGAAGCGATCCAAGAACAAGTGAAGAAGAATCTAGCCAATATCTTGATCAATACTCTCTATTTCCGTGACAGCTGGTCGAGGGAATTTAGTCCGGAGAATACGCAGGATAAGACCTTCTATGGCCAGTCAGGCGAGAGCCAAGTGCCCATGATGCAGGGGGATACAGAAACAATGTCCTACTTGGATACGGACACCTACACTGCCGTCCGTAAACCCTATAGTAGCGGAGCGGATATGTTGCTCCTCATGCCCAAGCAAGAGGTGGATGAAGCGACCTTTTGGGCCTTATATAAGGAAGCCCGAAACAGTGCAGACTGGTCAAGTGCTGATGTTATCCTCACCTTGCCCAAGTGGAAGCTCAGTAGCCAGTTCTCCTTAGACCAAACTTTGGAGGATCTGGAACTTAATACCATCCTCAAGCAAGATAAAGATTTGCGCTTCTTTGCTCAAAAGGATCACCCCTTGGACCTAGGTAGCGCTTTCCAAAAGGTCGAGCTCAAAGTTAATGAAGAAGGGACAGAGGCCGCAATAGCCACGGTGATCGAGATGGAGGGTACAGCCATGCCAATTCAGCTTCCTCAAGTTGAACTGGTCATTGACCATCCTTTTATCTACGCTATATCTGATTCCGGCCTGACCATCCTACAAGGCCTGATCTGTGATTTACCCTAGACTTAATCAGTAATGAGACAGGGCGTGTCTCGCGGTATTGCCACCAAAAGGAAAGCGCTAGAGGAGTTCATCGTCCTTCGGAATGGGCTGGCCCGGATAGACAATCTTTTTGACCCATTCCTCGCGGATTTCCCAGAGGTTGCCGGAGTGCTGGTAGGGGCTGAGCTTGTTTATGTCCACCTCAAAGCAACGGAGCCAGCTTTGCCGAATCTTGTCCTCCTCGGCGGGGTAGAGGCCGGGGTATTTATTGAAAAAGTCCCAGGGGGAGGAGAGGCCTAAGGCCTTGATATGTTGGTCGTAAGCGGCCTGGTCAGCCTCGTCCCAGGGAATATAAATCCGATTTAAGACATAGTCCCAGCGCAAATTGTCAAAGTAAATAACCTGGTCTTTAGGCACCTCTAAAACGTAGACCACGGTACCAGGAATCGGCCGCATACAGAAGCTTTCAGAAATCGAACACCAAATAGGTGCCTTTACGTCCTCTGGCTTGGGGCAGAGCTTGCTTGCCTCTTCCGTGAACCAATAATAGGCATCCAAAAAGAGATCGGCGTCCGGCCCTAAATGCAAACGAACATATAGTGGGTTATTGATGATACGATGCTTTTGCTTTAGCATCATTAAAGTTTTATCATTTTGCCGGCTATAAAGTCTTACTGTGGGCACCACAAGCCTTCTCCTTTGTCAGCCAGGCGAGGAAAATCTCAGAATCGGCTTTCTTTTTAAGATGACAGTTCATCACAATCGCGAAATAAGTGAGGGTAAGTTGATGGGCCATATCCGCCGACATTTTCTTGCGTAAGACTCGAGAGAAAAAACCTTCAAAGAGGATGGTAGTCAAGTTATTCAACATTTTGCAATCATTTGGGTCAATATAACCTTCTCGGGCCAAGTCTTCCACTAAAACCATATTCCGATCTTCAATATCTGTCTTAGTCATCATATCCCGTATGGCGGGGCTCCAGTCCTGCTGGAGTTCTTCTGGGAATTCCTGGTAATACTGCTGGACAAGTCGATTGCCGCTATTGTCGTTAAATAGGTAGAAGCGGTATTGATAGATCTCCGGATCATTGTAGGCAAAATAGCAAAAACAATCCCAGATAGAGAGAAATTTGTCCAAGGCATTTTTGCTGCCTACTAAATACTGGTCTAGAGAATGAGCATATCTAGCCAGAAACTGCATGGAGGCATACAACATCAAATGATCGAAATTTTCGAAATAGTTATAGACCGTTGCGGGTTTATAGCCGGCCCGACTAGCGACTTCCCTAATTCCTGTCTGGGATGGACCTTTTTCTCTTATCACATCTACGCATGCATTAACAAAGGTTCGTACCATTTCATTGCGGCTAGGCTTTCTAACCCGTGTTTTATTAGAAAGAGAGCCTTCAATGTCTTGGGTTTTTGCTACTACATCATGCGATTTCTTATGGACTTTCATCTTATTTCATACCAATACAGCGGCCGGAAGGAGTCAAAAATGGATAGTTCAGCCAATGTATTATCCCTCGCAATTTTTATTTTTGCTGATTCAAAAGTCCTTGTCAATTCATTGATTCATCACCAGAAAATAGAAGACGGATAATTCTCATATCGCACCACTTCGCAAATCTGCCTAAACGATGATATTGATTTGTTTCCCCGATTATTGGTTTTTCACGAAAAATATTTAGCGACATTGACTGAATGAACGCGTTCACGTTAAGATAATTAGACATTATAGCTAAGTGAGAGGAGCGCAAAATGGAACTGCAGATTGGCAAATTTTATGTCAAAGATGTTGTTTTTGGTGAAACTCTGTCCTTCCGAGATGGTGTGCTTACCATCAACAAAACGGAAGCTCTCGCTTTCCTGCGCCAAGATCCGCATATCACAGATTGCGATATCGTGATTGCAAAGCCGGGGGAGAAGAAGAGAATTGTACCCATCAAAGAAGCCGCGGAGGCTCGGGTGAGACTCGATGGCCAGTGCCTCTTTCCAGGTGTCACCGGCGAGCTCCATCGCTGCGGAGAAGGCCGGATTCATGCTCTCAAAAACATGAGCATCTTAGGCGTTGGCAAACATTGGGGATCCTTCGGAGATGGTCTGGTAGACATGTGGGGAGAAGGGCAGAAATATACCCTCTTTGGACAACTTATTAATGTATGCCTGGTCATCGACACGGATGAAGAGTTTGAAAGATATGAGCAGCAAAAGAAAAATCACGCGATCCGAATGGCTGTTCATCGTTTTGCTGAATTTTTAGGGGCCAGTGTCAAGAGCTTAGAACCTGAAGAGATCACTAGCTATGTCATGGGCCCCATGAGGCTGAGACCGCCGGAGGTTGAAGCTCTGCCCTCCGTTGTGCTTGTAATGCAACCTCAGTCTCAAATGGAAGAGATGGGTTACAACGACTTAGTTTATGGCTGGGACCTCAACCATTTTGTTCCTACCTATATGCATCCCAATGAAATCTTAGATGGCGCGTTGATTTCCGGTAGCTTCATGCCCTCCTCTTCTAAGTGGTCCACCTACGATTTCCAGAATTTTGCGCATATTAAAGCCCTGTACCAAGAGCATGGTAAAACGCTCAATTTTTTAGGAGTTATCCTCAGTAATCTTAATGTGAGTATGGAGCAAAAAGAGCGGTCAGCGCTCTTTGTCGCTAAGCTAGCAAAGAGTTTAGGCGCGGATGGCGCGCTCGTTACAGAAGAAGGTTATGGTAATCCTGATGCCGACTACATTCTCTGCCTGCGAGCCTTAGAGGATGAGGGCATCAAAACAGTTGGTGTTTCTAATGAATGCACAGGTAGAGATGGTGCCAGTCAACCCCTCGTGACTTTAGATACAAAGGCTGATGCGCTGGTTTCCACAGGCAATGTCAGCCAAATGATTGAGCTAGAACCTGCAGATGAAGTGATCGGTGAATTAGCTGCCTTGGGCCGGGATGGCCTTTCTGGCGGCTGGGCAGATGACGATATCTTAGGTCCATCTGTCCGAGCGGACGGTAGCATTATCATGGAAAATAATGCCATGTTCTGTGGCGATGGTATTTCTGGCTGGTCTGTTAAGACCATGAAAGAATTTTAGCTGGGGGAAATCGTAATGAAGAAAGTCTTGCACTACATTAACCAATTCTTTGCCGGCATTGGGGGTGAAGATCAAGCAGACCATAAGCCTGAGCTACGTGAAGGGGTGGTCGGACCTGGCTTAGCCCTCAATACTTTGCTTCAGCATGGTCAAGTCACCCATACCTTAATTTGTGGCGACAACTACATGAGTTCCAACACTGAGCAGGCAGTCCAAGAAATTCTTGAACTCATCAAAGATATAGACTTTGACTTGTTGATCGCTGGGCCTGCCTTCCAAGCCGGTCGTTACGGAGTAGCCTGTGGCACCATAGGCAAGGCTATCCTCCAGCATCGGCAGATTCCTGTCCTGACCTCCATGCATTGTGAAAACCCTGGGGTAGAGATGTTTCGGGAATTTTTCCCCATCTTCAAAGGAGGCAATGGGGCAGCTAAAATGAAGGCCGACCTTAAAAGTTTGGCTGCCTATGCAGATAAGATTTTTACAGGCGAAAAACTGCTTAGTGCTGAAGAGGAAGGCTACTTTGGCAGGGGTATCCGCCACCAGGTCTGGCTGGATCCACCAGTTACCGCCTCCACGCGAGGGGTGGAGATGCTGATCAAAAAGCTTAATGGCCAGCCCTACCAAACGGAACTGGTTATCCCCCAAAAAGACCTAGTCCCCATTGCTCAACCGATTGCTGATCTATCTCAGGCAAAGATTGCCCTGCTCACCACGGGCGGCATCGTTCCTGTCGATAACCCCGATCATATTCAGTCAGCTTCGGCGACACGTTGGGGCCGCTACCGGATTGACCAAATGGAGAGACTCAAGTCCGGGGAATTCAAAACTATTCATGCCGGTTTTGACCCAGCCGCCGCAGATGAAGATCCAAACCGTATCCTGCCCTTGGATGTAATGCAGGCCTTCCTCCATGAAGGAAAAATTGGGGCCTTACATCCCTATTTTTACTCAACTGTAGGTACGGGGACCACTCAGCGAGAGGCTAGCCGGATGGGGCATGAGATTTATGAACACTTGGCAGAAGATAAGGTAGATGGCGCGCTCTTGGTGGCTACCTGAGGCACTTGTACCCGTTGCGGTGCAACGATCGTCAAAGAGATTGAGAAAAAGGGCATGCCTATTGTTCTCTTATGCAATTTGGTTCCTGTAGCACAATCGGTTGGGGTTAACCGTATCGTACCAACTATTTCTATTCCTTATCCTCTAGGTAATCCTGCCACAAGTATGGAAGAACAATATAAATTGCGCTATCAGGTGGTGGAGACCGCCCTGAAAGCCCTGACCACCCCTATCACTGAACCCTGCGTGTTCAAAGTCTAAGCCTGCCAGCCAGCTACTGGCGGGCAGTTTTTTTTAGTATGAAAGAAGGCATGAAATCAAATCTATAAAGAAGGAGATCTCAAAGCATGATGTTACTTAAAAACTGTAAATTTGTTAAAGAATTGATGACCGAATATGCGGAAGACCAGGGCGATGTCCTGGTAGAAAAGGGAAAAATTACTCAGATCGGCCAAATTGACGAAAAAGCTTTTCCTATAGATGAGCTTTATGATCTGAAGGGGGCCTACCTCTTGCCAGGCCTTATGGAGTTCCATACCCACCTCAATTGGACAGAGCAAAACTACCTGACTATGATTGTCGAAAATCCTGTCGAGGCCGCTTTCCATGGCTACGCCTATGTCAAAGAATATGTCCGTCAGGGCTATACCTTTATTCGTGATTGTGGATCTTCTTATGGCTGTATCAATGAGGTGCGCAATGCCATTCAGGCAGGCTATCTTCAAGGGCCCGATATTAGCTCCAGCGGCGAAATTCTCACACCTACAGAAATCGGGAATATATCTTTCGAGAAAATGTATGTAGAAGCGGATGGCCCGGAGGACGTGGCGCGTGCAGTGCGAAAACTCTTCCAGAAAGGATCTGACTTTATCAAATACATGATTACCGGCGCTTTCTACAATGATGGTGGGGTCCCGGGAGTTACGATTGTCACCCCAGAAGAACTGGAAATGGCGGTACGCCTGGCAAAGATGCGGGGCTCCTATGTTTCGACCCACGCCCATGGCACGGAGGCTATCAAATTAGCAATCCGGTCTGGTGTCCGCACGATTGAGCATGGATCTCTAGTTGATGATGAGGGCATAAAAATGCTCTTAGATACAGATGAATCCTTCATCATTCCTACGATCGCGGTTGACAAAGTTCCATATGATCACCCTGAGCAAATCCCCGCACACATGTGGGATAAGGTAGATAGCCTCACCAAGAAATCTCATGAATGTATCCGTAAGGCTTATGATGCCGGCTTAAAGCTAGGCTGGGGTTCTGATCTTGATATGTATAATTTCACCTCCACTCCCGGCTATGAGTTTATTGCCCGCAAGGAAATGCTGGATTTCTCTAATATCGATATGCTCCTCCAGGCCACCAAGAATTCTGCTGAAATAGCCGGCCTAGACGGTGAAATTGGTAGCATTGGCCTTGGCAAGCGCGCCAACCTCATTGTTGTACGAGATAACCCTGTTCAAGATATTTATGTTATGGCGGAATACCCCCTGCACGTCTTTGTAGATGGCAAGGAGCTGGCCCGGTCAGGCGAACTCCTCTTCTAATATTGAATCTAGTTTCTAATAGTTACAGAAAAATACAATAAGGAGAAAACGTATGAAAAAGATTAAGATGCCGAATGCGTTTGTTACGCTATTCATTCTGATGGCGATTATGGCTGTCTTGACCTGGATTATTCCTGCGGGTGCCTACGACTATGTGGACCCCGAGGCATCCAAGCTTCAGCCTATTGCCGGAACCTACCACCGGGTAGAGCAAAATGGTCAAGGTCTTTGGGAGGCTCTCAATTCACCCATCCAGGGCGTTTACGACACCATAGACATTATTCTATTCGTCTTTGTCATGGGTGGCTTCCTCAAAATTGTCTACAAAACTGGAGCCATCAATGCAGGGATTGGGTCTGTTATCCGCAAGATGAATGGCAAGGAAAGCTTAATGATTCCTTTCCTCATGTTCATCTTTGGTTTAGGTGGCACGATTTTTGGTATGAGTGAAGAAACGATACCTTTCTACCTCATCATTATCCCCATCTTTGTTGCCGCAGGCTATGATGCTCTGACGGGCTGTATGGTAGTCTTTGCCGGTACACATATCGGCAACATGGCTTCCACAACTAACCCTTTCTCTGTCGGTATTGCCTCCGGCTTTGCCAATGTCTCTATCGGCGATGGACTCTTGCTCCGCGTCATCCTCTTTATCGTCTTAGAATTGGTGGGTGCTTGGTATATCACCCTCTATGCAAAGAAGGTCAAAGCAGATCCCACAAAGTCCTTGCTCCACGGTACAGAGACCAGCTCAGAATTTGAGGGGGTTGATTTTAAGGAATACACCGCTATAACTCACAAGCAAAAGGTCGTGCTTATCCTCTTTGCTCTGTCTTTTGTCATCATGATTATGGGGGTTATTCCTTGGGAAGGCTCCTTCAATGTGTTGGCTTTTGATAACTTCGTCAATACGCTCTCTAATGTACCAGTCTTAGGCTCTGTCCTTGGCGGTGTAGTATCCTTTGGTAATTGGTGGTTCCAGGAAATGACCCTCGTTTTCTTAATCAGCGCGGTGATCATTGCCAAATACTGCAAAATGGATAATGACGAGCTCTTGGCTACTTTCATTGAAGGTGCTAAGGAACTCATGGAAGTGGGTTTGGTCATTGGGGTTTCTCGTAGCATTACCATCATTATGGACGCCGGCGGTATTACCGCTACTATCCTAAATTTAGGCGAAAATACCTTGGCTAGGATGGGTAGCATTCCTTTCTTAATTTGCCTCTTCCTTATCTACCTGCCTCTAGCATTCCTCGTCCCTTCAACTTCAGCCTTAGCAACCCTAACCATGCCTATCTTTGCCCCCTTGGCTGGATTCGCTGGTGTAAGACCCGAATTGGTTGTTGTTTGCTATGTCGCAGCTTCTGGGGCTGTCAACCTTTTGACTCCTACCAGTGGTGTCTTGATGGGGTCGCTAGCTATGGCTAAGGTACCCTACAATAAATTCTGGCAGTTCAGTTGGAAAATGGTGGCTTTACTATCCGTTATCGTACTGGTCATATTATCCCTCGTATCTGTCTTGGGATAATCGTTTTAATCTCAACTAAACTCATCATCAATCAGCACCGTTGGCTTGGCCGGCGGTGCTGATTGATTTATATCCAGGCAAAGTAGGGGAGTGCTAAATCACCCATTAATTCCTTCCTTTATTGTGTGCCAGAGACGATTGGCCACCGCTCAAAGCGAAATTTTTTATTTTCTTTATAATGAAGATGAATTGCGACTAGATCTTGCGAGGTAAATATGTGCTAGCAGGCAAGGCGTATTGGTGATCAGCCTTGTTTGATCTAGGAGGGAAGGCAGAGGGTAGCTATGATTATTTATTTTTCTGGAACGGGTAATTCGCGTTTTGTCGCCCAAGCCGCGGCAGATTATTTGCAGGATGAGCTTGTTGACACGCATGCGTATCTTCAGGGCCATCAGGTGGGTAATTTCCACTCGGACAAGGCTTATGTTTTTTGTGCCCCCACCTACGCCTGGCGGCTGCCGATTATATTCAGCAATTTTATCAAAGCCAGTCATTTCACAGGAAGCAAGGATGCCTATTTCCTCATGACTTGTGGTGATGATGTGGGCAATGCAGCTTCCTATCTAACTAAGCTTTGCCAGGACAAGGGTCTCAATTTCCGAGGCTTACTCCCGATTGTAATGCCGGAAAATTATCTTGCCCTTTTTACAGTCCCGGACCAAAAGGAGTCCCAAGCCATTATTCAAGCAGCCTTGCCTGGTTTGAAGCAAGGCCTAGAGAGGATTGCCCAGGGACAAGATCTGCCGACAAAATCCAGGAGCTTTGTGGACTGTGTGAAATCCGGCCCGGTCAATGTTTTATTCCGCAAATTTATTGTCAAGGCGCGGGCCTTTCGTGTAACGGATGCTTGCATTGCTTGTGGCCGCTGTGCTCAGACCTGTGTTATGAACAACATAAGCATGCAAGACCAGAGACCCATTTGGGGTAATGCCTGCATACACTGTATGGACTGCATCTGTGGTTGCCCGGTTGCAGCCATTGAGTATGGGAAAAAGAGTGTGGGCCAGCCTCGTTACGGTTGCCCCTCTTATGCGGGGGAGATGAAAAATAAAGAGACCAGGCATTAAGCTATTCGCACCATTAGATCTATACATTTGGTCAAATAGAAATTATCCAATCAATAAGCAGGTGGTTCGCCAGGTGGGGCCACCTGCTTTCATTTTTATGCAACTTGTTGTAATATTTAGCGATAATTGAACGGTCAGCTCGTAGGGATTTGCCCTTCAGGCTTGGGAAGGCTCATGCTGGTATTCCAGTTTTGCGCCTGGGAGATGAGGCCTTTGGGCCCGAGAGGAGAACTTATGGATCAGAAGAAGTCTTTGAGTTTTAAGGAATTTTTAGCGGTAGGTAGCCTACTTTTTGGCATGCTCTTTGGTGCGGGGAATTTAATCTTTCCTCCTATTTTGGGTCAAAACGCTGGATCGGCTTATGTCCCTGCCGCTTTAGGCTTCCTCGTTACGGCTGTAGGCCTGCCTGTCTTGGCGACCATCAGCTTTGCCTTATCCCGAAAGGATACCCTGCGGGGCTATGCGGAAAGGGCAGGCAAGGGCTTCGGTCTAGCTTTTTCCCTCCTCCTCTTGCTTAGCATTGGTCCCTTTTTTGCCATCCCAAGAAATACTACGGTGGCCTTTACGGTGGGCATTGCCCCCCTCTTGTCGGGTGATCAAGGCCTCCCCCTCTTAATCTATTCTTCCGTCTTTTTCCTCCTGACCCTCTTCTTTGCCCTCCGCCCTTCCAAAATCTTGGATGTGGTGGGCAAGGTGATGGCTCCGCTCTTTATCCTCCTGATTGCTTCCTTGATCCTGAAAAATCTCTTTACGCCTATGGGAAATCCACTGGCTTACCCCGCGCAGGACACCTATCTGGCACCTTTTAAGCAGGGTGTCCTGGATGGCTACCAGACCATGGATGTTTTGGCTTGCCTGGCTTTTGGGATCACCATTGTGACCAACGTCCATATGCTGGGCATTGAAGAGGCCAAGCCGACGGCCCGGGAGACAGCTAAGTCTTCCATCTTTTCCCTCCTGGTTATGAGCGCCTTGTATTTTGGCCTCAGCTATCTGGGTGCGACCTGCCAGGGTAGCATGGCCGCCCAGGAAAATGGTGGGCAAATCTTAGTCCAAGCCTCTCTCCATCACTTTGGCAGCTTCGGCCAAGTTCTGCTGGCTCTCACCATTACAGTCGCCTGCCTGAAAACAGCCATTGGCCTGGTTGTCGCGATTTCCCAAACTTTTGTGAAATACTTTCCCCAAGGACCAAGTGCCAAAAGCTGGTCCTATCTTATCGTTTTAGTCAGCTTTATTTTCGCCAACTTTGGCCTCAATACCATCATTCAGCTCTCTCTGCCCGTCCTCATGTTCCTGTATCCTCTCTCTATTACCCTGATTGCCCTCTGGTGCCTAGATGCCGTCCTGCCCTTGCGTGATCGGGCTTTCAGCCTCACTATTGTTCTCGCCATCATTCCTGCCCTCTGGGATTTTCTTGCCGCTTGCCCGCCTGCCCTGTCCAAGGCTGCCTGGGCCCAAAGTATCCTGGCCCTGCCTAAAGGTGTTCTCCCTCTCTATGAAGTGGGCCTGGGCTGGCTTTTACCTGTAGGCCTCGGCCTGCTTATTTCGGCCATCTGCTTCCGCGCTCCGCGTGCTATGACGGGAGAAAGAGCAGGCTAAGCATGCGAGTCCAGGCCCTTTTTTCGTGGCTTGACGATTCAGCCAGACTGGCAGACAATATTAGCAAAAGCTAACCTAATCCAATACGATAAGAAACGCTTAAATATAGGAGGAAAAACCCCATGGAAAACACATATGTAAACGGAAAAACCCTGATTGGCGAAATTGTCAACCAATACCCAGAATCCGCTGAAGTCCTTTTCAGCATTGGCATGCACTGCCTTGGATGCCCCGCCTCCCAGGCTGAAAGCCTTGAAGAGGCTTGTATGGTTCACGGCGTCAATCCTGACTTGGTGATCAAGGCCATTAACGAAAAGATCGCTAGCAATCGCAAATAAGAACCAGCGCACTTAGCACTGTTTGGTGGCAGAGTTGGGAATCCCTCACTCTGCCATCTTTTTTTATTTCAAGCCAGATAGGTAATTGACCCATCCATCAAAAAATGCTAATTTGAGGGCAGAATTTTTGGAGGTGGCCCGATGATTAATCGCTAAACTTTTTCGACCTTATCCTTGCAGGACCCATGTCTAAACATTTGTCCTACACGCGGAGTCCGAGAAGTTTTAGCGATGCTATATCATGAGGCTTTTTGCTTCTTATACTTTTCCATGGGCATACGACCTAAAATTTTTCTCTCCGTATTTTTCTAAGACGGAGTTATTATGTATCTTAAAAATTTTTCAGTATATCTGCCGGAAGCGGACCGTTACCTCCTGCAAAATCTTAGTTTTTCTCTCTTGCCCCATGACAAGCTGGCCCTTATTGGCGAGGAGGGAAATGGCAAGTCCACTCTTTTGCGCTTGCTCAATGGCCAGGATCTGGGCTCTTATGTCCAGCTTTCTGGTGAGCTCAACCGGGAGGGCGCTTACCCAGCCTACCTGCCCCAAAGCTTGACGCCTGAGGAGTTGGCCTTAAGTCCCCAGACTTATCTCTGGTCCCAGCTACCGCATGCGGATCTGGATTACAGTCTCTATTACCGCCTCCTGGACCGGCTTCAGTTGGCTGAAGATCTCATCCTGGACCGTGCCCAGCTGGGTCAGCTTTCGGGTGGGGAGCGGATTAAGTTTCTCCTCTTGATAGCCCAGCTCCAGGCCCCGGATGTCTATCTTTTGGACGAGCCCAGCAATGATTTAGACTTTGAAGGACTGGAAGTTTTAGAAAACTTTATCCTAGAGACCGAAAAGCCTGTGCTCTTTGTCTCCCACGATGAGGTCCTCCTCGAAAATTGTGCCAATGCCATTTTGCATGTTGAGCATTTGGGGCCAGACCTGGTGCCCCGGCAGACCTTTGTCCGTATGCCTTACAGGGAATATCGTGACCAACACTTGCAGCAGTATCAGAAGGATATGCAGGTGGCCAAAAAAGACCAGAGTCAGTTTGCCGCCAAAGTCAGACGCCAGCAGGAAATCTTTGAGCGGGTCCAGCATGATTTACGGAATGTATCTCGAGGCGATCCTGAGGCGGGTAAGAATCTCAAGGATAAAATGCGATCAGTCAAGGCCCAGGAAAAGCGCTACCAAAAGGAAAAAGATCAGCTTCGCCAGAAGCCCCTGCGGGAGCGACCCATTCGTCTAGATTTTGACCAGAACTTGGACCTGCCCCACAGTACGAAAGAGGTCCTTAATCTTCGCCTGCCTGAGCTACACGTGGGATCTGATCTCTATACAAAGCATGCGCAAGGCCGTCTACTCAGCCGGGACCTAGACCTGTACATCCGGGGTGTGGAAAAAATCTGTATTGTAGGGCCGAATGGCTGTGGCAAAACGACTTTGCTGAAGATAATTAACCAAGCCCTGCGAGAAGGTGACCTCAGCACCGCCTACATGCCACAAAATTATTTTGATGAGCTAGACCCCTGCCAAACGCCCATAGGCTTTTTATCCCGGTCGGCAGAAAAATCTGAACATACGGCTGTGAGGACCTTCCTGGGCTCTCTGGAGTTTCGTCCGGATGAGATGTTTTTGCCCTTGGATCAGCTTTCCGGCGGCCAGTTGGCCAAGCTCTACATGGCCAAGATGGTCTTCTCCCAGGCTAGTTATTTGGTTTTAGACGAGCCCACCCGTAATCTCTCGCCCTTGTCGGCTCCCAAGGTGCGGGAGGCTCTGGCGGCCTACCCCGGTGGCATTATTGCGGTGTCGCATGACCGAAAATTTATTCGCGAGCTATTTAATAAGGTCTATCGCCTGGATCCGACTGGGCTCCATCTCTTGAGCCCAGCTGCCCAGGCAGAGATATAAATTAGCGCTCAGACATGATCGTTTTGATCTCGTCTTCGTTAAGGCCTACCATAGCCTCGCCTAGGTTTTGGGAAACTTCGGCCAGGATATCAGGATTGTCATAGTTTTCCACGGCTTTGACGATGGCCTTGGCTCTCTTTTCTGGATTGCCAGACTTGAAGATGCCACTCCCGACAAAGACGCCTTCGGCTCCTAATTGCCGCATGAGGGCCGCGTCGGCGGGCGTGGCGACGCCACCGGCGGAGAAGTTGAGCACGGGTAGTTTTCCGTTTTCATGTACATACTTCAGCAGGTCATAGGGGACTTCCAGCTCTTTGGCGCAGTTGTAGAGCTCATCTGCACGCCTGGCCTTGATGGCGGCGATCTGGCTCTGGATGGTCCGCATGTGGGTCACGGCCTGGACGACATCACCCGTTCCCGCTTCACCCTTGGTCCTGATCATGGCAGCGCCTTCAGCGATCCTTCTCAGAGCCTCGCCCAGATTGCGGCAGCCGCACACAAAGGGGGTTTTGAATTTGAGCTTGTCGATGTGATAGACATTGTCAGCCGGGGAGAGGACTTCAGATTCATCGATATAGTCTACGCCAATAGACTCTAGAATTTGGGCCTCTACAAAATGGCCGATTCTCACCTTGGCCATAACGGGGATGGAAACCGCTTCCATAATTTCTTGAATCATAGCCGGATCACTCATCCGGGAGACACCGCCTGCGGCCCGAATATCTGCGGGTATTCTTTCTAAGGCCATAACTGCAACAGCGCCAGCCGCTTCAGCAATTCTAGCCTGGTCAGGCGTGGTGACATCCATGATGACCCCGCCATAAAGTTTCTTGTGTACTTCATCTCTTGTGTATTGCGTCATGAGACAACCTCCAAAAATATTAATTTATCTTGCTAAAACTTAGCTTAATGGTATATTGCTACCATAGATAGGACCAAAATATATAATTTACATGGGTCCAAAAATGGGGGGCGTTCATGGAGACAATTTGCTTTTCCTCCAACGAGAAACTGTATCTGCAAATCTATGACTATTTTGTGAGGGAAATTGAAGGGAAGCGGATTCAGTCTGGTGATAAGCTGCCTGCCAGCAGAAAGTTAGCCGATCATCTGGGCGTGAGCTTAAACACGGTTAAGGCTGCCTATGACATGTTGCTTGAGGAGGGCTATATCGTGGCCAAGGAGAGGTCTGGCTATTATGTAGACAAGATTCTCTCAGAGCATTTTCCGCGCCTTGATGAGAAAATAGAGATCTTTCAACCGCCAGACCTGAAAAGCTATCGCTATAATTTCAAGTATTCCCTAACTGATCCGTCAAAGTTGCCGCTTACCGTTATTAAGAAATGTACCCAGGAAGCCGTGCATCAGGCTCTTGAAACAGGGGACCATCCCCGGGAGGGGGCCTGGGAGCTCCGCCAGGAAATCGCAAAATATTTAAAAGCGAGGAGGGGCGTCCAGACCTCGCCCCAAAACATCCTCGTGACCAGTGGCTTTGCAGACCACCTTTTTCTCCTGAGTGCCCTTTTGCCCCAGGCCCTCTTTGCCCTGGAAAACCCAGGGTATACCCGGCTCAGCTTTATCCTTCAATCCCTGGGGCAAAAACACCTTTATGTCCCTATCGATCAGTATGGTTTTTCGGTCAAAGATCTTGAGCGGACGGCGGCCAATGTCGTGATTACCAGCCCTAACCACCAATTTCCTACTGGCCTTATTACCGGGATCCGGAGGCGGCAGAGACTCCTCAATTGGGCCCAGGAGCAGCCTGGTAGATACATTGTTGAAGACGACTATAACAGTGACTTTAAGTATACCGGCAGGCCCATCCCGGCCCTTAAAAGCATGGATGAAAGCGACTGCGTGATTCTCTCGGGGTCCTTCTCCCAATCGATTGGCAAGTTCCTGGGTATCTCCTACCTAGTCCTGCCAGACCAACTCCTGCACCAAGCGACAGCCCTCCAGCTTCCCCTGCAGCAGGTATCCCCTTTCCTGCAATATACCCTCAAAGAATTTCTTGCTAGGGGAGATTTCGAAAAACATCTTAACCGTATGAATACCTTATATAGTCGGAAAAGAAAAAAGTTTCTGAAAGCCTTGAAACAGGCAGACTATGCAGACCATATTGACCTTGCTGGGTCTGAGGCTGGCCTCCATATCATCGCCAAATTGGATTCTGACTACTTTGACTTAGAAAATTTGGAAGACCGGATGGCAGACCAGGAAGTTTATGTGGAAAGGGTTAAAAAGTACGCCCAGGGCCTCTGGCCGGAGAATGAAATCATTCTCGGCTTTGGAGGCATCAGGGAAGACCAGCTAGAAGAGGCGGTGGACTTCTTATTGCAGAACTTACGCAAATAGGATACGCCTGTGTTCTTTATGTGGTCTTTATCCTGCCTGTACTATACTAAGAAAAAAATCAGTGCCTTGGGACTAGCCCTCTGCCTGAGCCTGGGTTGCGTAGCCTGTGGCAACAAGCCGGATTCCGCTGGCAAAAGTAAGATGGAGTCCGTCCCTGCCAAAGAAGCTGGCGTGACAGGTGAGGCCATTTCAGCGGAAGAAGCGGGCATGAAGGTTGAGTCTATTCCTGCTTCCGAAGCCGGCATGGCCGACCAAATCCCTGCAGAGCCTGAATCATTTATGCCTGCTGACTACACTATCCCCGCAAAAGACGAATATGTCTACGAGTTTATGGGATTAAAGTTTAAGCTTTC
>JAQYCV010000028.1 GCA_028724525.1 Clostridiales bacterium
ATGATGTGAGGCTGACCAGAGGCCAAATAGCGGCGACCAATTTCCCGACTATCTTCCAGGACCCCATCCTTATAGGTCTGTTCGTAGTCGACTTCGATAAGCGCATCATAACCCTGCTGAATAACTGCTTGCTCGCCCTGAGCGAGAAGGTCAGATTCTTGGTATTCTGTCTCGAAGGGAATTGTGATGGTCTCAGAAACCTGTTGGACGGCAATTTGAGGGCTTGGATCAGCAAGCTGGACCGCCGCCGCAGGCATGGCGGCTACAGGCTCAGCTTTTTGTGCCTGTTGTGCGGGCTCTTCTGCTACATTAAAGCCAAAGGCAACCGAAGGATCAAAGACCTGCCGTAAATCCAGGGTCTCAGAAGTCCGCGCTTGCTCTCCTTCCGGCTTGGGCTGGGTCGCTTGATCCTCTGGAGTGTGGTCAAGAGTTTCCGCAACGGCGGGGAGCTTGAGCGTAACTATATCTTCTTGTGCAGAAGGACTGGTGGACCTTTGGATAACAAATTCAGCGGCGCTCTTGGATCGCTCCTGGCTTTTCACAAAGGCCACAAAGCAAACCAAGGCGACCAAGCTGAAGGTCATAAATATAAGGACATAATCTATAATCTTTTTTCGCATAAATAACCTCGAATGCTTGTCTCAACTGCAAGTTCTTGCAGTCAGGGCATAATTCGATAGGATGATTATAATTATCCCTTATAAGCTTGTCAACCGGCTTTAGGCTAATTTCTTATGCATATTAACCGGTTAGGCACCGAGCGTAACAGTCAAATTTTGTGTATTTTGTAGAATTGTTTGTCTTTTGTCACAAAGCGCTGAGCTAGTTTCAGCTGAAACTCGTTACTAGTGGGGCTGAAAAGCGCCTCTAGACCTGCCAGAGTTTTTCAGACATCTGCAGGAAGGCTTTAAGCTCTTCCCCTCTCAGTTCATCCTTGGCAAGGAGGGCTAAATAGTAGGCATATTGGACCAGGTCCTGTTTATCCGAGTCGTTAGCATCCGTAAGCCTGGCGTAGAGGGGGTTGTCTGAGTTGACCATCACCGTATGGCGGGGCTTGAGTTGCTTGGCCAGCTCAGCCATGTTGGCTTGTTCCTCTTGGTCTACCAATTTGGCATAAATTTCTTGCATATCCGCAAAACGTCTAGCCGCCTCATCTTCGACTAAGCTAAAAAGAGGCGCCTCGCTTCCTTGGGCGACAAGCCTTCCCTCCAATTCAGCCTGCTGGCTCACAGTCCGAAGGATAGCCAGTAGGTCTTCATTTAAGGGCTCCCCTTCTTCCTCGCCCGAGCTGGCCAGGGAGTCGGCCCGCACAAAGCGGTATTTGCCTTGGGTCCGAGCTTCTACTTGGCTCATCCATTGGATATCCAGGCCCTTATGCATCCGGAAAACCGCCTTGCCTTCTGTATGCAGACGATCGGTATAGAGGTCTAAACGGTGGTCATCATAAACATAATAGATCTGACCCTCAGCCTGGTCTGCAAGGGCCTGAAAGCTACCATCTACTTCTTCGAGGAGCAGGCAGGTCTTGACTTTGTCTGCAAAGGCTTCATCCTGCAAGCTACCGAGCTTCACAAAGTCCGCAATTTTCGTCCACATAGCCCGATAGCGGTCTGGATCCTCTTGGTAGATTTCTGCCAACTTATCCCCGACCTTGGAAACGATATGCTTGGAGAGGGCCCGAATGGTCTGGTCGTTCTGCAAGTATGAACGCGAGACATTGAGGGGAAGGTCAGGACAATCCAGAGTACCTTGCAAGAGGAAGAGAAAATCCGGAATCATTTCCCGCAAATCATCAGAGACAAAAACTTGCCGGCTATAAATTAAAATGCGGTTTTTGAGTTCCAGATAAGGTCCCGTATAGGAGGGAAAATATAAGATACCCTTAAGTCGGAAAGGATAATCAAGATTCAAATGAATCCAGAAGAGGGGCTCTAAAGCTGTATCAAAAGTCTCCTGGTAAAACTTAATATAGTCTGCAGAACTAATACTTCTGGCCGGGCGTAGCCAGAGAGGGTCAGGGTCATTTACTTGGTCGGCCTCATCAGAGTCAAGCTGGAAATAGATGGGATAGGGCATAAAGCCGCAATAGCGCTTTAATAGGCCACGCACTTTACTGCCGGTATAATCTTGGCGGGCTTCGGGATCCAGATGAAGAATGACATCGGTACCTACTTGGTCTCGCTTGCCCTGGGACATATGATACTCTAGACCGTCCTTACTCTGCCAGGATACGGCTTCCGCCCCTTCCAGGCAGGAAAGGCTTTGGATTTCCACCTGGTCTGCGACCATAAAAGCCGAGTAAAAACCGAGGCCAAAGTGGCCAATGACCGCTTGCCCCCCTTCTGCGCCGCCCTTATATTTCTCGACATAGTCCACAAGTCCAGAGTAGGCAATTTGGTTGATATAGCGGTCTAGCTCCTCCGCGGTCATGCCGATACCCGTGTCACTAATGGTCAGGGTGTGGGTCTCTGTGTCGAGTTTAACCTCGATTTGCATGCTCTGGTCTGTCGCCGGAGCCTCACCTAGAAGGATAAGGTGCTTGCGCTTGCTAATCGCATCTACAGCATTTGAAACGAGCTCTCGCAAGAAGATTTCTTCTTCGGCATAGAGCCACTGTTTAATAATTGGAAAGATATTTTCAGATTCTACAGATAATTTACCAGACTTAATTTCCATCACTTTACCCTCGCTTGAGTTCATGCCATAATAAGGCAATATAAGTGGTAGACCAGTCATGTCTGGTCTACTTTTCTAAGATAACATAGTTTAGCTAGCTTCTGCACGACTAGCTTTGAATAAGAGGTAAGAGTGAATGAACCAATATCGCCAAAATGATCCGTTTGCACCCCAAGGTCCCCAAGCAAGCAGGTCACAGGCAGGATCCGGACGTCCTCAAGGTCATGGGCAAAGACCTGTCCGGCCACAAAACCCTGGGCCCCGTGGGCCTCAAATGGGAGGCCACAGGCCTTATCCAGGACCCGGACAAGGCCAAGCTAGACCGGCCATGCCGCCGCGTTCTGGCCCAGGTCAACGCCCCCAGCCTGGCCCTAGACCGCAAGCTGGCCCTAGGCCCCAAGGTCCTGGTGGCTCCCAAAGGCCCCTTAGTGCAAACGATCGTCCTCTGCCTCCTCCTAGAATGCAGGGTCGTCCTGCCCCTCCCCCTTATCCTGGTCCCCAGGTTCGGCGTGGGGCTGGGAAAAATGCTAATGCAGCGCGAAAAAAAGCAAGCTCTAAACAAAGGCCTCAGAATAGGCAAGGCGGCGTACCCCGCTGGGTCTTGATCTCTCTGGATATTGTGATTGTGGCCTTGGTGGCTGTTGGTCTCTTTTTCTTCTTAAAGCCCAAGTTTGATGAGCGCAATGCAGAAAAGTTGTCCAAAGAAATCCTCGACAATATGGAGGCCCAAAATTCTCCCATTGAGGTAGAGGTTGCGAAAAACTTTGCCCCAGTCCAGGGTGAGCGCAATGAGGGCATGGGTGTGGATTTCATAGACAATAGTCTGGACAATACCAGCTCTGATGTGGTCTCCCTCACCTATGTGGGTAAATTAGTGATTCCCAAAATCCAAGTCACCACCCCTCTATCGGAAGAGCAAGGCAATGACCTTCTTGTTTCCCTCCGCTTTGGCTCTGGCATCCACTCTGGTGTAGGTACACCTTTAGGTCAGCCGGGCTTGACCACGATTTGGGGGCACCGTTTCCTCACTTCCGGCCGTGACTTTAACCGGCTCGATGAAATCGTCCCAGGTGACCAGTTTTACATAGACTACCTGCCTACCAACACCCGCTATTATTACAATGTGTATAAGCAGGATATCATTCCCCACACAGAGTTGACGGAAAGGGTTTATGAGCATTTTGATGACGATACAGTTGTCCTCATTACCTGCCACCCCTTAATCTATAACGAGCAGACCGAGAGGCTCTTGGTTTATGCCAAGCCAGACCCCGACCGCACAGGTCCGATCCCTAAATAGCAAATAGAGGGATACGCAAAAACGCTAGAACAGGAAAGGGGAGCTCAGCTGAGCTCCCCTTTAATTTGCTTATTTTATAAAAACAGATGGGGCTTAGGCAAAGAGTTCATCCAGGTTAATTTCATTTAAGATCTCCCGCAGAATGGCCGCTTCCTCATGAGAGAGGGAGACACCCTTGCTCATTTTGGCATGCTCAGGAGCCCAGTCCCGGATGTCCAATTTAGCCTTATTGTCATTCCAAGAGACCATATTGAGCTCTCTTTGCCAGCCAGATTTACTGGAGCTCAAGACGCCTAATTCTTTAGTAAGTTCATATTTAAATTCTGCCATATCTTATTCCTCCTTAGGTGATGGGTGCCAAGCTCTAGAGTGAGCCGCATTGCCGATATTGTCAGAGCCGGTTCGTCTTGTCAAGGTCAGGATCCTCGTTAAGACAGCCTTTGTTTGTCCACATGCCAAATTTCGTCTACATAATCTTGGATGGTTCGGTCGGAACTAAAGCGGCCAGAATTGCAGATATTAATCCAGGATTTTTCCAGCCAGCTGGCTTGGTCCTTGAAGGCCTCGTGGGCATCATAGCGCCGGTTACGATAATCTTTGAAATCTCCTAAGACATAGTAAACATCAGCTCTTTCGGAGGGGCTACCCTTGAGCAAAGACCGATAGAGCTCTGCAAACATGCCGGAATTGGCATCATCAAAGCTCCCGTCGACGAGACTGTCGACTACTGTCTTCAAGCCCTCAATATGGGTGTACTGCCATTGAGAATTGTAGTAATCCAAGGTGGCCGGGAAATCTTTCAGCTTGGTGCCAAACATGAAGGCATTGTCTTCTCCCACGGCATCGGCAATTTCCAGGTTTGCCCCGTCCCAGGTACCTAGAGTTAGGGCACCATTCATCATAAATTTCATGTTGCCTGTGCCCGAAGCTTCCTTACCTACGGTGGAGATCTGCTCAGAGATATTGGAGGCTGGGAAAATCAGCTCTGCCTTAGAGACGTTATAGTTGGGGATAAAATAGACTCCCATGAGCTTGTTGACCTCCGGGTCTTGGTTAACCTTTTTGGCCAGTTCATTAATGAACTTGATAATCGCCTTGGCCCGGAAATAAGACGGGGCAGACTTAGCACCAAAAATGTAGGCCACGGGGGTATCTGATACCTTGTCCCCTGCCTTGATCCGGTTATAGCGGTCTAAGATTTCAAAAGCATTAAGTAGCTGGCGTTTGTATTCATGCAAGCGCTTGACCTGGACATCAAAGAGGGCCTCAGGATCCAGCTGCATGTCAAAACTTTTATGGAGATAGGAAGCCAGGCGTTTCTTATTCTCCTGTTTAATTTTGTGTAGTTGGTCCAAGAGCTGGGGATCGGACTTATATTTCTCCAGCTTTTTAAGCTGGTCTAGGTCCGTGACCCAGGCATTAGATCCGGCCAGGTCTGTTATAAGATCTGATAGGCTTTGGTTAGAGTTGTAAAGCCAGCGGCGGGGAGTTACCCCGTTGGTCTTGTTGGTGAAGCGCTGGGGCCAGAGCTCATAGTAGTCGTGAAGGGTTTCGTCCTTTAAGATTTGGCTGTGGAGCTTGGCCACCCCATTGATTTTAAAGGCGGTATAGACAGCCAAGGGAGCCATGTGGATTCGATTATCATGGACCGGGGCCATGGTTTCTATTTGGTAAGCAGGTAAGCCCAAAGCTCTAACCTCATCCCGGAACTGCTGGTCGATCTGCCTAATAATTTCAAGGATCCGGGGGAAGAGGAATTGGGCAATAGAAATTTCCCATTTTTCTAAGGCTTCCGCCAGGATCGTATGGTTGGTATAGGCAAAGCATCGCTGGCAGATCTTCCAGGCCTGGTCCCAGGGCAGGCCATGCTCGTCCATTAAGAGCCGCATGAGTTCAGGGATAGCAAAGACCGGGTGGGTATCATTGAGTTGGAAGACATGGTAGTCTGCAAATTTGCTAAAGTCCTTGCCGTGATATTGCTGGTATTCCTGAATGACGCTCTGCAGGGAGGCAGAGACAAAGAAATACTGCTGGCGGACCCGCAGGACCTTGCCGTCATAGGAAGAATCGTTGGGATAGAGAACCCGGTTGATATCCTGGACGCGGTTGCGCTCAATGACCGCATCATCAAAGCGTTGGGAATTGAAAAGATTATAGTCGAACTCCTGCAGAGGCTCTGGCTTCCACAGGCGCAGGACATTGATATTCTTCGTGGCAAAGCCGGTAATGGGCAAGTCGTAGGGCACGGCATAGACGTCTAAGTCTTGGTAGGAAACCGTGCAGGCCAGCTCCTCCCGCCGGCTAATAAAAGGATAGGCTTTTTCCATCCAGGAGTCTGGATATTCTTTTTGGAAGCCATCCTCAAAATCCTGTTTGAAAAGTCCATAGCGATAGAGAATACCATAACCATTCACTGGATAATCTAAAGTAGTCGAAGAGTCCAGGAAGCAGGCAGCTAAACGCCCCAGGCCTCCGTTGCCCAGGCCAGGATCGGTCTCCTCTTCTTCAATATCGGCCAAATCGTAGCCCAGCTCAGCGCAGACTTCTTTGGCAGCATCATAGATACCCAGGTTCAAGAGATTATTCGTAAGACTGCGGCCGACTAAAAACTCTGCCGACAGATAGTGGGCTTGGCGGGTGGAGGCATAGGCCTTGCGGCTCTGCTCCCAGCGGGGAGCAATAATCTCCATGACCGCTTTAGCCAGGGCAATCCAAATTTCCTCTTGCTTGGCTTCGTTCAACTCTTTGCCATACTCAGCGCGGACATGGGCAATAATGGCTTCTTTTAAGAAAGCAGCTTGGTCAGCCTGAGTTGTTAAATTCCGGGGATCTCTCGTCATATTCTGTGCTCCTTTACGTGCGTAGCAGAAGTATTATAGCCAAGCCCAGCTTCTAGGGTCAAACAAGACCCTCAAAACGACAATTGACGGCTACTTGGACCTATTGTGAGGCGAAAAGAGACTATTAACCCCAGCTTGTGGGCACACTAGAGTAAAGGAGTTAAAAGATGCTCGCCCAAACCCTTAATTTTCTCAGCTTTCTTTTGCTGGTCAGTCTGGCTATAGAAGACCTTTATAACCGCCAGGTCAGTCTCTATAAAATCCTCGCTTTGGGTCTCTCTTCCTGGCTCCAGGCCTGGAGCCAGGCAAGACCTGCCTGGTTTCCGCTCCGCGCCTTAGCCAGCAGTGGGTTATTCTGCGCCTTAGTCCTCTTCCTGCACTTGCTAGAGAAAATTCGAGGACGCTTTTATCTGGGTCCGGCCGACCTCTTAGTTCTGGCCGCGCTTGCTCCCCAGGAGGGTGGCGGGGCCTGCCTCCTGATAGCTGCCTTAGCTTCCTGCTTCTGCCTAATGAGCATGGGACTCTTGGCCCTCCTTCGCATCTTACCTTTTCCTTGGAAATCTCTGCGCAAAAAGCAGGGGCAAGGCCACATGGCCTTGCCCCTCTTACCCTTCTATTGTGTAACTTGGCTTATCTTGCCCCTGGTCCACTAGCTTTGGTCATCAGGCTGATCGCCATCAGCAAAATCAGGAACTTCTTTGCCTTCTTCGGCATACCACTGGGCTGAGTAGTGGGCAATATTGGCCTCATGCTCTTGGAGGCTGGTGGCAAAGACGTTGTCCCCTTCACCGGTCGCGCAGAAATAGAGGTAGCTGTCAGCCCCGGGCCAGGAATCATTATTAGCCGGCCAAAGCACCCCTTCAATGGCCAGGGTGCCTGGATTATTAATGGGGCCGGGGGGGAGGCCAGCAAAGCTGTAGGTATTGTAGGGATTCGTCCTGTATTTGACCAGGTCGGAATTCAAAGCCCAGGGAATGGGATCTAAACCCTCTTCCCCGCGGAGGTAGTTGATGGTGGCACAGGATTCCATGGGCATGTCTTGGGCATAACGATTGAGGAAGACCTTGCCTATCTTGGACATCTCTTCAATATTGCCCTCTTTTTGGACAATAGAGGCCAAGTTCATCACCTCATCCAAGGTCATACCCATGCTAGCGGCTTTTTCTTCATACTTGCCCGCCTGCAACTTCTGCTCCGTATTATCCAGGAAGAGACGCAAAATAGAGACTTCATCGAGGTTGGGGTCAAACCAGTAGGTATCAGGCCATAGGTAACCTTGCAAGATCCATTCCCGAGTGGAGGAAGCAGAAAGTTTGCGGACAAAATCGTAATCCAAGAACTCGTTAGGATTGCGGACCAGGCTATCCATGCGCTGGACATCAATGTTGAGGCCTGATTCCACCATCTTTTTCCGCATTTCCAGGTAGGTCTCGCCCTCCACAAAGGTTATCTTCAGAGGCTTAGGCTGCCGGGTCAAGGCAAACATGATGGCATCATAGGACATATCGGCCAGGAGATAGTGGGTCCCGGCCTGGTAGTTGCCGTTATAGCCGTTAAATTTGGACATGACCTTGAAGATCAGGGGATTGCTTACAAATCCCGCCTCCTGCAAGATGCGGGTAATATCGTCAATATCTGAGGAGCGGGGGATAAAAATGGGAATAGCCCCGGGGGTATCTTCTGTTACAAGGTTGCCATCATTGGCCTCTGCCTCTTCAGACATTCTCCGGTAGTCCGCATCCTGCGAACGCACGTAGTTATAGCCAAATAAAAAGCTCGTGAAGAGGACGGCCATTAGGCCTGCGATGATCAGGAGGACAATTAAAGTTTTGCTAATTTTACCTGCCACAAAAGACTCCTTATCTGAGCACGCGATTTCCAGGTCTTATTATACAAGCCCGAGCGGGACCTGTCCTCATGCTTGAGCGAAAGATCGGGCCTTATTTTTTGGAGCTATCTTTTAACCTTTGCTTGGTGTCCAGGATTTTCTTTCTTAGGCGAATGCTCGTCGGGGTGAGTTCAATCATCTCTTCATCAGAAATAAACTCCATGCTCTGCTCCAAGCTCAAGTCGATCGGCGGAGAAAGTCTGAGGGCATCATCGGAACCCGCTGCCCGCATGTTGGTTAGCTGCTTCTTCTTGCACACATTAACCTGGACGTCCTCGGTCTGCATGGTGGTCCCAATAATCATGCCTTCATAGACGGGGGTGCCGGGGCCGATAAAGAGCTCTCCCCGGTCTTGGGCATTGTGGAGGCCATACTGGGTAGCCTCGCCATTTTCGAAGGCCACAATTACCCCATGATTACGGCCAACACTTTCGCCCTTGACGGGAATATAGCCATCCAGGACAGAAGACATAAGACCATTGCCCCGGGTATCATTCATGAATTGAGACCGGTAACCAATCAACTGACGGGAAGGCACACGGAACTCCAGGCGAACGGAAGACTTGAAGGGTGGGTGCATGGCCAGGATTTCCGCCTTGCGCCGGCCCAGGCCCTCGATAACAGCACCTGCATATTCTTCGGCTACGGTTACACTCAGCAGTTCTTGGGGCTCCATGAGGACGCCGTCAATTTCTTTATTGATAATATAGGGGCGAGACACTTGGAATTCATAGCCTTCCCGCCGCATGTTTTCAATCAAGATCGAGATATGGAGCTCTCCCCTACCCTTGACAATAAAACTGTCCTCCCGATCTGTATATTCCAGTCTCATGGCAACATTGCGGAGCATTTCTTTCTCCAGGCGGTCACGCAGGTGGCGGGAAGTGACATAGTTGCCTTCACGGCCCGCAAAGGGGCTGTCGTTGACTTGGAAGACCATGGCAATCGTGGGCTCTTCAATTTCCACAAAATCCAGGGCTTCCAAGTGGTCTGGTTGACAAATGGTATCCCCGATCTGGACTTCCTCAATTCCGCCCAGGCAGACAATCTCGCCACTGCCTGCGGACTCCACAGGCTGGCGACCTAGGCCTTGGAAGACAAAGACCTTGGTAATCTTTTCCGTATGCACTTCACCATCTGCAGATGAGATCAAGCTGACCTGGTCTCCTGCTTTCAGCGTTCCCCGCTGGATTCGCCCAGTAGCCAATCTACCCAAGTAGTTGTCATAATCAATATTGGAAACCAGCATCTGCAAGGGGGCTTGGTCGTCCCCCCTGGCATCGGGAATGGTGGAGACAATGGTATCCAGGATAGGCCTCATATCGGCTTCCTTTAAGCTTGCCTCATCCAGGCTCTCCGGCAGCTCTCTAAAGGAGGCCGCTTTTTTTGCAGAGGCATAGAGAATGGGGAATTCAATTTGCTCGTCGCTTGCCCCTAAGTCCATATAGAGCTCCAGGATCATATCAGCCACTTCCTGGGGCCTCGCATCTGGCCGGTCAATCTTATTTATGATGACAATCGTCTTGAGGTTCATAGCCAGAGCCTTAGCCAGAACAAAGCGGGTTTGGGGCATGGGGCCATCAAAGGCATCGACCAGAAGCAGGACACCATCCACCATCTTAAGGACCCGCTCCACCTCGCCTGAGAAGTCGGCGTGGCCTGGGGTGTCGACTATATTAATCCGGATATTTCCGTAATCAATAGCCGTGTTTTTGGCGAGGATGGTGATCCCTCTTTCCCTCTCGATGGCATCGGAGTCCATGACCTGGTCAGGCAAAACCTCGTCAGCCCTAAAGAGGCCTGAGGATTTCAGCAGGCCGTCCACCAGGGTAGTCTTACCATGGTCAACGTGTGCGACAATGGCGATGTTTCGTAATTCTTTATTTTTCATGTAATTTATTCCTCTTCTCTTGACCTATCTCTACTTTGCTTGCCATCTACCTTGAGGTAGTCATCCCGCTTGCGTTCCCGCCAACTAATATAAATGGGGGAGCCCCGGAAGCCGAAGGCTTCTCGCAAGCGGTTTTCCAAGTAACGTTCGTAAGAGAAGTGTACAAGTTTTTTATCGTTGATAAAGAAGATGAAGTGGGGTGGCCGGCTAGACACCTGGCTGCCATAGAAAATCTTTAGGGCCCGGCCCTTATCACTAGGCGGCCGGTGCATGGCTAGGGCCTCGGCCAGAACTTCATTGACCACAGCTGTAGACAAGCGTTTGGCGGATTCTGCATAGGCATCCAAAATCATCTGATAAAGGCCATCTACCCTTTGCCCGGTCAGGGCTGAGATAGCGGTCATATCCGCATAGGGCATGAAAGCAAAGCGGAGCTTGACTTGGTCGGCCCAAGTCTGAAATTTCTGATCCCGATTCTCCAGCAAGTCCCATTTATTAAGGACAAAGATCGAGGCCTTGCCCGCGTTATGGGCTAAACCCGCGATTTTCGTATCTTGTTCAGAAATTTCATCTGTAGCATCTAGAAGTATAAGACAAACATCCGCCCGCTCGACAGCAGCCTGTGTACGTAAGATGCTGTACTTTTCTATAGCTTCTTTTACCTTAGCCTTGCGCCGGAGGCCGGCCGTATCAATAAAGCGAAAAGATCCATAGCTATTGTCGACATTCACATCTAAAGAATCCCGGGTTGTACCCGGTATGTCCGAAACAATGGCCCGGTCTTCTGCCAAGAGATTATTGAGCAGGGAGGACTTGCCAACATTAGGCTTGCCAATAATAGCCACAGAAATGCGCTCCTGTGTCTCTTCCCTAAAGGAGGCTTGAGGAAGTTGGTCCAGGAGGGCAGAGATCATATCGCCCAAGCCCAGCCTATGGAGGGCCGAAACGCAGATGGGCTCACCAAAGCCTAGTTCAAAAAACTCATAGGCTTCAGCTGGCATAGTCCCAACCTGGTCAGCCTTATTCAGGGCCAGGACAAGGGGCTTGTCAGACTTGCGCAGAAAAGAAGCAATCTCCCGGTCTGTATGGGTCAAACCGTCCTTCAAGTCACAGAGGAACAAGATAGCATCAGCCGCTTCCAGAGCGAAGCCGACTTGTCGGGTCATCTGCTGGTGTATGGGATCGTCAGAACCAGGCTCAAGGCCTCCGGTATCAATCAAGACAAAGGGACGGCCGAACCATTCCGGTTCCGCGTAAATTCGGTCCCGGGTAACCCCTGGACTGTCATGCACAATAGAAATACGCTCCCCTGCCAGGGCATTAAAAATGCTGGACTTACCCACATTGGGGCGACCAACGATAGCAATTACGGGCTTGGACATGCTTTACCTCATCACGTAAAAAAGCAGCCGGACAAGTCGCCCCGCTGCTCATGCTCACTTAAAAAGACCTGGAGGCCTAGGCCTCTTTGTCAATGGCTACGACTTCTCTTCCCTTGTAGTAACCACAGTTTTTGCAGACTACGTGGGGGAGCTTAAGTTCGTGGCATTGAGGGCATTCGGAAAGATTAACCGAGCTAAGCTTTTCCTGGGCGCGAGACATCCGAGATCTGCGTTTTGACCATTTTCTCTTAGGTACTGCCATGTTTCTGCCTCCCTTTATCTAAATATGCTTATTGCACTTCGCTAAACAGCGTCTCTCTTTACTAGAGTGTTACTAAAACAGCGTTAGTGATTATCTCACGGCCATTCCAGCCTGTCAAGGGCCTCAGGGTCGAGCTGACGCATTTGGTTAAAGTGAGACCTATATAAGGTATACTAAGTTCACATTTGTGAAAGCTATAGGAGTACCCCGTGCTAGACTTTGCCAGAATGCATACCCAGGCCTTTAATGATCAATATGCCTACCAGGGGCCTTTGGGCATGTGCTACAGCCCAGACCATACCACATTTCGTCTGTGGTCACCTACTGCAAGCCGCGTCCAAGTGAGTCTAGGTCAAGGACAAAAGTGGCTCCTTGACTTGCAGGCCGATAGTCAACATCCTGGACTTTGGTTTTTAGATCTCCAGGGTAATTTTTATTTACATGATTATAACTATCTTCTGACCTTCCCAGATGGAAGCGTACATGAAACGCCCGACCCCTATGCAGTCGCCGCCAGGGCTAATGGTAAGCCCTCCGTCATTCTTGACCCCCTAGCCATTAGTCCTCCAGGCTGGTCTGAAGAAGATTGGCCGGCTCCGCTAGACCAGGGCCGGCTAGCAATTTGCGAAATTCACATCCGAGACCTGACCATTGGCCCTGACAACGGTATTTTCCACAAGGGCAAGTTTTTAGGCTTGACGGAGCCGGATACCCAGACAGATCAAGGGCACTTGTCTGGTCTGGCTTATTTAAAATCCCTAGGAGTCAGCCATATTCAGCTTATGCCCTGTTTTGACTTTGCTTCTGTGGACGAGGCTGGCGATCTCAGCTTTAATGCCCAGTACAACTGGGGCTATGATCCAGAAAACTATAATGTTGTAGAAGGCTCCTATGCCAGCCAGCCAGATGATCCTTCCTGCCGAATTCTAGAATTTAAGACCCTGGTGCAAACTCTGCACCAAGCAGGCTTCCAAGTCATCATGGATGTGGTCTACAACCATGTTTACAAGCTCGAGGAGTCCCCCCTCCATTTGACAGTCCCGGGTTACTACTTTCGCGTCCAAGACAATGGCGTGTTTTATGACGGTACGGGTTGCGGCAACGAAACTGCATCTGAGCAAATCATGTTCCGCAAGTATATGATTGATTCCCTTTGCTACTGGGCTCAGACCTATCATATTGACGGCTTCCGTTTTGACTTGATGGGCATCCATGATGTAGAGACCATGCAGGCTGTACGGCAAGCACTGGAAGCAATCAATCCTCATATCCTCCTGCTAGGCGAAGGCTGGCAGATGGGCCACCATCCCTCAGGCGTTTTAGGGGCTAACCAAAGCCAGGCCAAGAAGCTCCCCGGCTTTCGTTTCTTTAATGACCAAATGCGGGATGCCTTACGGGGATCCAATTTTGGTCACCAGGCCAAAGGCTGGATCAATGGGGACACAAGCTTGGAAAAAACTCAGCAGGTCTACCACAATATTCTTGGTCAGCCGGACCATGGCTCCTACCTAGACGCCAGCCAATCTGTCATTTATACCGAGTGCCATGACAATGCCACCCTCTATGATAAGCTGGTCCAGACCTTGCCTGGTATCAGCCAAGAAGAAGCGGTCAAGCGGCAGGCTCTGGCCTTGTCTATCCAATGTTTTTCCTTCGGGACCCTCTTTTTCCATGCTGGCCAAGAAATGATGCGGACAAAGGGAGGAGACAGCAATAGTTATCAGTCTCCCGACAGCATCAATGCTTTGGACTATGACCGGGCTGGGCAATATCCAGCATTAGGCCAGCTCTTCCGCCGCCTTTTAGAAATGCGGAGCGCCATGGGCGTTTTTTCCCTCACGTCCTACCAAGAGATCGCCCAAGCAGTGGAGCTTTATCGGCTTGAAGAGGGGTGTATTGCCTACAAGCTCAAATATGGAGGACAAGTTTATCTGGTCGCCCAAAATGCCTGCACTAGCCCCTGGCAACTTGACCTGCCAGCAGGAGAATGGCAGCCCCTCCTCACCCAATGGACTTTGCCGGAAGAGCCAGGCCAAGCCTTCTCCCCTGTTAGGGATCAATTGGCAGTAGAGGGATTAGAATCTATCCTGGTCCAGCAAATCGCTTGAGGCCTAGCTTATGTTAAAATGAGCCCCAGACAAGTTCATTTTGAGGCAAGGGAGTAAGAGCAAAGATGAAAACCGTGAGCAGCCAGGCTAAACAGCGGCGCACTCTGAGGAAATATTTCTTATCTTTTACGGCCCTGCTTGTCATCTTGTATGGCACTTTTCGACTCATTCTCAAGGACACTTCCCTGGAAGAGATCAGAGCCTCACTCCGGGGTGCAGATCTCGCTTGGGTAGGTTTGGGTTTTGCCCTTATGATCAGCTATCAGCTTATCTGGGCAGAAATTATCCGATCTCTTCTCTATCACTTAAATGCTGGCCGCGCCCCCTTCCGTATAGCAGTTAATACGGCCTTTACAGGCTTCTATTTCAACAACATCACCCCTTCTTCCTCCGGCGGCCAACCCATGCAAATGCTCTACCTGCATCGCTGCGGCATCGACTTAGCGGGATCCAGCATTATTTTTCTGTCCAATACTATTTTTAATAACCTTGTCATGATCAGCTATGCCACGGTCCTTCTGATTGTTCAGCATGATTTCATCACGCAGAACCTCTATGCCATGCGCTATGCCCTGATCGTAGGTTATATATTTAATGGTTTTCTGCTTTTTTTGAATATATTTCTTCTCTTTTTTCCCAAACAGCTCCGGGCCTTATCCTACAAGATCCTGGCTTGGGTGACCCGGGGGAAGTTAAAGCCCAAGGCTAAGAAGCTCCAGCGCAGCCTCGATAAGTTTTTAGGCTCTTACAGCGCGGGCGCCTTTTCCCTCTTAAAAGCACCTGGCTTGTTGCTTAAACTTTTCCTTCTTCATGTGATACAGTTCGCACTTTATAAC
This sequence comes from Clostridiales bacterium, assembly GCA_028724525.1. Taxonomy (GTDB): domain Bacteria; phylum Bacillota; class Clostridia; order Saccharofermentanales; family DTU023; genus SFFI01. The sequence continues at coordinate 15,184 of JAQYCV010000028.1, forward strand.
CTTATTCCTTATACGGCAGCGAGGGCTCTGGGAGCTTCTCCCGACATCTTAATCCAATCATTTTCCCTGCAGGCCGTCCTCACTCTAGCTGTGTCTGGCTTTCCTACACCTGGCGCCGTGGGCATCACCGAAGGGGGATTTGTAGCCATGTTCTCAGGGCTCTTCCCTCCTGGCAAGGTTGAGTCAACCATGATTTTGACCCGGGTGATTAATTTCTATGCCTTCCTCTTGCTTTCAGCCCTGATCACGATTTTTGCCTTTGCCACTGCCCGGCAGGACCACGCGCGCATGCAAAAGCTCCACCATATTAATTTAATAGAGTCAGCGCCAAATGAATCCGGGACAGAAATAGATAAGCTATAGCGAAAAGTAAATTCCACAGCAAAGGGAGCAAAGCGGAATTTAGTCTTACACTCTGCAAAGTTTTTGAGCCCACTGAGGGCCTGTCCATGTGCCTCCAAATTTGCAAGTAGTGGGTTGCCAGAGGGCTATGCTACTTTGGATTTCCGGATTCTCCGGCATTATTGCAACTAATGGATGGGTCCCCCAGGCAAATTTGCAAGAAGTGGATGGTAATGATAGCAAATCTGCAGCTAATGGGTGCTTTGCCCGCTGGAACCCACCCATTACTTGCAAATTTGTCTGAATTCCAAGAAATCCGAAATAGAAAGGCCTAGCCTAAAGGGTCTGAAGAAGATTGGTTAGGCCGCCAGGCGGTAGAAAGGTCGAGATACTTTCAACATTCCGGATTTTCTTACAAGTTTGCAAGTATTCTACCGCCCCTCTTACTTGTTTCCCTCCCAGCATGTATAAACCTCGACGCGAAATATGTATATGTGTATAAAATCCAGGTTTTAAGGGCTATCTAGCAGGAATAAGCCCATGAACCTAGCTTTAAAGAGATTTCAATGTACAAAAGCTGCAAACTTGCAAGAAAAAATGAAGTCATAAAATTAAGAGGTGCCTCGATATGAGACACCTCTTGCGAGCTAACATGCTTTGATTAAGAATACGAGGGATTTATCTGTCCGGTGAGGCTGTTCCAACTCGAACAGATGAGGCGAGGTCTAATAGGCTTTACCCCAGTAGACCAGGTGTTTAGCGGGCTTGCCGCAGATAGCGCAGACTGCGCCTTCTTCCAACTCCTGGTCAATAATGCAGCGCGACGTGGCTTGGAGGTCTGCCTTGACCTTTTCTTCACAGGCAGGATCACCGCACCAGTGGGCTTTCACAAAGCCAGGCTTGGTCTGGAGGATATCGGCGAGTTCCGCCCATGTTTTAGCCTCATAGATGCGGTCATGCATGGACTGCTCAGCCCGAGCTAGCATATCCCCATGCATCTGGTCCAGGATCTCTTGCAGTTTGTCTTCCAGGCCTTCCAGGGGCAGGAAGTATTTTTCCCGGTTATCTCTCCGCACTGCGACGACCTGGCCTTTTTCAATATCCTTGGGGCCATATTCCAAGCGTAGGGGTACACCCTTCATCTCATATTCGGAGAACTTCCAGCCGGGCATGCGGTCAGAGAAGTCAGATGTCATGCGGAAACGACCTTCCAGACGGGCTAAAAGTTGCTCGTTAGCTTCTTTTACCCCCTCCTTTTGCAAGGCAATAGGAATGAGGACGATTTGGTGAGGTGCTACGCGCGGAGGCAGGACCAGGCCATCATCATCGCCATGGACCATAATCAGGCCACCGATAGACCGGGTGGAAACACCCCAAGAGGTCTGGTAGACATACTGGAGTTCATTATTTTCGTCCGCATATTGGATACCAAAGGCCTTGGCGAAACCGTTGCCAAAGTAGTGGGTTGTGCCCGCCTGCAAGGCTTTGCCATCGTGCATCATGGCCTCTACCGTATAGGTCTGTTCGGCTCCAGCAAATTTTTCTTTGTCCGTCTTGAGGCCGGAGATGACAGGAATTGCTAAGCAATCTCTATAGAAGTCAATATAGACCTGGAGCATGCGGAGGGTTTCTTCCAGGGCCTCTTCTGCAGTGGCATGGGCCGTATGGCCTTCCTGCCAGTAAAACTCTGAGGTTCGCAGGAAGGGCCGGGTCGTCTTCTCCCAGCGCACGACAGATACCCATTGGTTATAGAGTTTAGGGAGGTCTCGCCAGGACTGAATGATATCCGCATAGTGATCGCAGAATAAAGCTTCAGAGGTAGGGCGGATGCAGAGGCGTTCTTGCAATTTATTATTGCCGCCTTCGGTCACCCAGGCCACTTCGGGTGCAAAGCCCTCGACATGGTCTTTTTCTTTCTCCAGAAGAGATTCTGGGATCAGCATGGGCATGGCAACATTTTGATGGCCTGTGGCTTTAAAGCGCCGATCCAGGTCGTGCTGGATATTTTCCCAAATGGCATAGCCATAAGGCCGGAGGATCATGCAACCCCGAACATGGGAGTAGGAGGTGAGCTCAGCCTTTTTGACTACATCTGTATACCATTGGGCAAAGTCTTCGTCCCTTGGAGTAATTTCTTTAACTAATTTTTCGTCTTTAGCCATAATGAACTTGAGTTTCTAGAGAGACTTGACGATTGCTTCAGTGTCTCTGGCAATCATTAGTTCTTCATTGGTGGGGATAACCACTACAGTAACCTTAGAGTCATCAGCAGAAATAATGGCTTCCTTACCACGTAAACCATCATTCTTAGCAGGATCAATTTTGATGCCAAAGGCTTCCAAGCCGGAACAAATGGAGGCCCGGGTCTTGCTGTCGTTTTCGCCAATGCCGGCAGTGAAAACTAAGACATCTACTCCGCCCAAGGCGAAGACGTAGGAGCCTAAAATCTTCTTGCACTGATAGCTAAACATATCCAAGGCCAGCTGGGCGCGGGCATTGCCAGCATTGGCGGCCTCTTCCAGGTCACGGAAGTCGGAAGAGACACCCGAAATACCCAGAACACCAGACTCCTTGTTCATCAAGTGGTCCATTTCTTGAGGGTTAAGCTTTTCCCGATCCATGATATTCACCACAATGGCAGGATCAATAGAACCGCAACGTGTGCCCATAAGAGGGCCTTCCAGAGGGGTTAGTCCCATAGAGGTGTCCTGGCACTTGCCATCCTTGACAGCAGAAATAGAGGAGCCATTGCCCAGATGCAGGGTGATCATGCGCAAGCCCTTCTGGTCTTTGCCCAAGAACTCGGCTGCTCTTTGGCTGACATAGTGGTGGGAGGTCCCATGGGCCCCATAGCGCCGGATGTGCTGGTCTTCATAATAGCGGTAAGGCAGGCCGTACATGTAAGCCTGGGGAGGCATACTTTGGTGGAAGCTAGTGTCAAAAGCGGCAACCATAGGGATATCAGGCATGATTTCCTGGCAAGCTTCTACACCCATGAGGTTGGCTGGGTTATGCAAGGGAGCAAAGCTAAAGCACTTGCGGATAGTCTCTTTGACATCATCATCAATCAAGACGGACTGGGTGTAGTAGTCAGCGCAGTTTAGGATGCGGTGGCCCACGGCATCAATTTCCTTCATGGATTTAATTACACCGTGTTCAGGAGATACGAGCGCATCTAAGACAAGCTGGACCGCGGTCTGGTGGGTAGGCATGGGGGTTTCTACCAAGTATTTGTCTTTACCCGCCGGTTCATGCTTGAGGCGGGAGCCATCAATGCCAATTCTTTCACAGAGGCCTTTGGCCAGGACATGGCCGTCTTGGGTATTGAGGAGTTGGTACTTGAGCGAGGAAGACCCGGCGTTAATTACTAATACGATCATCTTGTATCCTTTCAATCTTGCAAATTATTTGCTTTTACCGCCGGCAGCTTGCACGGCAGTCAGGGCAACTACACCAATAATATCTTCGGTTGAGCAACCACGGGAGAGGTCATTAACAGGCTTGGAAATACCCTGGAGGAGGGGGCCGTAGGCCTTGGCGCCGCCTAGGTATTGGACTAACTTGTAGCCAATATTGCCGGCATTGAGGTCGGGGAAGACGAGGACATTGGCTTGACCCGCAATTTTATTGCCGGGAGCCTTGCGCTCAGAGGTGGCCGGTACGAGGGCGGTGTCCACTTGGGCCTCCCCGTCCAGTCTGAGTTCAGGAGCCTTTTCTTTAGCCAGTCTTGTCGCTTCTATCACTTTTTCGGTGAGGTCAGAATGGGCAGACCCAAAAGAGGAGTAAGACAGCATAGCCACCACTGGATCTTGGCCGGTAAAGAAGCGGAAAGATTCCGCAGAGGCCAGGGCAATTTCGGAGAGCTGGTCTGCATTGGGATTCTCATTTAAGGCACAGTCCGCAAAAACAAAGATCCCGTCAGAGCCCAAGTCTTTGAACTGGGTATCCATGACAAAGAAAGCAGAAACGAGTTTCGTGCCAGCCTTGGTTTTAAGGATTTGCAGGGCAGGCCTCAAAGTATCGGCAGTAGAGTGGGCCGCGCCAGAAACCAGGCCATCTGCCTGATCATTTTTCATGAGCATCATGCCAAAAGCAGTTTTATCTCTTACGGTGGCCTGGGCTTTTTCCAGGTCTACCCCCTTATGCTTGCGCAATTCATAATACTGCTGGGCATATTCGTCCAAAGATGGATAATCGGCAGGGTTGATAAACTCTATACCAGTGTAGTCTAAGTCTGGGCATATGGCCTCGGACTCTGCCTGGGTGCCAATCAGAATAATCTTCGCCAGCTTTTCCTTAGTGACAGCCACGGCAGCCTTTAACACGCGCGGGTCTTCATTTTCTACTAAGATCACAGTCTGCTGAAGGGCTTTAGCCTGTGCCTTAACCTTGTCAATGAAAGTCATAGTCTTCCTCCCATAATAATAAAAATAACCTCAGCCAGTATAGATGATTTGAGGCAGGGCTTCAACGGCAATAAGACGGCAAAGTCGGCCTAAGGGGTGGATTTTAAGCTTTGCTCCCAGGCAAGAAGCAGGATGTTTTGATAATTATCTTGGAAATAATAGCGGTCTGCCTGGCCAGGCCTGAAGAGGAAGCCCTGACCTGCTGGCAGGGAGTCCCCTCGAGTCAGGAGTTTGAGGCTCTGATTGGCAAGAGACAAGCTGAGACTTTGTCCCGACAGGAGGCTGATCTCTTTGTAAACAAGAAGGGCAGGCAAAGAAGGCGTTTCTACACTGGGGGTGAGATTGATGGGATTATAGGCGGCATAAAGTTGGCCAGAAGCCATCAGCAGCTGGTTAAAAATGACCAGGTCATCGGGTCTTCCCGCCCCCACTTCCCAGAGAGAACGAATTTGGATCAAGCTGGCCAGGCTATCCGCTTGAAAGCCGCCACCGGCAGACGGGACATAGGACTGGGTCTCGGGCTCCCAGGCATAGGCATAGAAGCCAGAATCCAAGCGGGCTTCCTGGGCAATGCTGAGCCACTTGTCCGCGATGGCTTGCCAGGCGGAGTCGCGGGAGGCAAGAGCCCTTAGCACCCAAAGGTCTAATTTTTGCAAGCTGACCACCTCTAGCCTACGGTCTGGGGAGGCGGTTTCCTGGTCGTTGGAAGATACCAGGCTAGGAATAACTTCCTCAAAATTCTCGTGCTGGGCCAGGGCTAGGTCTTGGTCAAAGAGGGGAAGCAGGTCTTTGCTGACGCGGTCAATTTCTATAAAGAAAGCATCCTCTGGCCAGACTTGGCAAGCCAAAAATAAAAGGCGAAGGTAGGATAATTGTTCAGGCCAACTTTCAGGGCCTGCCTCAGGGCCTAGCTGGTCGGGGAAGGCTGTGCAGATCTGGTCTTGCGCTTGGGTAAAGGCTTTTTTATCCTTTTGGGCCAAAAGGATTTTGAGATGCAAGAGACCATCCTCTAGGCTGAGGGGAGCCTGGGGGTTCGCTTGGAAGACTAAGGCACTTCCGGGCTGGTCTGGCTGGGCATGGCCCAGGTAGGCCTGGTCCGCATAGGCATCAAAAACGAGGCCAGCCTCAGGGCTTTCCAGCTGAAAAGCCCTGTTCAGCCGGTCTAGTAAAGCCTCTTCCCCACTCAGGAGCTGGTAAGAACTTTTTTGCAGCTGGGGGATAAAAAGTGGTCGCCAAGTGAGCGTATCGCCCGCCTCTTGGGGCCGCAAGAAAAAGAAAGAGGCTAGAAGCAAGGCGATAATAAGCAAAAAGAGTGGAAGGATAAGGCGCAGGCATTTGCCATGCAAGGGGCCAGCCAGGCGAGAGAGCCAAGCGAAAAAGTTTTCTCCAAATTTTCGGTCCACTTTTTCTAAAAGAGGCTTTCTTGCGACTTGGCCAGGCATGGGGGGAATGGGATAGTCCTTGAGCTTATCCGGGGCCGGAGGGCTAGACTCCTCTGCTATAGGGCTCGATTTGCCGTGTTCGCTAGCTTCTTGTGTCATGAATGCATGCAGTCCTTTGCTGGCTAAAAGCCTATGAATACTTGAGCTTCTGCTATAATAGCCGGGCTAAGGAGATTTAAGCAAGTATGCATATTGTGGGAATCATTGCCGAATACAATCCCTTCCATCGGGGGCACTTGAGCCAGTTCAGCTGGATCAAGGATAAGCTGGGACCGGACACAAGAATTGTGGTGGCCCTGGCCTCCTATTTTTGCCAAAGAGGCTGTCCTGGCCTACAAAGCCCCCGGCAACGGGCCAAGGCAGCTATCCAGGCCGGGGCAGACTTGGTCCTACTTCTGCCGCAATATTTTTCCAATACCGCGGCTGCATGCTATGCCCAGGCAGGGGTCAGTCTCTTAGCGGCCACAGGCATGGTCAGAACCCAAGCGGCCTCGGCCGAAATCAAGGACAAGGATTTAATCCAAGAAGCCGCCAAGCTTATTTCTCCTGAAAGTCCAGAACTACAAACCGCCATCCGTCAGCTGATTCGAGAGGGTTTAAGCCCCCATCAGGCAAGGGGGACAGCCCTCTTGCAACTAGGGGCAGACCCCCAGGTCGTTCGGGTCTTTGACCAGGCTAATGCCCGGCTCTGCGCCGAATATTTGTCCGCCCGAGCCCACTTGCCTGCTGGGTGGTCAAAGCCTGGTATTTTCCTCTGTCCCAGGGAAGAGGGCACTCTGGGCGCCAGCCAGCTGCGGTCCATGATTGAGCTAGCCGCCCTCCAAGCCCAAGCAAAAAAGACCTGGCAGGCCCCCTGGGCCCAAGAGCAAGAATCAAAGATCACCGGGCCAGCCCAGCTGGTGAACTTTCCTCTGATCAGTCAGCTGGCAGAGAGTATGCCCCCAGAGAGTCTCAGCCTCCTAGCCCAGGACTTAAGTGAGGGTAATTTCGCTTTATATACCAGCCTGCTCACTCTGGCGCGGCTTTCCCTTAGTCGGATCAATAGGGCTGAAGACTTAGCCTCTTACCGCGATATGCAGGCCGGTCTGGCAGACCGTCTCTTGGCAAATCTACGCGACCAGGATTACCTTACTGCAGTGACGGCCAAAAACTTTCCTGCGGGACGCGTCACGAGAGCTTTGACCTCCTATCTCCTGGGTATAGATCAGAACATGATGGGCCAGGCGGGCGACTATCCTGCCTATCTCTTCCCCCTAGCCTTCAACCGGGATGGCCGCTATATCCTGCGCAAGATGCAGGAAAGGGCTAAGCTTCCCGTCTTTGCTCGTTTTTCAGAGACAGCCCAGTCCCAGGATCCTGCCGTCCAGGCCCAGGCCCTAGTCGAACGAAGAGCCGCTGCACTCTGGGCCTATTTGGCGAATAAGCCAGAGTTGGAAGCAGACTTACTCGAGCCCCCTATTCAACTTTAACAGCTCTAAAGCAGCTCATTCTAAAGCCGCCCATAAAAAAGCTCTAAGCTGACTCCAGCTGGCTTAGAGCATAATTCCTTGGGTGTTGGAAAGGGCGTAGGCCCCGGATTTTTAGTTTTTAAAATTCAGGGCAAAGTAATTTTTCTTGCCCCGGCGTACCACTGCTGTGCCCTCATCCAGGTCTGATTTTTCCAGAGTCCGATTAAAATCGTCCACGACGACATCATTGAGCCTGAGACCCTTCTGCTGGATTAGGCGGCGGCCTTCAGATTTTGAGGGGATAAAGCCACAGTCCAGCAAGATCTCTAGGAGGGGTCTGCCAAAGTCTTCTGCCTCCAAGTCTTGGCCGGGCATGTCTGCAGCTCTCCCCACCCCCTGGCCAAAAATTTCCTCGGCCTGGGCTTCCGCTTTCTTTGCCTTATCCTCGCCATGAACCAGACTGGTGACTTCTAAGGCCAGGCGCTTCTTAGCCGTGTTGATATCGGAACCTTCCAGCTGGGCATATTGGGCGATTTCTTCCAGGGGCATGTAAGTCAAGAGCTTCATGCATTTGATGACATCTCGGTCATCAATATTCCGCCAGTATTGGTAGAAGTCATAGACTGGCAGTTTGTCTTCGTCCAACCAGAGGGCGCCAGAAGCGGTTTTCCCCATCTTCTCCCCGTCTGCCTTGGTCAGCAAGGTAAAGGTTAAGGCATAGGCTGGGCCTAAACCCTTTCTCCGGATGAGATCAGTACCTGCTAAAATATTCGACCACTGGTCATCCCCGCCCAATTGCAACTTACAGCCCTCTGCTTGATAGAGGTGGAGGAAGTCGTTGGCCTGGAGAAGCATATAGTTGAATTCAAGGAAAGTGAGGCCTTGGTCTAAGCGGTTCTTATAGCATTCAGCTGCTAACATGCGGTTGACTGAAAAGTGAGGCCCGACATTCCGCAGGAAGTCAATATAATTCAGGGGTAAAATCCAGTCCGCATTATCTACGAAGATGGCCTTGCCCTCAGAAAAATCAATAAAGCGGCTCATCTGCTTGCGGAAGCTATCCACATTATGCTGGACCCGTTCAGGCGTGAGCAGCTGGCGCATATCCGTGCGGCCAGAGGGGTCACCGATCATCCCCGTACCACCGCCCAAAAGGACAACAGGCCGGTGACCAGCTTTCTGCAAATGCGACATGGCCATGAGCTGGAGAAGGTGGCCTACATGCAGACTATCCGCGGTGGGATCATAACCCGTATAGAAACTAATCGGCTCTCTTCCGAGCAAATCACGCAACTCATCGGCGTGGGAAACCTGGGCGATATAGCCGCGTTCTTCTAAAACATCATATACGTTCTTGGTCATGCTGCCTCCTTCATGCAGGTCAAGTCACAGCTCATAAAAATTAACTGGACTGAGATATTTTCCTATTCTAGTCCAGACGCACGGCCGGGGTCAAAAGTTTTTATAGCCTTTATAGCTGAAGTTTTGCCTGGTCTTTGTCCTCACGGCTGAGGACCATTCTCAGCGTGCCCTGATCTAGCTGAAGCCTAAGCGGCTGACCACTTGCCGGCTGGTTAGAAATGCCCAGATTGATACCCTGGAAAAGCTTCCGCTGGTCCAAGGGCCAAAGGCTACCCTGAAGGCTCAGACCTTTGACCTCCGGGCTCACAGCGAGAAGAGAAATATAAGTATCTTGCTGGTTCTCCCCAGGCACATGGATCTCTGCCTGGCAGGGGCCCTTGAAGGTCCAGACTTCGGTGAGACCATCCGTCATGAGAAAGGCTAGGTCAGGCTGGACATAGCGGCTGGCTAAGTCCAGATTAGCCAAGACATGGTCCACCCGAGAGCCCAGGCCGGCTAGAAAAATCAGGCCAGATCCAGCAAAGTTTAGGAGGGACTTGGAGCTTGGATAAGATCCAGCTTGGGGAGATGGTTGCCGAGAAAGCAAGTCTCCCCTCCGCCAAGCATATTCTGCCTCCAGCATGTAATGCAGGGCTAAGGCAGAGTCTGGCTCGTCCTTTTTTTCAGGAAACTTGATTCGGGGAATATCCTGGTCGCGTAGATAGGCCAGTCCCTGGGGGCTGAGGGAGTCATTATCCCCCACATGCATATCTGGTTGGAAATCCAACATCCGGGCCCGATCCAGTCCCCCGTCCGCCGTCCAGATGCGGTCGCAGTGTTTTGCCAGGTCCTGGATACGGTCCGGGTCGCCCAGGTTTCCGCTTAAAAAGAGGGCTTGCCACATGGAAGAGCGATCCTTTAGAGACTAAGGGCAGGGGTAGGATGCTGTCCCTCCCAGGCAGTAGCGGCTAACTTCCTGAGGCAAGAGATTTCTTCCGCCGGACTTTCGGCCTTAAAAACCGCTGTACCGGCAACAAAAAAGTTGGCACCGGCGGTGGCAGCCTGGCCGATGGTTTGCCTATTAATGCCGCCGTCCACCTGCAATAAGATCGGGCGGCCGCTCTCCGCGATGAGCTTCCTGGCCTGAGCCATTTTACTTGCCATCTCAGGGATGTAGGCTTGGCCACCAAAGCCAGGGTTGACCGTCATTAAGAGGATCTGGTCTAGGAAAGGTAGGAGAGGCTCCAAAAGGGAGACCGGTGTACCGGGATTGAGGGAGATCCCAGCCAGGCAACCTAAGCGGTGGATTTCTTGTAGGAGGCGATGGGCATGGCGGGCAGCTTCAAGGTGGAATACGATGATATCTGCCTCCGCCTGGGCAAAGGGTTCTAGCCAATCCTCTGGTCTGTCTACCATGAGGTGGACATCCATGACTTTGGCCCAGTGGGGTCGTAGCTGTTTGACCAGGCCAGGACCAAAGGTGATATTTGGAACAAAATGCCCGTCCATGATATCCAGATGGAGGGCATCCGCCGTAGAAATGCTGTCTAACTGCTCTTTCAATTGGCTAAAATCTGCTGCGAGCAGTGAGGGAGCTAGAAGGGGGGCCTGGCTGGTAAAAAGTTCTTGGACTAAGTTGCTAGGTGTGTACATAGGATCTCCCTTGTGATGGTTTAATACAATTTTTGTTCTTCTAAGGCCTGGCGGAGACTGATATAAGTGGCTAAACGATCCGGACTTATTTTAGCCTGGTCTATGGCGCAGCCCAAGTCCCCCAGATGCTTACAGTCAGCAAAACGACAGTAGGGGGCAATGGCTTGCAATTCGGGATAGGCCGCTAACAGGTCCCTGGGTTCCAGGTCCATGTTTTGAATATCTATTGATTGAAAACCGGGTGTATCCGCAAGAAAGGCGGGGCCAAAAGCATAAATTTCCACAGACCGGGTCGTTTGTCTGCCCCGGCCCGCCTTATCGGATAAGGCACCTGTTTCCAGGATCTGATCTCCTAAAAGCCGGTTCATCAGGGTGGACTTCCCTACCCCAGATTGGCCTGCCAGAGCCGTAAACTGATCTGCCAAAACATCGGTAAACTGATCCAGGCTGGCAGGGTCTTCCAAGCCTGTGAAATAGAGGGGAAAGCCTGAGGCGGCAAAATAAGCGCTAAACTCCGCGCGAGCCTGGTCTGCCTGGGGCAGGTCGCATTTGGTCAAGACCAGAAGGGGGCGGATATTATTATTGACCGCATAACAAATCATGCGGTCCAAATAATGGTAGTCAACCCGGGGCAAGACCGCAGATGAGACCAACATTAATTGGTCCAAATTAGCTAAGGGAGGACGGCGTAACTTATTCCGACGGGGTAGGATTTCGGTAATCAGCCAAGGGATATCCGGGTCTGCGGAGGAAGTGTAGTGGACAAGGTCCCCCGGGAGGGGTTTGGTCGCCGTTTTGCGAAAAAGGCCACGGGCTACCGCCTGACCGCGAAAACCTGTCCGCGGGTTGGAGAGCAGGTAAACCCCCGCAACCCCCCGCAATATCCTGGCCTGATTGGTCTCCACATCCACCTCACTCAAATAAAACTTTACTTACTTTAAGTCAAAGGACACGATCAAAGAATCTTCAAAGGGATCAAAGAGTTGGCCTGGAGGAGTCGATTGATTAACCACAACCGCACCTGGATCACTGACATCAGTCAAGTTGGCAGACCGCGAGAGATAGTAACGGGGAGCGCCCGCCGGCCACATAGGATCTAAGATCGCCTGAACCTCTGCCGCTGTCTTGCCGTTTAAGTCAGGCATCAAGACTAAGCCAAGAGCTTGGGGGGAGCCCGGTTGGCCCAGGTCTATCCCCTGCTTTACCTTTTCATAATCGTCGGCAGTTCCGTAGTTGACCCGGAGGCTAGATCCCCGCTGGACGATGGTATTCGCATCGGTAAACTGCTTGAGAATAATCCGCTGATAATCAGGGACCTCTTCTTTCTGACCTTGGGCATTGTAGTGATAAGACTCTCCATAGAGACGCAAATCTAAGTCGCCTAGGGCTTTTTTGGCCTGGTCCCAGGTCAGGCCCACCAAGGGCGGGACGGAGACTTGCTCGCTACCACGCGAGGCATAGAGGGCGATCCTGGCCCCTTCGTTCACAAGAGTGTCAGCGGCAGGTTCGGTCCGAATGATTTTCCCTTTTTCTAAGCTCTCAGAAAATTCTTGATAGATCACAACGTTAAAGCCATCTTTTTCCAAGAGCCGTCTGGCTTCTTCGCTGTCCAGCTGGGTCACATCCCGTAGCTTGAGTTCAGCTTTGCCCACAGAATATTTTAATTTGATATGGGCAGAGGCCTTCGATAATTTGGTCCCATAGTTGGGTTCCTGCTCAAAGATAATCCCCTTTTCCTGAGTTTCCGATTGAACAGCAATCAACTCGAACTTGTCTCCGTAGAGCTCTTTCAGCTCAGCTTCCACCTCTGACACTTGCCGGCCCACATAGCGGTCAACCACCAGCAAGTCTTCTGCTTGCTGCTGGCGGCTGTGAATGTTGAAGCGCTGGACAGCCGAGCTGAGCAGATAGATTAAGGCCCCACTTGCCAGGGCAATCAAGAGAAGGACCAGGAGGGTAACCCGCAGGCGAGACTTGCGCCTGCTATCAATGGTCCGCTCGAGTTCTTCAATCTTGTTGTAATTGGCATCGGTTTTATCTGTGGTAAGAGCCGCCGAAGAGGAGGACCAATTTTGAGTTTGTGCTGGATAAGAGGCTTGAAAAGCTCGGGGGTTGACCATGAAGCGGTCCAGCTCATTAACAAATTCACGAGCGGATTGGTAACGGCGTTCGGGGCTTTTTTGGATGGCTTTAAAGATAATAGCCTCCAAGCCGGCCGGGATTGCCGGATTGAGTTTGCTGGGCCGGGCTGGCATTTCTTGCAATTGCTTGATAGCCACAGCCACAGAAGATTCGCCATCAAAGGGCAGGCAACCTGTCAGCATTTCGTAGAGCATGAGGCCCAAGGAATAAAGGTCCGAAGCCTCAGTCACCTTGCCGCCCCTGGCCTGTTCAGGTGAAAAATAATGTACCGAACCAAAGGCCATACCACCCGTCAAGGTAATTGTATTGGCAATGGCAGCTCGAGCGATACCAAAGTCGGTTACCTTGGCCGTCATGTCCGGGGTAATCAGCACATTTTGGGGCTTCATATCTCGGTGGATAATGCCGCGGCGGTGGGCATGCTCTAGGCCTAGTCCAATTTGTATCATGAGGGGAACCGCCACTTCCCAGGTCAGAGGGCCATTATCCAGGATCAACTCCTTAAGATTGGTGCCTTCTACGAATTCTTGGACGATATAGCGGACTTCGCCATCTTGGCCATAATCCAGGACTTGAACAATATTAGGATGGTCGAGGCTGGCAGCAGCCCTGGCCTCTGTAGCAAAACGGCGAATAAATTCCTGGTCTCCTGAAAGTTCATCCCGCATTAGCTTGAGAGCAACCTTGCGGCCTGTCCTTAAATCTTGGGCCAGATAAACATAAGCCATGCCCCCCTGGCCCAAGGCCTCGAGGACTTCATAGCGTTCATCCAGGATAAAGCCCTTAGATATATTTTGCTGGGCAGATTGCATGGTTAGTCCTCTCAAACAAAGATGGCTATAGCAGTAACGTTGTCATATCCGCCTGACGTCAGAGCCAGTTCTACGAAATCGTTCACACAGGCTTCGGCACTTTTTGCCTTGCGCAAAGTCTCTTCAATCACCTGGTCAGAGAGGTAGCCGTGCAGTCCGTCACTGCACAGGAGATAACGGTCATTCTTCTTAATTTCTAGGCGAAGGATCTCCGGTTTGAGATATTCCGGAACGCCCAGGGCCTGGGTCAGTATATGCCGCTGGGGATGGCTGGCTCCCTCCTCTGCTGTGAGGGTACCAGCATCTTGCATTTCTTGAACCAGGGTATGGTCGCGGGAAATTTTCTCTAAGATACCCTTGCGCATAATATAGCAGCGGGAGTCGCCCACATGAGCCAAGTAAAGAGACTCTGGATAGAGGACCGCTAAAGTCAGGGTTGTCCCCATACCTGAGGTCCCTTGTTTTTCTAAAGACTGGAGGTAGACCTGAACATTAGCCTTTTGAATGGTATCCGACAGGAGCATTTCGGTGCGGTCAGCTTGGTCTTGGCCATTTAAATCACGCGCTAAGCGGTCCTTACAATAGTCAGTCGCTATTTTGCTGGCCACCTCTCCTCCGGAATGCCCGCCCATGCCGTCTGCTACGGCAAAAGCACAGGGCCAATTTTCAGGTGCGAAGTAAGCAAAATACGAGTCCTCATTTTTTGCTCGAACCAGGCCACGGTCAGTTTTGATGGCAAATTCTACGCGCTGTTTCACTGACAACCCCTTTATCTCTCATGAGCACAAATAAGCTCTATATAGCGAAAATACTCATAATTATTCTATCATTTGCCTGCAGGGCCAGCAAGCAAGTTGCGACGTCGCAACTGACCACAGGCGGCATCAATGTCTTGTCCCAGAGACCTTCGCACTGTAGCATTAATGCCCTGTCTTTCGAGCATCTTCGCAAAGGCTTGGACCTGGGCAGGAGTCGTGGCCTGGAAAGGGCTATGCTCAACTGCATTAGCCGGTATCAGATTGACATGGCACTTGCGCCCAGTTAGGAGCTTAGCCAAGGCTTTAGCTTGGTCCAGGCTGTCATTGATACCGGCAAAAAGAGCATATTCATAGGAAACCCGGCGGCCTGTTTGTTCAAAGTAAAAGTCAGCCGCTTCCAGGAGGTCTGGCAAAGGATTGTTCTTGGCGACGGGCATAATCGCTTCACGCAGGGCTTGATCAGGAGCATGAAGGGAGATAGCTAGGGTTAGGCCTAAGCCCTCAGCAGCCAAAGCATAGATTTTATCAATGAGCCCACAGGTCGACAGGCTAATCCTGCGGACAGAGAAGTTTCTGAAGTCGGGCGCAAGGAGGCGGCGAATAAAGGCCAAAACCTCTGTATAGTTGTCCAGGGGCTCCCCAATACCCATGAGGTCCAGGTTGCTGATCGCTTGGCCTGCGTGGTCCTCGAGGGCTAAAAATTGCCCCAGGAGGTCTCCCCTGCTGAGATTACGCTTAAGAGCGAGGCCCGTGGAAGCACAAAAGCGGCAGGCCATACGGCAGCCAATTTGGCTGGAGAGGCAGGCAGACATACCATAATGGTGAAACATGAGGACGGCCTCTATGGTCTCGCCATCTGGGTAAGCAAAAAGATACTTCTGCGATTCACTCAGTTTAGATCTTTGGACCTGGCGAATTTTGGGCAGGCCGGGCCAGAAGGTCTCAGATAGTTTGGTCCTCAGATCCAGAGGGAGATTAGCCAGGGCAGAAAAATCATCCAGGCCCTTACTCTGCCATTGGTAAAGTTGTTTGGCCCGGAACTTGGGAAGACCCTGGTCTTGGCACCAGGCCTCCAAGTCAGTTTTTTCTAGATCTAAGAAATTTTTAGCTGATTGCATTGATTTCCCTCCTAGCCTTTTTTACGCAAGAGGCAGAGAAAAAAGCCATCCGTCTGGGTCAGGTCAGGCCGGAAGAGTAAGAAGCCCTGGTCCAGCAAAGCCTGGCTGGGCGGATCTTGAACCAGGACCTGGGCCAAGCGCTCAGGCAGCCGGCCACGCAAGTCTTCTAGGCTAAAGTCTTGGCCTGCTTCACTGGCCAAGAAGGCTTGGACAAGGTCCTGATTTTCTGCAGGGTTGAGGGTACAGGTAGAATAAATCACCCTTCCTCCGGGCCGACAAAGCCTATGGGCATTCATCAGCATAGCCATTTGCAGAGGGGGAAAGCGTTTGAGATCCTCATAACCCACCCGCAAGCGCAATTCTGGCTTTCTGGCCAAAAGCCCTAGGCCCGAGCAGGGAACGTCTAATAGTATCAGGTCCGCCTGGCCAGGGAAGTCCGGGAAAGCCTCTTGAATACGTTGACCCAAGTGGGGATCAGTGGCATCCCCTTGCCAAAAGTGCAGGGGAAGGCCCAGACGTTGGGCATTAATTCTTGCCGTTTCCAGACGGTCTGCTAAAAGGTCTAGGCCCAAAACAAAAGTTCCAGGCTGGCTTCTTTCCGCTAGGTCACAGGTCTTGCCTCCTGGCGCCGCACAGAGGTCTAAAATGCTCCTAGCCTCTTCTGCGCCAGATAGGGCCCCCACCATCTGGGCAGGTTCGGACTGGACCATAAAATGACCGGCTTGAAAAGACGGAAGCTGGTCTAAGCGGCAGGAGCCAACATCCAAACGGAGGGCAGAATCCAGATAGAGGCCGGGACTCACCTGATAGCCCTCCTGGCCTAACTTTGCCGTCAATCGTTCAGGGCTACTTTTCCGGGGGTTGACCCGAACCGTCAAGGGGAAGTCAGAGCTTAAGAAATAGTTCCCCAAGTCCAGGGCAGTCTCCTCCCCATACCAGGTCCGGAAAAGGCCAAAGAGTTCATTGCCCAGCCCCAGGGCAAGCCCCTGGTCTTTCTTCTTCCATTGAATTTTATCTGGGTCAATTTTCCTCAAGATAGCATTAACAAAGCCTTTTGCCCTGTTCATACCAAAAAACTGGCAAAGTTTTACGGACTCATCCACGGCTGCAAAAGCAGGCACAGAGTAGGCATACAGGATCTGCCAAAGGCCCATACGCAAAATCGTCAAAACCCTGCCTTCTATTTTATCTAGGGGCCTGGCACTATGCATAGCCAGTAGCTTATCGAGCGCCCGAACCCGACCCAAGCAACCATAGACCAAGGCCGTAGCAAAGGACCGGTCTTGGCTCCCCAAGTTGCTGGTCTGTAGGCCCTGGTCCAAGGCTTCATTAGAGAAAGCGCCTTCCTCTAAAACCTGGTAAAGGACCTGGCAGGCAAGTATGCGGGCGGGATCTGGACTAGACGTGGCCATTAACGCTCTTGATCATTATGCAGGAGGATGAGGCGGAGCATAGAGGCAAAGGCTGTAGCTGCAGCTGCCACATAAGTCAGAGCCGCCGCGCCTAGGACGGCACGTGCTCCCTTAACTTCCTCGACCGTTAAATAATTACCCGTCTCCAGAACCTGGAGGGCACGGCGCGAGGCGTCAATTTCCACCGGGAGAGTGAAGAGATAAAAGAGAACCGCAGCCGCATAAAAGATAATGCCCAGATTAAAGAGCAGGTTATTTTGAAGCATGAGTCCAAAAATTGCTAAATAAGGGCCAGCACCCGACCCAATGCGGGCAACAGGATAAATCACGTTACGCAGCTGGACAGGAAAATAAGCTGCGGCATATTGCAAAGCGTGGCCAGACTCGTGGGCTGCCACTCCCAGGGCAGCAATAGAGCTAGAGTTGTAAACAGGCTCCGAAAGGCGCAAGACCTCTTCTTTAGGGCTGTAGTGGTCAGTCAAGCTACCTCGAACCCTTTCCACACCGATATGATTCAGGCCGCCAGACTGGAGGATATCCCGAGCTACAGACGAACCGGTAAGGCCACGTTGGGAATTGATCTTACTGTAGCGAGCAAAGGTAGACTTGACCTTAAATTGGGCAAACAGAGACAAGAGGAAGCAGGGTAAGACTAAGATGAAATACCACTTATCCATAGGGAAGTAAAAATAGGCAAAGACTAAAAAGTTCATAAATCGCTCCTTTGAGGAAAATATAGACGATCCAGATTTTCGAGCTAGATGCCAAAGTAACTGCCCTCGGCAAAATTGTGGAAGCAGTCACTCGCCTCTACCCGCTTGCCATTAGGGCCCTGGAGACTTTCAACACGTAAGCAGGCGTCTTGGCAGGCCAGCCAAAGCTCACGCTCATGCCGGACCACTTGGCCTGGTTGCAGGCTACAGGGGGCAGCTACAGAGGCTTGCAGAATCTTATAACGTTTACCGTCGTAAAAAGTATAGGAACCCGGCCAGGGCGTGAGGGCACGTATCTTGTTGACGTTAGCCTGGGCCGTTTGGCTAAAGTCCAAGAGCCCATCTGCTTTTTCCAGCTTCTTCGCGTAAGTAGACTGGCTATCATCCTGGGGGCGCAAGTCAATGAGGCCGCGATACCAGGCTGGCAGAATTTTGGGCAAAAGGATAGCCGAGAGGTCGGCGAGTTTGCAGCTGAGGCTGGGGGTATCATCCTCGGCGAGAATAGGCAGGCGGCAAGAGGCCAGGAGGTCTCCATCGTCTAAGCCAGGACCCATTTCCATTATAGAAAGAGCAGTCTCCTGGTCACCCGCCATGATGGCGGATGCCACCGGGGAGGCTCCGCGCCAGCGTGGAAGCAAGGAGGGATGGACATTCAAGCAACCATAGGGGGGCAGATCTAAGATCTCGGGCGGCAGGATATTGCCATAGGCCGAGGTGATGATCAGGTCCGGCTGCAAAGTGTCCAAGTCATCGCCTATGTGGGCGGGGTCTAGTTTGGGCCATGTGTACACAGGTAAGCCTAGGCTTTCCGCCAAAAGTTTGGCGGGGGTGGGCATTAATTGCTGCTTGCGGCCTACAGGCCTGTCCGGCTGGGTTGCCACTGCTAGCAGGTTAAAGCCCTGGTCAGCAAGGCTTTGCAAGAGGGGCAAAGAAAAGTCCGGGCTACCCATGTAAAGGATAGACTTGCTTTTGTCTTGGGCTGTCAGGGGCAAAAAATCGCCGGCTGTTAAGTCCTCATAAGAAGTAAAAAAATACTGATGAAGCTTTTCCTGCGCCGCTTTAGTCATGCTGAATGAGTTCCACCTCTTCTCCCGTTTTGACATCAATGGCTTTGCCGTCTTTGTTATAGCGGAAAAGATTGCCTACAATCTTGTCCGAAAAAAGGATACCTTCCAGATGGTCCGACTCATGGCAGATGCAGCGGGCCATTAAGCCATCAGCGGTGAGCTCTTGCGTTTGACCGGTCCGGTCCTGATAGCGGATGGTCACTTGGGCCGGTCGATCCACATAGCCATAGAGGCCTGGCAAGGAGAGGCAACCTTCAACCTCATGCTGGGTCGCCTCCTGGGCCAGAAATTCCGGATTAATGATGACCATGTCATGGGCAGGATCGCCTTCTTCATGGACATTCATCACAAAAATCCGCCTGAGAACTCCCACTTGAGGGGCTGCTAAGCCCACGCCATTTTCTTCCCGCATGGTTTCCAAAAGATCGTCAACCAGGTCTTGTAGGCGGTCGTCAAATTTCTCCACGCGTCGGGATTTTTTGCGGAGCACGGGGTCTCCATCATGAAAAACTTTTCTTAAAGCCATAGGACCTTCCACTTTCTTGTATAAAAGCCAGTCTAGCTATAGACTGGCTTCTTTATTCTAACACATGGGCCCTATGGTCACGTAAGCTAGGTTAAACGGAGGGGATTGATATCACAGGTCACACTAACCCCCTCTTCCCTGGGCAAATCGCTGACATAGCTGAGGACCTGGGTCAAGAGGTCACGCCTGGCAGACTTGAGGATAATGCGGAAGCGCCAGCGCCGGCGGATGCGGGCTATAGGCGCAGCCTGAGCAGGATACAAGAAGATCTGATCCCCTAATTGGTTTTGTTTTAAAAGGAAGTTCAGCTCCGCAAAAAGTTGGTGGGCTCGGTCTTGCGCCTTGGCCAGGCTGAGTGAGGAGATGAGGACTAGGCCTAAATCCTGATAGGGAGGGTATTGCAAGATCTTGCGGGTAACAATCTCGCTGGCATAAAAAGCAGAATAATCCTGCTGGGCCGCCGCGATCAGCGCCGGATTGTCAGCTTGGAAAGTTTGAATGAGGACCTGGCCTGCTAAGTCCCGCCGTCCAGCCCGGCCGGCCGCCTGGCAGATGAGCTGAAAGGCCTTCTCCTGGGCTTGATAATCATCCATGCCCAACAAAGTATCAGCCGACATGATGCCTACGGTAGTCACCCTGGCAAAGTCATGGCCTTTGGCAATCATCTGGGTTCCTACCAGGCAGTCGGCTTCTCCCTGGGCAAATTGAGCCAAGATTTTGGCATGTCCCTGGCGGCTGGCCGTGGTATCAAAATCCATACGAAGGAAACGCTGCTGCGGGAAAGCCTCCTGCAAAATCTCTACCGCCTGCTGGGTCCCTATGCCAAAGGGGGCCAGACGGTCTGAGCTACATTCAGGACAATGGGCAGGTAGAGGGTCTATTCGGCCACAATAGTGGCAAATTAAGGCTTCCTGCTGGGGCTGACGAGGATTTCGGTGGACCGTCATGGTGATATCACAGTCCGGGCATTTAGCCGTATAGCCACACTCGGGGCACAGAAGGAAGGAGGCATGGCCCCGGCGATTGAGGAGGACCATGGCTTGTTCTCCCCGCGCAAAAGTTTCCTCTAAAGCCTGGCGGAGGGCTCGACTCAAGAAACGCTGCTGGCCTAAAGTCTCCTCTGCTCGCATGTCTACCAAGTGGGTCTGGGGCAGGCTAGCCTTCCCTGCCCGCCTAGGCAGGCTTAAAAGAGTTGACTTGCCTGTTTCTGCCCTGTAATAGGAGACAACAGAGGGAGTGGCGGAACTTAAAAGCAACTTGGCTCCATGCATAGTCGCCCGGATACGAGCGATGTCCAGAGCGTCATAGCGGGGCGTCTGGTCCGATTTATAGGAACTTTCCTGCTCCTCATCAACCACAATGAGGCCAATATTTTCCAAAGGGGCAAAAATAGCCGACCGAGCACCTGCGACCAGGCGTTTTTCACCCGACCGAATGGACCGCCACTGCTCATAGCGTTCTGCCGGCGTGAGCCGGCTGTGTAAAACAGCGGCAGACTTGCCAAAGCGGGCTTGGATGCGGTTGCAAATTAAGGGCGTTAGGGATATTTCCGGGACCAGGATTAGGACATCACGGCCAGCCTGTAAGACGGCCTCGGCAGCCCGGAGGTAGAGCTCTGTTT
The DNA here is from genome assembly GCA_028724525.1 of Clostridiales bacterium. Taxonomy (GTDB): domain Bacteria; phylum Bacillota; class Clostridia; order Saccharofermentanales; family DTU023; genus SFFI01. The sequence continues at coordinate 35,985 of JAQYCV010000028.1, forward strand.
TACCAGAGCCGGTCACGCCAAAAAGCAAGTATTCTTCCAGAGAGGAAGCGTTGGACGTCGGGCGGTCTAGAAGCTGACCAGAGTCCGACCTAGCTTCCAAGGATTCCAAGCCCTCCAGTTCTTCTGGGCTTAAGACTTGTCTGGCCCATGCCGGTCCTAACAGGCCGGAGAGAGCCTTAGCCTGGTCAGGATTGAGGCTGTGGTGCTGGGCTTCTTCAAGGGGCGGGAGATCTGCTAGGTCCCGGGTCACTTCTTGCTTAAAGAAGGTCAAGAAGCCGTTTTTCCTTAGGGTTGTGAGGATAGCGCGGGACACTTGGCAGGTAGCCATGATTTCCTCAAGGCTGGCCTCCCCTACATCAAGGAGAAACTCCAGGACCCGGACATGGTTGAGAGACCTCAGGCTACCTTCTTCCAAGACATCCTGGGCCTCGTCAGGATCTACTAGGCGGGCAAAACTTCTGGTCTTGGCCCCTGTGGTGAGAAGAAGCTGGGGGGCCATCAGGCGCAAGGCCTGGGAGATAGAGCAAAAGTAGCGTCTCCGCATTTCCTTGGCCAATTGGAACTGGTCTGGCCGCAAAAGTGATGAGGACTCTACGGCGAGAACCCGTTTGAGGGGGTAGGCAAACTCCTCGTCAGTCTCTCTTATCTGCCAAACCCAGCCCTGGCGGACACTGTCACCCCGGCCAAAGGGGACTGTGACCACAGCTCCAACCTCCAAGGCATCCGAGCCTTGCTCGGGGGGCAGGTAGGTATAGGGCTGGTCAAAGGCCCTGGTCGTCTGGCGAAGGTAAATATCTAGGACCTGCATGCGAAGGCACCCGACCTACAGGCTAGGCCCTGGCCCTGTCAGGTCAAAAAGACTGAGCTGGGAACTTTCTGGCAGGCCATCCAAGATGCCCGTGACCCGCAAGTTCTCAACAGCTGCCGGGCCAATCCCCGCCCGGCTCTCCAGGTCCTCAATGGTTTGAAAGGGGCCCCCCTGCTTTCTAGCCTTAACAATTTCTTGAGCCATGCCCGTAGAAATACCCGTAATAATATCTAGAGGAGGACGAATTTGCCCCGGCCCAGGGCTAGTAAATTCATGGGCTGCGGATTCCACCAGGTCCAGAGGCAAGAAATTGATGCCTCTAGCCTGCATTTCCTCTACCAGTTCCAAGATGTAAAAGGCTTTTTCGTCTTTCTTTTCGATACGGCTGAAATTTTCCCGCGCCTTCCGCCGGTTCTCTTTAATAATATCGGGCGGCAGAAGATGCATATCTCGAGAAAAATCACCCGCCCTCACGGTAAACCAGGCACAATAGAAGGCCTCCGGGTAGTAGACCTTAAAATAGGCAACTCTTTGGGTAGAAATAGAGTAGGCAGCTGCATGCGCTTTAGGGAATAAGTACTGGATTTTGCGGCAGGATTCAATGTACCATTCAGGCACCTCATGGTCCCGCATGAGTTGGATTTGTTCTTCCTTGAGTGGCCTACCCTTCCGCACAGTTTCCATGATGGTAAAGGCATCCTTGGAGGCCAGGCCAGAATAAATCAACCGGGTCATAATAGAGTCACGGCAACCAATGACCTCGTTAATCGTACAGGTCCCCTCCCGGATGAGGTCCTGGGCATTGCCCTTCCAAACCCCAGTTCCGTGTGAGAGGCCAGACAGCTGAACGAGGTCATAGAAAGACTGGGGCTGGGTCTCCTTAATCATGTCGCGGGCCAGCATGGTGCCAACCTCGGGCAGGCCAATCGTGGCGGACCCAATTGTGGAATCTTCTGGCTTGATACCAATGGCAGCGGTAGACCGGAAGAGCTCCATGACCCTTTCATCTGGTATGGGGATATCGTTGATGTCCACACCCGTAAGGTCAGAGAGCATCTTGAGCATAGTGGGGTCATCATGGCCCAGAGCATCGATCTTTAAGATCGTCTCATCCAGGGCATGGAAGTCAAAGTGAGTGGTAATGATCCCCTTGTCCTGCTTGTTGGCAGGATACTGGATGGGGGTAAAGTCATAAATCTCCCGGTCTTCAGGGAGCACAACAATACCGCCTGGGTGCTGGCCTGTAGAAACCTTAACGCCTTCAATCCCTTTTGCCAGTTGCTTCATATTATTAAGGCCTAGGTTTAAACCACTTTGTTCACAATAATTTCGGACCAGGGCCAGGGATTGCTTGCTGGCATAAGCGGAGGTTGTACCTGCCCGGTAGGTGTGGTCTTGGCCAAACATTTCTTCCAGGTAGGCGTGGGCTTCCGCCTGGTATTCGCCGGAAAAGTTCAAGTCAATATCGGGCTGTTTGTCCCCTTCAAAGCCTAAGAAGGTGGCAAAGGGAATGTCCTGTCCATCCCGGTTGAGGGGACTACCACATTCGGGGCAGAGCTTGGCTGGCAGGTCAAAGCCAGATCCATAGTTCCCTGTAGAATCCGGCTCATAGTAGTGGCAATGGGGGCAGATATAGTGAGGGGGCAGAGGGTTGACCTCGGAGATGCCACAAAAGGTTGCCAAGAGTGAGGAACCTACAGAACCCCGAGAGCCCACAATATAACCGTCTGCATTGGATTTTTTAACAAGTTTATGGGCAATGTAATACATCACGGCATAACCGTTTGAAATGACAGAGTTAAGTTCCTTATCCAGGCGGTCAGCAATATCTGGCGGCAGGACACCCTCGCGGCCATATAAAGCTTGAGCCTGAGTTTCGGCCAAATTTTTCAATTCTTCTTCACTCGTATGGATAACGGGAGGGTAGTTGCCAGCTGGGAAGGGCCGCATCCCCTCTTCTACCCTGGCCGCTACAGCCTGGGTATTCTCGACCACAACTTGCCTGGCTGTTTCCTCGCCCAAGTAGGAGAATTCTTCCAGCATTTCTTCCGTCGTGCGGAAATAAAGAGGAGCTGGGATTTCATCTTCAAAACCCATATCAGACATCACAATTTCTCTATAGATGTCGTCTTCGGGATCGAGGAAGTGAGAGTCACAGGTGGCACAAACCGGAACGCTCGCAGCATCTGCCCATTGCAAAACTAGGCGGTTGAGATTCTGTAAATCTTCTCGGGACCGGATAGCCGTATTATCTCCCCGCAGTAAGAACTGGTTATTGTCTAGGGGCTGAATTTCCAGGTAATCATAAAATCTCGCCAGATCTAGAGAGGCCGGTTTAGCAAGATCTCGTCCAGCCGCTTCTAGGTCTCCGTGGCAGTCGGTGTAGGCCCCGATCACCTCAGAAAAGATTTCTCCGGCTACGCAGGCCGAACCCAGACTGAGGCCAGCCCGAAAATACTTAAGCTTAGATCGCGGGATACGGGGCTTAAAGTAGAAGTACTCCAGATGGGAGAGGGAAACCAGGCGGTAGAGATGGTAGAGGCCCAGGTCGTCATTAGCCAGGAGGATAATATGATAGCGCCTGGCCTTATTGGCCTTTAACTGGTCTTGATCCAGGTGTCCACAGGCGGCATTAAAGTCTGACCAGGAAGAAGCGCCAGAAGCGGCATAATAGGCTTTAAACAAGTCGATCTGTGCCTTTAAGTCCTGGCGGAGTTGCTCCTGATTGTCTAAGAGATCTTGCTCCCGATAAGTGCGCTGCTTGCGGAAATCCTGGCCTGCCTGGTCTAGATCTTGGCTGGGGCAGATAAAATTTTCCTGCCAGGCCAGATCTAAGGTCTGGAGCAAGGCCATATCCAGGTAGCAGGGATTAAACTTGAGATGGGCCGCCGTCTTCTCGCCCCTAAAGCCTTGGTAACGCAGACTTTGCAAGTCAGTAAGGCCTTGGGTCGTCAAGAGAGCAGTAGATTTAAGAAAATCCGCTAGCTCGTGGAGGCCGGTGTGGGCATCCACCCAATCTCTCTCAGCTATCTGGGGAAAGCGGTCTCTTAAGGCCTGGGCCTGGTCAGGGTCCTGAGGGGTCAAGAGGCGGAAGAGGCTTTGTCCCGCTCCTGCTGGACCTTGGTCAGCAAGCCCTTCGGCTCTAGCTTGGGGTTGGAAGGCCTCTTTGTAGGCTAAAAAGCCATAGATCTCTCGGTCTTGAGGCTTTTTATCTAGGTCATCATAAAGCAACGCCAGACTAGCTAAAGCCTGGCAGGAGTCTTCTATCTTTTGCTCAGGCGCCAAGAAGACTGTGGGCCCATCCTCAACCAAATAGCCCTCCATGCCGTAGATTAATTTGATCTCGGTTCCTGCCTTGGCAAGCTTTTGCTGGGCATCAAAGGCTTCTGGAAAGCCCTGGACCACTCCGTGGTCAGTCAGAGCAATTGCTTGTTGGCCAAACTCTGCCGCCTTTTTCACGATATCCGCAGGGTTGGAGCAGGCATCCTTGGCAGATAACTTTGAGTGAATATGCAATTCCACCCTTTTATCCTCTGCCAGATCCTGGCGGCTGGGCAAGGGACAAGCCAAGGGTTCAATCGTTTGGACCTTAGCCTGAAAGTCTTGTTCAAAGCGCTCGTTCCATTCGATGTAAGCAGAAATCTCCACATATTGGCCTTTGAGCTGGCCAGTTAAGATCAGGGCTTCTTCCTCTTGCAGATAGAGTACACAGCATAGGGCATGGTGGCCATTGGCCAGAATAAAACGCAGGATATAGGAGCCCGATTTAAGGGCCTTGCTTTCCAGGTCTTGCACCCAGCCCTGGCAACGCACATGGTCAGTCTCCATGCTGAGGTCTTTCAGACTCACCAGGGGTAGTTTATCTTGGCGTTTTTTGCCATAGAGGAGGCCCTCCCCTGGCTTAGTCGACCTGGAGCTCCGCCGCCGATAATAAGATCCTGGACCAGGCTCAAACCCAGGCAAGTCTCCGGGGCCGGGCTCAACAGGACCTGGAAGGAAGGTCACAGGATTATGTGTCGCCTGGGCTTCATTCTCATTGGATTCCAGCTTTTCGCGAACCCGGTCGCTTAAACTGTCCGAAGACATATCCGCTACAAGACTAGGGGCAATACCAGGCAAACCGGCCTCTTGCCAGAAGTCTACAAACCAGGAATTTTCTTGGGCCTGTAGAATTGCCAAAGAAGACTGGGGAAGCTGCCAAACCAACTTTTGGTCATCTATGGTCTCTAAAGAACCGCGGGCCCAGAGCTTTTCTTCCAGGCTACCCACCCTGACCGCATGCCGGCGCAGCCAATTTTGTAGCTTGTCTTTTTGTGATGACCAGTCAATCTTCGCCTGGGGTCCTGGTTGCAGGCCAAGGACAACGTGGGGATAGTCCAAGGCATTCTCCAAGCTGATCTCAGCATCCTGCACTTGTTGGTAGTCAATAGGACCCGGGCAGTAGACAGCAAAGCAGAGACAATCTCCTGGCAACTGCTGGGGACAGATACTCAGTAAAAAGGCCTCCAGAGGGGGGAATGACCCTGGGCCATCCGCTATGCTGTGATAAAAGTCAGATAAGGCAATCAATTGGGACATGACTATTTTTTCTCAAGGAGTTTGGCAATTTCTTGCTTTAGACAGGCTAAAGCTTGATCTTCTGGCACTTTGTAGAGGGGACGGCCCTTGGCAAAAAGCAGGTATTCACCCTGCCCTCCTGCCAGGCCCAGGTCCGCTTCTCTCGCTTCGCCCGGTCCATTCACGGCACAGCCCATAACAGCAATAGTCAAGGGCTGATTGAGGTCTTCTAGATATTGGTCAACCGCTTGGGCCAATGGCCGGATATCCACTGCGGTCCGACCGCAACCTGGGCAGGAAATTAGCTGGGCAGACCGCTGGCGCAAGCCCAAGCTTTCGAGGATAGTCCAGGCTGCCTTAACCTCCTCCACAGGGTCTGCTGTCAGAGACACCCGAATCGTATCACCAATCCCCGCAAGCAAGAGAGGGGCTAAGGCCGTAGCGGACTTAATGGCCCCCCGTTTTGGAGTACCAGCCTCGGTCAGGCCAAGATGGAGGGGGTAGTCACAGGCCTGGGCCAACAGTTGGTTAGCCTCGATCATCAAGGGGGCATGAGAGGCCTTAACGGAAAGACAGATGTCGTCAAAGCCTTCAGCCTCGAGAAGATTGGCCGCCTCGAGGGCAGAGTATTTCAAGGCCTCTGCTGTGGGGCGGCCAAAGCGGTTCAGGATCTCAGGAGATAGAGAGCCAGCATTGACCCCCACCCGAATGGGGATCCCCTGGGCCTTGGCCTCCCTAGCTACCTGGCGCAAGCCAGACTTGTCCCGAATGTTGCCAGGATTGAGCCGGAGGGCGGCAGCACCTGCTTCTATGGCACCCAGGGCGAGCTTCCAGTCAAAATGGATATCTGCCACCAGGGGCATGGGAGATTGGTCGGCAATGGCCTTAAAGGCAGGGAGACTATCTGCACTAGGCACAGCTAGGCGTGAAAGCTCACAACCGGCTTCTGCCAGGCGCTTTAATTCTTCTAGATTGCCTTCCACATCTCGGGCAGGCCGGGAGTTCATCGATTGAACTAAGACGGGGTAGGCCCCGCCCATATGGAGCTTGCCAATTTTAAGCCTGCGGGTTGCCCGCCTCTCCACCTGCAAAGACATGGAACTACCTTGCAAAGAGTTTGCTCAGGTCTAAGTAGAAGACATAAACCACGAGCAAGAGGACCAAAGCCAGGCCCAGCATGGAAAAGCCTTCCTTCACTTTATCCGGCAGGTTGCGCCTTATTGTGCCCTCAATCGCAATGATCAAAAGATGGAAGCCATCAAAGGGGGGAATAGGCAATAGGTTGGTAAAGCCTACCGCCACAGAAATGTAGGCAAAATACAGGAGGAGTTGAGAAACCTTTTCCGCGACCTGGGCGTCGCCCTCAACCACATCGCCTACCATCGTCACAATGCCAACGGGGCCACTGAGGCCATCTTTGGCGGCAATTTCGCCAGAGAAAATCATACCCAGCCCCTGGATAGTAGAGCGGACAACAGATACGGGGTAGGCCAAGGCTTGTTGCAAGCTGGGGATAAAGTTCTTGGTGAAGGCCAACTGCAAGTTGCCCAAGGGCTCCAACTCCCTGAAATGCGACAGGGTCATATCCAGGGTTTGCTTTTGGCCATCTCGGATAATTTCTAGATCAAACTGATTCCCCGCCTGCTTGGCTATAAAGGCATCAAAGGCTGACTTGTCTTTTACAGATACACCACCTGCACTCAGAATTTCATCACCTGCCCGCAAAAGTGGAGATCCTTCATGAGATCGAGGATCCACCTGGGAGACAATCATGCGACCATCTGGGCGAGGGGTATAGGAAATACCCATCCGGTAGCTATCCACAAATTTTCTTTCAATCCTCAGGCTTCGGAGCTCGCCATCAGCGCCTCGAACTTTAAAAGTTTGACCTTCCTGGGGCTTGAAGTTCTCTACCATGGTGTAGTCTAAAATGGTGGAAATTTTGGCATCGTTGACTTGGACAATCCGGTCTCCCGCCCGCAAGCCAGCCTTTTCTGCTAGCGAGTTAGCTTCTACGCCCTCAATCACAGGGAGGGATACGCCAAAACTGACAAAGAGGATGAGAAAGGCTAAAAAGGCAGTAAAAAAGTTGACCAGGGGGCCCATGGCAATGACAATGGCTCGTGCCCAGCGGGGGCGGTTATAGAAGAGGCCTGGATCGTCTGGAGAGATGGGCTCTAGCGTTTGGGTGCCCTCGCCCTCTCCTTCTTCCGGCAATTCATTGATCCCTGAATCTTCGCCCGCAAATTCTACAGAGGCCCCCATGGGGATCAGGCGGATGGTAAAGACGACACCGTCTTTACAAGTTCTCTTATAAAGGATAGGCCCCATGAAGAGGTTAAAGGAAATAATCTTGAAGCCCAGGGCTTTACCAGCTAAAAAGTGGCCCAGCTCATGGACAAGCATCATAATGCTCAGGATGAGTAGACCCACTAGAATTCCGAATACAGTAGACATGAATTCCCCTTTATTTATCAAATTGACCCGAGTAAAAAAAATCTAATTTTACTGAATTCTCTAGGTTTGTGCGCCTAAAGTAGAAACTTGGTCACGGCAGTAAGCTTTTACTAATTTATCGTGGTCTATCATACCATTCAAGCTAAAATCTGTCAGTCTAGGTCCCGCTAGAAAATGATCTAAAGCGAGAGCGACCAAATCTGTAATGCCTGTAAACTTAACTTGTCCGGCTAAAAAAGCAGATACAGCAACTTCGTTGGCGGCATTCAAGATAAGGGGGGCTTCCTTACCCTCTCGAGCTGCCAGACGGGCCAGAGCCAAGGCGGGGAAACGCTGGTCATCTGGCTGGTAGAAATTCAGAGACCGATCGCTTGCCAGGGCAAAAAAGTCAAAAGCAGGCAAGTCTGTATCTATCCGGTCTGGCCAGGTCAAGGCCAACTGGATAGGCAGGCGCATATCGGGCATACCCAGTTGCCCCAAGATAGCTCCATCTTTAAATTCCACCAGGGAATGAACAATACCCTCCGGGTGAATGAGAACCTGAACTTGACTTTCATCCACTCGAAAGAGCTGGCAGGCTTCAAGGATCTCAAGGCCCTTGTTCATCATGCTGGCTGAATCGATGCTAATCTTTGCGCCCATGGACCAAACCGGATGGGCCAGGGCTTCTTGAGGGCTTACCGCAGCCATCTGGTCTCGCGTCCAAGTCCGGAAGGGACCGCCAGAAGCGGTCAGATAAAGCTTGCGGCAAGAGCCTTGCGGCGCAGCGGCCAGGCATTGCCAGATGGCGGAATGCTCTGAATCCACCGGATAAATCATGACGCCTTTTTCCCTGGCTAAAGGCAGGAGCAAGTCGCCTGCCACCACCACAGCTTCTTTATTGGCCAAGGCCAGGTCGTGGCCGGCTTGGATCGCCACATAGGAGGGGGCCAAGGCAGCAAAACCACTAATGGCCATTAGGACACGATCAACGGGTTCCTGAGCAAGGTTAAGGAGGTCAGCCTCGCCCCGGTAGATAGCAGTCCTCTGGCGGTCTCTAGGGCTCATGAAGGTCTGGAGGCGGTCAGCCGCCTCCTCATCGGTCACGGCGACCGCTTGAGGTTTAAACTCTCTTATCTGCTCTGCCAAAAGCTCCACCTGACTATGACAGGAAAAGAAGCGGGGAAAAATCCCTAGTCGCCGGCAAACATCCAGGCTTTGCCGGCCAATAGAGCCCGTACAGCCGAAAATAGCAATATTTTGCAACATAGATCTATGGCAACCAAGCCAAGCTCAGAAGGATGGCAAAGAGAGGGAGAACAAATAAGCTAGAGTCAAAACGGTCCAGGAGTCCACCATGACCGGGAATGAGCTGACCCGAGTCCTTGACGCCCGCCGCTCGCTTGAGGGAGGATTCAAAGAGATCTCCCAGCTGGGCAACTAAGCCCGCCAAGAGGCCAAAGAGGAAGAAGGCTAAAATATGGTAGAAAGCAAGCCCAAGCTCAGCTCTCACCCGCAAAAAAATGAGGATATAGAAGATGCCTGGGCCGATGAGGCCAGCAAAAAAGCCTTCCAGTGTTTTATTTGGTGAGATGGGAGTCAGGGCATGTTTGCCATACAGGGACCCGACCAGCCAGGCAAGACTGTCGGTCACCCAGGGGGTAAGTAGGGCCCAGAGCAAGGAGTGCCAGCCATAGGGCAGGCAGAAAAGCAGATAGGTCGCGGAGAAAAAGCCAAGGCTGAGATAAAAATTACGGCTAAAGGCCGATAGACTGGCATCTAAGCTAGAGATGCCCTCCCGGTGCAGGTAAAAAAAGCATTGAACAATAGCGACCACTAGTTGCCAAGTTAAAAAGTACAAGAAAGCCTTGAAGGCCGTTGCCGCGCTCTGGATAGGATCCCCAGGGGTGTAGGGGAAAAAAGCTGGCAGGATCAGGGCTAGATTTTGCCAGAGGCAGAAAAACAGGCTGGGCTTGGGATCAGAGGCAGGCACCAGGGTTTGAAGCTCGCGGCCAGCCTGAAAAGCAAGGGCCAGCCAGAAAACTAGCATGAGCACTGGTTGCCAGGCGCCCAAAGCAAGAAAAGCTATAAAAATCGCCCCGTAAACCAGGGCACTAAGGATGCGTGTTGTCACTCTTCTCTCCTCCATAGCGGCGTTGCCTAAGGCTATAGGCGTCTAAGGCTTGAGCCAAATCAGCTTGGCCAAAGTCCGGCCAATAGACAGGGCTAAAATACAACTCGGCATAGGCTGCCTGCCATAGCCAAAAATTAGATAATCTCTGCTCGCCTGCCGTACGGACAATCAGGTCGGGATCAGGCATTTGGGGCTGGTAAAGGAAATTTCTAAAGCTGTCCTCATCAAGCTGATCGGCCAGGGCCAGGGGATCTGGACTGCGCAAGGCCTTCTGGACCGCGCGCACAATTTCCCTTCTTCCGCCATAATTCAGGCAAATATACAAGTCTAGCTTATGCGTTTCTGGCGGGTTAGCCTGGATTTGACCAATAATCTTTTGTGTCGCGGCCGGTAGCTGATCCAAGTCACCCACAAAATGAATGCGTGCCCCCTGATCCCGCATCTCAGCGGCATAGCGGTGGAAGAAGTCTGGAATAAGCCGCATCAAACCATTCACTTCTTGGGTAGACCGGCGCCAGTTCTCCGTTGAAAAAGCATAAACCGACATGTGGCAAATACCATAGTCTAAAACCCAATAGCAAACATCACGCAGACGCTCTGCACCTGCGCGATGTCCTGCCGACCGGCTTAATCCTCGGTCTTGGGCCCAACGGCCATTGCCATCCATGATAAAGGCAAGGTGCTGGGGTAAAGGTTTATCGTGTGCCTGGATCACAGGAAAAACTAAAGCTCCATGAGCTCCTTATTCTTTTCCTCTACCGCCTGGTCGACTTTTTCTACATACTTATCGGTCAGCTTTTGCATCTCAACCTCAAAGGAGTAGAGATCGTCCTCACGGATTTCCCCATTTTTCTCATAATTGCGGAAGGTATCAATAGCTTCTCTACGGATGTTACGGATCGCCACTTTACCCTCCTCACCTAACTTATTGACATCTTTGGTGAGTTCACGCCGGCGATCTTCGGTAAGTTGCGGGAAAACCAAACGGATGCATTTGCCGTCATTCATGGGATTGATACCCAAATCAGAAGCCTGTAAGGCACGCTCGATCTCCTTCAGGGTCTTGGCATCCCAAGGCGTGATGGTAATCATGCGGGCTTCCGGCACTTGTATGTTAGCAACCTGTTGTAGGGGTGAAAGCACACCATAATACTCAACCGTGATGGCATCCAGCAGGCGGGGGTTGGCCCGACCAGCCCGAATGGTATTAAATTGTTCTTCTAAAAAACGGATGCTTGCTTGCATCTTTTCTTCGTAGGGCTTATAGGTCCCTGCGTTCAGTTCAATAGCCATGAAAACCTCCTATTACTAGGTATTATTTTAACTATTATAGCTTAGGCCCTGCTTTACTCCAAGACAGGGTGCCAGACTGGACAGGATGGGGCTAGGAACCCCTTACAAGTGTTCCGACCTCTTCTCCCCTTGCCGCCTTGAGGATATTGCCAGGCCTTGTCATGTTAAAGACCCTGAGGGGCAATTGATTATCTCGACAAAGAGCAGCGGCTGTGGCATCTATTACCTTGAGATTTTGGTCTAACACTTGGCTGAAGCTGAGTTCTTTATAAAGCTGGGCGTCCGGATACTTGTGAGGATCCTTATCATAGACCCCGTCCACTAGAGTGGCCTTTAAAATCATATCTACCTCAAGCTCGGCTCCACGGAGAGCAGCCGTTGAATCTGTAGAGAAGAAAGGATTGCCCGTTCCACCTGCTAGAATGACCACTTTCCCCTCCTGCCAAGCGGCCAGAGCCCGGTCCTTACGAAAGATCTCATGAATTTTGGGGATAGAGAGGGCGGACAGAATCACATTGTCTACACCTGCCCGGCTGAGGGCATCCGAGACAGCCAGAGCATTCATCGTAGTGGCCAGCATACCAATGTTATCCGCGATGACCCGGTCCATCTCGCCTGAAGATCGGCCTCGCCAGAAATTGCCTCCCCCCAGAACAATGGCGAGGGCAATACCGACGTCTGCTGTGGCTTTGATGGCCTGGGCCATATCATCTAATACCTGGGCATCTAGGCCTTGGCCAGTTTGACCTCCCAAGGCCTCTCCGCTTAATTTTAAGAGAACTCTTCGTTTGCGCATGGTGGCTCCTTTTCTTGTTTGCAGTCGCTTTGTCTAGATACAAGAAGAGACACGCCTAGCGACGTGTCTCTTTTTTTAATTTAGATTAGCTTATTTATTAAGCTGGGCCATAACTTCCGCTTGGAAGTCTTCATCTTTCTTCTCTAAGCCCTCGCCAACCTCATAACGAGTAAAGCGGCGAATGCGGATATTTTCTCCGATGGTCGCGATGTGTTCCTTGACCAGGTCAGCGATGGTCTTGCTATCATCTTTGATAAAGGCCTGCTCTTCTAGAACATTTGCTGCATAGAACTTATTCAGGCGACCTTCTACAATATGGTCAACAACCTTTTCGGGCTTACCCTCGTTCAGGGCTTGGGTACGAGCAATTTCTTTCTCCCGCTCAATAACAGCCTCAGGAACATCTTCACGGCGAACCCATTGGGGATTCATCGCAGCGATTTGCATCGCAATATCGTGTACCATGGACCGGAAATCTTCATTGGCAGCAGCAAAGTCAGTCTCAATATTGACTTCAACCAGTACACCGACACGGTCGCCATGGATATAGGAATAAACAATACCTTCAGCAGCAATGCGGGAGGCACGTTTTTCAGCAGAAGCCATGCCCTTTTCACGTAGCCATTTGACAGCTTCGTCCAAATCGCTGTTGGTTTCTTGCAGGGCTTTTTTGACGTCGACCATACCAGCACCGGTCATCTCACGCAATTGCTTAATTAATTTAATATCTACAGCCATATCTTCCTCCTAATAAAATTTTTATCTCGGCTTATTTATTGATTTACTCTGGCTTACGCTTCGTCGCCAGAAAGATCTTCCTCTTCATTGACCTTCATGGCCTCAGCATCAGACATCGCAGTATCCTTCATGCCAGCTTCCTGCAGTTCCATCTGAGTGCCTTGGCGGCCTTCGAGAACAGCATTGGCCATAGTCGCGGTCATCAGTTTGATCGAGCGGATCGCATCATCGTTGCCAGGAATCACGACATCAACTAAGTCAGGATCACAGTTGGTGTCCACAATGGCCACGACAGGAATGCCCAGGCGGTTGGCTTCAGCTACAGCCAGATGCTCTTTCTTAATATCAACAACAAAGAGGGCATCGGGCAGCTGGCGCATCTCCTTAATACCACCGAGGTTGCTTTGGAGCTTTTCCATCTCCAGGTGAAGTTTAGCCACTTCTTTCTTAGGTAAAACATCAAAAGTGCCGTTTTCAGCCATTTCCTCCAGCTCTTTTAAGCGTTGGATCCGGCTGCGGATGGTCTTGAAGTTGGTCATGGTGCCACCCAACCAGCGGTTATTGATGTAGAACATGTTGCAGCGCTCGGCTTCTTCTTTGATTGCATCCTTAGCCTGCTTTTTTGTCCCAACAAAGAGAATATTGCCACCCTTGAGAGAGATATCTCTGATAAAGTTATAGGCATCTTCTACTTTTTTAATGGTTTGTTCCAGGTCAATGATGTAGATCCCATTGCGGTCGGTGAAGATATATTCCTTCATCTTAGGGTTCCAACGTCTGGTTTGGTGGCCAAAATGTACGCCGCCTTCGAGTAATTGTTTCATGGTAATAATGGACATAATTTTCCTCCTGTTTCGTCCTCCGGGAGTTGCTGCCAGCCTTAAGCTGGAACAGGAATAACTCTCGTGTGAATTAACCTTAAGGATTCTAGCATGAAAGGGGGCTAGGCCGCAAGGCCCTCGCCTGTGGGCCTAGCTAGAGGCGAGGTAGTATTCTCAAAGTATAGTAACGGTGGCAGTTGGCTATAAAAGAGGCCAGCTCCTAAGAACTGGCCTCTAGGCAGACTATAAATGCGCTAGGCCTTTAGTCTTCAAATTGGTCAACGTTGTCTTTGGTTACAACGGTAACACCCGTGTCAACCTGGGTTTCTTCAAGCTTTTCGCCTTCTAGAACCTTAACAGCAGCTTCGATAGATTTTTCGCCCATAATGTTGGGGTTCTGAGCCATGAAAGCCAGGAGCTCGCCATCTTTAATGTGGGCGCGGTTAGAGCTAGAGTTATCAAAACCAACGGCCAGAATGTTCTTCCCATTCGCATTGGCTTCCTTAACTGCGTTGGCCATACCATTCGTTGCGCCGTCATTTGCACCATAGAGAGCAACAACACCATCGTTGATCAGAGCGGCGGCCTGGTCTTGAGCCTTAGCAGCATCACCGTCAGAGTATTGGACTTCGCCCAGCTCATAGGGGGTTCCGTCAAAGGCCTTAATGAAGCCATCTACACGGTCGATGCAGGATTGTACGCCAGCCTGGGCAGAGACGATCCCGATTTTGCCTTCTTTAATTTGCGCAGCCTCAAGCTCTTCCAGCAATTTCTTGCCAGCGGCTTCACCAGCGGCAAAGTTATCAGTAGCAAAAGTGGCGGAAGCTTCAACTGTAGCAGGAGAGTCAACGTAGATTAACTTGATGCCCTTGTCTAAGGCCTCTTTGAGGACATCATTTGCGGCTGTAGAGTCATTGCAGGAGATAATAATGACATTAGCGCCATCGTTAATCGCTGTTTCAATCATCTGAATCTGTTGGGCGTTGTCTTTCTTTTCAGGAGCCAGCCATTTGTAGTTAATCTTTTTGCCTGCGGCAGTCAGTTCATCTACCTTGGCTTTAGCAGCTTTTTCTAGCTTTACCCAGTGCACATCCATCTGGTCCATAGTGATAAGATGAATATTCATTTCGGCATCTGCGGCAGGTTCTTTAGCCTCATCTGCCTTGGATTCTTCAGCTTTCTTTTCTTCTGTTTTTTCTTCCTTCTGTTCTTCTTGCTTTTTTTCAGCAGCAGGTGCTTCTGTGGCTTTTTCTTTGTTAGCTGCAGGAGCGCAAGCAGCCAGGCTGAACATCAAAGCAGCAACAAGAAGGACAATTGAAAATTTTTTCATACTGTTTTCCTTTCTCAGATGTGGGCTTTTGGCGCCCCTCATCTTCATGAATCGGTTTTCACCGTTTTCACCTTACTTGCCGAGTAAAATATATACCATATTTTACTCTAAATCTAAGATATTTTCTTGGCTTTTGGCGACCTGCGACGCAAGACATCAAAGAGCACACAAGCCACTACAATAATACCAATAATAATATTTCTCAGGGCTACAGGTACACCTGCAAAGGTCAGGCCGCTTTGCAGAATGGCCCATACAGAGGCACCCGCAATAACACCTGGCAGAAGTCCGCTACCGCCCAAGGTAGAAACACCGCCGATAACTGCAGCCGCGACTGCGTACATTTCGTAACTCATACCCGCACTCATGTCGCCCATGCCGGACTGGGCCATAGTGATAAGGCCCGTTAAGCCTGAACAAAGAGCGGATACCAAGTAAACCTTAGAAATTGTCTTAAAAATATCCACGCCTGACAGACGTGCCGCGTCAACGTTGGAGCCTACAGCATAAATATGACGGCCACTCCGGGTGTAAGTCAGTATATAGAAAAAGATAAACCAGACCAGAAGAGCCAACCATACCACAGTGTAGATGCCAAGGAATTTACCGTAATAAAAAAGGTTTTTAAAGGCTTGGGCAGGGCCTTCTGATCCAATATTATCCGTATTGTAGTTACCATTCACCCACTGGGCGACACCACGTGCAATGGTCATAGTTCCTAAGGTTGCAATGAAGGGGGGCAATTTAAATTTTCCAACTAAAACACCGTTAATCACACCTACGATCATACTGGCAATCATAGCCACTAAGGCAGCTACGATAGGATGAACGCTTTTGGTCATTAAGGTCGCAGAAATCATGGCGCTCATCCCGACAACTGATCCGATGGAAAGATCAATGTTGCCGGTAATACATACATAAGCTTGGCCAATTCCCACTAATAGGAAAGGCACCACACTCCGCATGAGCGTAGTAAGACTAGACCATTTAAAGAAGTTCGGATTGATCACACTAAAGATGATCATTAATATCAAAACACCCACATAAGCGGTAATAACCGAGGCCACTCCCGGCTTTGCCAAAATGCTCTTATTGTTACATTTATTTTCCATATGTCACCACTCCCTATTCATTTAGGCCAAATTTCGTAGCGTAGGTCATGATTTCTTCCTCAGAGGTCTTTGCCGGATCTACTTCTCCCGTGATGCGACCATTACACATAACCAAGATGCGATCCGCTATGCCCATTATTTCTGGTAATTCACTAGAGACAATAATCACTGCAACCCCTGAGCGTTTGAGCTGGTTGATGAGTTGATAAATTTCAACTTTAGCCGCGACATCAATGCCACGTGTAGGCTCATCAAAGATGATCACCTGCGAATTGCGTGCCAGCCACTTTGCTACCACAACCTTTTGCTGATTACCTCCTGAAAGACTTGACGCAGCCGTATCCGCGCTAGACATACGAATGGACAAGCCGTCTTTACTCTTATCCACCAGTTTTCTTTCTTTATTCTTACTGACTCGGCCAATGGCCTCAAGCAACAAATCTAAGTTTGGCAGAGCGATATTCTCTCGAATGGAAAGCTTGGTGCATAGGCCATCACGCTTACGATCTTCCGGCACAAGGACCAAATGGTTATTAATTGCATCCTGGGGAGACTTAAACTCCACAGTTTTGTCATTCAAAATAATTTCGCCAGAATCAATAGGATCTGCGCCAAAAATCGCCCGCATAGTTTCCGTTCGGCCAGCGCCGACTAATCCCGCAAAACCCAAGGCTTCACCAGCATAGGCTTTGAAAGAAACATCCCGAACTTGGCGGCCAGCCTTTAGATTTTTGACCTCGAGCTTCAGATCTCCACGTTGTCCAGGCTCACGAGGATATTTCTCTTTAATCTCATGACCTACCATGTTGCGGATGATTTCTTCCATACTAAAGTCCTGGAAAGCACCCTCTGTGATGTAGTGTCCATCCCGCATAATGGTCACCCGGTCCACAATGTGATGCAGTTCCTCCAAACGGTGGGAAATATAAATGATGGCTACTCCCTGCTTTCGCAGCTCTTTCACCACCCGAAACATTTCCGTGATTTCAACATCTGAAAGTGAAGAGGAAGGCTCATCCATCACAAGAATCTTGGCATTTACAAGAAGGGCCTTGGCTATCTCCACCATCTGCTGTCGTCCTACGGATAGGGATCCCACTAGCTGATGAGGATTCATATCCGTGATACCAAGCTTGGCAAGCTGCTCCAGGGCAAGGCGATCCATGCTAGCGCGATCAAGCCGTCCATTCTTTGTTATTTCCCGGGCGAGAAATATATTGTCAGTGACCGAAAGATCCTTACACATGTTGAGTTCTTGGTGAATAATCGCTACCCCAAGATCTTGGGCTTCACGCGTGTTGAGATCGCCCTCAATTTTTTTGCCTAGGATCTCAAGATCACCGCTGTCTCTCGTATATACGCCGGAGAGAATCTTGACGAGCGTGGATTTACCCGCGCCATTTTCTCCCAGCAGGGCCATGACTTCACCGGGACGAACGTGTAGCTGTACATCATCCAGTGCCTTCACCCCAGGAAAGGTCTTATAAATATGATCCATGGAAACGGCAAATTCACTCATCGTCGTCCCTCCTTCCTCCTCGTCCTTGATTAGTCCGTTTGAGGATACTCGTTGCAAAGCAAACGGTAGGCAGGCTCATCTTCCTCAATTTTGGGGAAGCGTCCCAGAGGCTTGTAAAAGCGGTTATCATTATTGTCATCATTACACATAGAAACTTCGCCGATAATGGCATAGGAAGAGCCGGGCGCCACAAAAAACTCATGGTACAGATAAGGATAAAGTGTCAGACTCTCTCCAGGCTTTAGCAGAAGGTCTTTGCCCGAAGGATAAGTAAATTTCCGTCCATCCTTATAAAGGACAACGTCATCATCTTTAAGTTCACCATCTTTTGTTGCATTCCAGAGACGGAAGATTAAATCACCGCCTCCCCGGTTGATGATGTCTTCCATCTTGAGCCAATGAAAATGATTGGGGGAAACTTGTCCTGCCTTGAGCATCATAATTTTTTCTGCATAGGTCTTTTTATACTTGGGGTTGTTAACATTCCCATTGCGCAGAGTAATGAGGGCCAAACCAGTGGTCGAAAAATCCCCAAGGCCATAGTCAGTGACATCCCAACCCAAGGCATTATCCCTGATTTCATCATACTCATGATTCTTTTCTCGCCACTCTTCAGGCGTAAAATGTAAAAAAGGCGGCAGATAGAACTGATGTTTTTCGAGTTTCTCTTCAAAATCTCTTATAATTGCATTAATTTCTGAACGTTTCATAATCTTCTCCTTAATTTTTATAATGTATCAAGATGTTTTGACAAACATTGATCAATAACAGCACACGTCGCTTGGAAGTCTTTCGCTCCTTCAAGTACGGTAAAACGTAAGATGTTTTCTTCAGATTGTCCTGGTAAAAGCGTGTGCAAATTCCCAGACTCTATCTCATGTGCACGTCCATAGGGGCCACTATTTGTTGGCTCAAAAGCTAGAACATAATCTCCCGAGGCCAAAGATTTCCATTGCATAAATTTTGGTAGATTCGTGGCAGAATAACGGATTTCCAGGCCTAATTCCAGCTCATGATTATAAATAGCACATGTCACCATATTTTGAGGGTCTGCGGCAACTTCATGCAGGAATACATATTCTGGCTCTCCCGGGCTAGGAGCTTCCATCCTTGACCAATGGGCTTCCGCAAACTTAGTTGTCTCATCGCGCACACGTACAGCATAAGAAGGAATGGCTATCTCACATGCCTCATCTAAAAAAGGAAAGCCAAAATTGATGTGGTACAACATCATAAGACCCTCCTCTCGAAAGCCTTGGTTTTCAATTCTATCGTGCAAGACAAATGACTTTGACCCATAGACAGTTGTCACAGTCCGTCGCATGACCAAATTTTCTCCAAAGAGACTAGCTTCTCGCATTTGGCCACTGGCCTCTAGAATGTAGGCATTATCCTGCCAATAGGCGGCGTAGCTCAAGTTTTCAGCTACTTGATTCCGCATTCTACCATGCATGGGATAAGTCACATCAGCCAGCTGACAAGGTGGACAAGTATTCGTGAGGCCAGAGGTGAAAAGCAAGCCCCCCATGACGCTACGAACCGCTTCCTGGCCCTTCCCATCTTGGGATTCACGTGCTAGCAAACCCGGTTTTGCTAGAAAATTAAAATTTTGGCCTTTATAGGAAAAGTCCGCTATATCCAGAGCTTTATCTGCCAGCAGGCTTAAACGCATCGGCCCATTAAGCAATTCCAGAGCTCTAAGGCCCCTAGCCGGGCCAGATTCATGGCTTACCAAGCGAAGGGAGGCTAACTGGTCCATATGACCTACACGCGATAAAAGATCCGCTTTGTTCATGGGCAGCTACTCCAGATTGGCGTGATACTGCCAAAGAGATTTCATATCAATTTCGTATTCTTCTAGCAAGAGCTTAGCCAAAATATCCCCCAAGAGCAATAAGCATTGTTCAAAGAGTGAGGTCATAGGTTGGATCGAAGCCACCTCATCTGGCAGGTAAAGTTTTGTCTGCACCGGTATCCTCAGCATCCAATCTGCAAATTCCCTCATGGGGCTATTAGGATTAGACCCAATGTGAATGATCGTGCAGTCTACTGTTTCACGGGCTTTACGCGCGATAGCCAGGGGAAAAAGCGAGGAACCAGAGCCAGAGCCCACGATGAGGAGATCCTCCTTTTTGATCGCAGGTTCGGTGATATCACCAACACAATGCGCTTGAATGCCCAGATGGGCTAGACGTTTGCAGACCATTTGCAAGGCCAGCATGACACGTCCAACACCAACAAAGAAGACCTGATCTGCCTCCCGGATAGCTCTGGCCGTTCTTGCCAGTTGATCAGCATCCACCGCTTGTAAGGCGGTCATGATTTCCTCTAAGACTCTTGCACAAGTAGGTAGATAATTATCTTCTATACTCATTTGCTTTCCTCAATAATTTTCTTTCTCAAAGCCTGAAGATCCGCCAAACTTTCCCGCAATTCTCCACGGCGCAAGCAGGTACTGCCAACGACAAAGCTATCTACTGTGCCCGCTCCGTAGCGTCTAATATCTGCTTGAGCAATACGGCCATCTATAGCAATTTCTGTTTTCAAGCCGCGTTCCGTAATCATTTGGCGCAAGTCTAAAATTTTTCTTTCCGCATACCCGACCTGGGCTTCCCCCCGCATAAAGGCATAACCAGGGTTGATCAGCATTAACAAAACGCTGTCACACATGTCCAAAACATAGGATAAGATAGAAAGGTCCGTCGCGGGTTTAAGGGCCAAACCGGCTCTCACACCATGCGCGTGGATGCGTTTTAACATACCATCTATATGTGGTTCAGTCTCAGCATGGACCACAATCTGCTGAACACCTATATCTAAGAGTTCATCCACAAAATAATCATTGGCAGTCGTCATTACATGGCATTCAAAGGGGAGGTCAGTCTTAGCCCGCAATTGGCGTACAGCATCTAAGCCCAGAGGCATGCTAGGGCTAAAATGGCCATCTAAAATATCCACATGGATTTGGCCAATCCCCGCCTCTTCTAGCACGGACACATCCCTTTCCAGGTTGCATAAATCCAGGCAAATTAAAGAAGGCGAAAGACGGCAGGGTTTACTCCACCAATCAGTTTTAGCAGAAACTAAATCAGCCATTTAAGTTCTCCAAGCTAGCAACAATTTGTGATCGGTCTGGTAAAGCAGAAATAGCGCCCTTTGTTTGCACACATAGCCAGCCAGAAGCATTGCCATAGGCTAGTGCTTGCTGGATCATCTCTTGGCTAAGATCTTCAGCTTTTCCTAAGCCTTGATCCAATAAAGAAGAGAGAAAAGCCCCCCAAAAAGCATCGCCCGCAGCTGTAGTATCGACAGGCTTAGCGGGATGACTAGGGGCCTCAATAATGATATCTTTCCAAAAAGCCCTCGCGCCAGCTGCGCCCAAAGTTTCCACAAGCAGATGTATCCCCTGACGTTTCATCCAGGTAGGAAGGTCCCTTTCCTCGGTGACAAACATAGTCACTTCTTCTTCTGACATCTTTACCATATCGACATAGGAGAGCAGGGATTCCACAGCAGAAACACATGCGGCAGGCCTATCCCACATGACATCACGATAATTAACATCAAAGCTAGTCAGCAAGTGATGTTCACGGCCAAGACGTAAGGCTTTTCTTGTCGCTTCCGCCGCGGGAGAAACCGAAAGGGAGCAAGAGCCGGCATGGACAATACGTGATTGGGCGATATCCGCCTCGCGCACATCTGCCTCATCTATATAGCGGTCTGCTCCAGGCTTACGCGCAAAGGTAAAGGAACGCTCGCCATCCTGTAAACTCACAAATGCCATTGTGGTGGTTGCATGAGAAATTCGCTCAGGCTTAATAATCTGGACTCTATTCTCCTTTAAAGTTCGATGAATAAATTTCCCAAAGGTATCCTCGCCCACTGCGCAACACATGGCGGCTTCATAACCATTCCGAGATAGCTCAATCGCGACATTAGCAGGAGCTCCACCAGCACTATAAATATAGCTCATGGGTTCATGACCAGGTATAAAATCGATCACCATCTCACCTATACAATAGATATCCATATCTTTTCCACATAGACTTAATATGCTAATTACCGAGTTTTTATCGTTAATCGCTTGTATATTTTAGCGTTTTTAACAAATTGGGTCAACAAATAACGTAGCTTGCTGGTGGCGCGATGGAAATATAAGCAAACTCTAGGGAGGTGACTTATTTTTGCAGGAGCAAAAGTAAAGGCCGCCCTCTCGGGCGGCCTGAAAGCTTGTAGTCTGAAAAACTAATAAAAATCTAAGGTCTGGATGGGGCGAAAAAGTCTTGTCTCAATCCCCTCATCCAGGAGACTCAGGGCCTTATTCCGTGACTTCTTCTTGGACTTCTGCTTTGATTTCTTCTTTTACCAAGGGCTCAGCTGTTTCAGCATTGGTTTGGTAAATGGATTCTTCCTCAACTGCTGTCACAACTTCTTCGGTTTTCGTAAGACTGTCGTCCAGATTGTCGGCCGGCTCTGGAGCTTTAGCGTTTTCGGCGGCAGCAGCAGCTTCCTCTTCTGCTTTGGCCTTGGCACGTTCTTCAGCTTCTGCCTGGGCCTTGGCCTGGGCTTTTGCTGCTTCTGCAGCTTTGGCAGCCTCTTCTTCCTTTTGTACCTTTTCCATGAACTCAGCGCCAGCTTCAGAGGCGATGGTGACATTGGCTAAGGATGCGAAGGAAGAACCAGCAGAGGAATCCACATAGGTGGTAGGCTCAGCAGTCTCGTGGTCTTGGCGGGGTTTTCTGCCAGAACGGTGAGGTCTGCGGCCTTGGCCATCTTCTTCACGATTGCCCCGGTCTTGGCGAGGCTCATGCTGTGTATACTCTTCAGGATTAGCAGGATCAATCGCTTCTACTTCCTTAATGGAGATAGAAATTTTACGTTCTTGATTGCTTACAGCCAGCACTCTCGCGTCAACTTCCATACCGACTTGGAGAACATCCTCAGGATGCTTGAGGTGATAGTTGGAGATTTGAGAAATATGGCAGAGGGCATCTACGCCGGGGGCCACTTCTACAAAGGCGCCGAAGGGGAACATGCGGACCACAATACCACGGACGATAGACCCCAGAGGGAAACGCTCTTCGATATTGTAGTAGGGGTCGTTCTCTTCACGGCGATAGCCTAGAGAAATTCTATCTTTTTCCTGATCGAAATCGAGGACAAAAACCTTGAGGTGGTCACCAACAGAGACGACTTCTGAAGGGTGCTTAATCCTGTTCCAAGAGAGTTCGCTTACATGGACCAAACCATCTACGCCACCCAGATCGACAAAGGCGCCGAAGTTAGTGATATTCCGGACTACGCCTTCATATTCCTTGCCCACTTCGATGGTATCCCATACGGATTTGGCCTTTTCAGCACGTTCTTTTTGGATGAGAGAACGGCGGGAACCAGAAACTCTCAGTCTTCTCCGGTTAGGATCGAATTGGGTGATGAGGACTTCCATGGTCTTACCGCGATAGGCCTCGAGGTCGTCTACGCGGCGCAGGTCGAGTTGTGTGCGATGGATATAAAGGTCTACACCGCCGTAAGAAGCAATCACCCCGTCCTTGACCACATTGGTCACTTTAACGGTAATGGGGGTTTGATCCTCATAGGCTTGGCGAATAACATCTTTATGCTTTTCAAAGTCAACCTTGGCCTTGGACAGCATAATTTCTTTACCCATGTCGGTATTCTTGATGCTACGGACATAGACTTCCACTTCATCGTGGTTGGCCACAGCCTGTTCAAGATCAAAGTCCGGATCGTCGACGAATTCGTGACGGGGAACCTTACCCTCGGACTTGTCCTTGACGTCTACATATACATACTCGTCGTCATAGCGGACGATAGGTCCTGTGACGATGACACCACGCTTAAGCTGGGGAATGCCTTCGATATAGTCGGAAAATGAGAAGTCGCTGTCATCCATGGACTCAGCTTCTTGGTCATGGGCTACTTCTGGAGCAGGGCTTGCCTGTGTGTCATTACCGGAGTCATGTCCTGCGGTTTGAGGGTCTTGCTCTGTGACTTCCTCAACCACTGGGTTTTCAGCTACTTGCTCGAGCATGTCATTCTCTTGGCTGAAATTGTTTTGTTCTGTCATTACGTGAATAACCTCCCTGATCATACGTTCCGGTGTTGACGCTCCTGCTGTGATTCCGATTCGCATCTGTCGCAGATCCCTAGCCCTGAGCAAGGCTTGAACCTGGTCCGGCCGTTGAATTAAATATGTTCGACTGCAGTAGTCACGGCAGATTTGCAAGAGTTTACCCGTATTTGAGCTACGCTCACTACCCAAGACCAAGACTAGATCTGAGTGGCGGGCTAGGTCAGCGGCCTCTTTTTGCCGTTGGGCAGTCGTCCGACATATTGTATCAAAGATTTCAAGATTTATCAGTTTATTCTCAAGTATTTTACTAATAGAGGCGAATTTCTCCAGGGAAAAGGTCGTTTGAGCCGCTAAAATCCACGCAGACACAGGCCAGGCAGAGAAATTGATGCCTTCCAAGCCTGCAGCATCAGGGATCACCAGGGCGGGTTCACCTGCCCGGGACATGATGCCGCGGACTTCAGGATGGTCGCAGTCTCCACAGAGGATAAAGCCCTTGCCTTCTGCCCGGGCTCGGCTGGCCAGGTCTTGGACACGCTTGACCCACACGCAGGTACAATCAACAAGACAGCCCGCCCGCGATTGCAACTGGGCTTCCTCCTCCTCGGTCACGCCGTGGGCACGCACTAAAACAAGATCTTGCTGTTTATCGCTCAACTGCTCAGGGTCAGATAAGGCATTAAAACCTGCTTGAGTCAGGTCATCGATTACCTGGCTGTTATGAACGAGGTCGCCATACATGAAAAGTCGCCCCCTGCCTTGATAATCCCGGGCTTCTTGGTAGGCAGTATCGACCGCTTTTTTGACACCAGGACAAAAACCTGCGGATGGAGCAACTGTAATCTGGAGTTTATGCTTTTTCATGCTGGTCCTCCATAGGCATTGAGTCGGTAAACTTGTCCACTCTATCCTGCAGGGGACCAGGTAGGTCACCCAATAGGCCATAGATCTTGGCCAAAATATAGGCCGCCGCTGCGGTCTCTTCACCAGCTTTGACCACAGGCATGTGGAAAGCGGGACCCACCACCACCCGGTGGCGGCGGAAGAGCCGGTAGGGATATTCCAAGCAAATAGGAATTAGAGGAACCTTAGCCCGGCTTAAGAGATGAACCAAGCCGGCCTTGGGCAAGATCTCCCCTTGTTTCCCCTCTTTGATCCGGGTTGCTTCAGGAAAAACCGCCAAGACGCCTCCATCTTTCAGGAGAGCAAAAATCTGCTTGACCGCAGTGAAGTTACTGGCTTCTCTGTCGATAGGAATGGCGCCAAAGCCCTTGATTACTGGGGCCATCAGAGGAGAGTCAAAGAGTTCCTTCTTGCCCAGCCAGATAGGATTAAGGGGGATGGCCGGATTCAGGAGCATGACATCAAAAAAGGATTGGTGATTGGCCAAGATGATATAGGGACCCTGCTGCGGTAGATTGTCCAAGCCATAATAGCGGGGTCGGTAAAGCAGGCGGCTCAAGGGCTTGAGGATATGGTAAGCCCAGCGAGACTGCCAGGGCAGGCCGGAGAGGTCCGGCTTCCAAGGGGGGCGTTTGCATCCGAGATCTGACATTTAGGGAACAAGCTCCAAGCCTGCAGCTTGTATGAGGGTCAGCATCTGGTCAAGGACCTGGTCGAAACTTAGCTCAGAAGAGTCAATGACATGGGCATCATCAGCACATTTCAAGGGAGAGTCTGCCCGGTGAGAATCCTGATAGTCTCTGGCCTCAATATCCGCTAGCACCTCCTCTAGTCCCAGTCTTTCTCCCCGGGCTTGGAGTTCAGACCAGCGGCGTCTGGCACGGGTCTCAGGACTGGCCGTTAAGAAAAACTTAATGTCTGCATCTGGCAAAACCACCGTGCCGATGTCTCGGCCATCCAAAATGAAGGATTGACTTTCCGCTAACTTTCGCTGAATGGCCACCAGATAGGCCCGAACTTGGGAGTAGCGGGAGACATCCGAAGCAGCCCGGGAAACCTGGCTGGTATAGAGATCAGCAGACCGGTCTATGCCGTTAACCAAGGTATGCTGGTCTGCTCCCTCAAAGTCCACGCTTAAGTCATAGTGGTTGAGATGTGCCAAAACTTGGTCTGGGTCGCTGGGATCTAGACCGTCCTGGAGGAGGGCCGCAGCCAAGGCCCGATACATGGCCCCAGTATCCAAATGGGCTAGCTGGAGCCGCTCGGCCAGGGCGCTAGCGCTGGTGCTCTTACCAGCGCCAGAGGGGCCATCTATAGCAATCGTGATATTTTTCATCGATCTTCCTCTCCTTCTTCACCATCCTCAAGTTTGCGGAGGTTGTCATACATTAATAATTCCATGGGTTTGAGCTCTTCAACTGAAGATAGACCTATGTCGAGCATGAATTTTTCTGTGACCCGGAAAAGGCTGGGCCTGCCCACTTGTTCCAGGACCCCACACTCTTCCAGGAAGCCACGCTCAATCAAACGGGCGATCACCCCATCTGAATTCACGCCCCGCACAGCCTCCACTTGCGCCCGGGTCACAGGCTGATTATAGAGGACACAAGCCAAGGTTTCATAAGAGGCAGGGCTCAGCGGGGGCAGATAACCAGGCCGGTAGAGTCTTGCCAATAAGTCCTTAAAGTCTGTTTTAACACTCAGGACATACTTGTCTTCAACCCGGCGCAAATCCATGGCCGACCTAGGATCTTCCTTGTAATGCTTGGCCAAATTATCCAGGGCGGATTGTGTCTGGTCAGGCTCGAGATCTAAAAGCTCCGAAAGTTCTGCAAGGGTCAGGCCATCTCCTGCCGCAAACAAGAGGGCCTCCAGGCTGGCTAAATAAGCTTGATCACTATTCATCTATATCCTTCTCCTGCCGGTTGCGTACCAGGGTAATGGGGCCAAAAACCTTGTCTTGCTTAGCCTCCAGCCGATTGCTATTCACAAGTTCCAGGACGGCTAAAAAACCGCTGACCCTTTCATCTTGCCCACCCTGGGCGGGGAAAAGATCGTGAAAGAAGACTGAGCTCTTATGGCGGAATTCTTTAAACAAACGGCGTACAGCGTCCTTAATAGTAAAACGCTGGGGTTTGAGCAGGCGCTTGATCCGCAAATTCTGTTGATTATAACGCTGGGCATTGATGGCCGCTAAGCGGTCTGCGGCAGCCCAGACCTGGTCTGCCTGCAAGGGATCTTCGACCATCTCAACTTCTAGGCCCAACTGGCTAGGCAATAGAGCTTCTCTCTGCACCGTTCCGCCATATTGGGCATAAAGATCTTCCAGATCCTCTGCCAGGACCTTCATCCGGCGGTAGGCCATCAGTTGCAGGACTAGCTCGTCCATGGGCCCTGCTTCTGTCTCCGCTAGGGGCCGCTTGGGCAAGAGTAGGCTGGTCTTGATCTGCATGAGGGTGGATGCCATCACAACAAACTCTGAGGCCAGGTCCATATCTAGGTCTGCCTGTGAGTCGTCCTCAATAACAGCAAGATATTGTGCGGCAATCTCCGCTATGGGCAGATCAAAAAGATCAGCCTTTTTATCCCGAATAATATGGTCTAAAAGGGCCAGAGGACTAGCATATTCGCGAATATCATAATGGAATTCCGACATAGCGTAAGTCTACCCTAAGATAAGCTGGATGAGCCAATCAGCCAAGCTGGTCCAGGGCTTCATGAGGAGGTAGTTAAAAGGAGTGGCCAGCCAAGATAAAATCCCCCCCATATAAGACCCAGCCAAGAAGAAAACTGCCAGCAGAGCCAAACCAATATAGCGCTCATAACGGGCCAGCCAGGCAAAGGCGCGATCAGGCAGGAAATAGGCAAAAATTTTAGAGCCATCTAAAGGGGGCAGGGGGAGAAGATTAAAAACAGCCAAGCCGATATTGGAAAAGTAGAAGGCCAGGAATAAGTCATATATAAATCTAAAAGTCGCCAAGCTCGTGGGCGCCAAGGCCGGATTATTGACCAGGACAAGGGCCGCTACTACTCGGGTCAGGTTAAATAAAAAGGCCGCCACAAAAGCAATGGCCAGGTTGGAAAGGGGGCCGGCTAAGCTGACTAAAAGCACGCCCTGCTTAAGGGACTTGGCCTTAGTTAGTTTACTGTAATTGACGGGTACCGGCTTGGCCCATCCAATACGCGCGATGAGGAAAGCCAGGCTTCCTAGGGGGTCTAAGTGAGCAAAAGGATTGAGGGTTAAGCGACCTGCTTGAGCAGCTGTGTCATCCCCCAAAGCATAAGCCACCCGGCCATGCGCATACTCATGGGTAGATAAAGACAAAGTCAATACAAGAACTGTCGATAGGATGCCCGGTATATCCAGGTTGAGCATGGGCTATTTCCTCTCCCGCTAAAGTCTAGAGGATTATAACACATGGTCCCCGGGCTCGGCAGAAACAGGAATGCCCGGCTAAACAGCCGGGCCATGAGGATTTGCCTTAGAGCACTTTGACTTGCAACTTACGGAAAAGAAAGCCTAGAAATAAGAGCAAACTGCTATAGATACTGGTATCTGCGGCCCCCGTACGAGGAAGTTGAACAGCTAAGTTTGCCGTGTCGGGACGTCTTTCCACATAGGAACCCACTTGAATGGGCGGGGCCTGTCCCGGTGCAGGGTCAGGCAAGACATTATTCACTTTGACCTCCACCGAGGGGGCAGCATTCTGGATTGGGGGATTGACAATCAAGTCTCTAGGCTCGGGCTGAGGAAGGCTGGGACTACTGGTCTGGATATTCTTTTCAGGCTCTGGCTTGCGTTGGTTATATAAAGGGAAATTAAGTTTTAAGGCCCGACTTCCATCAGCTAGGGGCAGGCTAGCCTCTAAATTACTGAGATCTAGGTCTAGGGGGGCCATAGCCTGGTGGTAGGCTCCCGCATTCAGCTCTACAAGGCGGAAATGACCAGGAAAAGGAGGGATTAGCTCTAAGGAGGTCCAAAGTTCTCCATCTTGAGGTCTTTCACCCAAGACCAAGCTGGAATCAGGCAGGTCTTGCAAAGTTGAGAGGGCAACGAGGCTACCGGCAGGTAAGCGGGTATAAGCGTTGGCAAAGTCATCTTTGAGCTCTAAGCCAAAGCACATCTGGCTAAGATTGGCTTGTAGGGCCGCCGGTTCGATATTCTGAATCCCTTTGAGAACCTTATTGGCCTGTAGTCTAAGGGCTATACGGGAATTCCTCACCACAAAGGGCTGGTCTGGGGCCGTTGGGTCTGTATCTTCTACCACGCTAAGCTTGATCGGGGATGTCTCTAGGGCATAGCCAGCTGGGGCGTCCAGCTCCTGTAAGAGATAATTGACACAGGGTATTTCCTCAAAGTAAGCCTTGCCATCTGAATCTGTCGTAAATTCCAGGCTAAAATCTCCGGCGGGCAACAAGCCTTCCTCTGTGACCACGTCATCTGTGGCTGTTAGCTTAAAAGTGACCTGGTCCAAGCCCTTTTCTTCATAGATGGGCTTGTAAAGCGCATGTCCATCACTTAAATCTTGCCTGTCCCAAGCCACGACTTGTGGGGCTAATTTTTGAATAGTCAGACGGGCGGTCGGGGTGGGAGGCAGCCACTTGACCATAGAATGCAGGCTGAAACTGAAAGAGTTGGGATCCAAATGATATTCGGGAGCGACTACAGCTTGTTCCTCACCATTGTCTAAACAATACATGGTGGAAGGACCTCCCCAGGCAATCGTGACCGGAAGCGAGTTAGCAAAATCCTCCGAAGCTTGGAGCTTGAGCGTGTTAGGATACACCCAACTGATGTCCACATAGCCCCGGTCTCCCTCTATTCTTTGAGCTTGGTTTGGGAAATAGCCGGCAGAAAGCATGATGCTCTCTAAAACGCCTTTATCATCTGTAAGGATGGTCTCCTTACCAGGCTCTATTTCATAGTCTTGGCCAGCCAAGCTAGGTAAGCCTGCCTTGTAAGCCTCTCTCCGTTTCTCTATTGCCTCTTTAAATGGCGGATACCAGCTCTGATCGCCTCGCATGCCAAAATAATTGCCTGGACTAATCTCAAAGCCTAATTTTTCCCAGACATACATCTGGGCAGCCGAATAATCATCATCTGTTGGCGCAGGCAGGCAGCCAAAGCCAAAATACATAGCCTCTCTTACGTCCTCCACGACAGCATCAAGGCTGGAGCCAGAAAACTGATATTGTTTTGCCAGCAAACCAGGGACAGTGTCGTAATAATGAGGAATATTCAGAGGTTCCTTTTGGAACTTGGTTAAGGGCATGATGCAAAAATAAGTTTGATTCTGCGCAGGGTCAGACAAATGTGTGATGAAAAAATGGGTGGAATCTATGCCATTTTCTGTATGGGCCGCTGGGGCGCGGTTCTGGTGTTTAGTAAAGCAGGAAACCTTAATTAAAGCTCTACTATTCTTGAACTCCTGTAAATTGAGCTGAAAATTTGGCCACGCCGCGCCTGGAGAGTAGGCAGACTGCGGGGCTGGGGCCTCCTCTGCCACTGTCAAAACACCTAAGCCAGCGAAGAGACTAAAGACGCAGGCTAAAATGAGCAAGAAAGTCATTGTGGCTTTCCTGAACCTGGGAAAATACTGGATACTCATAAAAGTCCTCCTGAACTAGTTTTGTCATACGACATCACTATTATTCCAAGCTTTTATGGAGTTCCTTATTAAAAAGATCGACAATAGCTAGCATTTGCTAGCATTTTGTCGAAACATCGCAGGGCTATAAATGGATGGAAATGGCTTAGCAGTTAAAAGCAAGCCACTTATCTATAGGTTAGTCAACTCAACTTGATCCAGTTTAGGCACCTTGATTTTAATGGTGAATTCATCTTGGGCTGAGATCTCTAGGCTACCTGCTAAATTCGCGAGTTTGTGCCGCATACCGGTAATGCCCTCCCCTTCTTGGGGACGTTGCAGGGGGAGACTGCCACTATTGGCAATATCTAAGTAATAGTAAGCCTCATCTTCAGCAAATTTGGCTGTCACCTCATAGGCCTGGCCATGGCGGATAGCATTCGTCACGGCTTCACGAAGGATCTGCATAAAGACAGAGGCAACTTCCTCATTTTTGGGGATATCCCCTTCTTGCCTAAGCCGGGTCCCGACAATGGCTGCCGTGTTCTGAATATTTTGGAAACGCAACTGATAATCAAAAGTCTCCGGCTCATTGAGGTCTTCAACCATATCCTCTAGGAGATTGACTAGTTCAGTAAGGGGCACATCTTCCTTTCGATCCATCTGCTGCAGACTGGAATGTAGGATAGACAGTCTCTGCCCCATCACATCATGGATACGGTTACGCAAACGGCGCTTTTCCTGGTCACGCTCGATTTCTTCCAAGTTTTGCAACATGTCTTCTAGTTGCTGGTTAGACTTTTCCAGCTGGGAATTTTTTTCTTTGATTTGCAGAATAAGGTCAGATTCTTGGGTAATATCGGAAAGGAGAATCTGCGCGTAGTCTTTCCGTCCAATTTTAAAGGCTTCTTCCGTGTAGCGGTAGACCCGGCCCTGGCTCTCAAAGGACCGGAATTTACTAGGCAGTTTAGTCCCTTCCAGGGGAGAGACACGCCGCCTCTTCTGTCTGAATTGATCAAGAACCGCCCAAGGAGACTTGGCAGCGAGCTCTGCTTCCTGTTTTTGCTGGGTTTCCTCAAAAATCTGCGCCAGACTACTCGTTTCTTGGCCCACTTGTTTTTGACTGGCCAACATATTCTCCTTAATCATGCGGCGAAAAGCGACCATGATTCCCGAAGAGCGTTTATCCGGCACAAGGCCCTTATCCGCCATGATGGCCCGCATGCGAGCATTAATAATATAAATATTGCCATGTTGCCTACCTATAGCCAGGCCTTCCGGGAAGGTATCAAAAGCCTGTTTCATGGAGAAACGGCTGAGATTTTCTTGGATATGACTGTAGGCATCACTGAGTTCTGAAACAGCTCGGATCAAGAGGATGACCGTTAAAAACATCACCAAGACCACATAAGCAGGGCCCAGGAGGTCTTCTAAAAATGGCAAGGAAAAGACCACGGCAGACATAGCCCATAAGTCTACTAAACGGTGCTTGGTCAAGAGTAAGGGCAGGCCCAAAATCGGCGTGAGTATACTCAATTTACG
Source organism: Clostridiales bacterium (assembly GCA_028724525.1). Classification (GTDB taxonomy): domain Bacteria; phylum Bacillota; class Clostridia; order Saccharofermentanales; family DTU023; genus SFFI01. The sequence continues at coordinate 67,656 of JAQYCV010000028.1, forward strand.
GAAGTTAAGATAGGGGTTCAGAACTAGGTTTTGCGGTTCGCTAATTTGAACCAAACCTAAGGCCAGGTTCAAGACAATGAAGTGATACAGCAAGCCCAGTTCAAAAAGGAAGAAATAGAGGGATTGTTTATCTCGCCGAATAAAAGCGTGCATGTAGAGGAGACTAATCTCCATAGCAATTCCAAAGAGCAGGATAATCTGCAGGACCATGCGAAAATTAGCTGGCATTTCATAAAAATAATACATTAAGCTTCCTCCCCTGCCAGCACCTTGAGCCGGATATTATAGTCATGCCCTTCTTGACCAACATGGATTTCTGCTTTGACCCGGGGGTGATGGTCCATGCTCAGGAGTTGGGTAAAGAAGGCTTCCTCTAAGTCTTCCTGGGCAGTGAAAAGCATATGAAGGTCCAGGCAAGCATTTTTATGCAGGGCATTAACAAAAACGGAGGGTTGAGTCAGATCTACCGATTTTTCTAAGAGGGCCTGGAGATAGTCATAGGCTAGCAAGAGTTGAGAAGTGCGCACAGGCTCAGACCCCTGGCAGAGAGCCAAGCCCTTGATGCCAGCAGTTGCCGCATCCTGCAGGGCTTCTTGGAAGATCATGCTTACTTCTTCCATTTCTATCGTCTCCTCCCCTCTCACTAAGAGATTGCTCTTGCGTTTGCATTGGGAGACCATAATTTTTACCCGGCCCAGTTCTTTCCGGACAAAGGCACGGTCCTGCGAACTTTCAATTTCAGCCAAGCTTTGCCGGATCACAGACAATTGACTGGCCAGGGAATCTTCGAGGCTGTTTAAGAGATTGCGGCGCACATGCATACTAATATATTGTGAACGGATAGTCCGCTCTTTGGCTAAGACCTTAGCCCTTTGCTCCAGAGCCACATTGAGCTGGGATAATTCTTGGCCTAAATTTTGGATGTCACTGATATCGTCTTCCCAGATCAAGTAGCCCCCATTGAGCTGGCTAACGTTATAAAGGAGACCAGTTTTGTCCATGCTTTCTATCCGCAGGGTATCCTGACGGGCAGGACGTTTAGGATCTTTCTTTGTATAGCGCTCCTTAATAGCTTCACGTAACTTCGTCATAGACTTGCGGGATAGATTATCCTTCTCAGGCGGGTATATTTCCGTCAGTTCTTCATTCATGAGCCGGAGATTGACCGGGCTATAGCGGAAAAGTTTAATGTAGCCCGAATTCGCCGGAATCAACCGTGTCTGCAGAGAGACTTCTAAGATCAGAGCAAAACCTAGGATGTTTACCAGGTCAAAGTTATTAGATCGGAGGGCAGAATCATGACGGAAGGAGACAATATTAAGGACAAGCAGGAGGTCAAAAGCCAAGAGGGGCAGGAGTAAGGTAGACTGGTAGATTTTCGCCTGGCAAGCTAGGAGCAGGCCAAAGCCCAGGGCCCACAGCAAGATGACCATAGCGATTGTGAGATAACCCAGGGGCAAAACTTTCATAATTTCCTTGTAGGCATTCAAGCTAAAGGACAGGCCATGCAGGTCATTAAAAATGAAGGCAATCCCGACCGCATAAAAAGCGATAGATAGGGCAAACAAGGCCCTTTGCCTGCTGCGGCTGATGAGGCCTTGAGACCGGGCGAGGCTGACCCCTGTAAAGAACCAGGACTCAACAATACCAAAGTAAGGCAGGAAGCGAATGTAGTAGAGGATGTCCCAGGTCATGAAATTGGTATACATGAGTAGGACGAATTGCATGACCAGGGCAGTCACTAGCCAGAAGAGCAAAAGCCCCATCGACCGGCGGATTGACCGGTCATCTAAGCGGAAAAAGATGGAGGCAATCCAGAGCAAAAAGAGAGGCAGGAAAAAGCTAATCGCAACATGCTCTTCCTCAGGATTGGCTGGCAGATAAGGGCTTTTACCCAAAATTTCACGCTGAAAAACGGCCTGATTACTTAAGAGATCCTGATTAAAACGTTCATAATTTTTGATCCGGAGCTGTTGGCTCCCATATTCGTCATCCGAGGGGTAACCATAGGTCCGGGACCAATCTACGGCATCATGCCAAGCCGCTTTTTCCGTATTTTTACGGAAGCTGGCAGAAGCACCATCTGGCAAGCGGTAGCCCTTAGAGAGTAAACCTGGCCCCAGCAAGTCTTCTGTCAGGGGGCTAATCCGGAGGTCTAAAAAGCTCTTGGCCACAGGCCCTTGCCCATAGAGACCATAGTCAACAAAGAGGCTTCCTTCTTCTGGAACATGAAAGCGATAGGCATCCTGACCCAGCTTAATATTGACCTGGGCAGCCTGGTAGTCCCAGACGAGGAGGATGGGGGGCAGGAGGTCAGGCGTCAGGTCGCCGGTCAAGAGTTTTAAGGGCCAGGCGGTATTGGTATTTTTCCCTCGATAAATTTTCAGGAGACCCTGGCCGTTGAGCTTGGCCAGACTGTCATACCAGGTCTTTAATTCTCCCTCATCCGGACTTGCCATCTGCCAAGAATTTATCAAGTATTCGGGATTTACAAAAATACCCACTTCCTGGCCGGGATCCGTCTGAACATAGCGGACAAAATCTTTCCAGGACTTAATATCCTGATTGATGCGCGATTGGTCGCAGGCAATCACTAAAGTTGCCCGGTACAAGATCTTAAAGTTTGCTTGGTCGCGGTCACGGGACTGGCGCAAGACAGGATAGGCCTGGTGTTCTGCCAGGAGCAAGACTAGGTCCTCTACCCCCGCATGTAAGGACAGGTCGCTGGAAAGGCGGATGCGGTCAGAATAAGGAAAGCTAGGCTCCAGGCCTGCACCAAGCAGAGAGCCAGGATAGTCTTGGTAATAGACAGGGAGCTCCTTGTTGGCGGGTATCGCCTTGGCGGGATCTAAGCCGGTAGCGGCTTGGCGAATCCCCCCGGGTACAAGAGTCAGCAAGAGAACAAGTAAGAGGCCGACTAGGGCCAACTTCCCTCCTCTTCCTAAATGAGTAGAGGAAAGGGCCGGTCTTTCTGGCAACTGGTTCTGAATAGGGGGCATGTCACTCCTTGCCGCTGAAGATCTAGCCGGCTCTGGTTCTTTAGGCACTTTTATTAAATGAATTATACCTCCATTGTAACAGGCAGGTAAATGAGACCAGACCTGATCATGATACAATAGGCTAAGTATATTATGTCGACTAATGACCCCGAGGGGGTTTCTGTATAAGAAGGTACGATTATGATCCGCATGATTCTGGTAGAAGACCAGCAAATTTTATTAGACTCACTTTATGACTCTCTCAGCATGACACCCAATCTGGATATCGTCGCCAAAACGACCGATGCGGGCGAGATCCTCTCGCTCTGTGAGTTTTATAAGCCGGACCTGGTCCTCATGGATATTTGTAATGCAGAAGGTCATATGGGCATTTCGGAAACCGTAAGGTTGAAGGAAAAAATGCCAGAAATCAAGGTTATTTTGATGACGGCTATGCCGGATATGTCCTTTGTACACGATGCCAAGCAAGCAGGTGCAGATAGTTTTGTTTATAAGAATGTCAGCAAGGATGATCTGATTAAATCTATTGAATCAACCATGCAGAACTACAATACCTTCCCAGCTGAGCAACAGGCCCCTGCAGCGGGCTTGGACTTGACCGAACGAGAAGAGGAAATCCTCCGCCTGGTCTGCCAGGGACAAAGCCGCAAGGAAATTTCTGAAAGCCTCTTCCTTTCAGAAAATACTGTCCGCAACAATATCAATAAGATTCTCGCCAAGACAGGCTTCGACTCCATCGCCCAGCTAGCTATCTTTGCAGTATCTAAAGGCTTTATCGTACCCGATCAGACGGTCAATGATCTCAATTAAAGCTTGCTCGTTTGAGTTAGTATGTAAAAGGGCCACCCTACTGGGGATGGCCCTTTTAAGTTCTCTGTTTGTTAGGACTTCATATTAAGAACTGAAAGCTACCAGGCTGTTTAAGAAGCCTTGCATACGCTGCATGGCCTGGTCCAACTCCTGGCTCAGCTGGTCCACGAAGTGGTCGCTCTGAGGGCTGAGACTTGCCAGGTCTGTCAAGAAATTATCATACCAGGCGGATAACTCATCTGCCTTGGCCTTGAGGTCATCGGCAGCAGCGGGCAGACCCTGACTTGCCTGTTCGCTGATCTTGGCCAATTCTTCCCGGCACTGGCGGGTCAGGTTTTGGAAAAACTCTTGGTCGCCTAAAGTTGCACCCTCCTCTGCAGAGAAAGCGCTAAGGTCACGGGCAAAATCGCTGAAATATTGGCTAATGTTCTGGTAGCTAGAGGCCAGCTGGGACAGCCAAGCAATGAGTTGCGTCTGCTCTTCGGAATTGAGTTGGCCAAAAGGCGATTGCGGATCGGGTTCCTCACCTGTTTCCAGGGGAGCAAAAGTCCGTTCTGGCTCCGTAGCAAGGGCTTCTGAGCCTGCCTCTCCTACCGGTTCACTAGCGGCATCCACACTTGCTGTGCTCTCGGCATTTGGACTTTCAGAGCTAGCGGCACTGCTGTCCGAAGGCATCTCAATAACTGTTTTCGGTTGGCAAGCCGTTAAGCCGAAAGTTAGGCTCAAAAGGAGCAGGAAACATAGAACATTTCTTTTGGCTGTATTCATTTTAAGGGTCTTCCTGGCCCCGAGGGCCAGATCTCCTCCCGTTTTATCTAGTAACACAGTTTAATGCATTGCTCTGGCCTTTGGCAAGGCCCTCACCGGGATAGCAAGATTAATACTTGCAGAAAAATCAAGCTTGTGCTAATCTTTTCAGGTGTCCAGGTAAACGCCACGCACATTGCCGATTAGTGTAACGGTAGCACACTTGACTCTGACTCAATCAGCCAAGGTTCGAATCCTTGATCGGCAGCCAATATGAAAGCCCTCTGGTCCTGATCAGAGGGCTTTTTATTAAGCAGGGTCTAATAATTCTTTCGAGCTAATGATCTGATTTGGAAAGCAAGTGTCTCGGTTTTTTCACCCCATAAGATTTTTTAGGTTAAGATAGGGATATGTCGATTTTAACACTCAATCATGTCGCCAAATCCTATGCCAATCAAGATGTCCTCAAGGATGTCAATCTTAGCTTGGACCGTGGCGATCGCCTTGGCCTTATCGGCCACAATGGCTCTGGCAAGACAACCCTCCTCCGCCTCATTGCAGGTCGAGAAGAGCCAGATGCGGACAAGGGCCGGATTCAAATGGCAGAGTCTGTAATTTGCCAGTATCTAGAACAAGAGTTTAAGCAAGATGACTTGGACCGGGATGCCTTGGAGCACCCGGAATTTCAAGCCCTTCAGCAAGAATTAGAAAATATAGAAAGGGCTATGGCCCAAGAGCCGGATAATCCCGCCCTCTTATCCCGCTATGCAGAAATCAACGCCCAATTTGCGGCCAAGGGGACCTGGGATTACCCCTATCGTTTGGCCCAGGCCGCGGCCGGTCTCGGTTTAAGCCTGGAAAAAGTAAAACGTAACCGAGCCCTGCTCTCCGGCGGAGAAAGAATGCGCCTGGCTCTTGCTTCCATCCTGGTCGAAGATGCCGACCTCCTGCTCCTAGATGAGCCTACCAACCACCTGGACATAGAAGCAATTGAATGGCTAGCTACTTACCTGGCCCAGACTAAGGCCGCCTTGATTGTAGTTTCCCACGACCGGGCCTTTTTGGACCAGGTCACCAATCTCACGGCAGAGCTTAATAATGGACACTTGACCGTCTATCGGGGAAATTACAGCCAATTCAAAGCTATCCAGGAACAAGACCGCCTACGCCTAGCCCGGGAAAGCGCTAAACTGCAGAAAGCTATTGACCATGAAAGCGCGGTTGTACAAACCCTCTACTCCCACCGCAACATTGCCGCCTATCATTCCCGGCAGAAAAAGCTAAGCAAGTTGCAGGATGCCCTCACTCAAGTGAAGGCAGATGCCAAGGTTGTTACGCCCCGGTTCAAACTGACCTATTTGGCCGAAGCCGATCCAGGTCGGCAGGGCCAGCTTTTAATTGCGGGCCGTGAGCTTAGTGTGCGTTTCCCTGATGCTGACCATGATCTTTTTGAGCCGGTCGAAATAGAGATACAAGCCGGCCAGCGGATCCTCATTTGTGGTCCGAACGGTTGCGGAAAGAGTAATCTTTTAAAATGCCTGGCTGGCGAAAATCCCTATCTTGTAGGGGACATTCGCATTTTGCCAGGCCTACGCTTCGCAAGTCTGGCCCAATGGCAGCGCTTTGATGACCCAATGCAGACTGTCTTGAACTGCCTGCTGGCGTCCAATGACCGATTGACCGCAGACCAAGGACAAGAAGTCCTGGCCTCCTACGGCTTCTTTCATACGGACCTGCAAAAGGCTCTCAAAGACCTGTCAGGCGGGGAAAAATCTCGCCTGGCCCTCGCCTGTATTCTCCAACATAAACCGGATCTTCTTTTCCTAGATGAACCGACCAACCATTTAGATATTCGATCATCTGAGATTCTGGAAGCCGCCCTACAAGACTTTAAGGGCACCATTGTTGCCGTCAGTCACGACCGCTACTTCATCCAAACCCTAGCCGAGCAGATTTGGGGCTTTGTCGGCCAGAAAATTCAGAAATTTTACAACTATGCCGCCTATCGCCAAGCTCTGCAAGCCTGGCAAAACAGCGAAGGCAAAGGCAATCCAAAAGAAGCTAGTTCAGAATCGGGACAGACAGGCAAAGACCCAGAGCAGAGAGAAATACCCCATTTCAGCCCCAATGACCTTCAACTATGGCCAGATCTCGCCAAGTTACCCTGGACCAGTAAGTCCAAGCAGGCAGAAAGGCAGATAAGAGCCCAAGGCGCGGAGGCTCTGCGAGCCATAGAAGAAGAAATCGCCGCCTTAGAGGCCTCCGGGGCGGAGCTCGAAGCACTTTTTGGCAAGGAGGACAGTCATGACCTCTATGAAAGATATGGCCAGCAACAAATACGGCTGGAAGGCCTGCTGAATCTCTATGTTAAATTAGGAGAAATCTTAGAGAGTTACCGGGCTAATTAAGTCAGCCAGGGCAGCTTGACCTGCCCGGTAGCCACTGGCCCAAGCAAAGTGCAAATTATAGCCGCCGCAAAAACCTACCACATCTAAAGCCTCGCCACAGACATAAGCCCCAGGGTAGGCCTTAAGCCTGTAATCTTGAGTGATGGCACTAAGGTCAAGGCCTCCACGAGCAACTTGAGCATCGGCAAAAGACTTTAAACCCTGCAGGGGAAGAGGATAAGCCTTAAGCTGGTAGGCTAAGCTACGGGCGATCTTCGCTTGAGCAGGATCCTCTTCCTTCAGCCCCTGGTCGCGTAGTATGGCCCGGATCAGCCTACTAGGCAAGTAGGAAGCTAAAAGCAGGTCCCAGCTGAGTTCCCAAGCAAAAGACCGGCCCTTGTCTGCCAAAGCTTTGGCTAGACTGCCCGCCTGCCATTCAGGGAAAAAATCGAGAGTCAGGGGCAGAGGCTGGTCAAAGATAAAGACCGCCTGCGGATCATTGCCAGCAAAGCCTCCCCTCTCCTCAGCTAAAAAATTGGCTAAGTCCATGGCGGCGATCCCAGAGAGTGCCCCCTTATTCAATAAAAATTCTCCTTGACTGACCTGGCCATGGGGCAAGCTGGCTCTACCTTTGACCCGGCAACCCTGAACCTGGCTCAGGCTAGAACTTTCATCTATAAGCAGGCCACAGAGGGCAGGGCGAAAAGTTTGGTAAGGCAGTTGCCAGGCTTTGGCAAGGCTTGCAAGGGACCAAGAACCACCCAGGGCAGGGCTGGCCGGAGAGCCCAGGGCCAAGATCAGGCTTTTCGCCCGATAGATTTCCCCAGACCTCGTCTGGAGATAATATGTCTGACCTTTAAGTTCAGGCGGCCAGATCTGGCAGACCTCCTGGTTAAAAGCCAGGTCCAGCTTTAGACTTTGCAAGCGAGCCAAGAGCAAGTCGCGCACGGCCCGAGCCTCTTCGGCTTGCGGATAGGCTCGGCCTGCTTGATCAAATTTCAGGGCCAGGCCCAGGTCCCTGCAGAAATTCTGGGTGAATTTACGAGGAATTTGCTGGATCAGGGCCTCCAGTTGCTTGGGCAAGTGGGATAGGTATTTGCTCGCATCGGCATCTTGGTTGGAGAGGTTGCAGCGCCCATTGCCAGAGGCTAAAATCTTGCGGCCAGCTTCTTTGTCCTTGTCTAAGATAAGAATGCGGGCCTCTCGCTTTTCTGTCTCGGCCTTCAAGCCAGCCCCCAGACCAGCAGCCAGGCCGGCCGGACCAGCTCCTACAATAATAAGGTCATAGGGAGAGTGCAGGGCTCGCACCTGCTTGGACCAATTTTGAACCACGAGGGGCCTCAGCTCCTGGACTTGACTGATGAGCGCTTGGAGGGCACTGTAGGGCCCCGCTTGGAGCTCCAATTCCAATTCTGAAAATGCTTCATCCTCCTGGCCAGGATGGTGGAAGTAGCCTTTGTCTAAGGCCCATTCTATTTTAGCTTCTGCCTGGTGTAGGTAACCACGCGTGCGGGTAAAAGAGCTGGCTGCTTGGAGGACCAGCGGGTGGTCTGCCAAGATCTCTCCTAGCGGAAGCAAGCTAGGATCAGATAAACTCATGGTCCTGACACGGTCCCAGGCCAGGGCTTCATAGTCTTGGGGCTTAAAATGCTCAGTCACTGAGTCCGCTAGGAGGACTTCCCATTCTTGCCGGGCCACAATTCCTTGCCGCTGTGCTTCTGGCGCTTGAAGACCAGCCTGTCCTCCTGCCGGCCTATGCTTAATAGTCAGAAAAAGGGCTGAACCTTCCCGACGCAGGCGGAGGCTAAAACCAGCCTGGTGGAGGTCGGCAGATGAGGTGTCATAGTAAAAAGCCGCGAGATCTAGACGAGACACTTCTTGGCCCCCCTGCCAGCCTGCCAGGTCAGAAGTTTGACAGCAGAAAAGCTGATAGCAAAAATGCCAGTCTTCAGGCCTAGAGACTTGAAACTTAGCTTCTATTTCCATGACAGGATATGGGCACTGTGACTCGTCACCACATTGGCTTCTGTGCCCGCATAAAAGTTGTAGGCCAGGATCTCACCATCTAGGGCCTGGGCCTGACCCAGGCTCAAGCTGGCTAGGTCCACCGTATAGAGGAGATTATCCGCCGCATAGACAATTTTCGACCGGTCAGGAGTCAGACGGATGTGGCTGGCTCTACCGATCTGATCAGCTATTTCCTCCAGGCCCTTGGCCGAGGAAAACCTGTAAAGGCCATTATAGGCATCCGGCTGGGCATTACCCAAAATAACAAGGTCCTGCCCATGTGGGTAAACAGCCAGGATGGAGGACAATTCTACATCTTGGAGATTTTCTTCTTGATCAAAATCTAGCTTGAGCACATGGTTAGAGGAATAAATGATGGGCAAACCATCCGGGGCGTGGGTCAAGCCATAAAATAACGTGTTATAGGCCTCGACCACCTTCTGGGCCACCAGGCCGCCCTCCAGATCGTAGCGTCTCACCAAGCTTTTGAGATTAGAGGAAGCCGTATTCAAAATCAAGACATCCAGATAGCGGCCATCCGGGCTGAATTCTAGATTTAAGGCATTGCCGGATTTGGCAAAACTTAAGGTCAGGATCCGCTTGCCTTCGGGGCTCACCAAGTGAACCAAGGCCTTGTCATCTGACTGCTCATCCAAAAAAGCCCAGGAGCCATCCTTGTTAAGAGCCGCATGGACAAAGCTGGAATCGAGCTGGCATTCAAAGACTAGGCCATTGGGGTTAATGATCACGACCTGGCCTCCCTCACGGTCTCCTACAATGAGGTAATTATCCATAACTTGCACGCTGGGACGCGTCATATTCAAGGCATAAGCAAAAATCTGCCGGCCTTGATAGTCCTCACAGACCAACTCTTCCCGGCTCACAAAGACCAGTTTGTCTGCCAAGGGATAGGTGCGGCGGGCCAGACTCGCCTCTAGCTCCCGCGTTTGATGCGGCCTAAAGGCCTCTGGGCCGCGAATGGCATGCTCTACTTGGCCTCGCGGAATAATGATCAGGACTAAAACAAGTAAAAAAATGCTGAGCAGGATTAGCACGGCTAAAAAAATAAGGCGAGACTTATTATATTGGCCCAGGGGCCCCTGTGGCTTGTGCTGGGGAAAAGATCTTGGATTAGACTCTGGCATCTATGACTTCTCTTCTAAAACCAGTATGGCACGGAAGGCCGGCTCTAGGGTCTCCTCTACCCTCTGCTCACCTAGCAGGTCCCAAGCTTGGGTGGCCCTGCGCGGGGTAAAACAAACAGACTGACCCTGAAAGACACATGTAGGAGCAGCAGTTTGGTAATCCTCCGCACTTCTGAGACTTAGGCTTAAGGTCTGACCCGCCCGGACTTCTGCCAGATAATTACAGTGGATTTCCCTGACCTGGTAGTTGAGTAAGGAGAGATTTTGACTGGCCAAATAGGACCAGAGGCAGTCTAGAGAAAGGCTGATATAGTTGACATTATTGAGATGATAATTGTCATCCAAAAGACTATAGGCAATGGCAAAATCTTCTTGAAAAAGCACGGGAGATGAGCTGGGCTTGATCCGGAGCGGGCGGAAGTCTAAATCCGGTTCGGGGATCATATAGGTCTTATAGTCCGCTTGGTCAACCACGTCATAGGGCCGGATCGGCCGCCTGCTGTCTCGATCGACGAGAAACCAACGAGAAGACCCATGGGCTACCAGCTGGGCCGCATTTCTTTGCTCAGCAAAGATAAGATGGGACCGTAAAAAATTGATGCCTTTGATCCCAGGCGACCAGGTTTCAGATAAGACCTGACTACCCTTGACAGGCCTGAGTCCTGTAAAAAAGTAGGAAGCACTTGAGATCATCCATTTGAGCTGCTTGGCTTCCAGGGCCTCCCTACCCAGACAAGGACAATATTCAATGTCCTGCTCTGCTACAGCCTGGCCCAGCATAAACACGGTATGGGGAAAAATGAGGCGTTCACAATCACAGTCAGCCGGGCGCAAGTCCGTCTGATAAATCGTATGTTGGTCTGCCATGAATGATGTGGCCATTTGCAGTCTTCTTCCTTGATCTATAAAGCTAGAGTCATTATAAGTGTTTAGCTAGCCAGGGGCAAAGTCTCCTTAAAAAATGACTGCCTCATTCAAGAGGCAGTCCCAATCCATTATCAATTTGCAGTTTGCGCCTAGTACATCATGTCAGGAGCGCCCGCCGGCATGGGGGCTTCCTTCTCAGGAATGTCTGCGACCGTAGCTTCTGTCGTCAGGACAACAGAGGCGATAGAGGCTGCAGATTGGAGGGCAGACCGGGTGACCTTGGCAGGATCGACGATACCCGACTTGATCATGTCTACATACTCTTCTCTGAGCGCATCAAAGCCAATGCCCTTATCAGAAGATTTGACCTTGTCACAAATGACAGAACCATCAAGGCCTGCATTGAGGGCGATCTGGCGTACAGGTTCCTCAAGAGCCCGAGCAACGATCTGAACACCCGTTTTCACATCACCCTCTTGGCTATCCAGGAGAGCTAGTACAGCAGGCAGAGAGTCGATGTAGGCGGTACCACCACCCGCAACAATACCCTCTTCCACAGCCGCTCTAGTCGCCGCCAGGGCGTCTTCGATCCGGGTCTTCTTCTCTTTCATTTCGGTTTCAGTCGCGGCACCAACCTTGATGACGGCTACGCCACCAGCCAGCTTGGCCAAGCGTTCTTGGAGTTTTTCCTTATCGAAATCAGAGTCAGTCTCGGCAATACGGGCACGAATTTGCTCTACACGAGCCTCGATGGCTGCAGCCTGACCAGAGCCGTTGACAATGATGGTCTTATCCTTGTCAACCTGGACCTTACCAGCGTGGCCTAAGTCTTCAACTTTAGCTTCCTTGAGGTCCATAGCCAGCTCATCAGAGAAGACCTTGCTACCGGTCAGGATAGCGATATCTTCCAGCATTTCTTTGCGGCGGTCGCCAAAGCCAGGGGCCTTAACAGCAACACAATTGAGGGTGCCGCGTAGACGGTTGAGGACCAAGGTCGACAGGGCTTCGCCTTCAATGTCTTCCGCAATAATAACCAGGGGCTTGCCCATCTGGATAATTTGCTCTAAGAGAGGGAGAATCTCTTGAATGGAAGAAATCTTCTTATCTGTGATGAGAATGTAGGGATTCTCGTAAACAGCTTCCATCTTCTTGGTATCGGTCACCATGTAGGCAGATACATAGCCGCGGTCAAATTGCATGCCTTCGACGATTTCCAGTTCGGTCGCCATGGTGTTGGAATCTTCTACGGTAATAACACCATCAGAAGAGACTTTTTCCATTGCGTCAGCGATCAGTTGACCAATTTGCTCGTCATCTGCAGAGATAGAGGCGACTCTGGCAATATCATTCTTGCCATTGACCTTGTGGGAATTCTTAGCGAGTTCAGCAACCACGGTCTTGACGGCCAGGTCGATACCCTTTTTCACAATAATCGGGTTGGCGCCGGCAGCAACATTTTTAAGGCCTTCGCGCATGAGGGCTTGGGTTAACAGGGTTGCAGTCGTCGTACCGTCACCAGCGACGTCCTGGGTCTGGGTAGCGACTTCTTTAATCAGCTGGGCGCCCATATTTTCAAAGCGGTCTTCCAGCTCAATATCACGGGCGATCGTGACACCATCGTTGGTAATCACAGGAGCGCCATATTGCTTATCTAAAACCACATTGCGGCCCTTGGGTCCAAGGGTAATGCGGACGGTATCAGCGAGTTTGTTCAAGCCAATTTCCAGGCTTTTACGGGCATCGGCCCCGTACTTGAGATCTTTTGCCATAATCTATCTTCCTTCCTAGATTCTAATTTCTAGTCTTTATTCCACAACAGCGAGAATATCGGACTGTCTGATAATGGTGTATTCTTCGCCGTCAATTTTGACTTCAGTACCAGCATACTTGCTGTGCAGGATACGATCACCAATTTCCACTTCCATGATGATATCCTTGCCATCTACCACACCACCGGGGCCTACGGCAACCACTTCAGCCACCTGGGGCTCTTCACGGGCGGATTCTGGGAGTACAAGGCCACCCTTGCTCACTTCTTCTTTTTCCAGCATCTTGATTACGACGCGATCTGCTAAAGGTCTAATTTTCATCTGAACCTCCTTATATTTAGCCATGAGTCTAGCTCTGCGCTCAGTCATGGTCTTCTTTGCTTCTTAGCATTCAAAGGACTAGAGTGCTAATCCTTAGTTAATATAGATTGTCACCCCCGCTTTGTCAAGGAAGATTATGAAGAAATTGGGAAAGATTGTGAGGAGAAAGAAATAGGCCTATAAATCCGATCAATAAAGAGTTTCAAGCTTTTATGGAGCGGAAAGTAAGAGACCCCTTTAAACTAGAGATCACTTTAAAAGATGCTGTTCAATATGAACTTATATAGTTGAGACTCCGAGATTAGACCAGCCAGCTGGGAACCCCTGAGACCTTGCTCGACGGCAGGGAGACTGGCCCCTAGGCCAGGTAGGAGGGAAAGGAGGGTGCCAGCCAGGAGAACAGCCAGGGCAAAACCGAGAGCCGCTCCTCCCAAGCGGTTAGCCAGACCTAGGACCGGTAAGGCATTAATCCCTTTAGACAGCCACTTCAAGAGCCATTTCAAGACAAAATAAGAAACAAATATTAAGACAAGAAAAACTAAAATCTGTAAACTTAAGCGCAAGATGTGTTCACTGATGGCTTGGGTCATTTCATCCATATAGGCTTTCGATTGAGCTCCGAGCGTTTCCACGGAAGAGGAGAGGTCTTTAAAGAGCCCTGCCATATCTCCTTTGAGGATATTCTGGTAGGATTCCGTCAGACCTAAGTCCTGGAGGCTAGTGGTGAGATCTGCCTCGCTGGCCAACTGCTTGCTAAAGCTTGGTTTACTGGCTTGCAGGATACCCTGTTCAACCCCTAACTGATAGAGTTTAGCCGACAAAAGGCCGGAAAAGGTCGAGGCGATGAAAAAAGCGATCAGGAGCATAAAAACGAGGCCGGCATTGTAGAGCAAGCCCTTACGCCAACCCCGGACCAGGCAAAGCAAAAAAATAATGACGATAAGGATATCAATCAGCAAGTGGTCTACCTCGGGTCCTTAAAGTTGGCAGAAGATAGCTTGGTCTTTTGGCCCTGCCCCGCAGGCTGAAGGCCTTGAAGTTCATTAGCCAGCAATTCAATTCGGAGGCCTTGTTTGGGTTCTGCCAAATGGCGGGTCAAGAGGAGGTCCCAAAGGAACTCTAAGAGGGCCTCTTTCTCCTGCATCATCAAGGCCCAGCTGGGATCCAAAATGTAGAAGCGAATATAGAGCTCTGTACCGGTATCAGTAATCCCATCTAAATTGCAGTAAAGGTCTTCCGGATCGACCTGGTCTCGCGTACGCAGGTAAGCTAGGGTTTGTGTTCTCACCTGGGCAATATCTTCACTTGTGGCTGTGATAGGCAGGCGGAGACGAAAAAGTATACGGCGCTTGTCCATGCGACTGATATTGAGCAGGATATTTTCCGATAAAAGCTTATTGGGGATGGTAATGAGACTGCGGTCATAGGCCCGGATTTGTGATGACCGCAGGCCTAAATCTACCAGGGTCCCGCTTTGGCCTAAAATTTCGATATCGTCGCCCACTTTTAGGTCGGGATCATTGAGGAGGACAAAGCCTGCTATGAGATTAGACAGACTGTCTTGGGCCGCCAGGGAGATAGCCAAACCCCCAAGACCCAAACCGGCTGTCAGGCTAGCCACATTGACTCCAAAAATAGAAAGGATCGCTAAAACAGTTAAGAGCCAAGTGATTACCTGAATAAGACGGAAGTAAAAGCTGATGCTGGCTTGTTTCAACTGCCACTTGTTCTCGCCTAAAACTTTAACCTGCATGACACTGCGCAGACAGGCCAGGCCTGATCGGACAAGGACAAAGATCAGGAGAGAAGCATTGAGCCTAGCCAAGAAGGCATGCAAGGAGGGGGGAAAGGTGAGGACCCAGCGGTTAAGGCCTATCCATGTGAGAAGGGGAAGTAAAAAAGCTTGCGGCAGATTGGCCTGGATCTGCTCTTCTAACTGAGGCTGGCGCTTAAAGATCCGGGCGAAAAGACGGCCGGGTAACTTGCGTAAAAACCAAGCCACAAGCAAGACGACAAGGCTAATGCCTAAATCCAGGCTGCTGGTTTCCTCCCACAGTTTATGCTGTAAGAGATCTGCAGCAGTTTCTGTTACAGTCTCAGCCAGCTTCTCGGTCTCAAGCCATACGCTATAATTCACAGGCCTATCTCCCCTCTATAATTGCTTTCATTATAATGGCTTCATTCAAGCAAATGGTTACAGCTTAGTTTCTAACCGCTATACTAGATTAACAAACATTGCCTTTATACACTTGACATCATTTCGTACAATCCGGAGGAAAAAGATGGCAGACCAGGTCCACCCCCAAGCCAACCAAGTCAAACTAATTCTCTTGGCCTTAATCAAGAATCAACCTGGCCTCACACCGGCCCAGGTCCAATCTCTAGCTCAAGAAACCCTCTTCTTTGATTATTTCACCGTGGCCGAAGCCTGGGCGGCCCTTGAGGACCAAAAGCTCATCTTTGTCACAGAACCCAAATATCAAAAGCAAAAAGACCTCAAAGGCCAACCGCTCTTGGCGTCCTATCTCTCCGCCGCGGGTGAACTTGTCTACAAGCAGCTACAAGGCCAGATCTCCCCTCCTCTCTTAGAACAAATCAAGAGTCTGGGCCAAAAGGCCCAAGATCAAGGTGAGCTGACGGCCAGCTTTAGCCCCCAAGGCGATGGTAGCTATCTGGTCACCTGCCAGGCCTGGGATCAGAAAAGTAAGCTATTAGAAATTCAAGTCCAGGTAGCTACCCAGGATAGGGCACGGGCCTTCTCCGAGGCCTGGCCCAAACGGGCAGGGCAGATTTATACCCATATCTTGAAGGAACTGAGCCAAGAGGACCAGGCATAGCACAGGAAGATCAGACATAGATAAAGGGACCCTCCAAAAGGAGGGTCCCCTATTTCGTGAATGTATTTTCCTAACTCAGGCAATTATTGCTTAGAGAAGGCATCCTTGGTCGCTCCGCAGAGTGGGCAAACCCAATCTTCCGGGAGGTCCTCAAAAGCTGTGCCGGGGGCAATGCCGTTATCGGGATCGCCTTGTTCCGGATCATAAACATAACCACAAAGGTCACAAATATATTTATCCATGCGTTTTTCCTCTCTTCTTTGTGCTTAGGCCAAATAGCCTATAAGGTTACTTAGGCTCCAGAGCCTAACATGCAAATTATAGCAAATACCTAAATAAAGTAAAAGACTAGAATTGAGCAAAACTAACTGCCCAGGCCATCCCCCTCCTCTTCTGGTTTGCGGCCCAGGAACTGGAATTCTGCTCCCCCTATATCAACCCAATCCCCATCCTTGACACCGGCCTCCGACAGGGCAGCATTCAAGCCCTTGCGCTCTATTTCCTTTTGGAAATAATGGAAAGATTCCGGATTGTCAAAGTTAGTAGACTGGACCAAACCTTCTATCCAGTTGCCAATCACATAGGCTTCCCCATCTTCCCAGAATATTTCATAAGGGGCCCTGCTTTCGTAGCGGTAGATCTGCCATTCCTCAGAGCTGACTTCGGCCTGCTCTACTGTGGGTAGGCTGGGCAGGATGGAGAAGATGCCCCGTTTCAAATCCTCTATGCCTTCACCTGTCACCGTAGATACCCAATACTTGGGCAAATCCAATTCCGCGAAGCTGGCCTCGACTTCAGGTCTTTGATCGGACGCCAGGAGGTCCGCCTTATTGAGGACCAAAATTTGAGGACGTTCATCCAGCCCATCCCCGTAGGCAGTTAGTTCAGCTTGAATCAGATCGTAAGCTTCCCGAGCTGAAGGTTGACCAGGCAAGGGGCTGGCATCCACCAGATGGAGGAGGAGACGGCAGCGGGCGGTATGGCGCAAGAAATCATGGCCTAAGCCAGCACCCTCCGCTGCCCCCTCAATTAAACCAGGCAAGTCCGCCAGGACAAAGGATTGGTCATAGCTGTCCACCACACCCAACTGAGGTTGCAGGGTGGTAAAGGCATAGTCAGCAATTTTAGGTTTGGCTCGGGACATGCGAGCTAGAAGCGAGGATTTGCCCGCATTGGGCAAGCCCAGGAGGCCCACATCCGCAATCAGCTTAAGCTCTAGGCGTACTCTCAGTTCTTCCGCTTTACCACCCGCCCGGGCAAAGTGCGGGGCCTGGCGGCGGGAGCTTTTGAAGTGCACATTGCCCAAGCCCCCCTTACCACCCTCTAAAATCTTGAAGGTCTGTCCTTCTTCTTTGAGGTCGCAGATCAGGACATCGCGCTCGTCATCGTAAATCAAGGTACCAGGAGGGAGTTCCAGAATAAGATCCGCCCCGGACCGGCCAAACATTTTCTTGCCCTGGCCATCCTGACCGTCTTCCGCAGCAAAATTGTGCTTAAAGCGGTAGTCAATCAAAGAGTTGCGCCGTCCACTTACCTTAAAGATGACATCGCCGCCATCGCCGCCATCGCCGCCGTCGGGGCCACCATCGGGAATAAACTTCTCCCGGCGAAAAGAGACAGCACCATCGCCACCCTTGCCGGACTTGAGTTCTAGTCTTACATGGTCAAAAAACATAGATACTTCCTAACAAAAAAGCCCAGCCCCACAGGGCCAGGCACTTTCTACACAAGTTAAACGAGGCTTGTTGCACAAGCTCCGCAAAATTGCAGAGTTTATAGCTTATTCTGCCACTGCGAATTCCACAGGGCGGACAGAAACTTGTTTACGCTTCTTATCCTTGCGCTCGTAGTAGACCTGACCATCGATCAGGGCAAAGAGGGTATCGTCTTTGCCTTTACCCACATTCTCACCGGGGTGAATTTTTGCACCACGTTGACGGTAAATAATATTACCGGCCAAGCAATACTGACCATCCCCTAATTTTGCACCTAAACGTTTGGCACGAGAGTCACGGCCGTTCTTAGTAGAACCTACACCCTTTTTACTCGATAAAATTTGTAAATTTACATTAATCATGTGTTGCCTCCAAGTAGGATTTCTTCTCTACTGTGATGAATTCCCCATAGTTGGGAACTAGTTGCTCAATTCCTATATAGGCAGAAAACATTAAGGCCCCTAGGGCAATCTTCTCTGTCTCGCTGTAGTGATCATCAGGCCACAGACTACAAGCAATTTTCCCTTCTAAAGGATCTAGCTCATATCTAAACTCTGGACCTACAAGTTCTTCGATAGTACCAATAACCGTTTGCCCGATGGCTGAAACAGCTGCACAGACAATATCGGATCCACGATCCGCGAAGCCAGCGTGGCCTGAAAAGTCAAAGGCCCTTAGGCTTCCTGCCTGGTCATAATAAAAGCTGGCTTCAATCATCGGAGCTTATGGCCATCTAGCGAGCCAGGCTAGTAATCTTGACCTTGCTATAGGGTTGACGATGACCCTGACGGCGGCGATAACCCTTCTTGGCCTTGTACTTAAAGATATTGATCTTTGGGCCCTTACCGTTTTTAACGATCTCAGCTTCAACCTTGGCGCCTTCCAGATAGGGCTTACCCCACTCTAGTGCCTCTCCCTCGCCCATAGCGAGTACTTGGTCAAAACTTACCTTTTCACCGGCTTCAAGGCCGAGTTTTTCCACGAAGACTTCGTCGCCCTCAGATACCCGGTATTGTTTACCGCCGGTTTTAATAATAGCGTACATGCTTTTCCTCCTGTAAACAGTCTCGCCCGCTAACAAGGCAGCCTAAGCTTTACGAGCCTTGGCGGAGCGGTCGCTTGAGTATATTAGCAAGCGGGCCTTGTGCTGTCAAGGCTGATTTTGCTCATCTGCCAGGCCTTGATGATGGTGGAAGTGGTCATGGCGATTAGCTAGGCTATCCCCTATTTGTCGGATATCCTGTCCCATGAGGATAACCAGGTCTCCTGGGCTCAGCTCTGCCCGTAAATAGTTTTCTAAATCTTCCTTATGGGCAAAAAAGAGGGCAGATCCACCTTGCTTGTTGATTTCCTCTGCGATATGAGCCGAAGAGAAGCTGCGATCTTTTTCCCGGTCATCAAAGACTTCCAGGAGTATAGGGTGGGTCTGGTCCTTCAGGGCCTCTACAAATTCTGTAAAGAGGCCCTTAGCCCGTGAGTAAGTGATGGGTTGAAAGCAGGCAAAGATCCTTTCATGGGGGATTTCTTCGGCTGCTGCCAAAGTGGCTCTAATAGAGTCTGGATGGTGGGCATAGTCATTGACAAGCAGGGCACCCTGATAGTGGCCAGCAATCGTAAACCGACCTTCTGCCCCCTTAAAGTTAGCCAGGCTCTTTCTTGCCGTTTCAAAGCTGGCACCTGCTAATTTACAAAGCAGGATCGCCGCTGCGGCATTCTCAACATTAAAGCGGCCCGGAATAGCCAAACGGAAGTCTCCCACATTCTCTCCCTGATAGGTCAAGCGGAAAACTGGAAGACCTTCTTCATAATGGAGGTCGCAAATTGCGAGATCAGGGCTCGGTGTATCCTCCGGGTAACCAAAGTAAAAGATTTGCAAGCGGTCTAACCAACCTGGCCTCAGCGTTTCCACCTGGACTAGGAGGTCTGGAATATGGGGGTCAAAAGAGGGCAAGACAAGCTTGGTACCCTCTGCCTGCCTCAGGATATAGCCTGCAAAGGCCTCTATGACATCGTCCATCTTTGGGAAAATATCCACATGGTCATGACCTAAATTAAGGATAGCCGTAATAGTGGAGTAAAAAGCGTAAAAGCTTAAGTTAAACTCACAGGCTTCGGATACCATGAGCTCTCCCCTGCCCGTACGTACCGTAGATTGGAGGCGGTCCAGTTCCGCTCCCAGATGGATGGTGGGATCCAGGCCCGCATCCAAGAGAATGTAGGAGCACATAGCCGTGGTCGTGCTTTTACCATTGGTGCCCGCCACGTTGATGACTTGGGGATAGGTCCTATTGACCAGGCCCAACCACTTGCTCCGTTCCAGGCAGGGCAGGCCCAACTCCCGGGCCTTTACCAGTTCTGGATTGTCCCAGGGAATAGCCGCACTGTAGACGACCGCCTGGGGTTTAAAGTCCTCGATATTAGTAGCCGCTTGGGGACTGTATACCGGGATGCCTCGTTTCTCTAGATCCCCAATCCTATAGCCCCTGGCGCTATCAGAACCTGCTACGACCAGGCCCTGGTCCTGGGCTAGCTCCGCAAGGCCCGACATAGAAATGCCGCCAATTCCTACGAAGAAAATTCTGGTCTGGGGAGCCATGAGGTAGGAAAATTGAGCAAAGTCTAAATCTTGGTAATTTTCAATCAATTTATTGGTCATGCTAAGACCTCCCTTACTCCGCCATTTTACTCG
>JAQYCV010000029.1 GCA_028724525.1 Clostridiales bacterium
ATGAAGAAACACATTAACACCGTTATGGAATGGGACAACAAAGACCACTACACAGCCTATTTAAAAAATAAACAGGCCTTTCTGTAAGGCATTATGGTTTTAGAAAAGTACCTGCAAAAATGCCCTGTCAGCTGACAGGGCATTTTTCGAGGAGACCTATGAAGAGGTTTTAAGGAATTTAGGAAAGCTGATTGGCCGCTTCAAAAGCAAAAGTGTTCAGCGGGTCTACAGTCACCAGAACCTGATCACCGGGTGAGACCTGGCCTTCCAGGATTGCTTTGCCCAAGGCGGTCTCCAGTTTGGATTCAAGATAGCGTTTGACCGCTCTTGCGCCAAATTGGGGAGAGAAAGCCTTGGCCATCACCAAGTCTTTAGCCTCCGGGCTAAGGCTAAGGCTAATATCCTGTTCAGCCAAGCGTAGGTTCAGCTGGGCAATCTGCAAGTCTATAATCTGCCCAATCTCTTCTTTACCCAGGGGCTTGAAGAGAACAATATCATCTATTCGGTTGAGGAATTCCGGCCGGAAGCGGGCATGCATCTCTGCTTCTACCTGCTTCTTAGCTGCGGGTGTGATATTTCCCGTCTCGTCTATCCCCTCCATGATGTACTGCGAGCCCAAATTGGAGGTCATAATGATCACAGTATGCTTAAAGTCTACCGTTCTGCCTTGGCCATCTGTTAGGCGGCCGTCATCTAGAACCTGGAGCAGGATATTAAAGACATCTGGATGGGCCTTTTCAATTTCATCGAAAAGGATAACAGAGTAGGGTTTGCGCCGAACTTGCTCTGTAAGTTGCCCCCCTTCTTCATAGCCCACATAGCCAGGAGCAGCGCCAATAAGGCGGGATACATTAAATTTCTCCATGTATTCCGACATGTCTATTCGGATCAGGTTTTTCTCTGAGTCAAAGAGGACCTGTGTGAGGGTCTTGGCTAGTTCTGTTTTACCAACTCCGGTAGGCCCTAAGAAGATAAAAGACCCAATGGGCTTTTGCGCATTCTTTAAACCCGACCGTGCCCGGATAATAGCATCCGAGATGGTCTGGACGGCCTGGTCCTGACCAACCACTCTCCGATGGAGGATTTCTGGCAGACTTAAGACCTTTTCTCGCTCAGTCTCCTGCAATTTGGCCACAGGGATGCCCGTCCACTTAGACACAACTTCCGCAATATCTTCGTCATCGACCTCCTCCTTAAGGCTACCCTCATCTGCTTCTGCTTTAGCGTTAGCATTAGCCAAATCGTTTTCTAGCTTGGCTAAGCGATTGTATTTAAGTTCAGATAGCTTCTCAAAGTCATAAGTCCGTTCGGCCTCGGCCATTTGATTTTTGACATCAGAGATTTCTGCTTTTAGGTCCTTAACCTTATCAATGTTTTCTTTCTCAGCTTCCCACTCTGCATACTGGCGGTCAAAATCCGCCTGGAGGCTGGCACGTTCTTCCTCCATTTGAGCCAGGCGATTTTGGGAAGCCGGATCATCTTCTTTTTTGAGCGCAGTAATTTCTATCTGCATCTGAAGGATCTTCCGCCGCATTTCATCCAGGGCCTCAGGCATGGTATCGATTTCTGTTCTAACCATAGCACAGGCCTCATCCATCAAATCGATAGCCTTATCCGGCAGAAAGCGGTCGGAAATATAGCGGTCAGCAAGCTTGCTGCAGGCTAAAACCGCATTATCCGAGATACGGATACCGTGATGAATTTCATATTTTTCCTTAATCCCCCGCAAGATAGAAATCGTATCTTCTACACTGGGTTCTGGCACTAAAACTCTCTGGAAGCGGCGCTCTAAAGCGCCATCTTTTTCGATCGATTCCCGATATTCATTGAGGGTCGTGGCCCCTATTACCTTAATTTCTCCGCGGGCGAGCATGGGCTTCATCATATTGGAGGCATCAAGAGAACCCTCTGCCTTACCAGCTCCCACGATGGTATGAATTTCATCAATGAAGAGAATAATTTCGCCACAGGAATCTTGGATTGCCGCCAAGACCTTTTTGAGACGCTCTTCAAACTCACCGCGGAACTTAGCACCCGCGACCAAAGCCCCCAAGTCTAGAGACCAAATTCGTTTGCCTTGAAGGGGTTCCGGGACA
>JAQYCV010000030.1 GCA_028724525.1 Clostridiales bacterium
TTGAGGTCCTGGCCCCCGATGATCACCCGGCCTGCACTGGGCCGGTCTAAGGAGGCAATGATATTGAGGAGGGTGGTCTTACCAGAGCCAGAATCCCCCATAATGGCGACAAACTCGCCCTTTTCAACCTGGAAATTCACCTGGCGCAGGGCTTCTACGTCCTTGCCCCCTAGTTTACTTTTATAGACCTTCTTGAGGTCTTGGACTTGCAATAGTGTCATCTCGCGTCTCCGCTCCTTCTATACTAGTGATAATAACACGGATAATACTAGTAGGACAGTAAGATTGCAAGCCCTGTAAGACAAAAGAAATATTTTGTGCTGGGAAACAAAGAAGTAGAAAGGCCTAAGCCTGGGCAGGTCCTTCGTCTGAATCTGAATAGGCAGGCAGGACAACTGTAAACCGGGTGCCCAAATCCTCCCGCGATAAAACCGTGATATGGCCCTGGTGGTTGTCGACAATCCATTTGGCGATGGCCAAACCCAGGCCTGTCCCACCCCCCTCCCGCTTACGGGCGGGATCCGACCGGTAGAAGCGGTCAAAAATCTTGGGCAGGTCCGCGCTGGGAATGCCCGCCCCCATATCCTGAACCTGGAAGGCTGGTTCCTGGCCTTCCATATGAATGGCCTTGAGTTGGATGGGGGTATCGGGGGGAGAATAACGAATGGCATTATCCACCAGGATCCGCAAGACCTGCTTGAGCATTTTCCGGTCTCCCTGGGCGAGAATTGGCTGGTCGGCCTGGACCTGCCAGGTGTGCTGGCTATCTAGCATCTGGTATTCTTCCCCGGCCTCCCGCACTAACTGGGCCAAATCCACTTGCTCCATGTTCATGGGATTGCGGCCAGCATCCCCTCGGGCAAGAAAGAGAAGGTCTTCCACCAAGGTTTTCATCTGCCCCGTTTCCGCTTGGATAGCCGAGATAGCTTCTTCTAGGACGGCCTCATCTTTCCTGCCCCACCGGGCCAAGAGGTCGGCATAGCCTTGGATAACTGCGATAGGGGTCCGGAGCTCATGGGAGGCATCCGAGACAAAGCGGATTTGCTGGCGGTAGGCCGCATGGGTCCGGGCCAGGAGGTCGTTAATGGCATCCTCCAAGCCCTCCAGGTTGGGGTCTCCCATCTCGATCTTGGCATTGGGAGTGGCGGGACTCAGGGACTCAATCGCATTTTCCATGTCATGGTAGGCCTCCTGCTGGAGGTCAAACTGGGACAGGAGCTCGGCCTGGTCGGCCATATCTTGCAAGGGGCCTTCCAGAATTCGGTAGTTGGCGGCCTTGCCCTTAAAATACTGGCGGACAAAATGCAGAAATTGCAGGACCAAGAGGATCCGGCCACTGCGGTAGACCGTCTGGGCAAAGGGGCCAGCCTGGATCACGATGGTAGAAGGTTTTGCTGCCGCCTCCTCCCCTGGATCCAGTTTCTGATCGTGGGCTTGATTACGCTCTTGGTCGCGCGGGGTGAGCCGGTATTCCAAATAAGCCAGTTTCTGAGACCAGGGCAAAGGTTTAGCCGGCATATCCTCTGCATAAGCCAGTTGCCGGCCTGTGTGGAGGTCCCAAGCTGAGCCCAGGGCGGCTTTTTCCGCCTGGTAGGCCCCGGTAAAGATAACAACAAGTAAAATAAGCAGGTCGGTGAAAAGATAGGCGCCTAAGAGTCGACCTAAAAAGTTACGGTTCAGCCGGCTGGCCAGGCTAACCGCTGGCTTGGCGGACCGGGCAGAACCGGCAGTCTTGGCATCCTGGGCCTTATGCTCTGCCATTAGTCCTCCCGGCGGAGGGTATAGCCCACCCCCCGCACCGTTTGCAGAAGCTTAACCCCGAAGACTTCATCAAGTTTCTGCCGCAGATAGCGGACATAGACATCCACCACATTGGATTCGCCCAGGTAATCATAGGACCACACGGCCTCCAAGACCTGGTCCCGGGTCACCACCAATTCGGCATGGTCCATGAAGTAGTGGAGGAGGTCAAACTCCCGAGCTGATAAGTCTAGAATTTGGCCATCATAGGTGACCTGGTGGCGGGCCAGATCCATACGGAGCTTGTCGTAAGTCAGTAAGCTCCCCTGGCTTTGGATGCTTTGGGGACTTTGCTTGCGGAGAATGGTCCGGATACGGGCCAGGAGCTCCTCGATAAAGAAGGGCTTGGTGATATAATCATCTGCCCCCATATCCAGGCCTGCGACCTTGTCCATGACTTCATCCTTAGCCGTCAACATGATGACAGGCACCTGGCTACTTTTCCGCAGGCGGCGGAGGAGTTCAATCCCGTTGAGTTCCGGCAGGAGGATATCTAAGAGAATGAGGTCAAAGTCGCCGCTTGTCGCCATCTCCAGGCCTGTACGACCATCCCCAGCCTTGGCCACTTCATAGCCTTCATGCTGGAGTTCCAGCTCTACAAAGCGGGCGATCTTTTCTTCATCTTCGACAATAAGAATTTTGGTCATCTGGTCCTCCTCTTGTATGGAACAGCTACGCTTATTGTACTGAATTGAAAAATATTCTGCTGGGCCTTGCTTTATTCCTTTAAATCTTCATCTGCGCTAGAAGTTTCTGAATCCTTGCCTTCCCCGTCTGAGGAGCCAGTAGGCTGGACAGCATTTTGCCCCTTCCGAATGCTATAGCGGATCCCGAAGAAGTAGGCCACAACTGCGCCCAAGGCGATCAAACCGAAAGCCGGCAGGGTCAGCAAGAGGATGATGATCAGGATGGAGATAGGAATGGAGATAATCTGCTTATGATCCTTGGAAATAATGAGATTGTGGTCATTGGCTAACATGACCAGGCGCTTGACCTCATCAAAGAAGGAGTTGACCGCAGTCTTGCTCTTCTCTTTTTGCTCTTCACGCTTCTTGTGCTGGGCTTCCGCCTCAGCCTGGGTGGAGTAGGCAGAAGCATAGTCATCCTGCATTTTACCTTCCCGTTCCAGCTGGACCATGGCATCTAGGAGGTCCCAATTGTTATCCTCCAAGGCCGCCTTGGCTTCTTCATAACTGACATTCACTCGTTCTCTAAGTTTTTCTACCATTTCAATATGTTCCATATGGACCTCCTAAATAATGTTTCCAAATGTTTCGAAATGTTAATTCCTATTTGTCTGATGATTTGTCTGTTGAGCTCACTGCCTAGGGTTTGGGTTGAAGGATCACCCTTTCCAGAAGCTCTAAGCCTATTCTAGAGAGGCAAAATTAGAATACACCCTGGAAAAAGATTAGAGTTTCATGAGATTAGCCGCCAGGCGGAGCGTTGGTTGGCGGGATTTGAGCCTTTTTTGCTTTTGCCCCTAATTTCTCTCTAGAGGAAAATCTTCCTATTGGCGGCAAAT
>JAQYCV010000031.1 GCA_028724525.1 Clostridiales bacterium
GCCTGGGTATGGGCACTATCCATTTTGTTTTACCTCTGCACAATCATACATACTTAATTAAAATCCCACAGACTCTTTAAATAGTCGTAGAGCGTGTGGTCAAAGGTGGCGCTGGCCGGGTCTTCCTCGTTTTGCTCACCCCAGTCGAAGGTCGCGCCTGCATCCACGATGCCTGGGGCTGTGATTAATGAGCCGTCTTTGAGGCTGATGCTGGGGCTGAACTTGAGCCACTCCTTGCGGTAGCGGAGGTTAATTTCCGCATTAGGCCAGATGTCGCTGATGTTTTGAGCAATTAAAACGGGACCGGTTACGCAACGTCTAGCCAGTTGCTCGTTCTGTTCTGGTATGAGCTTAGCATCCTCGGTTATGGTAAGTGCTTGTAAGGCTATCGTTGCATGCTGGTATTTAGGCACTAAGAGGTAGTATTCCTGACCTTCCAGACGTATACTTTCGCCATCCTCACCGTAGCCAGTTCTCAGCAGAGTAACCGGAGTTTGGAACTCGTTATAGGCTTCTTGCCAGGGCCAGAGTCTGGCGAGCATTGTGGTCAGACTAGCTTCATCATAAGCCCCGCCCACCAGGACGATCAGGGCTGTACAGCTGTCGTCCAGGGGATCTAGTCCCAGTTCGCGTGCCATACGGACGTAAATCGGCGATAGGAGCTTATCTTCTGGATGGAGATAAAGTCTTAGCTCTTTTTCAGCGTTATAGCTACCAGCTCCGGCTGGTCCGTAAAAACGGTAGATCATGTGGGGCCGTCCCGTTTCATCTAGATAAAGTTGATGTTGGCTAGGAGAGAAGTTATCCCAGAGATCCTGCAAGGCTAAGCCAACAAAGCTCGCAAACTGGTCTTGCCTGCTTCCCAATTCTGAGGCCATAGGCAAGTCGCCAACAGGCTGTGCATAAGACTCAGCGATATTTTCCTCCATGAGGCCCAGCAAGCGATCGCCTAGCCCAAGGTAGTCAGCTAGGTCTGCATCTGTTAAGCGTTTTCCATCTGCAAGCCAGAATGTATAATTCAAATATTGCATGTCATTTTTGTCTGGAGCAAAGTAACGGCAGCCCACACTCAGAATCCGGTCATCTTGGTAGACAGAAAATGTGCTTTCTAATGGGCTGTACATCTCAGTATCTAATTGGTAGTGATACTCCTCCGCCAGAGAGGCTTCGATCTCGTCCAGGTCGGCATTAGCTGCAATGGCATCTGGGGAATCGAAGAGAAAGCGGGGAATATGGACCCCTTCCGCAGAGATCAGGCCGTTCTCACCGACTTTGGCTTCGGGCCAGTTTTTCCAAGCCTGCCGATCCTCTACGAGGTCAGAGGGCATGGAACCACGTGTCGCTCCTGCGACTGCTTCTACAGGTCCTGCGAAGAATACAAAGCTGAGCGTGAAAAGCAAAAGGATGAGGGATAGTCTGTTCAGATTTCTTGTAGCATTATGATGTTTCATAAGTTATTCTCCTTTCGACTGTCTCTGCAGCTGGGTCTTTACTCCAGAAAGGCAGCTTATTTAAAAATTCGCAATTATATTATAACTCTTTATTATAACTCTTTGCTCTCAGAATGGAGATTTCAGACGATAAAAACCGTCATTTTTTGCGACATTATTTCTGTTTACAAGATTTTAGCTTTTTTTCTAGTCTTTGAAAGCAAATAACAGCATATAACCAATGATCCATAAGGAGGAACACATATGAAAGGTTATGCAATGCTCAGTATCGGCAAGACCGGCTGGATCGAAAAGGATAGACCGGCTTGTGGGCCTGATGATGCGATCATCCGCCCTTTAGCGATCTCTCCCTGTACTTCTGATGTCCACACCGTTTGGGCAGGCGCCCTGGGCGAGAGGCACAACATGATCCTGGGGCACGAGGGTTGCGGTGTCGTGGATGAAGTAGGTTCCAACGTCAAAGACTTCAAAGTAGGGGACCGCATCATGGTCGCTGCTATTACCCCCGACTGGCAGTCCATCGCAGCCCAGGAAGGCTACCCCATGCATTCTGGTGGCATGCTTGCTGGATGGAAGTTCTCTAACTTTAAAGATGGCGTTTTCGGTGAATAATTCCACGTGAACGATGCTGATGGTAACCTGGCTCATCTGCCTGACAGCATTTCTCCTGAAGAAGCCTGCATGTTATCCGATATGGTACCCACCGGTTTCCATGGCGTAGAATTAGCCGACGTTAAATTTGGTGATACCGTTTTAGTTATTGGTATTGGTCCTGTAGGCCTTATGGCCGTTGCTGGTACCAGCCTGCGTGGCGCAGCCAGAATTATTGCTGTGGGTACCCGTCCCAACTGCATCGAAGCCGCTAAAGCCTATGGCGCTAGCGATTTTGTTAACTATAAAGATGGTGATATCGCAGAACAGGTCATGGAATTAACCAATGGCAAGGGCGTCGATAAAGTCATCGTCGCTGGTGGTAATAACGATACCTTTGAGACCGCTGTCAAAGTTGTCAAGCCCGGTGGAACAATCGGTAATGTCAAATATCTCGGCGAAGGTACCTACATCCAGATTCCCCGTTTAGAGTGGGGTGTTGGTATGGGGGTCATAAGAAGATCGTCGGTGGCCTCATGCCTGGTGGTAGAGCTCGTTTGGAAAAATTAGGTGCCCTGGTAACCTCTGGACGCTTGGATGTTTCCATCATGCTGACCCATAAATTCCACGGTTTCGAGCACATCGAGGAAGCCCTCATGCTGATGAAGGACAAACCCCGTGACCTGATCAAACCTGTCGTTGTACTCTAAGCAAAATATACTTGCTTTTTGCGGGGAAAGTGCGCGGGCCATTGGCCTAGCGCACTTTCTTGCGCTTATGTCTGCTAGCTGCTATAGCGCTTGTCGTTTTACGCGAAGGAGAACAGATTGAAAATACTTATTGTTTCCGGCTTCCTCGGTGCAGGGAAGACTAGCTTCATCAAGGCGATGGCCAAAGCCATAGACAGGGAATTTGTCATCGTTGAAAATGAATTTGCTGAAGAAAATATTGACAGTAAAGTTCTTTCCCAGGACCAGGCCTTGGCCGCTATGAAGATCGTGGAACTCTCGGAGGGCTGTATCTGCTGTTCTCTGAATCTGGACTTTTCTTTCTCGGTTATGACGATCGCCAACACCTTGAACCCTGATTACCTGATCGTAGAACCTTCTGGGGTTGCTCAACCGACCAATATCCTGGAAAGCCTTCAAAAAATTAAATATGAAAAGATTCAGCTCCTTGCACCCGTGACAATATTGGATGCCCAAAACTACCAGCAACAAAGGCGGGATTTTCCTAACTATTTTTATGACCAAGTCAGCGTGGCGGGCACTCTAGTTCTGAGTAAATCAGAACAGCTCGATCCTGAGGATTTTAAGCGGGTAGCAGCAGACCTCGACGTTGCTGACGATGTGAATTTCCCTCTAAGCCATTATGAGAATTGGCCCCAGGAAGCTTGGCTAGCCCTCCTCGCCAAAGAATTGAGCGCGGCGGATATTCATGCGGTTGGGCAACGCTTTATCCAACACCAGGTGAGCCGTGAGCCAGACCTCGACCTTACAAACCTCAGCTTGCGCGGCCTCAAATTTCGTAACCCAGACCAGCTTTATGCCTTTTTAGAAGATATCTTAATGGAAAAATACGGCCAGATTATCCGGGCTAAAGGTTTTGTTTCTGCGGGCAAGGATCTTATCCATGTTGAGCTCGTAGATAAACAATTTAGCATGACCGGCCTTAGTCCAGAAGAAGCCGCCGCCCTCGCTGCCGAGCAAAGCGTAGCAGAAGGGGAAGGCCGGCCAGCAGATTATGACCTCAACAGCTTTGTAGTCATCGGGAAGAATCTGAAAAAAGTCGCCCTCTTGGCCCTGCTATCCTAGCGACCGCGCCAGATTATCCTAATGCCGTAATAAATATGGACTCGCCTAAAGGAGAATGGCAAAATCTTAATTTCACTAGCGGCAATAAATTTCTATTGCCTTGGCTGTGAATTCTGCTGTTCCATCTTTTGTGGCATGGTTAATGTTTTTGGTAAACTCACCACATCCGCCATACATTTTCCCTAAACCTGCGAGAATGGTATTGGAGCAAGAGTAATAATGCGTGGTGATAAAGTCTTGCAATTTATTTACGAGTGCCTGTACTTGAGGAGAGTCTGCCTCTTGGTCTTGTGCTTCAGAGAACCCACCAAAAATAGCCATCAGTTCTTGATTGAGCGCAGATTGCTTTTCTCGACTTCTGTTCTTGTCCTTCATTTCAAATTCTTTGAATTCGGGGGTGTCGCCCCAGGTAGCTTTCGCTCGTTCACAATACTCGTCAATTTTCTTGGTATCAAATGCTGAAAAGTCCATTATTCTCACTCATGTTAATTTAAGGCCCTTGGCCATTGTGATGAGGTTTTCAATATGTTCCTTTTATAAGGTGAGCAATTCAATTTGCTGAGCGAGGGCTTTTTTGCGGTCAAAGTCTGAGCTGTTGATGATTTGCTTAATGTCTTTTATGGGAAATTCCAATTCTCGAAAGAGCAGAATTTGCTGTAGTTTCTCTAAGTCACAGTTATCATACAGGCGATAAGCGGCCTCTGTACGTGCAGATGGCTGCAACAAGCCAATCTTATCGTAATATTGCAGTGTGCGAATGCTCACACCCGTTAGTTTGCTTACTTCACTTACGGTTCTCATTTTTACCTCCTTTATTAGTTGAATTTGAGCATAAACTATGACGTTAGTGGAGAGTCAAGCAATAAGTACAAAAATACAAACAAAAAAACACACAAAAAAAGCGGGCCCTATCTGGACCGGCTTTTTTTGCTACTAAGATGTAGCAGTTCATTTGGTTGCGGAGGCAGGATTCGAACCTGCGACCTCCGGGTTATGAG